>JBOHSD010000004.1:0-229063 GCA_050733075.1 Gemmatimonadales bacterium
CCCCCAACCAGGGCCACCGCCGGCTCACCTCGCCGGCATCGAGCCAGTCGCAGGCGTGGCCGTGCTCCTGTTGCCACGCTACCTTCGATCTCAGCTCGGCCGACTCCACCTCGGTGACCGCCACCCGGGCGATCCCGCCTTGCCACAGGGCCAGATCGATACCGGTGGTCTCGTGGAGCGCGGCAGCGAGGGGCTGGTAGTGTTCTCTCGCCGCCAGGCCCAGCTCGAGCAGCGGGTCGTCCGAGCCGGTTTCGATTTGCGGCGCCAGCAGCCCGGCCGCCGCCTGCCAGGCCTGACCCATGCTACCGCCGGGCTCGATGACAAGTACCCGGCGCCCCGATGACGCCAGCTCTCGGGCGCAGGCGGCCCCCATGGCTCCGCCGCCGACCACTATTGCATCATAGGTAGACGCCACCCGCCTCCTATGAAACTATTTGAAACGCGGGGGCGTACGGCAGGCCTGACCCGCTCTGCGAGGAGACTGAAATGCTCCGGAACCTGTTGGGATTCGCGGTCCTGGCCCTGGTCACGATCATCCTGCTGAAATTCGTGTTCGGGCTGTTCGGCCTGATCGTCGGGCTGCTTGGCGCCGTGCTCTGGTTCGCCTTCGTGGGCTTCATGATCTACCTGGTGTTGAAGGTATTTGCCCCGGAAACGGCGGCGCGAGTGCGGGAGATGATTGCGGGGAGCTGAAGTCGGGAGTCAGGAGTCAGGAGTCGGGAGTCTGGACCGCAGCTGAACAGGGTCCCGGCTACCTAGGCTCGCGCTTCTTGTTCCCCTCGCTCCTGATCGCCTTTTCTGGGCGCCCGACTCCCGACTCCCGACTCCCGACTCCCTCCAGCACCCCCCACACCAGCAACGGAATCAGAATCTCATGGTGCCCGGTCAGCAGGAACCCCGCACCGCCGGTGCGGGTGGGCCGCTGCACCACGTTGACCCGGGGCCGGTAGTGCCGCTGCATGTCGAAATCTGCCGCGGTGAAGTGGGTGGGTCGCCCGCCATCGAGATTGCGGGCGATAGTCAGGGCCTTGAGAAAGATCTCGGGCATCAGCACGGCGCTGCCCCAGTTGAGCACCACACCTCCCTGGTGCAGGTCCGGCATCGAGCCGGCCAGCCGGCGAAAATCGCGGTGGCTGGTGGCCCCGATGGCGGCCCCGTCGGTCCGGGGATGCTGGTGGATTATCTCGGCGCCGATGGCAGCGTGAACCGTAACCGGCACCTCGTGGCGCAGGGCCGCCAGCAGGATGGATGCGTCCGCGCCGGGAAGCTGCTTGCGGCCGGCAAGCGCACGGGAGATGCCCTCGCCCATTCCCTGCTCCGACCGGGCCGCGGCGGTGATGGCAGCGTTCATCTCGGCCCCGGTCTCTTCGGCCATACCGAAGCTGCCGTCCTCCAGACCGGCTTCCACATCCTCACTGGTTCCGCCGAATGCAGCGAGCTCGAAATCGTGGATCGCGGCGGCGCCATTCAAGGCAATGTGGGTGACAATCCCCCGCGCAACCCACGAATTGATGAGCGGGCCCAGGCCCACTTTTATCACATGCCCGCCGAGCAGGAGGATCACGCCACGGCGGTTCTGGTGGGCGGTGGCCACCGCGCCGACGACCTGGCGGAGGTCGTGAGCCGCCAGCACTTCGGGCAGGCTGGCGAGGAAAGCGGCAAAGCTGCGGTCGGTTCCAGGTGGAGATGCCAGCAGCCGCTGGTCGACCTTGTTCCGCCGCCCTGCGACCGGAATGGTCGTCAGCCGGCTCAGGTCGGCCTCGCGGTAGGGCACGCTCAGTCGCTCATGGCGGAAGTGGTCGTGCCAGGCAAAACCATGTCCTTGAGCCGAAGGGTAATAGTGCCGAAGGGGAACTTGGTGCGGATCTGCACCGGGAGTCGCCGCTCATCATCCGTCAACCAGATGCGAGTATCCGACCGCTTCGAGAAGAGTCCCTTGGTGTCGATCGTCGGATGAAGCACCAGGCATTGTACCTTGCGGCCATCCGGCAGCTCCATCCTCTCCCGCTCCAGCACCCTGATGGTTACGGGATTCTTCTCGCTCCGGAAGTAGCGGTCGTAGCTGTACCTCTGGCCGACCTCCAGGGGTGTTACCCGGACGAAGTAGAAGAATCCCGCGTCGTCGAGCGGCTCGGGCGGTGTGGCGAACGTAGTGTCCAGCCCCTGCTGGCGAAAGAATCCCGAGTCGGGATATATCTCGAAGAGGCGGTGTCGGGGCTTGTCGTTCTCGACGAAGTCCTGGACGAAGCGGCGGGAGATCAGGTCCGAGGTGCCGACCCAGGACTCCAGCACGTCGTCGAGCGAGTAGAAGGGCGTCTTCCCGCGGAGCCTGAAGCGGAGCCGGAAGCTCTCCACTCCCCGCACGGTGTCGATCGCCGCCACCTCCAGCGTGCCGGAGCCCAGGGTCAGCATGCCCAGCTTGGCGCTGTAGCTGAGCTTCTCGCCCACCGCGAAGGGCCGGGCATCGGCAGGAGGGGGTCCGGGTGAGGCCGCCTGCAGTAGCGCTATGACCAGTCCCAGGGTGGCCGTCATGAGGCCGCCTCGGCCTGACGCCGTGACTCCCGTGCCCCGCCGGATTCAGACGGCGCGGCCGCTGCCGGGCGGAGCGAACCCCGAGAGCGCCACACCGCCGTCGCCGCGTCCCAGGAGCTGACCCGGCTGGGCCGCTGGCGGAGGTCACACCGCTCCACGGCGGCGATCGTTTCCACCCTGCGAGCATGCCGCGCGGTGCGGTCGTACAGCTCGGCGTTAGCCGCCCAGCCCTGGGCGGTGAGGAGCGGCCCCGGTTGGCCGCGAAGGGCGTTGCGCAGCGTGACCAGCCGGAAGATTGAGAACCCCGAAACCACATCGGAGACGCCGGGGACTCTAACGCTTCCCCGGAGCAGAATCGGAGCGAGCCGCCGCACCCAGCGCCGCAGGCGCGAGGGCTCTCCCTCGAGCTTGCCCTGCGCTACCACGATGTCGGCGCCGCTCTCGATCCGGCGTACCAGGTCGGGGATGAAATTAGGACTGTGGACAAAATCGGCGTGCATGAGAATGGCGGAGTCTCGCTTGGGACGGTCGGTTCGCTCCACCGCCTGGCGCAGGAGCTCCTCGACGCTGGCGGCGTACCCCGTACGCTCCGCGTGCCGGGTCACGGTAAGAGGAAGCACCCGGGTGTACCGCTCGAGTACTTCCGCCGTCGTGTCGTTGGATCCGTCGTCCAGTACGAGCAGCTGGTATTCTCGCGGAAAGGCGGCAAAGACCTGCCGGACCTTCCATAGAAGGAGCCCGATGGTAGGGGCCTCGTTATAGCTTGGAATGCAAACGTAAATCATGAGCCGCCAAGAGAATGGGCGCACGAACGATAAACCGATCCAACCTCCTCTGCCATCCGGCGGTCGCTGAACCGAAGCACCTCCGCCCGGGCACGCTCCACCAGCCGCGCTCGTAGCCTGCTGTCACTGAAAATGCATGCCACCGCGTCCGCGAGGGCGTTCGGGTCCTGCACCGGAACTACCAGGCCGGCTCCGTTTTCCAGCATCTCGGGCAGCCCGCCGGCCCCGGTGGAAGCAACCGGGATGCCAAGCGCCATGGCGTCGAGAACCGAGGTCCCCAACCCTTCTTGCCGGGAGCTCATGACGAACAGGTCTGCGTCGGCAATGAGGCGGGCCGGATTGTCAATGTGACCCATCAGGTGGACACGGTCCCGAAGCTCCAGCTCCCGGATTCTGCTCTCCAGCTCGGGCCTGAGCTCGCCCTCTCCCGCGACGACCCAGTGAAGGTCCGGCAGCCGGCGCTCCAGCCGCTTGGCGGCAGCCAGGAGGGTGAGGTGATCCTTGTGGGGGACGAGTGCGGCGACGTTGGCGGCCACAGGTGTGTTCGGCGCCAGACCGAGCTGGCCTCGTATGCCGAAACGGGTGACGGAGCTGGTGGTCTCCAGGGCTATGCCCGAGTGAACGACGCTGATCTGGTCGCGGGCAATCCCGTCGCTCTCCAGCGCGTCTGCCACGGCTCGGGAGATTGCGATTACCCGGTCGGCGCGGGCCCAGAAGCCTGGTCGGCGGAGAGGAAAGTCGACTCGACGGGTGACGACGAGCGGAGTGCGGGTGAGCCCCGCGGCCACGCCGGCCAGGGTGACCGCGTGCGCGTCGTGAGCGTGAAGCACTGCCTCGCGCCGGCGGAGCTCACCCAGAATCGTCCATAGTACCCGGGGATCGAGCCCGGCGCGCCACACTGCCGGCCGCACCGGGATAGCGGCCGACCTGAGGCGCCCAGCCAGCTCGGTGCCTGCGCCGGTAACGACCACCTGGTCTACTCCCTGCCGGCCCAGGGCGCGGGCGAGCAACCAGACCTGCCGCTGTCCGCCACGCCACTCGCGGCCGGAAGCGACGTGGACGATCGTCCGGCTCACGTCCTGGGTGCGACGTCCGCTGACCAGGTTGAGCCCTCGCGCACCGCGGCGTGGGGGCCGCTCTCCCGCACCACGTCGGCCAGGAGAGTCCGCAGCTCGGCCAGGCTGAACGGTTTGTGGAGGTAGGGCCGGTCGAGCCTCTCGAGGAAGGAGAGCGTGTCGCCGCGGACGGTGTCACCAGTACTGAAGACCAGGCGGGCGGCCATGGCGGGATTGCGGCGGCCGAGCTCCTCGTAGAACTCCCGCCCGCCCGACTTGGGCATCCGGAGATCGGAGATGATCAGGTCGAACTCCTCCGTGCTCGCGCGGTTCAGGGCTTCCTCACCATCGCTCGCGACCACGGGAATGTGCCCCCACGCTTCCAGAGTCGCCGTCATGTAGTGCAGGATGTGCGGCTCGTCGTCCACCACCAGCACCCGGAGTCGCCTGGTGGGAGCACGGGTATCCGCATCGGTCGCGGGAGCCGGGGCCCGCGAACAGGTCGGGAGCTGCACCGTGAAGGTGGACCCTTTGCCCTCCTCACTGGAGAGCATGATCCTGCCACCGTGCTCTTTGACGATACCCTGGCTGATCGACAGGCCGAGGCCGGTACCCTCGCCTTCCGCCTTGGTGGTGAAGAAGGGCTCGAAAACCTGCGCCGCGAGCGCCTCGCACATGCCGGGCCCATCGTCGATGACATCGATCGCGACGCCGTCGAGCCAGCGGCGCGCCCGCACCAGCACTGTGCCCGGCCGGCCGGTGGAGGCGATGGCCTGGGCCGCGTTGTTGATCAGGTTGACGAACACCTGCTGGATCTGGTTGGGGTCGATGTCGGGCATGGGCAGGTCGGGCTCGATCTCGATGCTCGCCTCCACCCGGTTTGCCATGAGCTGGTTGCGCAGGAGCGCAAAAGTGGCATCGAGCAGCGGCTTCAGCGCCGTGGGCCTCCGCTGGTGTTCCTGCTTCCGGGCAAAGCCCAGTAGGTTTCTCACTATGCTGGAGGCCCGCTCGGCCTCCTCCCGTATGACGGTGAGCGGCTCCCGTATGCTCGCGGGGACGTGGGGGACCTCGGTCAGGAAGTCGGCGAAGCCCAGCACCGATGCCAGCGGATTGTTGAGGTCGTGGGTGATACCGGCGATGAGCTGCCCGATGGCCGACAATTTTTCCGACTGGATCAGCTGGTCTTGCAACCGCCGGCGCTCGGTCTGGTCGTCGAAGAGCAGCACTTCGGCGCTCCGGTCCGTGCTGCTAATCGGAACGACGGTAACGGCATAGGTGCGCTCGCCGGTTCTGAGCTCGACCTCCCGGCCCGCTCCTTGCTGGTCGAGCGTGCGCTGGAGATCGGCAGTCCACTCGGGCGGAATGAAGGCCTGCCAGGGGCGGCCGATGAGGCTTGCGGGGGGTGCGTTCACCAGGTCGGCAAACGCCCGGTTGGCTCGCCGGATGGCTCCGCTTCGATCCACGATACAGAGCGCGGGCGAAATGGCGTCCACCACCTCCTGCCAGGTTCGCCGCCCGTCGTCGTGGAGGTCTACCAGCCGGGCACTCTCGAGTGCGATGCTGGCCTGCGAGACCAGGCCCTCGAGCAGGGCCAGGTCGGCGGGGATGTAGCGACCTGCCTCACCGCGCGCGGCGATGGCACCGGTTACTCTACCCTTGGCGACGAAGGGAGCGATCAGCCAGCTTCCAACCGTGAGCGGTGGAGGAGTCAGGCCGGCCTCCCGAAGCACGGTGTCGAGCCCGTCGTTGATCAGGAGGGGCCCACGCCGGGTCGCCAGCTCCAGCAAGGGCCGCGGATTGGATCGACCCGGGGGCCAGCCCAGCACGAAGTCGATGGTCTCGGCTTCGCGCTGAAACAAGGCGATGGCGATCTCGCCGGGACTCAGCGCTTCCCTCACGTGCCTGACCAGCAGATCGATCACGGACGCGCGCCGCAAGGTGCCCGCGACCTCCTGGCCGAAAGCGGTCAGCCGGCGGACGAGATCGAGATCGAGAGCGGGCCCGGCCACGCCGGCCGGCGGTGACGCGAGTTTGGTCGATGGGGAGATAGTCATGATCCGTGCAAATGTCCGGGGCCGCCTGACCGCGGCAGACCTGCAGCTGGTGATCCTGCTTCTGAGCCGGGGTTCCGGGCACCGCCGCGCCTACCTGGAGCGCCGGCTGGTGACCGAGGGACCCGACTCACTGCTCGACTCGCCCGACCTGCTCGAGCGTCTGCTGACGGTGCGCTCGATGCTGCTTCCGTCCGAGGCCCTCTTCTTTTACGTCCTGGTACGCCATGCCCTGCGGCGTTCCGCTCTGGAGGACCGGGATCTGGCTGACTACCTGGCCGCACTCCTTCTGGAGTTCGGGCAGCGCGATCGGGCCTTTCGCATAGGCTGGAACGACGACCAGCGGCACCGCTACCTGGTGGACATCCTGGCGGATCTGGAAGCCACCGAGGGCGATCGGCGCTTCAGGGTAATGGTCCACCTCGGCAACTACGCCCTCTGGCTCGCGGGACTCTTTCCCGATTATATCGCTGCCCGGCGCCTCCGCAAAGCGGGACCGGATGTGAGCTACTACGATGCGCTTGGCAGCCGCGGCTTCGGCCTGGCCTCGGGCCATGCGCTGGCGGATCAGTACGGGCTCGGTGGCGTGCTCCGGACGGCGGCCGACCGGTTCTCCGCTTTACGGAGTGCGCTCAACGGCGTGAGCGACCGGGTTCTCTTTCCTCCTGCTGCCCACTGACCCGCCGGAGGCCAGCTCCGCTTCGCTGACCAGGGCCCGGAACAGCCCCTGCTCCGGTGCCTGCCGGTCCAGGTACATCTCTTCAGGATGCCATTGCACTCCCAGTATCCAGGAGGCGTCCGGCGGGGACTCGGCCGCCTCTACCAGGTCGTCGCCGGTCCAGCCGGTGGCTATGAGCCCCGGTGCGAGGTCTTTGATGGCCTGATGGTGGAACGAGTTCACCGTCAGGCTGGTGGTCCCCAGCGCCGCCGCCGCCCGGCTGCCCGGCTGGAGCCGAACCGGGTGGCTGCGGGTCTCCCGCGAGTCGGCGGGACGATGGTTGACGGGACCGCCGCGCTCGGACGGGAGATCCTGAATGAGGGTGCCTCCGAGCGCCACATTGATCAGCTGGATTCCCCGGCATATGCCCAGGATGGGCAGCTCGCGCTGGCGCGCCACGGCAAAGAGCGCCAGCTCGAACAGGTCCCGCTCCTGGCTCGGCGGACTCAGGTGCGGGGATGGTCCGGCGCCGTACCAGGAAGGGTGGATGTCCTCGCCACCGGTAAGGACCAGACCTGCGCATCCATCCAGCGCGGAGCCGGCGAGCGATGGTCCCATCAACGGGGATAGGATCAGCGGAACACCGCCTGCCGCGAGGACCGCGCCCACATAGGCGGCGTTGACCCCGGTTCGATCGGAACCGTCCCAGGTACGTACCACCCCACTCACCGCGATGTGGGGATGGCTCACTGGATCACTGAATCCGGAAACAGAGGGCAGCGAGGGTCTTCGATCTTGGAGGGGTCGAGCTGGATGCCGATCAGAGGCGCCGTGGCGCTGCCGATCGACACCGTTCCGATCTCCGGCGCTCCTTCCACCGGCGTGCCCTCGTAGAGCAGGACTCCGCGCGCCTTCCCGCTTTGATTCAGCACCAACACCCCGAACCCCGGCTTCACATTGGGCGGCAGGGCTCCCTCCACTCCCACGATCCAGCGAGAGTCCGCGCGTCCGACGATGGCCGGATAGGCCGGCCCCGCCACCAGTCGGGCCACCAGCCGCTCGGGAAGATTCTCCGGCGGCGAACCCAGCGTCTGGTCGGGAATGCTGAACTGGGTCAGGAGTGCGGTGGGGCCGGCCAGAGCGGCGAGGCCGCAGGCCGCTGTTGCCTCACGGCCGCGACCATCACCGGGACGGTCGCAGGCGACAATCAGGAGCAAACCACCGATCAGGGCCCGCCACATGGAGAGAAGATAACCCTCTAAAAACGTGACCTCAATCACATCTCACCCCAGCGCGCCCTCGTATCCATCCAACGGTGTAGTAGGAGCGGCGAATGATGGGAGCCCGATTCCGGGACCGTTTTGAAGCCGGCCGTCGCCTGGCGGCCGCAATGGCGCACTATGCCGGGCGGCCCAATCTTCTCGTGCTGGCCTTGCCCCGGGGCGGGGTACCGGTGGGGTACGAGCTCGCCGGGGCACTGAATGCGCCGCTCGACGTGATGCTGGTTCGCAAGCTCGGCGTGCCGGGTCAGGAAGAGCTTGCCATGGGGGCGATCGCCTCCGGCGGTGTCCGCATTATCAGCGACGAGGTAGTGTCCGCCCTCGCCATCCCCGACCGGCTGATCGCGACCGTTGCCGCTGATGAAGAGCATGAATTGAAGCGCCGGGAGCGGAATTACCGGGGGGACCGGCCTCAGCCCGAAGTGCGCGGGCGCACCGTGATTCTGGTGGACGACGGCCTCGCCACCGGCTCCACGATGAGAGCCGCGGTGGCGGCCATCAAGTCTCAAAATCCAGAGCGGCTCGTCGTGGCGGTGCCGGTGGCAGCCCCCGAGACGTGCCAGGCCCTGAAGAAGGAAGTGGACGAGGTCATCTGTGCCCTGGCCCCCGAGCCGTTCTTCGCGGTCGGCAACTGGTACCAGGATTTCTCCCAGACCACGGACGAAGAAGTCAGAGAGTTGCTGCGCCGGGCGGCCGCGAGAGTGGTAGCGGCGCAGTGAGGAGCTGAGCATGCCCAGCACAATTACGGTGCCAACCACGGTCGCCATTCGGGAGGCGGCGCGCCCGCTCACCGGAGCGGCCGACGACTACGATCCCCTGCTCGAGCTGATTGGAAATGCCAGCGTCGTGCTTCTCGGCGAGGCCAGCCACGGCACTCACGAGTTCTACCGGGAACGGGCCCGGATCACTCAACGGCTGATAGAGGAAATGGGCTTCAACGCGGTTGCCGTGGAGGCCGACTGGCCCGACGCCTATCGGGTGAATCGCTGGGTCCGGCGAGCCGGCAGCGACCGGACCGCCCTGGATGCGCTGGACGACTTCGAGCGATTTCCCCGCTGGATGTGGCGTAACACCGATGTCCTCGCCTTCGTCGAATGGCTGCGCCGGCACAACGAGCTCGGCTCGTCGAAACCCGATGGGGTCGGCTTTTACGGGCTCGACCTCTATTCGCTTTTCGCGTCGATGGATGAGGTTATCCGCTTCCTCGAGGAGGTGGACCCCGAGGCCGCTGCCCGGGCCCGTTACCGCTACAGCTGCTTCGATGCCTTCGGCGAAAATACCCAGGCCTACGGCTATGCCGCCGAGTTCGGCCTCACCCGGTCGTGCGAGGACCAGGCTGTCCAGCAGCTCCTCGAGCTCCAGCGCCGCGCGGCAGAACTGGTGCAGCGCGACGGCCAGATTCCCGAGGACGAGATCTTCTACGTCGAGCAGAACGCCCGGCTGGTGAAAAACGCCGAGGAGTACTACCGCACCATGTTCCGCGGCAGGGTGGAGTCATGGAACCTGCGCGACCGTCACATGGCCGAGACGCTGGAGGCCCTCATCGCCCACCTCGGGCGCAAGGGCGTCACGGCGAAGGTGGTGGTATGGGAGCACAACTCCCATATCGGCGACGCCCGGGCCACCGCGATGGGCGAGATGGGCGAGTGGAACATCGGCCAGCTGGCCCGCGAGCGCTTCGGAGCCGAGGCCGTGCTGGTGGGGTTCAGCACCTACCATGGGTCGGTCACGGCCGCTTCCGACTGGGATGCTCCCGCCGAGCGGAAGCGGGTACGGCCGGGGCTGCCCGGCAGCTTCGAGGCGCTGTTCCATAGCGTGGGTGTTCCGGACTTTCTGCTGCCAATCAAGGGCGACGACCGGCTGCACGAGGCCCTCAGCGAGATCAGGCTCGAGCGGGCCATCGGGGTGATCTATCACCCGGAAACCGAGCGGGTCAGCCACTATTTTGAGGCCCGGCTGCCCCAGCAGTTCGACGCGGTCATCCACCTGGACAAGACCAGCGCGGTTGAGCCGCTGGATCGGAACGCCGGCTGGGATCAGGGCGAGCCACCGGAGACATTCCCAACCGGCCTGTAAGGACAGGAGGACCTATGGAACGTCAGGACCGATTGATCGGAGGGATCATCCTGGGTGCCGGGGCGATGTACTTACTCGACCCGGCCCGGGGAGCACGGCGCCGCTCGCTGCTTCGCGACCGGATCGTGCACACCGGCAACAAGTTGGGTGACGGGCTGTCGGCCACGGCGCGCGACACCCGGAACCGTGCGGTGGGCGCCGCTGCCTCGTTACGCTCTCGCTTGAAGAACGATCAGGCGGATGACGCGGTGCTGCACGAGCGAGTCCGATCCGCCATCGGCCGGGTCGTCTCTCATCCCGGTGCGATCACCGTAAATGTCCTCAACGGGCAGGTCACCCTCAGCGGTGACGTTCTGGCGGATGAGGTGGACGACTTGATCGGCCGGGTCCGCGAGGTCCGCGGCGTGAAGGAAGTGCGGAACGAGCTGCAGGTGCATAGCAGCGCCGACGGGGTTCCCGCGCTCCAGGGCTCGGGGCGCCCGCGAGAGCAGCGGCCGGAGCTGCTGCAAGAGAACTGGGCCCCGGCCATTCGTCTGGTGACGGGTACGATCGGCGGATTGATGGTGCTCAAAGGCGTTCGCACCAGGGGACCCGCGCGAAACGCTCTGACCGCCGCCGGTTTCGGCCTCCTCACCCGAGCCCTGACCAACCTCCCGGCCCGCCGGTTGGTCGGAGCTGGAGCGGGGCGCCGCGCGGTAGACGTACAGAAGACCATCACGGTGGCAGCGCCGGTGGAGCGGGTCTGGGAGCTGTGGAGCAACTTCGAGCAGTTTCCCCGGTTCATGTCGCACCTGCGTGAGGTCCGCAGGATCGACGACACCCGGTCACACTGGGTCGCGGCCGGGCCGGCGGGCGTTCCCATCGAGTGGGATGCGGTCGTCACTCAGCGGGTGCTCAACGAGGCCATCGCGTGGAAGAGCGTCGAAGGATCGACGGTAGAAACCGCGGGCCGGGTCCGCTTCCGTCCCACTCCCGAAGGCAACACCGAGATCGATGTGCAGATGTCCTACAATCCGCCCGCGGGTGCCCTGGGCCATGCCGTCGCCTCACTGTTCGGCGCCGACCCCAAGCGGGCCATGGACGAGGACATGGTGCGGCTCAAGTCGCTGCTCGAAGAAGGCAAGACCCGCGCTGACGGAGAGCCGGTGCACCTGGACGACGTGATCTCCAGCGCCCCCTCTCCCAATCTCTCCACTCCAAGACGGAGGTCACGGCCATGAAACCCGCAGTGAACGAGACGGGGATCGTGCGGATACGGGCCGGCCCCGCCATGCTCGAGGGTGACCTTCAGGTCCCCGAAGGCGCGGTCGGTATAGTGTTGTTCGCTCACGGCAGCGGCAGCAGCCGGCACAGCAGCAGGAACCGGTACGTGGCCGGCGAGCTTCAGGCGGCCGGTCTCGCAACCCTGCTGATCGACCTGCTTACTCCCGAGGAGGAAGCGGTTGATCAGCACACGGCCCATCTCCGCTTCGACATCCCCCTGCTGTCCGAACGGCTGGTCGCAGCCACCCGCTGGCTGGGGGAGGATCCCTCGACCCGGTCGCTCCGAATCGGATGCTTCGGGGCGAGCACCGGCGCCGCCGCGGCCCTGGTTGCTGCGGCCACCGTGCCGGATCGCGTTGCCGCCGTGGTCTCCCGGGGCGGCCGCCCGGATCTGGCCGGCGATGCATTGCCCCGGGTGCGGGCGCCGACGCTTCTCATCGTGGGGAGCCGGGACCTTGCGGTCCTCGAAATGAACCGGGCTGCCATGGCCCGAATGCAAACCGTGACCCGGCTGGAGATCGTGCCTGGAGCCACGCACCTGTTCGAGGAACCGGGGACGCTGGAGGTCGTGGCGCACCTCGCGAGGGATTGGTTCCTGCGGTATCTGCCCGAATCGGCTCGCTGAGCTGGAGATTCAGCCGCTGAGACGGGCGATCATACGCTGGAGGTTGGCTCTCGCCGGAGCCTCGTATCGGTTGCGGAAGAAGTCGGTCTGATAGATGGCAGCACGCCGCAGAAACCCGGCGAGGATCTCGCAGCGCGCGCCCCGATAGACCGCCTCGGGTACCCAGTCGTATTCCTGCCGGATCCGGTGCTCAAACTCATCGAAGGCTTCGGGCTCCCGGCCGAGGACGGACAGGTCGATGTCGCAGAGCAGTTGGGCATCGGGATCGCCGGGTAGGTCGAGGTGCCGGGTGGCGAGCACCAGGTCGGCAATGCGACCAGCGATGCCGGGCGACACCCCACAGGCCAGGAGCGCGGTTTGGGCCAGACCGGCGCTGCGATCCTCGTTATCGGAGCCGCCGGGCAGGTACACCGCGTCATGAAACCATATGGCGGCCTCTACTTCGTCGGGACGCCGCGCGATATCGCGGGCCCGGTCGAGCTGGCTCAGGCAATTCCGGATGTGCTCCGCGGTGTGATAAGCGCGGCCGGGCTCTGCGTAACAGGCGGCGAGATGGGCAAATACCGAGAGCCCGCTTCCCTCGGCGCCCAGGCGGTTCCACAGCTCCATCCACCGGCCCTGGTCCAGGGTCTCGGCCCGGTGGGGCATGATCTTACCCGAGCACGGCGCGAGGTCGGTGGTCGGACGTTCCCAGTAGACGGTTGCACCAGGCCACCTCGATCTCGAGGCGCTCGAGCTGCACGGCGGCCTCTGACAGGCACTCCTCGAGCTCGCGGCCACCGGTCACCGACCGGAGTGCGCCCATGACCTCACGGAGACCGTTCAGCTCGTAGGTCAGCAGCTGGTGATACCGCCGTGCTGCGGGCGGCCAGGTTGGCGCGAGCCGGCGCAGCTCGGCCTTGCGATCCAGGGTGTGCTCGATGGAATGCCGGGCGGCGTAGTTCTCTGCCGCGATCCGGGGACGCCGCCGCTCCAGCGCCGGGGCAAGGAACGCGAGACGGCGCCGGTGGTGGGTCCGAAGCCGGTCGAGCGTCTCCATAAAGCTGCGCAGGGTGATCGCCACTGCTGGCCTCCGCGGCAGGATGGCCCAACTGTATGAGGGAGGCCCCGATTATACCCGGGAACGGGCCGGCAGAATAGAGGTGCTTGCGGCAGCTCGCTTGACGGCTCTTCCGGGCACTCCTAACATTCGGTCTCTCTTGACGATCCGCCGCAGTCCGGCGCCCTCCCGATGGTTCTCAGGGGGCATATCTCCGAGGAGCAGACGATGAGAGGTGCTCCGTGTTCGAGAGCATGAAGTCTCGGCTGGAGCGGTTCCTCAGGGACCACACCCGCTCCGACCCACGGGCACGGGCTGGGGCGCTGCGGGAGGCCATTCTCCATGCCAAGGTCGGCGTCAGCACGATGCGCAGCGCGCTCGTCGCTACCGAACGGGAGCTGGCGGTCGAGCGGCGGCAGCTCGACGACGCCGAGCGGCGCGGCCGGCTGGCGACGGAGGTGCCGGACGCCGAAACCACCGCGCTCGCGGAGAGGTTCGCCCAGCGGCATCGTGAGCGGGTCACGGTTCTGGAGCGCAAGCTCGAGGTCCAGCGGGAGGAGCTGGCCCTCTCCGAGCGCGAGGTGGCGGAGATGATCGCCGAATACCGCGCCGCGCCTGGCACCGGGCGCGAGTCCATCGAGAAAGCCTGGCGCGACCTCGAGGCCGCCGGCGGAGAGCGCGCTGGAACTGGTTCGGACCAGGACCTGGCCGGAGAAGACCACGACCGGAAGCTGCGCCAGGCAGTCGAAGCCCAGCTGGCCTTCCTGAAAAGCAAACTGAAAAAGCGCGAACAGTGACGTTCGTCACCCCGCGCGGTAGCGATACCCAATTCTTCGGGCATCCCCGCGGGCTCTCCACTCTCTTCTTCACGGAGATGTGGGAGCGCTTCAGCTATTACGGCATGCGCGCGATCCTGATCCTTTTCATGACCGCGCCGATAGCGGCAGGAGGGCTGGGGTTCGATGTCGCCAAGGCCGGTGTGGTCTACGGGACCTACACCGCACTGGTCTACATGCTCTCGCTTCCAGGCGGCTGGTTGGCCGACCGCTTCCTGGGCCAGCGCCGAGCTACGCTCTACGGCGGCATCGTCATCATGCTGGGCCACATCAGCCTGGCGATCCCATCCATAGCCACGTTCTACACTGGTCTGGGGCTGGTTGTACTCGGCACCGGGCTGCTGAAGCCCAATGTCAGCACCATGGTGGGCCAGCTCTATGGCACGGACGACGCCAAACGCGACGCCGGATTCTCCATCTTCTATATGGGGATCAACACCGGAGCCTTTCTGGCCCCGCTTGCCTGCGGTTGGCTGGCGCAGAGTCAGGAGTTCAAGCAGATCCTGAGCTCCGCCGGCATTTCCCCGGAGACGTCCTGGCACTGGGGGTTCGGGATGGCGGCAGTGGGCATGTTCCTCGGGCTGGTGCAGTACCTCGCGGGCTGGAAGCACCTCGGCAGCGCGGGGCTGGAGCCGGTTCGCCCGCCCACCGAAGATGCGCGCATCCGGCAGAAGGCCGTGCTTCAGATCGGGCTCGCGCTCGTGCTCGGTCTCGCCGCGCTGCTCACCCTTCTGTCCCTGACGGGCATGCTGCGGATCAGCGCGGAGGGGATCGGCAGGTCGTTCGGGGTGGTGCTCCTGGTCATCACCGTAGCCTTCTTCCTCTGGATGTTCACCGTGGCCAAGTGGACCCCCGAGGAGCGAAAGCGCCTGGTCGTGGTGCTGGTGCTCTTTCTGGGCGCGGCGGTCTTCTGGTCCGTCTTCGAGCAGCAGGGCTCGACTCTCAATCTCTTCGCCCAACGGAGCACCGACACGACTCTGCTGGGATACAAGTTCCCGGCGAGCTGGTTCCAATCACTCAACGCGCTTTTCATCATCATGCTCGCTCCGGTGTTCGCCTGGCTCTGGGTCCGCCTGGGGTCCCGCAATCCGTCCGAGCTGGTCAAGTTCACGGCCGGACTGGCGCTCGTGGGGCTCGGCTTTGCGGTCCTCATTCTTGCGGCCAAGGCTGCGGAAGGCGGGGTGCGGGTGAGCCCGCTCTGGCTGGTGGCGACCTATCTGCTGCACACGGCGGGAGAGCTCTGCCTCAGCCCGGTGGGCATGAGCGCGGTAAGCAGGCTCGCTCCCGCCCGAATCGCGGGGCTCACGATGGGGGTGTGGTTCCTGGCGCTGTCGGTCGGGAATTACCTGGGCGGCCGGGTGGCGGCGCTGTACGAGGGATTCTCGCTGCCTGAGCTGTTCGGTGCCGTGGCCGCCTACGCGTTGGCAGCGGCGCTGGTGCTCGCGCTCTTGATCAAGCCGATTGGACGGATGCTGCGCTCGGCGACGCCGTCCCGGGCGTAGCGAGGGATCGGCCCGCTTGGTGACGGTTACCCACGAACCTTCTCGTAAATCAACACCTCTCCCACCTCATCGTCCTCGTACGATCCCACCGGCCGCATACCGACTTTCTCGGCGACATGCACGGCCGGCGTGTTCCAGACCGGAGCCAGGGCCCGGACTATGTGCACTCCCGGCTGGGTAAAGGCCCACTCCACCATCGCGCCCACCGCCTCGGTCGCATAGCCGTGCCCTTCGCCGGCGGGGTACATGGCATAGCCCACCAGCACCGCGCCCCCCTCGTCCGGCCTGCCGCCGAACGCCACCGATCCTACCGCGGCCTGGTTGTCTTGTTCGACTATCAGCCAGTTCCACCAGGGGGCCTCCGCCGGATTGACCCGGAGCCGGTCGCGCACCAGTGGCATCGACTCGGCCATGTATGGTGGGGGGCCAACCGGCAACGGGAACTCCGCATTGGTGAGCGAGCGGAGCTGCCCCTGATCTCCTGCCAGCAGGGCCTCGATGGCCTCCGCACTCAGGGGAACGAGCTGGAGCCTCGAGGTAGTCACTACCGTCATTGGCAGCCCCCCTTGCAGCAGAGAGGCTCGGAGAGGAATCCGCTCCGCGGCATCTCAGGTTCCTCTGGCGCCCGGATCAGCCGGCCCGGACTTGAAGATCCGGAACAGGTACCACAGCGACGGGAGCAGGACCACCCCGCCGACCACCAGGATGATGAGCACCAGCCGGAGTGTCGCCTCCGGAGCCGCGGAGCGCTCGATGGTCAGGTCGGGCGGAATCAGGAACGGGTACTGCGCCAGGGGCCAGCCCCAGAATATGAGCGAGACCTGGAGCCCCACCCCGATCCGGGCCAGCCGAAACCGGCGGAACCAGAGAGCGGCGAGCACTCCGACGGCGGTGACGCCGGTAGCCAGGTGGAGCGGCAGTGCCCAGGGCGAGGAGATCAGGCCGGCGCGAACCAGAGGCGCTGACTGGCCGGAGAGGAGCAACGCCAGGGCGGAGGCGAAGAAGACGGCGACGCCGGCTCCCAGCGCCCGCCGCCGGAAGTCCTCGCATAGATCGGGGTCGTGGGTCTCCAGGGTCAGGAAGACCGCGGCGAGGAATGCGAACAACACCAGCGTGAGCAGTCCGACGCTGAACGCGAAGGGGGTGAACCACGGCTCCACGAACTGCTGCCCGAAGGTTCCGCCCGGCTCCCACACCACCCGGCCCGAGGCCACGGCGCCGATCGACACTCCCAGCAGGATGGGAGTGATCACGCTGGCGCTGGAAAAGATCCGCCCCCAGCGCCGCTGGGCTGTATCATGCTCGGTATCGTAGGTGCGGAAGGAAAAGGCCGAGCCCCGGAGCACGATGCCCACCAGCATGAGCGTCAAGGGGATGTGCAGTACCGTACCGAGCCGGGCGAAGACCGGAGGAAAGCAGGTGAAGGTGAGCACGATGGCGAGGATCAGCCAGACGTGGTTCGCCTCCCAGATGGGGCCGATCGCGTGGCCGATCACCTCGCGCTGGCGGGCGCGCCGGGCCCCGGAAGCCAGCAGGTCCCACACGCCACCGCCGAAATCGGCGCCGCCAAGGAGGACATACGCGTTCAGCGAGAGCGCCAGCAGCACGGCTATGCCATCGGCCAATCCGAGCTCAGGCACGGCGCGCCCCGGAGGGAAGGTAGGTCCGGGTCCATTCCGTGGATTTGGGGCTCCTGATGATCTGGCGATAGAGCAGCCAGGCCACCACAACGCCGAGGAAGCAGTAGAGCAGGGTGAACAGAAGGAAGGGCACGATCAGCCCCGGCATCGGGGTCACCGCATCGGCAGTACGGAGCACACCGTAGATGACCCACGGCTGGCGTCCCACCTCCGTCACGGTCCAGCCGGCCTCGATGGCAATGAATCCCATAGGCGCGCTCACCGCGATCGCGCCGAGCAGGAGGCGGTTGGCGGCCAGGTCTTTCCGCTTGAACGCCATCCATCCGATCCAGAGTGAGAGCAACGCCAGATAGGTGCCCAGCCCTACCATTATCTGAAATGCGGTATGCACGATGGGAACGTTGGGCCAGTCTTCCCGGGGAAACTCGTTCAAGCCCTTGACCACCGCGCCGGGGTCGTGAAAGGCGAGCAGCGAGAGTCCGTTGGGAATTTTGATGGCGTAGCGGATCTCGCCGGTGTCCATGTCGGGCCAGCCGCCGATGACGAGCGGGACGCCGGCCGCAGTCTGGAAATGGGCCTCCATGGCCGCGAGCTTGGCCGGCTGGTACCGGGCCACGGCACGGGCAGCCAGGTCACCGGAGATCGGCTGGAGCAGCGCGGCCGGTACTCCCACCAGGAGAGCCACGCTCATGGCCCGGCGGTGAAAGGCGTTGTGCGGATCGAGCATGAGGAGAAAAGCGTGGATCCCGGCCACCACGAAGCCGGTGGCGACGTATGCGGCCAGCGTCATGTGCAGGGTCTGCTGGAACGCCATGGGATTCATCATTCCGGCGATCGGATCTACGTTCACTATCCGGCCGTCCACCAGATCGAAGCCGGTGGGTGAGTTCATCCAGGCGTTGGCGATGACTACAAAGATGCCGGAGGCCGCGCCGCTCACCGCCACCGCTACGCCTGCCCAGATGTGGGCCCGCCGCGAGATCCGGTCCCAGCCATAGAGATAGATCCCCAGAAATATCGCTTCGGTGAAGAAGGCAAAGCCCTCGAGGGAGAAAGGCATGCCGATGATGGGACCGGCGAGCTCCATGAACCCGGGCCACAGGAGGCCGAGCTCGAACGAGAGCACCGTCCCGGACACGGCACCTACCGCGAACAGGATGGCCGTCCCCTTGGCCCAGCGCTTGGCCAGCTCGAGATAGATCGCGTCGCCGGTCTTCTGCCAGCGACGCTCGGCGATGACCATGAGCACCGGCATGCCGATGCCCACCACCGCGAAGATGATATGAAACGCGAGCGACATGGCCATCTGGGAACGGGCGGCGAGGAGGTCTGACATAGCAAGAAGGTAGCCTCTGCGGGCACGGGGTTCTACATCCACCGCGGCGCGCTACCGCCGGGCCAGCCAGGCAGCTGAGACTGCAGTTAGTTTAGGGCGGGCCCTCAGCCAAGGAGCTTGCCATGAAGGATCCCAACGCCCCCCGAGGCCTGAAGCGCGTGTGGATCGGGGTGCTCGCTCTCGTGATCGTCCTGCTGATCGTCTACACCATCCGGCGGGTCACCTCGGACCCCGTAGAGCTGAGGACCGACTCGATTCCGGCAGCGACGGAATAGGGCTACTGGCCGTTGGCCATTGTACGAAAGTTGTAGCCTTCCAAAAAATGATGAGCCTGAGATGCGAGCGAGTGCAACGGCTGTCACTGGCACTTTCAAGCTGAGAGGGTGCCGGACCGCAGTTCGCAGGAACGGAGTTGGGATGCACGGCTGATCGCCGCCTCACTGGCTCGGCAGGCTCCTTGCTCTCGATGCCCAACTCTGCTGGCCACAACCGGTAATCCCCCAACAGCGCCGTGCGCGACCTCCCGGGCACGTCGCTTGCGCTTCCCCCACCGAACCTCGAAAACCCCTATTCACAACCTTTTCTTCCTCCGCACCTTCAGGAGGGAATACGCACATGGAACCGATCTACGGCAACGTGCAAACCGAGCAGTGGAGCTGGATGCTGACCCAGTTGTGGAGCTGGATGTGGTCCGGCATGTCGTGGATTCTCGATCTCCAGCACCTCATCTTCGGGTTCGTGTTCGACGGCTCCCCGGGACTCGCCGTTCTCAAGGCGATGCTCCTCCTCCTGCCGGCCGCGGTGCTCATCGTGAGCATCTGGGCGACCATGGTGTCGCTCTACACGCTGCCCTTCCGTTCCGGCCGGGGCTACTTCCTCACCGCGCTTCTGATGTCGTGGTGGGACGTGGGCCGGATGGCCTGGTTCTACTGGGCCGGCATGGGCCGGTTCCTGTTCGTGGCGGCCGGCTGGGTGGGAAGCCTGATCCGGGCCTCCGTCCGGCTGATATGGAACGGCATCAAGGGTGTCCTGAACTCCCCGTTCGCGGTTCTCGACTGGACCTCGCGCCGCTACTTCCAGCCCGGGGTGCCCTGGCTCGCCTTCCTGCTGCTGCTGCTCTGGTCGGCCATCGAGGCGACCATCTTCACGTTTACCCTGCGCCCGACCATGAACGAGCTGCTGGCCGACCTGACCGGGTTCGAGCCGAACCCGATCATGCTGTCGGGGCTGCTTTACGTGTTCCTGTTCCTGCTCGTGGGCGGAAGCTTTGCCTGCGTGCTGGCCCTCCAGGATGCCATCAAGACCCGGCAATACGGTCAGATCATCTCGATGACGCTCATCGAGCTGGTGGTGGCCATGTTCGAGGTGCTGTTCCTGTACCGTGAGCTGGTTGACGCCATCACTCCGTGGATGGCCCAGCAAGGGTTCAACCTGGGCATCGTCGGCACCCTGGGTCTGGCGTTCGCCGGCTGGCTCGGCGTCCGCGGCATGACCTGGTTCCTGTTCGGCCGGTACGGCACTCCGGCCCTGATCGCCGTGCTCGCTCGCGAGACGATCAGCCGGGAAGGCGCAACCGTTGACATGGCTCCGCCGCGCCAGCCGGATTTCTGGCGCGCTCCGATCGCGGCCCTCAAGAGCGAGACCGAGTGGTTCAAGAAGGAAGCCCGCGAGATGTTCGAGCTGCTCACCTTGCCGGTGCTTCAGCTTCTCGCCTCCGGCTTCAACTTCGGCCTGGTGGTCCTGTTGGGCCGGCCGCTCTTTACCCTGCCGTTCCGCTCGCTGGACGAGGTGCTCGCGGCGACGCCGCTCACCCTGGAGCGGAAGCCTGCCACCCGCGGGGCCGTGCCCCAGGCGGCGGTATGAGGGGCGCGCTCCGGCTTGTGGCCCTGCTGACGCTCGTTCTCGGGTGCACGCCGCCCGAGAACGCGCCGCCGCCGCGGTCTACCATGGTGATCGGGCTGGATGTCTCGGGCTCGTTCAGGAAGAGCGGACACTTCGATGACGCAATCGAGTTCGCGGCGCTGTACATCTACGCGCATATGCAGGGGTTCCACGACCTGCGGCGCCCGACCGACGTGTTCGTCGGCACCATGGGCGGCCAGCGCACCGGCGAGGCCAAGACCTTCCACCCGATTCAAGACCTGAGCGGGAAGTCTGCCGCTCAGATCGAGGCCAGCCTCCGGAGCTGGTTCCCGGAAACCGACCCGATCACGGACTACAATGCGTTCTTCGAGCGGGTTGCGGTGCACGTGACGCGGCAGAACCTGACTCTCGCGCCGCTGAGCATCGTGATGTTCTCGGATGGCATTCCCGACATCCCCGGTGCCAAGGGCGACGCGGTCTACCGCCGGGTGAACCTCAAGCCCCTGGAGTACCTCTCCCGGAGCGTGACCGTACGTCTGCTCTATGCCTCTCCCAGGGTGGCGCAGCGCTGGGAGAAGCAGGTGCCCCGGAAGCGGGTCCGGCTCTGGACCCAGGATGCTGATGTGATGCAGGGGTGGCGCCGCCATATGCTGGCATCCACCCCGCCGGAGCGGCAGGACTCGCTCTGGTCTTGGATGAAGAACGTGGTGGACTTCCGGGTGAGACGCGGAAGCGTGCTGTAAGAGGGTTCTACCAGCAGAAGACGACGCGCCGGCGCTGAGCCGGCGCGTTTGTTTTACCCCTGCGCACTCACCCGGCCGCCGGGCTAGGCAGGCGCGGCCGGCCCGGTGTAGCGTTTAGGTCCCATGAGGTAACCGTGCCGCGCCCACGGCGTTTACAAGCATCGTTTTCCGAGCAGGTGTCATGGTAGGGAAGCTCCTCCAGTGGGTGGACGAACTTCGGAGACGCGAGAGCCAGCTCGCGCTGGTGCTCAGTCTCGTGATCGGTGCGCTGGTCGGCCTGGTCGTAGTCGCGTTTATCCTGATCACCGGACGGCTGGCGACTCGGATGTATCCTCCCGGCGGGCTGCCATGGCGCCGGCTCCTGGTGCCCGCGATCGGTTCCCTAGTAGTCGGTTACCTGCTCTACCGCTACTTCCCCGACGCCCGCGGCAGCGGGGTTCCTCAAACCAAGATCGCCTTGTTCATCCGCGACGGCCGGATCGCTTTTCGCACCGTCGTAGGCAAGTTCTTATGCTGTTCGGCCACTCTCGCCAGCGGCATCTCACTGGGGCGTGAAGGCCCGGCGGTCCAGATCGGCGCGGGTCTGGCGTCGGTGATCGCCCGCCGTCTCGGACTGAGTAAGGAGCAGGTGAAGGCGCTCGTGCCGGTGGGCGGTGCGGCGGCTCTGGCTGCCGCGTTCAATACCCCGATCGCCGCGGTCCTGTTCGCTCTCGAGGAGATCGTGGGTGACCTTCACGCGCCGGTCCTGGGCTCCGTGGTGCTCAGCTCGGCCACGTCATGGATGGTTCTCCACCTGATCCTGGGCGACGAGCCCCTGTTCCATGTCACCGGGTACCACCTGATTAACCCGGTGGAGCTCGTGGTCTACGCCGTGCTGGGCGTGGTCGGAGGGCTGGGATCGGCCGCGTTCGTCAAGCTCCTGCTCGGCCTGCGCCAGCGTTTCCTCGACCTGCCGCGACGGACGATCTGGATTCAGCCGCTGGCAGGAGGCCTGACGGTAGGCCTGATGGGCCTCTTCTTCCCCGAGGTCCTGGGGGTCGGCTACGACTATGTGGAGAGGGTTCTGGCCGGCGACCTGGTGTTGCAGACGGTGGCCCTTCTGGCGGTGCTCAAGATCGTCGCCACTGCGGTGTGCTACGCCTCGGGAAATGCCGGCGGCATCTTCGGCCCCAGCCTCTTCATCGGGGCGATGATGGGAGCCTCCGTGGGCAGCATCGCGCATCTGCTGCTACCCGACTACACTGCCGGTCCGGGAGCCTACGCACTGGTGGGGATGGGTACCGCCTTCGCCGGCATCATCCGAACCCCGCTTACCTCGGTCATCATGATCTTCGAGGTAACCCGCGACTATACCATTATCGTTCCGCTGATGGTCTCGAATCTCATCGCGTACTTCATCTCGCACCGGCTGCAACCGGAGCCGATATACGAGGCGCTGGCGCGCCAGGACGGCATCCACCTGCCTGCGGGCGAAATTCGTGCGCCCGGCCGGATGCAGGTGGTGGCGGCGATGCGCCGGGCCACGGAGACGCTGTCGCCGGAGACGAGTCTGGGTGAGGCGCTGGAGCGGAGCCGGCACAGTGCGCTCGATGCGTGGCCGGTGGTCGATCAGGCGGGACTGCGGGGGATGATCGGTCGGGTCGAGCTGGAGGCCGCGGTGACCAGCCGGTCGCCGGACCTGCCGGTTGCCACTCTGCTTAGGGACCACCCGTCTCCCCATCGGTCAGACTCGGCCGGTATGCCCCACGTGCATCCCGATCACAGCCTCACTCTGGCGCTGGAGCGGATGGGAGCCTTGCGCTACAACGTGCTGCCAGTGGTGAGCCGTTCCAATATCCGGGAGCTGCTCGGGGTGGTAACCCTGCAGGACGTTCTGGGGGCCTTTGGAGTAAACCAGAGCTCGCAGCGCCAAGGTGAGCCATGAGCGGGTCCCGGGAGGCACGCACCTTCGCCGCCGCCGATACGGCATCGTTCCTGGGAACGTTCGGGTTGGTCTTCGTCGCCATAGCGGCACTGCTCGCCGTCAATACGGTCCTCGCCAACATGGAGCGAGCCGAGAACCGCGCGGAGGCGCGCTACTTCTTCCAGGAAGGGGTGCGCCTTGCCGAACAGGGTCGAAGACTCGAGGCTGTCGACCGGTTCCGGACCGCGATGTCGTCCGAGCGGACCAATCCGCTCTACCAGCGGGCGTTGGCGGCAGCCCTCCTGGCTGCGGGGAAGGTGGCCGATGCCGAGGCGGTAATCGCCGACCGGCTCCAGCGCGACCCCGCCGATGCGGCAGCGAGCCGGATCATGGCGCAGGCCCTGGTCAGGCAAGGCAAGTGGCGTCCGGCCGTTTCCTATTATCATCGCGCGATTCACGGAAACTGGGACCAGGACTCCGTCGCGAACCGGGTGGCAGCGCGCTTCGAGCTGGTCGACCTGCTGGCGCGACAGGATTCGAAGCAGGAGCTCCTGGCCGAACTGCTGCCGCTCCAGCACGGCGTGCCCGCCGACGTCGCGACCCGCCGGCGAATCGCACGTCTTTTCATCGCCGCCGGATCTCCATCCCGGGCAATCGAGATCTTCCGAGCCATTCTGCGGAAAGACCGAAGCGATGCCGACGCCTATGCCGGATTGGGAGAGGCCGAGCTCGAGCGGGGAAACTTTCGCACCGCGCGGGCGAACTTCCAGGCAGCCTCCCGCCTGGCACCGAACGCTCCCGAGATCGCGGCAGCTCTGGCGCTCGGTGACCAGGTACTGAGCCTCGATCCGACGCAGAGGGGACTCGCGAGCGAAGAGCAGTACCGGCGCAGCCTCGCCCTGCTCGAGCTGACCTGGCAGGCGGTCCAGAGCTGTGCCCCCGCCTCGACTCAGGGGCCGTTGCAGGCCACGGTGGACAGCGCCCGAACCACAGCGTCGCAACGCGCTTCCGCCGCGTCACGGCGCCTGTCGGTGGAACGGAACCTGGATCTCGCGGAACGGCTGTGGCAGCTCAGACGTACGGAGTGCCCTCGGCCGATCGGAGAGTCGGAGCGGCCGATGGAGCTGGTGCTGGAGAGGGTGGCACAGTAGCTACAGCCGCCGGGAACAGATCAGGGACCGTCTTCCAGAGTGAAGCCTAGCTTCAGGGTGACCTGCCAGTGGGCCACCCGCCCCTTCTCGATGTGGCCCCTGGTGTCCACCACCTGGAACCAGCGCAGATTGCGCACCGTCTCCGCGGCCTTGGTTATCGCCTTCTGCACCGCGTCTTCCATTCCTTGGGAAGAGGAGCCAACCAACTCGATGGTCTTGTAGATGTGATCGGGCATGGGTACTCCGCAGCATGAGGTAAGGCTCGCCGAACGCTCCACCGGTCCAGAGAACATAGCACGCGGACAGTTGCCCCACGATCAGGGTGGTCTTCTCTACATTCCGCAAAATCTTGCCACGGATGAACGGGGATCGAAAGCACGGATCGCTCCGCTGTCCCGAGGCCCTCCTCGTCCACGTCGAGGCTCAGGGCATTTGTTCAACTGCACACCAGTGGAGTCGGGCCCAGGTCGGTGGGCCCTACTGGTGTGCTTTTGACCATATATAGCTGTGCCGCGGGGACGTGAGAGGGGCTCCTGGGGAATAGGAGCGATCCGCGCTGTTGGTCTGTGTCCATCTGTGGCTAAGGTTTTTGTCTCTGCTCTCCGCAAAAGCTTGGCGCAGATGAACGCAGATCGAAAGCACGGATTGTTCCGTGTGCGGAAGCCCTCCTCGTCCCACGTCGAGGCTCAGGGCATTTGTTCAACTGCACACCAGTAGAGTCTGGCAGTGGGCCGTACTGGTGTGCTTTTGACCATATAGCTGGGCCGCGTGGAGGCGAGAGGGGATCCTGGGAAATAGGAGCGATCCGCGCTGTTGATCTGCGTCCATCTGCGGCTAAGGCTTTTTGTCTCTACTCTCCGCAAAAGCTTGCCACGGATAAAGGCTCTTGGGCGTGACGCGGCACACCGCGCCGGGCCGCGGAACCGCCGGATAGTTGCATGAGCGCCTCGGGAGCCATATCTGTACAGATTCAGCGGCACACTCACCGAGGGTGGGCCTGCACCTTACGTCGAGAGGAGTACTCACCATGATTCAGAAGAACCCATCCGGCGCCACCTCCACGGCTCCGGCTCGGCCGCGAACCGCCACTACCCCCGCCGGCCCTTCGCAGATCGACCGCAAGGCCGGCACCCGCTTGTTCGATACCAAGAATGACCTGCCCGCCGCCACCCGGGCCGAGCTCGCCGATCTGCTCAACCGGAGGCTGGCCGACTGCATCGATCTTCAGACCCAGACTAAGCAGGCACACTGGAACGTGAAGGGCCCCAGCTTCATAGCCCTGCACAAGCTGTTCGATGACATCAACGAGGAGGTGGAAGAGTACGTCGATCTTCTGGCCGAGCGGGTAGTTCAGCTCGGCGGGATCGCCGAAGGCACGGCCCGCATGGTGGCTGGGCGCAGCACCCTGCGGGAGTACCCGGCCATGCTGACGGGCGGGGAGGACCACGTGGATGCCCTTTCCTCGGCGCTCGCCGCGTTCGGGAGCGTCACCCGCAAGGCCATCGACCAGGCCGACGAGCTCGAGGACGCCGACACCATGGATATTCTGACCGAGATCTCCCGGGGCGTGGACAAATGGCTGTGGTTCGTCGAGGCTCACATGCAGGGAGAGCCGGAAGTCACCCGGCGGTAAATCCCCACACCGCTAGGCCCGGCATCCGGTTCCCGATTACCCGGCAGCCGAACGGCGGACCGCCTCGATATTTGATGACCACGCTTCAGCGAGTCCTGGAAGATTGCATGAGCACGCCGAAGCCCCAGACTGACGAGAAGGTGACCGAAAGTCTCGCCCAGATCGGCGCCAGCCTGGCTGCGCGGCCCTACGCCCGGCGCGGCGTGCCCATGAGCAATGAGACGATTCGCGTGCTGCTGGCTGACGACCACGCCATGGTACGCGAGGGCCTCCGCCTGCTGCTGCGTACCGCTCCCGATATCACCGTGATCGGGGAGGCCGAGAATGGGGTCACAGCCCTGGCCCAGGCGGAGCGGCTCGCTCCCAACATCGTCCTGCTCGATCTGGACATGCCGGGCGGCGACGGGATGAGTGCCCTCAAGGAGCTGACCCGAAGCCTGCCCGGTGTCCGCGTGCTCGTCCTCACCATGCACGCGGAGCGCGAGCGTCTGCTACCCTTGCTGGAGGCCGGGGCCCGCGGCTACCTCACCAAGGAGGCCGCCTCCCGTGACCTGGTGGAGGCGATCCGGGTGGTTGCGTCCGGAGAGGTCTACGTCCGCCCCTCCGCTGCCCGGCTGCTGGCCACGGCCCTGGTGCCGCAGCGCGCCGCCGAAACCGCCCGGAGCCGCTTTGGGACGTTGAGCGACCGGGAGCAGACCGTGCTCCAGATGGTAGCCGAGGGATACAGCGGGGCAGAGATCGCTCGCCGGCTCGGTATCAGCACCAAGACGGTGGATGCCTACAAGCGCAGGGTTCAGGACAAGCTTGGCCTCGAGCATCGGACCGACTACGTACGGTTCGCGCTCGAGGCCGGCATTCTCGGTCCGTAGCGACCGTTCCTCCATCCATGGCTATCGAGCCGCCTAGATCGGGACTTGACTGGCGGCAGGCGGAGGGCATCTTCAGGATCATAGGCCCGCTTTCTCCCGTTGCGCTTGCCGACTGGACCGGTTCGCTGTGTCCTTCATTTCCTCCTCACCCCAATCCGTTCTCGCCAGCCAGTCGGTCACATGAACGACGAGTCCGGCCGCGCAATGCCGGAACCCGACCTCCGCGTCTGTGTTCGAGACCTGGTGGCGCTGTCCGCCATGTCGGCCTCCTGGATCGGGAGATCCACCGCCGCGATTGCCGAGAGCGTACGCGATCTCCTGCTGGACGTGCTCCGGGCCGATGCGGCGTACGTGCGAGTGCTGGATCCGGACAGCGATCGGTTTCTGGCGGCAGCCGTGGGGATCACCGAGAAGGAGGCGGACGACGTTTCCTCGAGCCGTATGCTTCTCAGCAGCTGTCCGCTGGGCCTGGGGGGTGAGTTGGGCCGACTGGTGGCTGGATCAGCCCGGCCGGATTTCCCCACCGTAATGGAGTCGCTGCTGCTCCAGGTTACCGCAACCCAGCTGACCATAGCGCTGCGACACGCCGCCCTGCTCACCCGTCACGAGCAGATCGAGCAGCTGCTGGGGGCCCGCGCAGCCCGGCAGGCTGCCGCGGCGCGATTGGGCGTCACTGTCATCGAGGGCACCCGAATCGACGATGTGCTCGACCAGGTGGTCAACGTGATCTGTGATACCTTGCATGCCGACTACTGCGAGGTGCTCGAGCCGAGCCCGGGCGGCGCGTCGCTCCTGCTACGGGCCGGCGTGGGCTGGCGGCCTGAAGCCGTGGGACAGGCGGAGGTCAGCGCCGGCACCGAGTCGCAGGCCGGCTATACCTTCTCGTCGGGGCAGGCGGTCGTGGTCAACGACCTTGCCCGCGACTCGCGGTTCAGTGAGGCGTCGCTACTACGCGAGCACGACGTGGTGAGCGGTGTGACGGTGATCATTCGCGACCAGACGACCAGGTACGGCGTATTGGCGGCTCACAGCCGGGAGCCTCGCGTGTTCACGCCGGACGACCTGACCTTCCTGCAATCCGTCGCCAACCTGGTCGCCGGGGCCTTGCAGAGGGAGCACTCGGAGGCGGAGCGGGAGAAGCTGCTGCACCGGGCCCAACGTGCCGCCGCGGCGCGTGACCGGGCGGTGGGCATCGTGTCGCACGATCTCCGCAACCCTCTCAGCACGATTCAGATTTGCGCCTCCGCTCTGTTGGACACCGAGGCGCCTGGAGTCGAAGGCATTCGGCATATGGCCCGCATCATCCAGCAGTCCACGGCCTGGATGCAGCAGATCGTGCAGGACCTGCTCGACCGCACCAGCCTGGATGCCGGCCGCCTCTCGCTGCACCGGGAGCCGACCGACGTCGCCGATGTGCTCGGCGTCGCTCAGGGGATGTTCGCACCCGTGGCCAGGGAACAGAACCTGGAGCTGGTGGTGGAAACCACCACCGATCTCCCGCTGGTCGATGCCGACCCCAGCCGCCTGCTTCAAGTGCTGTCGAACCTCTTGAGCAACGCCGTGAAGTTTACTCCGGCGGGTGGGCGGGTAGTACTCTCGGCTCGAGTGGCAGGGATAGAACCGGCTGGCAGCCTGGGCCCGGCGGCACTGGACGGCGGCGTGCGCTTCGCGGTGAGCGATACCGGGCCGGGCATGGCACCCGACGACCTGGCGCACGTGTTCGATTGGTTCTGGCAGTCACCCCGCGGTGGACGGAGTGGCGCGGGCCTGGGTCTGGCCATCGCGAAAGGGTTGATCGAGGCTCACCGGGGCTCGCTGGAGGTCGAAAGCGCTCCCGGACGGGGCAGCACCTTCTGGTTCACGGTGCCCGCCATAGCCGTTTCCGCCAGCCCTTCCACAGTGGCGCCTCCCGGGTCGAACTGAGGCGTTCACGCGCGCCGTTGAACGGCTGCTCCTCTACAGGCTGTTTGCCTCCCTTTCCAGCACCCGTACCACCGTGTCCACCAGCACCAGGTGCGGCACCGGCTTCTGGAGGAATGGCGGCTCCTCGTCTGCTTCAGGGTGCTGCACCTCCACCGGGCGCGGGTGACCCGACATCCAGATCACCGGAAGGTCCGGGTACCGCCGGGCCAGCTCCGCCGTCAGCTCTTGCCCACCCATCACGGGCATCACCAGGTCGACGATGACGAGGTCTATTGACCCACCCACCTCCTCGATGTACGCCAGTGCCTCGGTTCCATGCCGCGCGCCGAGCACCTCGTAACCTTCCGTCTGGAGCGTCCGGGCGACCACGGCGCGGACCGAGTCCTCGTCGTCAACCACCAGGATTCTGGCCCGCTGACGCCGGCGCGCCGGCGACAGAGATCCAAGTGGCGGCTCGGGGGCCGGCTCCCCGGTGAGAGGCAGCAGGATTCGGATCGTGGTCCCCCGGCCGGGCATACTCTCCACCTGAATGCGCCCGCCGCTCTGAGAAACGATTCCGTCAACCGTCGCCAGGCCGAGCCCGGTGCCCTGGCCGACCGTCTTGGTGGTGTAGAACGGCTCGAAGATGTGGGACAGGTGCTCGGGGCCGATCCCCTGGCCCGAGTCAGCCACGGCGAGCTCGGCATACGCGCCGGGCTCCAGCGGCATACCCATCCGGTCGAACAGCTGTGCGGGGCTCACCTCCAGGGTCTCGGTGCGAAGCACCAGCCGCCCGCCGGCAGGCATCGCGTCCCGGGCGTTGATTACGAGGTTGAGCAGGATCTGCACCAGCTGAGAGCGGTCCACCCGCACCCACTTCGGTCCCGGTGCCTGGTCCAGGTGAATCTCCATGTTGCTCCCGATGAGGCGCTGGAGCATGGGCCTGGCGTCTTCCAGGGCGCTGTTGAGATCGAGCGTCTCCGGGCTGAGCGTCTGCTGGCGGGCGAAGGCCAGGAGCTGCCGGGTCAGGCTGGCCATGCGCTCGGTGGTCTTCTGAATCTCCATCAGGTCCTGACGGCCGGCGGCCCCCAAACCTGGATCGCGGGCCACGAAGTGGGCAAAGCCGCTCAGGGCGTGAAGCTGATTGTTGAAGTCGTGGGCCAGGCCGCCGGCCAAGGCGCCGATCGCCTCCATCTTCGCCGACTGGCGCAGCGATTCCTCCACTCGTTTACGCTCGGTGACGTCTCGCTGAATCGACGAGGCGCCGATGACGTTTCCCGCACCGTCACGGATCGGTGAGATCGACAGGGAGATATTGAGCTGCGCGCCATCCCGCCGGCGCCGGATGGTCTCGTAGTGGGCGACCCGGCCGCCGGCGGCCACCCGATCCATGATGTCGCGTTCTTCCTGGGCCAGCTCCTCGGGAATAATGGTATAGATCGGCCGGCCCACCATCTCGTCGGCGGAGTAGCCGTACATCTGCTCGGCGCCGGTATTCCAGCTGGCGACCGTTCCGTCCAGATTCTTGCTGATAATCGCATCGGCCGACGACTCCACCAGGGCCGCGAGCCGGGCGGCGGCCTCGCTCGCTCGCTTGCGTTCGGTGATGTCGCGGCTGAACGAAGACGCCCCGATGATGCTGTCGTCGGTGTCCCGCACCGGCGATACCGTCAGATCGATCGGTATGCGGTTGCCATCCTTGCGGATCCTGGTGGTCTCGTAGTGCTCCACCCGTTCGCCTCGGCCGACCCGGGATAGGATCTCCCGCTCCTGGTCGTGCAGCTCCGGGGGAATCAGCCGATAGATGGATGAGCCGACGATCTCGTCGGCCGGGTAACCGAAGATGCGCTCGGCGGCGGCATTCCAGGTCCAGACGGTGCCGTCCAGCGCCTTGCCTACGATGGCGTCGTCCGACGACTCGACGATAGCGGCGAGCCGAGCGGCGACCAACGCGGCTTCCTTTTCCTCAGCCGATCTGTGCCGAAATAGACCCAGAGTCCGACTCCACGCGCCGAGCACGGCGCAGGTATAAGGGCGTTTGACGGCCATTTGAACGTAGGGCGATCCAAATGGGGGCGCAACGCCGTCGGGCAACGGTCCCGAGGCAGGACCGGCCTGCATTTCGTCGGGGAGGGGGTTGCTACTATCGTTCAGAATGATGCTGGCACGCTTTCCCTGGATTACCGCCGCTCTGGCCGCTGGCTTCAGCCTGGCGGCCTGCGGGACTACGTCCCGGCCGCCCGAGGGGCCCACCCCCCGGCCCGCCGCCCCCGCCCAGGGCGAGCTTGCGGCCATCGCCAAGGCCAGAGCCGACAGCGCCCGGTACCCCTACACCGAGGCGGACGTTCACTTCATGTCGGCCATGATCGGGCACCATGCCCAGGCTATCGTGATGGCCGGCTGGGCGGCTACCCACGGCGCCAGCCCGGCGGTGCAAAGATTGGCCGAGCGGATCATCAACGGCCAGCAGGATGAGATCGCGACCATGGAACAGTGGCTCCGGGACCGCGGGAAACCGGTGCCGGAGGCGAGCCGTAGGGGGATGACGATGCACCCCTCGACCAGCCCAGAGCATGACCCGGGCGAGCACGAGATGCTGATGCCCGGCATGCTCACCGAGACCCAGTTGCGGCAACTGGAGCAGGCTCGCGGAGGCGAGTTCGACCGCCGGTTTCTTACCTTAATGATCCAGCACCACCGGGGGGCCGTTTCCATGGTCAGGGACCTGTTCGGCTCGCACGGCGCCGCCCAGGACGAGACCGTGTTCAAGCTGGCCAACGACGTCCAGGTCGATCAGGCTACCGAGATCGCTCGGATGGAGACGATGCTCGCAGCCCTTTCGCCCCCCAACCGCTCGCAGTGAAACCTCCCCTGTCGTTCGTCCGTATGCGCCACTCGACCCCCTCTAAGGAAACCCGCATGGTATCCGCCAAAGCCTCGTCCCTGTTGCTCGTCCCCGGGCTCGTGCTCCTGGCCGCTTGCGCCCCCTCGACCTCGTCATCCCGCGTAAATCAGCCCTCGCCGGCGGGCAGCATGTCGAGCACGGCCCCGAGCCCAGATCCGCGGATCGGTCTCCGCGGCGGGGAGATGGATGCCGAAGAGGCGGTGTGGAACCTGCGCGTGCTCTCGAAGACTCCTCCACCGGCGCATTTCGCCGGCATCACCAACTCCGACCTGGCTTTCACCGGTCCCTACGCCATTCAGGGCAATTACAACGGGTTCCAGGTGTGGGATATCAGCGATCCGCGCCGGCCCACCCTGGAGACGGCGTACGTCTGCCCTGCTTCGCAGAGCGACGTCTCGGTCTACCAGAACCTGCTCTTCGTCTCCGGCGAGGGTCTCTCCGGACGGCTGGACTGCGGGACCCAGGGCGTGCAGGATACGGTCAGCTCGGAGCGGCTGCGCGGCCTTCGGATCTTCGACATCAGCGACATCAGAAATCCGAAAAACGTAGGAAACGTGCAGACCTGCCGCGGCTCGCACACCCACTCGGTGCTGGTCGACCCCAACGACCGGGACAACGTCTACGTCTACATCTCGGGCTCGTCCCAGGTGCGGTCGCCCAGCGAGCTCGCGGGCTGCGTGAACGTGGCTCCTGACAAGGACCCCAACTCGGCGCTGTTCCGCATCGAGGTCATCAAGGTGCCGCTCGCCCATCCCGAGCGGGCGGCAATCGTCAGCTCGCCGCGGATCTTCGACGATCTGGTGGCCCCTGCCCGGCACGGGGAGGCTCCGGAGGACATCGCAGCAGCCAGGAGGATGATTGCCGAAGCGAAGGCAGCCGGCCACTTCACCACCACCGTCGAGGGTGAGGAACTGGTCGTGCCACCCCAGTACAGCGGGGCAATGCTGGACAGCATCGTAGAGGCACGAGGAGGAACCGGCGCTCCGACCGCCGCGGACAGCGCCGCGCTGCGGGAAGCACTTCCCGATATCGTCGCCGCGCTGGTCAAGGCCCAGGAGGATGAAGTGGACCCCGACGCCGGTCCCACTCAGTGTCACGACATCACTCTCTATCCTGCGATAGGCCTGGCAGGCGGCGCTTGCGAGGGGTACGGCTTGCTGCTCGACATCCGGGATCCGGCCAATCCGGTCCGCATCGCCGCGGTGTCCGACTCGAACTTCTCGTACTGGCACTCGGCCACCTTCAACAACGACGGTACCAAGATCCTGTTCTCCGACGAATGGGGCGGCGGCAGCCAGGCGAAGTGCCGCGTCACCGACAAGCCCGAGTGGGGCGCCAACGCCATCTTCACCATCTCCGGCCGGAAGATGGAGTTTCAGAGCTACTACAAGCTGCCGGTGCCGCAGACTCCCCAGGAGACCTGTGTGGCCCACAACGGGTCGCTGATCCCGATCCCGGGCCGGGACGTGATGGTGCAGGCGTGGTATCAGGGCGGCATCTCGGTCTTCGACTGGACCGATGCCGCAAACCCGAAGGAGATCGCCTACTTCGATCGCGGGCCGGTGGACTCCACCAGATTGGCCAGCGGGGGTTCGTGGTCGGTCTACTGGTACAACGGCGTAATGGTGAGCTCGGAGATCGCGCGCGGGCTCGACATCTTCGAGCTGACGCCGAGCGCGTTCATCTCCCAGAACGAGATTGAGGCGGCCAAGTCGGTGCGGCTGGATTACTTCAACACTCAGGGACAGGTCAAGCTGGTCTGGCCGCCGAGCTTTGCCCTGGCGCGCGCCTACCTGGATCAACTCGAGCGGTCGAAGGGTCTGGAGGCGGGCAACATCAGCGAGATCCGAGAGGCGCTGGCCGGTGCGGAGAAGGCTTCGGGCACCGAGCGGCGGGAGGCGCTGGAGCAACTGGCCGTGCGGCTGGATGCCGACGCGAGTGGGGCAGGGGACGCGGCCAAGATGCGGAGTCTGGCCGGCGCGGTGAGAGACCTGGCCGCCGGGACGCGCCTGGCGGAGCGTCGGTAGGACACCAAAAAGCGATCACGCCTGTTCCAGCGCGATGTCGAAGGTGCCCGTGTAACCTTCTCTGGCCGGCGTGACGGTCAGCATCGACTGCCGGCCGCCGTCCCGGCTGTAGATCTGGTCGGTGATATTGGAGACGGTACGCTTCCCCCGACTGTCGTAAGGCGCCTTGGCGTAGACCCGATCATTCGTCCCCTCGTCGAAGTAGAGCTGACCGACGAACTCGTAGGGCGACCTGGCAGAACCGGTCGAGCGGATCTTGTAGTGGATGTGCGGAGTCCGGCTGGGGTACCAGCCCGGATAGATGGTGGTGAATGTCACCACGCCTTGCTGGTCGGTAATCTGATACCCGCGCAGAAACTTCCTGCCTGTGGTGTCGATCCTCCCATCGTCCGCGTCGGAGTACACCCCCTCGGCATCGCAGTGCCAGACATCTACCATGGCGCCCGCGAGTGGACTGCACCTTCCTTTGGCGATGCTGGAGACGTTGAATGTGAGGGTAAGTAAGGCTCCTGTCTTCACGGTGCCGTCGGCAGGGTCGCTTCGAATGTCGGAGCGGTCGAGCTTCTCGTCCACATAGAAGGGTCCCGCAGTCGAGGCCGGCCGGACGACGCAGGGGTATCGGGGGCGGCCGGCTGCTGAAGCACCGCTCGAGGATGAGCCGAGCAGCAGGAGGCCGCCGGTGGAGCCGAGGAGCGTGAGCGCCTCACGGCGGGTGAGCACTCGGCCAATGGGAAGGTCGTCGAGGTCCATGATCACCTCACACTGCGTCGGAAAGACTGGTGAAGTTGAAGTCGTGCACCTTGATGGCCGGCATCGCTGCCTGCACCAGATAGGGAGTCGTATGCCGCTCCAATGGCCCGATGGAATCCAGGTTCTTCAAGGCGAATAGCGGAGACTCGTTGAACCGGAAGTTCTTGATGGAGCGCGCGACTCGCCCTCCCTCGATGAGGAACGTCCCGTCGCGGGTCAGGCCGGTGTACAGCAGCGTGCGCGGGTCCACCTGACGCTGGTACCAGAGACGCGTTACCAGCACCCCCCGGTCGGTCGACCGGATCATCTCCTCCAACGTGGCCGGGCCGGGCGTCATCTTCAGCGTGCCAGGGCGGCCGGTCGGCTGCCGGCCCTGCTTCCCGGCCCAGAACCGGCTGTAGACGAGCTGGTTCAGCACCCCGTTCTTGATCCATTCCTGGCGTTCCAGCGGTAAGCCCTCGTCGTCGAAGGGCCGGCCGAGGAGATCCGGGTCGCCGGGGTCGGACAGGATGTTCACCCGCTCGTCCACCACCCTCTCCCCGATACGGTTTCCACCTCCCTCCCTGGTGAATGGACTCCGGCCTTCGTCGGCAGCCCGAGCATCCAGGCCAAAGAGGAGGAGAAAATTGAAGTCATTCGCCGCCTGGGTCTCGAGGATCGTGGTATACCTTCCGGGCTCCAGGGCAACCGGCCGGCGCGAGGCACGCGCTTTTTCCATGGCCCGCTGGCCGACACGCGAGAAGTCCAGGTGCGCCCAATCGTTGTGATCCGCGCCGGCAAAACCGGACCCCGTGCCATCCCGGGTACGGACCGTGAGCGTGTAGTTGGTACTGGTGGAGGGATGATACCCGAACAGCCCTGCGGTATTCATGAGCCCAACGGCCTTGGCGCCGATGGTCAAGAACCCGGCTGCCTCGAGGTCGTTTGACTTGCGGGCAACCTCCAGGGCCGAGAGCGCGGCCTGCGCCATGTCTTTCGCGGTGCTCCGTGCGGTGGTCTCGAAGTACCCGTCAACCGCGCGATAATCCTGCGCTCCGAGCAGCGGCATATCCTCGGGATCGGGTGGCGCTATCCGGGCCAGGGCTTCGGCTCTCCGCACCGCGCGTTCCAGCCCGGCGTTGGACAAGTCGTTGGTGGTAACGCTGGCGTGCCGGTTTTCATGCCAACTCTGGACCGACAGCTCGCTGTCTTCCACCGACCCACCGGTGGTCACCTCGTTCGCCGCGAACCTGGTGTTGCCGCTCCACGAGCTGGTGAGCCTGGCCGAACAACGGTGGCCGCGGGAGAGCCGGGTGACGCGCTCCAGCGTGGCCTTCATTTCTTCACGCGACATGACTCTGGCATTTCCGGCCGGACTCACGTGCGTTTCCCGGTGTTGATCACGTTCTGCCGGCGGAACCTGGCGGGGACGGTGCCGTGTCCCGCCGCGTTCGACTGGGGCGGCTGTCCCTTGCCGTCGTACAGGGTCCCATGAAGCTCGTAAGTGGCGGGTCCGCCGATGAGGTCCATGGAGTTCCAGAATTCAGGCGTGCGCAACTGGTAGGCTACGTCCTTGAGCATGCCCGTAATCCGGCCCTTCTTGATCTCGTAGAAGAGCTGACCTCCGAACTGGGCGTTGTACCGCTGCTGATCGATGGAGTAGGAGCCGTTACCCACGATCGCGATGCCGTCGTCGGTGGCGGAAAGCAGGTCTTCCCAGCTCACCTCGTCCTTGCCAGGCAGCAACGATACGTTGGGCATCCGCTGGAACTGCACGCTGCCCCAGTTCTCGGCATAGGAGCAGCCGTGCGACCGGACCGGCACCTTCCGTGAGGCGTACCACCAGCTCAGCCAGTTGGCCTGATCCCGGGTGGTCTGGTAGTCGTTGAAGATCCCGTCCTTCACGATCATGAAGTCGTCCGGCTTCACCCCTTCGTCGTCGTAGCCTATGGTGGACATCGCGCCCTTCTGCGACCGGTCTCCCTGAACGTTCATCAGCCTGGGCCCGTACTTGAATCGGCCCAGGACCTTTCGCGGAGGCGCCAGGAAGCTGGTCCCCGCATAATTGGCCTCGTAGCCCAGGGCCCGGTCGAGCTCGGTGGGATGGCCGATGGATTCGTGGATGGTGAGCCAGAGATGCGAGGGGTGCAGGATGAGGTCGTACTTGCCTTCCCGAACCGGCCTGGCCAAGAGCTTCGCCGCCGCCTCCTCGGCCCAGCGGGCCATGTTGCCCACCAGGTCCACTTCCTTGATGTACTCCCAACCGCGGCCGGCTGGCGGGGCGACGTTCTCCCGGGTCTGGAAATCGGAGAAATCGGTTGCAACCGCGGTGATCTCCACCTCTGGTTGCGAGCGGACGAACTGTTGGGCGATGACCGAGCCTTCAGTGGAAGCGAAATTGCGCTCATCCTTGATGAAGGACAGCGTGCTGGAGACATACTTCACCCCGGACACCTTCAAGGCCTCCGCGTTGGCGCGTAGCAGGAGGTCGGTTTTCTCCTCCAGCGACACCTCCCACGGGTCGATGGTGTGGTCGCTCTTCCAGCTTGCGTCGGGCCACACTTCAGTGGGGGCCAGCTCGACCACCTGGTTGCGCGCCAGGCGATTGGCCTTCGCCACGGCGGTGGCCTCCCGGGCCGCCCGAGTCACCGCGTCCCGGGTGAGGCACGGGGTGGCCGCAAAGCCCCAGCATCCATCCACCAGGGCCCGCACGCCGCAACCGATGGTGTCGGAATCTTCGATGTCCTCGATCTGGCTTTCGCGGGTTTGAATGACGTTGACCCGCTGTCGCGCGATGCGGGCATCGGCGTAACTGGCGCCGGCGAGCTTTGCCGCATCGAGCGCTTCCATCAGGAGCGCCCGAATTACGGGATCCATCTTGAAGGGTGGGCTTGGTACCAGGAGCTGCGCCTGGAGCTGAGCCAGCCCCAGACCGGGCGCGACCGAAGTAGCGATGGCCGCGGCTCCGAGGCCCTTGATGAACGTGCGGCGGTTGGACATGGTGCCAGGCCGGAAGGTAGGTGCCCCGAATGTGCCTTGCGTCGCCCCGAGCCGCCAGTACTCGTGGTCCGCCCGTCCGCCGCCTGGGGGGCGGAGCAGACGACACGGGTGTGGGCTCGATGGCAGGCTCCCAGGGGCAACCACCCCTTCGGCCAGCGGCCCTGGACCGAGCCCCCCTCGCACAGCTCGGGGCAGGAGGGGGCAGCCTCGCGCAGGGAACCTGGATCTCACATCTTCCTCTCTATGACAGACCTCAAATCCTCATCCCGGTGCCTGGACAGTTGGCCGCCCGAGGTGATCGCGGCCGACCCGCTGGATCAACTGGTCCATCTCTCCAATCTGATGGGTCTGGACACGCGGCTGGTGCAGCCGGGCGGCGGCAACAGCTCCTCCAAGGAGGGCGACACCCTCATGGTGAAGGGGAGCGGCACCGACCTCCGCACCATCACCCGCGAGGGGTTCACCCGGCTCTCGCTCACCCGGCTGGCGGAGTTGCGGCAGGTGGACGCGATGAGCGACGCTGAGATGATGCGGTTCATGGCGGGCTGCATGCTGGCGGAGGGGCCGGCGCCGAGCGTGGAGACGCCGCTGCACGCGCTGCTGCCGTACCGGGTGATCGCACACACGCACGACGTGGCGACGATGAGCTTGACCAACATCAGGGATGCGGAGGCGGAGCGGCTGGTGGGCGAGCTGTTCGGGGGGAAGATCGTGTACGTGCCCTATGTCCGTCCCGGCTTTCCGCTGGCGCAGGCGGTCGGGCGGATGGTAGGAGGGGCGGAGGGGCGGAGAGTCGGAGGGGCGGAGAGTCGGAGGGGCGGAGGGATGGAGCGGGGGACGGGTGTACAGATACCAGCTGGAGCGATCGGGCTCGCGCTGGCACACCACGGGCTGGTGGTGTGGGGCGACAACGCGGAGGAGTGCCATACTCGTCTGGTAGACGTCACCGGCCGCATGGACGAATACCTGGCCGCCCGCCGGTCCGCCCGCCCCTCCATCCCTCCGCTCCTCCGCCCCTCACCCCCTCCGCCCGAGCACGTGCTGCCGGTGATTCGCGGCGTTTTGGGCAAGCCGGAGCGGGTGATCCTCCACTACGACGACGGCGACGATGTGTTGGCGGCGCTGGCGGGCCAGCGGATGCCGGAGCTGGTGCGGCGGGGGATGGCGACGCCGGAGCATCTGCTCCGGGCCGGGCGGCTGCCGGTGTGGCTCGACCTCGATCTTGACGGGGACACGTCATCCCGAGCGAAGCGAGGGATCGACCCGGGTTACGTCGGCTCGATAAGCCAATCGGCCGACCAGGTCGCCTCTAGCGTACGGAGCCAACTCGCGGCCGCGCGCGCCGAGTATGAGGAGTACCACCGGCGAAACGCCGGGGCGGGGGAGCGCCCGCTCGACGATTGGGCCAAGGTGGTCCTGGTGCCGGGGCTCGGGCTCGTCACCGCGTTCACCGACAAGAAGAATGCGGTGACCGCGAACCTGTGCTACCGGGCGGTGCTCGAGACCATCGCCAACGCAGAGGCGGTGGACCGGTTCGAGTTCATCCCGGAGAAGGACGTCTTCGAGTTCGAGCGCTGGCCGCTGGAGCGGCGGAAGGTGGAGGAGCAGGTCGCGAAGGAGCGGGCCGGCAAGCTGCTGCCCCGCCACGTGGTGGTGGTGATCGGCGGCGGCAGCGGGATCGGCAAGGCGGCCGCGCGGCGGTTCGCCGAGGAGGGAGCGCACGTCGTGGTGGCGGACGTGGATGGCGGGGCGTCCCATGCCGTGGCCAAGGAGATCGCCGCCAGGTTTCCCGCCAGGATCGTCTCCGCTGCGGTGGACGTGCGGGAGGACGCCAGCCTCGACGCCTTGTTCCGCCAGACGGTGCTCGAGTTCGGCGGGCTGGACTGTCTCTTCTACACCGCGGGGCTCCCGCCCCGGTTCGCATCGATCACCGAGATAAGACGGGAGGACCTCCAGCGCCAGCTCGACGTGCATTACCTCGGCGCGGTCGCCGCGATCGGCCGGGCGGCGGCGGTCATGCGGCGCCAGGGGCTGGGCGGATCCATCGTGGCGTCGGTGTCCAAGGCGGCGCTGGTGCCGGGCCGGGATGCGGTCGCGTACGGGGGGAGCAAGGCCGCGCTGCTCCAGGCGCTCCGGGTGGCCGCGGTCGAGCTGGGCGGCGACGGCATCCGGGTGAACGCCATCAACGCCGACCAGATCGAGACGCCGCTCTTCCTGGAGTTCGTGAGGGAACGGGCGGCGAGCCGGGGGATATCGGTCGAGGAGCAGCTGAAGGTGTATCGGAGCCGGAATCTGATGGGGGCGACGTTGATCCCGCCGGAGGCGGTGGCGGATATCGCCGTCCTGCTCGCGAGTGAGCGGTTCCGGTTTACGACTGGGGACATCCTCACCGTGGATGGAGGGCTGCCGGAGGCCTTCCCGCGGTAGTTGAATGATTCCACTCATCCTAACCAGGAAAAAATAGGCCGCAGATAACACGGATAAACACGGATCGCTCCTCCGGTCGGAGGGGCTCCTCTTCCAATTCAGCGACAGCAGTTTGTGGTCAACAGCACACCAGTAAATCCATTGCAATGAGCTAGTGGCGCGCGGGTGTGCAGGTGGCCAACTCTTTATCTCACGGCAACGGCCGCCAGTTCTCCCGCCGGCTGGGGCTACCGCCTTCCCGCCTTCCCGCCTTCCCGCCTTCCGCCTTTTATTTCCCCGCATGTGCCTCGTCCTGACCGCCCTGGATTTCCACCCGGAGTATTCGGTGATCGTTGCCGCCAACCGCGACGAGTTCTACGATCGGCCCACCGCCCCCGCCGAGTTCTGGGCCGACGCCCCCTCGGTCCTGGGCGGACGCGACCTCCAGGCCGGCGGCACCTGGCTTGGCATCGATCGAGGGGGCCGGCTCGCGGCCGTCACCAACTACCGGCAGGGCCAACGCGAGAGCTCCGCGCCCCGCTCGCGCGGACGGCTGGTGAGCGACTTCCTGACATCGGAGATCGGCCCGCTGGAGCACATGGAGCGAATCCGGAGCGAGGCCGGCCTCTACAACGGCTTCAACCTGATCGCGGGCGACGCCGGCGGGCTCTTCTATTACTCCAATCGCGAGGGCCGAGTCCGGAGCCTGGCGCCCGGGGTGTACGGGCTCAGCAATCACCTGCTCGACACCCCCTGGCCCAAGGTGGCTACGACCAAAAGCGCCTTCGACACACTCCTGAACGGTGGGGCCTCCGAACTGACCGCGGACCTTTTTGCGCTGTTGTCCGACCGCAATCGGCCAGCCGACGCTCTGCTGCCCTCGACCGGCGTGGGTCCCCAATGGGAGCGTCTGTTGTCATCGGCCTTCATCGCGTCAGACAATTATGGAACCCGGTCGTCCACCGTGGTGATGGTCGGTCGCGACGGCAGGATAGTCTTTGTGGAGCGAGCCTTCGGTCCCGGAGGGGCGCCCGGCGGAGAGGCGCGCTTCGAGACGCGAGTCCCTTGACGCCACTCGTCCGGCACAACATCGTATTGGCGGCGCCGATCCACGCCCAACCTCTCGAGACTCCGCCCCAGCCGGTGTCCTGTGCGAGGCAAAGGGGGGCACACTCCCGGATCAGCATCGTCGGTCCTTTGCGTCACCACGCGCTGCTGGGGAGTGGCCCGTGGTGCACCCAAAGGAGCCATGACGATGCCCCGCCAGAAAGACTTCAAGCGCCTGGTCCGCACCCGCATGCGGAAGACAGGCGAAGCCTATACCGCGGCCCGGGCGCAGATCCTCCGGAAATCCAAGCCCCAATCATCCTCCACGCCCCAGCCGGACTACGCCGAGCTCGCCGGCATGAGCGACGCGAAGGTCAAGGAAAATACCGGGTGCACCTGGCAGCGCTGGGTGAAGGCACTCGACCACCACGGCGCCGACGAGATGTCGCACCGCGACATCGCCAGGTTGGTGAATACCAGGTACAAGATCGACGGCTGGTGGTCGCAGATGGTGACCGTCGGGTACGAGCGCATCAAGGGACTCCGCGCCAAGGGGCAGCGGCTCGACGGCACCTACGAGGCGAACAAGTCCCGCACCTTCAACGTGCCGGTGGCGACGCTGTTCGACGCCTGGGCGGATGGGAGCATCCGCCGCCGCTGGCTGAACGGCGCGACCGTGAAGGTTCGCACCGCCACCGCGCCGAAATCCATGCGGCTCGGTTGGACCGACGGGACCATAGTCGCCATCGGGTTCTTGCCCAAGGGAAAGTCCAAGAGCTCGGTGGCGCTAGCTCACACGAAGCTGCCCGACCGGGAGACGGCCGACCGTCTCAAGCGGTACTGGTCGGAGCCGCTGGATGTGCTCGGTGAGATGCTGGCTGACTGGTAGCTATTCGGGCTGGATTACGACCGTTTGGAGTCGCTTGCGCTCGCGCCCGCGGTTGTCCAGGAGCGCAAGCTCCAGCGTGTAGGCGCCGGGCGGCGTCGAGCCGAGGTCGAATCTGCGGCTGCGGCGGGTTGCCGGCCCGTCGACCTTATCCTGAAACGTGACGACCAGCTGCTTCGCCTTGTTGCCAAACATCTTCTTAAGGAAGTCTTCGTTCCTCGAAAGCCGCAGGTGAGCGCGATAGGGCGTGCCCGGCGGGAGACCGCAGACGTCGTAGGAGACCTTTACCCTGGCCCCTTCAGCCTGCTGAGGCACCGGGTCCATGAAAACAAGAAATGCCGGTTGCGACGCCGTCGGGCACAGGGATGCACCGGACCCGGAAGAGCTGCCGGCATAGGCGGCGATGAGGGCTACCAGGACCCCACCGCCGGCGACGGTGAGTGCCCGCGAGCGGCGGGCTCCCTTGCGCCACCGCTCGCGGGAGTGCCGGAGCAGCGTGCGGCCTCTCGCCGCCAGGTCCGACATTCTGCCGCTCAGCGGCCCGGCGAAGAGCGGACCCGGTGAAATGGTGACCGTGGGCGGGTGAGCTGACGACTTCCCCTTCACGATGGCGATCAGCTCTCTCCCGCTCTGGATCCGCTCCGCCGGCTTCTTCATCACCAGACTTTGAATGATCCGGTAGACCGATTCGTGATCCGGCGTAGGGAGAGCGGGGGTGGGCAGAGTCCTGGTCACGTGGGCATACAGGACCCCGATGTTGTCCGGAGCGTCAAACGGCACTTTCCCCGCGAGACAGTGATAGGCAACGATACCCAGGCTGTAAAGATCGCTCCGCACATCGGTTTCCACTCCGCGGGCCTGCTCCGGGCTCATATAGTGCGGTGTGCCGATCGACTGCCCCGCGCCCGTCAGCTTCGTCTCTGCCGCAGACTTGGCGATGCCGAAATCGGTTACAACGCAGCGTCCGGCCTCATCGAACAGGATGTTTTCCGGCTTGATGTCGCGGTGCACGATGTGGCGAGAGCCAGCACAGTCGAGGGCGTCGCCCACCTCGAGCAGGATGCGCCGAACCTCCGACGGCGACAGTTGCCCCTGGCGCTTCAGGAGCGACGCCAGCGAGCCACCCCGCAGGTGCTTCATGGCCAGGTAGATCACATCGCCCTGGCGGCCCACTCGATAAATCGGGACGATATTCGGATGCTCGAGCTGCGCCGCGATACGCCCTTCGCGCTGAAAGCGCTCGATGAAGGCGGCGTCCAGCATGAGATGAGGAGGCAACACCTTGAGCGCCACCTCCCGGTCGAGCTGCCGGTCGCGGGCCAGATATACCACCGCCATCCCGCCGCGGCCGAGCTCCTCCAGGACGTCGTATTCGGCGGAGAGGGCGCTTCGCAGCGCTTGCAGCTCGGATTGGGAGTGTGGGTCTCCCCGGTTTCCTGAGACCGTGTCGCTCAAGCAGACCCCATGAGTATTGGTCTCGAGTTGCTGGAGAGAAGGAGCACGGATCTCATTTCTGGAGGCATGTATGCGGTTGACGTCGGTCGCCATGCTGGCTGGTCTGGCACTCGCCTTTCCCAGCGAGGTCGTCCATGCTCAGCGCACTGCTTCTCTCGCACCAGGTACCACCGAGCTGATGTCCGCTGCACGGCTCAAATTGCCGGGCCGGTTCCTGCTCCCATCCGAGCAGACCGTTCCAAGCCTTCAGGTCGTGTCGGCACGCCCCAGCCGGCGTCAGGGCGAGACTCTCATGATCATCGGCGGCGCCATTCTTCTGACCGGGCTCTTGATCGACGAAGCGCTGATCTCGATCACTGGAGTCGCCATCGGCGGCTACGGGCTGTACGTGTATCTGAACGCCTCACCCCAACGCAGATAGAAGCGCAGCCAAGGGCCACCTACGGGTGGTAGGCGGCGCCGAACAGGAGCTGGAAATAGCTCGACGTTCCCGCGTCCAGGCTCGCAGTCAGCCCGGTGTCCTCGGCCGCGGCGATCTTCTCCTCCAGATCTCGCAGTGACAACGGTGTTACGGAGAGCTTCACCTGGCCATGGAACGTGAGCTTCGGTGCCAGCGGAATGTCCAGCGCCGCCAGCGCGTGCGCTCCAAGCGATGTCGTGCTGGGCCTGATAGCGTTGCCGTTCCAGGTAAACTGTTTCATCGAGTGAGCGGTAAGCGAGAGCCCGCCTCCGACGGAGATGGGCGCCTTGTCCTTTCCGAAGCGGAGCGACCCGGCATCGTAGAGAGCCCCGGCCTCGATCTGAGTAGTGCGGAGGTCGTGGCTCGGACGTGGCGTCAGGTCCTCGATGTACTGCGCATTAGGCGAGGCGGTGGATACGTTGCCGTGCAGGGTCCACTTTTGACCGACTCGATAGCCGATCTGGAGACCGATCAGGGCAGTGCTTCCCGGATCCACGGTGAGGAAGGCGGTGCTGCCGTCACTGAACTGCACCACCCCGTCGTAGTAGTCATTCTGCAAGCCGACCCCGACATAAGGCGCGACCCACACACCGCTGGAACGTTGCTGAGGCGCTCGCGCCTGCGGGCGGGCTTGAGCATCCGCCGCTGCCGGCAGCATCAGCACGGCGCCGGCCAGGGCGCCAAGGGCTCTCGTCAGCAAAGGCATCGGTTTCTCCGTCAGAGTTAGATAGGGATGCTGTGACGGGGGGCAACCGCCATGCCACCAGGGTACTTACCTCTAAGTCCCTATAAACATTGAGGATGTTGTCCTTGAGAGCGACCTCGGCGGGACATCGCTCCAGCTTCTCGCAGGGGGATTTGGCTGTTCGCCAGTCTGGCAGAGCTCCGGGTGCTAACCGCCCGGCGAGGTCGCCACATGGCTGCGCCCGCTCGCGGTCAGCTCCGGGGAGAAGAAACGTTGCGATCCGCCGCCCTCCTGATCAGGTAAATCGGCACGCCGAGCAGCGTGAGGCCGATGCCGGCCAGCGTGGTCACCGGATGCTGCACCAGTGCGCTGGTGACGACCGCAAGCGTCCCGGCTATGAACACCAGCGGCACTAGTGGATACCCCGGCGTCCGGTAGGGGCGGACCAGGTCGGGCCGGCGGCGTCGCAGCACGATCACCGCCCCGACCGCGAGCGCGAGCCAGGGCCAGGTGCCCAGCACGAAGGCCTCGATGAGCTGCTCGAAGCTCCGGGACCAGACGAAGACCAGCGCGAGCATGGCGTAAACCGTGATGGCGACGTGCGGCGTGCCGAAGCGTGGGTGCACTCGTCCGAAGCGGCGGAAGAGCAGCCCTTCGCCGGCCATGGCATAGAACACCCGCGGGTTGACCAGCAGGGTGCCGTTGAGCGCACCGAAGGTCGAGACCATCACCATCGCGGCAACGGCGCTGCTGCCGGCCGTGCCCAGCACCCGCACCATGGTGTCCGAAGCGACCAGCGGCGAGCTGCGCAGGGTATCGAACGGAAGCACGTACAGGTAGGCGGCGTTGGCGGCGATGTAGATGAGGACGACCGCGCCGATGCCGGTCACCAGCGCTCGCGGCAGGGTGCGGCCGGGGTCTCGTACCTCTCCGGCCACGTAGCCCAGATCGTGCCAGGCGGTGTAGGCCCAGAGCGCGGCCACCAGCCCCAAGCCAAGACCGCCCGCGCGCATCTCGGTTGCCGTCGAGGCGGCGCCCTGCCCGAACGCACCCGCGTCGCCGTCACCCAGGAAGAAGGCCGCCACAGTCAGGGCGAGCAGTGCAGCGACCTTGCCCAGGGTGGCCGCGCCCTGAATGGCCCCCGCGCCTTTCACCGACCGGTACCCGGCCGCGGCCACCAGGAGGATCGCGGCAGCCGCCACCAGCCGGGTGCCGTTCGGCGTGAGCGGCACCAGCCTCCCGAGATACTCCGCAAATACCAGCGCGATGGCGGCGGTTGCCGCGGGCTCGGCCAGCAGAATCGTCCAGCCGAACAGGAACGCCACCCCCGGTCCGAACGCTTCCCGGAGGTAGATGAACACGCCCCCCGCGCGAGGCATGGCTGCGGCCAGCTCCGCCAGTGAAAGAGCGCCGCAGAGGGTGATGACGCCTCCCAGCACCCACACCGCCAGGATGCCGCCGACCGAGCCGACTTCGGTGGCCACTGCGGCCGGCACCCGGAAGATGCCGCTCCCGATGACGTCGCCGACCACTACCGCCATCGCGGTCCAGAACCCCAGCCGGCGCGGGAGGCTGTCGCGTGAGCCGAGGTCCGATCCGGCAGGAGCCTCGGGCGGAGCGGCTGTCGCGGATGGCTGGGTTTCGGTCATTCCGGCGGGGTGGAGAGTCGGTCGCTACGGTATCGGTCCAACATGCACCGAGTTACCCTGCGCGTCGAGGCCGGGAGCAGGTTGGGCCGCGGGTGTCCCGATTGCGGAAGCGGGGTGCGTGTACCCACAATGTAGCGGCCCCATGCTGCCCACTCTCCTTCCCACCACCGGAGCCCGCATGCGCCGCCTTCTACTGATTGTCTCGTTGGCCCTCCTGGCCGGCCAGCCGCTCCAGGCCCAGGACCTTCGGGACCAGCTCTCCGATCTCTTCATCTTCGGAAGCGGTGGCGCCCCGCTCAACCTCGGCGGAACCAGCGACCCCGACAACCCCGAGTCCGTCCGGATTCACGGCGACCACTTCGTGCCGGCGGCGGTGGCCAGCAACGGCACCGTGATCTCGTTCCTGACCAACTCCATCGGCAGCAACGTGGCGAACGTGCCGGTGAGCGCGGCCAGCGGGGGCTCGACCTTCAGCTTTCAGGGCGGCGTACCGACCCGGACCTCCACCTCGGCGGGCCCGATATTCGGCGAGCGGGCCCAGACGCTGGGACGAGGCCGGGTGCTCGCCGGTCTAGCCCGCACGGGGGTGCACTTCAAGACCCTGCGGGGGGTGGACCTCGAACACATCCGCTTCACCTTCACCCATGCCAACTCGGACTTCCCGGGCTGCGATTCGACCGCCAACGGAGACTGCTCTCTCCTCGGCATCCCCAGCCTGGAGAACGAGACCATAGACCTGAGCCTCGCCCTGGACGTCCGGCTCACCGTCACCGCGTTCCTGCTCACCTACGGCCTCACCGACCGGGTGGACGTGGGCGTCGCCCTCCCGCTGGTGTCGGTTTCACTGGAGGGCACCAGCACCGCGCAAGTCAATCCCTTCGGCCCACCCCCGGCCGTGCACTTCTTCGGCGGCACGCCTGACGATCCGATTCTCACCGCCACCCGAAGCATCGACGGGTCCACCACCGGCCTCGGCGACGTTGACGCCCGGATCAAAGTGAACCTGCGACGAGGCGAGCCGCTGTCGGTCGCGGTCCTGGGCGACGTTCGATTTCCCACCGGCAGCGAGAGCAACCTTCTTGGCTCCGGCGCCTTCGCGGTCCGCGGGCTGGCCATCATGTCGGCTCGCTTCGGCGAGTTCTCGCCCCACGCGAACCTGGGCTACCTCTACCGCGGCGGCGAGTTCGAGAACGACGCGGTCCTCGCCACCCTGGGGTTCGACCACCTCCTGGCACCCTGGGCGACGCTCGCGGTGGATCTCATCTCCCAGCTCCAGGTCGGCGACAGCCCGCTCGAGGTGCCCGGCCCGGTGCAGATCCAGGCACCCTACCAGCGCACCATCACGCCGACCGTGATCCCCGACAGTCGGGACGACCAGGTGGACGGATCGCTCGGGGTCAAGCTCACCGCCGCTCCGGGCCTCACGGTGCTGGGCAACGGACAGTGGTCGCTCAATCGCGGCGGCTTGCGGCCGGACGTGATCTGGACAGCGGGACTGGAGTACAATTTCTGAAAGGGAGTCGGGAGGCAGGAGTCGGGAGTCAGGAGTCGGGAGTCGGGAGTCGGAGGAGCTTCCGAGAGAACAAGACGCGTGCGGCGCTGCACCAGCATCATTGCGGGACCGTCAGCCAAACGATTCCTGACTCGGTTCGGAATGAGTCGCGACGCGCCCGGCTAACTCACTCCTGACTCCTGACTCCCGACTCCCGACTCTACCGCACCTGCCTCATGCGCCACTGGCCGCCCTCGTGCCTGAAGGAGGCGTGGAAGGATACCGGCCGGGTTTCGGTCCGACCGTTGCTGGTGTTCAAGTAGGTGTAGGTGCCGGTGACCTGCGCGTCCGCCGTGCCGGTGGAGAGGTCGAGCCGGGCAACCGACAGCTGGGCCTTCACGTCGCGTACCAAATCGAAGAACTGCTCCCAGCCCCTCTGCTGAACTCCAGTCATCCCGGGATACACCCGTTGCAGCCGGCCCAGGCTCATCGATTCGACTGCTCCGGCGTACTCCGCTACGATACCGCGGATCTCGGTTCGGGGATCGGCAGCCGTCGCCGCCGGTGCCGGCGTGGTCACCGGCGGTGGTGGAGGTGGTGGAGGCGGCGTGCTCTCGGCCACGGGCGCCGGCGGCTCCTGCTGAATCGGTGCCGGAGGTTCTGGCGTCCGGCTCCGCGCTTGGTCCCGTGCCGGCCTCTCCGGGGCCGGTGCAGCCTCGACTGCAACCGAGGGGCGTGGGGCCCGCGGCACTTCAGGCGTGGATGGCACCTGTACGGGCGGTCGGATGGGGGATACCGATTCCGCCGGTGGCACAGTCGTCTCGGCCCGATGCCGCAGCGGCGAAGCGCTCGAGCCGACCGCGGCCGGTGGGTCGTGCCGCAGCCAGACCACTCCTCCACCCAGCAGCACCACAACCACAGCTGCCGAGCCCACCAGCGGCCACTTCCGCCACCGGCGCTGGCCCTGCCCTCCGACCGGCAGCCGGACGGCCGTCGTCGCCGCTGTCCCCCCGCTCGGAGTGGCAATCGCATCGAGTGTGTGCATCACCTGGGCTGCCGACTGGGGACGGTCCGCTGGGCGTTTGGCGAGACACTCCTTCACCAGGCTGGCGAGCATGGGCGGAACGGCGGGGCGGCGGCGTTCGACCGGCTCGGGCACCTCGATCACGTGGGCGGCAAGCATCTGCGGGGCCGAGCGTCCGCCGAACGGCGGCGTCCCGGTCAGCATCTCGTACGCCACGATCCCGAGCGCGTAGATGTCGGCCCGATGATCCGTGTTCGGGCTGGCCGTCGCCTGCTCGGGGGCCATGTATGCCGGCGTGCCGAGGGCCACCCCCAGCGACGTGAGGCCGGAGCCACCGGACGCATCCGTGGAAGCGGTGACCGCCTTGGCGACGCCGAAGTCGGTGACTACGGCAACACCACCGGAGAGGAGCACGTTGTCGGGCTTGACGTCACGGTGTATCACGCCGTTGGCATGGGCGTAAGCGAGGGCGGACACCACGTCGCGCAGGATTCGCACCGTCTCCGCGATGGGGAACTCCCCCTCCCGGGCTACCCGCGTCCGCAGCGACTCTCCGGTGACGAACGGCATGATGAAATACGGCAGCCCATCGGCTTCTCCCGCTGAGAGGAGGGGGACGATATGAGGATGCTGGAGTTGGGCGGCAAGTTGGATCTCGCGCCGGAACCGCTCCACGTTCACGCCGGCAGCCAGCTCCGGCAGGAGCACCTTCACCACCACCTTCCGGCCGAGCGCACGGTCGAGGGCAAGGAAGACGCGCGACATCCCCCCGCCGCCGAGCTCGCGCTCGAGGAGATAGGCATCTCCCAGGGCGTGCTGAAGTTGCTCTTGAAAGCTGGAACTCACCGTATCACGAGTCCGGAGGGAGGCTGAAATCTAGAGATGCTGAGAGGAGAAGGCCACCGCCCCTCGAAGCGCCCGGCCGGAGCCGGACGCTCGATGCCCGCGTTTCTACTCCCCGGGGCCGACCGGGTGACTGGTCGGCAGGTTGTTGCCGATCTCCACGTGGTCGCCCTGACCCTCCAGGTCGAAGCACTCCGGGTGCTCGAACCCGTCGATGGTGCCCTCGGTATAGATGATGTTATCGGTGTTGCTGTCGGCATCCGGACCGGCGGGGACGTTGTCGAGGTTGAGCGCGTGCCGGAGCTTCCAGGCGATGATGTGGTCGGTACACGAGGTGTCGCCGCTCACCCCCAGTCCGCCCAGAAGCCTGCCGCTCGGCGAATATAAGGCCAGCCCCCCGCCGAACACGTTGATCCCGCCGATCCGCCTGCCGATCATGGGATCGTTGTGCGCCCCAAAGGCCGACGGGGGCCCCCGATAGGCGACATCGGGATCGACCGGGTTGCTCTCCTGAAGACCGAACAGGCTCCCTCCCGGCTGTACCGCCGCGAACAGATTGGCGGTGCTCAGGGCGAACCCTTCCAGGCTGAACGCGTTGGCGGTATTGGATTTCTGGGCCGAGATGACCCGGCTGCCCGGCCACTGGTCGCCCCGGTTCACTCCGCTGAACACGACGTCTACCACCTTGCCGTTCCGGTCGAGGATGGTGGCCCACATCTCGAAGCCGAGGCCGCCGTTCTGCTCCTCGAGCACTTGCCGAAGCCTGCTGCGGAGGGTGTTGTGATTGGGGATGAAGTGAACGACGCTGCTGGCTTCCACACTGGGCCCGGTGGTATCGTCGCCGCAGCCGGCGGCTACCAGAGCGCAAGCGGCCACCACGGGTAACGTATGTAGAGCACGCACATGCCACTCCTTTCCGTTCGAGATCCTATGGGAGCAAGGGGAATTTCGGAGAACGGATGGAGGAGAGGCGGACTCCGGGCCCTGCCGGGAGGGCCAGCAATCGGGAGGCGCGCGTGGGCCTGCATGATGCGCCTTGCTGCCGTTGCCTACGTGGACGCGAACTGCGGAAGGATCCAAGGTACTCCGCGGAGCCGAATCCACCAGTAGCAGGAGAGTCAGCGCGATGGCTGCTCGAGGTCGTGGCTGAGCGGCTGAACCCCGAGGTCTCGGAGCCGCCGCTCGAGGAACCGCCGCTGCGGCTCCTGCCTTATCAGAGACAGCGCCCGCTGGTACGACTCGATCGCTTCATCGGCTTGGTCCAATTTGCGGCACAGCTCCGCCCTGGCCGAGTGGGCCAGCGCGTAGTCGGCCAGCTCGCCGCGGGCGAGGATGCCGTCTATCAGCGCCAGCCCGGCCTCGGGGCCGTCCCGCATAGACACCGCGGCCGCGCGGTTGAGCTCGACCACCGGCGAAGGGTCTACCCTGAGCAGCACGTCATAGAGCCCGACCATCTCCGCCCAGTCAGTGTCCGCCGTGCTCGCGGCATCGGCGTGCACCGCCGCGATGGCCGCCTGGAGGGTATAGGGCCCGAACCGCCGCGAGCGGAGAGCCCGTTCCACCAGCCCCACTCCCTCCGCAATCTGTTCCCGATTCCACCGCGAGCGGTCCTGGTCGTCCAGCAGCACCAGCTCGCCGCCGGCCGTGGTCCGCGCCTCTCGCCGGCTCTCGTGCAGCAGCATCAGCGCCAGCAACCCCACCGCCTCGGGCTCCGGTAGCAGCTCCACCAACAGGCGGCCCAGCCGGATGGCCTCGGCCGACAGGTCGCTTCGGGTGAGCGAATCGCCGGACGACGCCGAGTAGCCCTCGTTGAACACCAGGTAGATGACGTGAAGGACGGTGGCCAGCCGCTCGGGCAGATCGGCCCGCGATGGCACCTGGTAGGGGATCTTCGCGGCCTTGATCTTGGCCTTGGCCCGCACGATCCGCTGCGCCAGCGTCGGCGCCGGCGAGAGGAACGCGCGCGCGATCTCCTCGGTGGTGAGGCCGCACACCTCGCGCAGGGTGAGCGCGATCTGGGCGTCGGGCGGCAGGGCAGGGTGACAGCAGGTGAAGATGAGGCGGAGCCGGTCGTCCTCGACTCCGTCGTCGTCCACCTCGTGCGGCGGGGTGGCGCCGTCGCCGAGCCGGTCGGCGATGTGCGCCAGCGAGGCGTCGAAGCGGGCCCGCCGGCGGAGCCCATCTATGGCCTTGAACCGGCCGGTGGAGACCAGCCAGGCCTGCGGATTGGCCGGCACGCCCTCTATAGGCCAGCGCTCCACAGCCGCCGCGAAGGCGTCCTGAAGCGCCTCCTCGGCCAGGTCGAAATCGCCCAGGAGGCGGATGAGGGTGGCCAGGACCCGGCGGGATTCCTGTCGAAAGAGGTCTTCGAGTGTCGCGGGCATGCTACTCGAGATTCTCCTCATCCTTCGCTTCGCTCAGGATGAGGAGAATTCCGGCTCACCTGCTCAAGCCGTCGTCGCCGCCGCCTGCTCCTGCTTGGCCGCTTCCTTCGAGAAGTCGATCACCGGCCGCACCTCGACCGAGCCGAAGCGCGCCGAGGGGATCCGGGAGGCCACCTGGATGGCGTCGTTCAAGTCCTTGGCCTCGATCAGGTAGAATCCGCCCAGCTGCTCCTTGGTCTCGGCGAACGGGCCATCGGTGGTGGAGACCTTGCCGTTCCGGACCCGGACGGTGGTGGCCGTCGGGGTGGGCTGAAGCGCCTCCCCCGCCACGTACTTGCCGTTCTTCTGGATGTCTCCGGTGAAGGCGAAGTACTCGTTCATGATCACCTCCGTCTCCGCCGGCGGCAGGCTCTCCCACTGCTTCTCGTTCTCGTAGATCAGGCACAGGTATCTCATGGGTCCCTCCGGATGAGGTTGTGGGTGGTCCTCGGGGAATAGTCGTTCGGGAGGGCCGGAAATCGACATTTACTTAGGCAGCCTTTCGCTGGGTGCCCTACAACGGTCGGGTGGGCAGGCCCATCATTTCCTGCTTACGAGAGAGGTGTGCCGTGCAACGCGGCGGGGTATGCGGTGGGACTCGGGTCCACGCTTTCGCCCACCTCCAGCACCTCATCGCCCGCTACCACGAACACCCGATTTCCCGGCTCGGGCTGTACCAGGGTGCACCCGGTAAAGCTCCCGAACGCGGGGATGATCGCGCCGAGTTGTCCGATCACGAAGCAGGGCAGGGTCTCACGCTGAAGTCCCCGGCCTATCAGGGTGACGCCGGGATGTACGTGACCGGCGATGGCGTAGCCCCCTTCGGATTCGGCCGGCTCATGCCGGAAGATGAAGGGCGGCACGAACGCCGGCGGGTTGACCCAGTTGATCTGGAGGTCGCTCGGCGGGTCGCCGGCGTGGCGGTCGCGGTTGCCCCGGACCAGGAGGATCTCGAAACTGCCGGCCAGGCTCCGCCACCGTCTGAGCTCTGCCAGCGTATGCGAGGGAATCCGGCTGGCCTTGGTATGGAAGAGGTCGCCCAGCACCACCATCCGGCGCGCACTGGTGCGCTGGACCGCGCTGTCCAGGCGGGACAGATCGTCGCTGGTCGTGGCGAGTGGAACCTTCATGCCCGGCGCGGTCCCCGGCCAAGGCTTCCCCCAGTGCAGGTCTGCCACGACGAGCGTGCTGGCGCCGGGCCAGTAGAGGGCGCGCTCGGACAGCAGGTACACCTGCTCACCGGCCAGGGTGAGCGATACGTCGGTCATCGGTCAGCGACCTGTCAGGGGTGAATTCTCAAACCTAGCCCTCAATGGAGAGGGTGGCCAGACGCCATCGGCGAGCAAAAAAGCAGCCTCAGATGAACGCAGATGAAGGCAGATGAACGCAGGTAGAACCAACGCGGACGGAGAAGCTTCAAGGTCTGGTCCCTTCGCTTCGCTCAGGGTGACATTCGTGGCCAACCCACTCTGCGATGGCGGTGATGTACCGCTCCGCCGAGTAGCGGAGAACCTCCCTGGCATCGGACATGATGTTCTGCCCGAACCAGGCGCCGTAGATCCGGTCGAACTCGAACGGCTCCAGCGCCGCCACTATCCGGCGCACTGCCCGGGCGTTCAGCGGGATGTAGTTGGGATAGCTGTACATGAAGCTCACGGTCTTGCGGTCGGGACAGACCTGGATGACGTCTCCCGAGAGCAGGGCGCCTTTGCCCTGCGCGCCGCCGGCCCAGTGGAGCACCGTGCCACCGGGGAAGTGCCCTCCTAGCCGGATCAGGGTGAGCCCCGGCGCCAGCTCACGGGTCTCCCCCTCCCAGAAGACGATCGCCGGATGCGGGTGCATCACCCACTTGCCATCGGCGGCGTGGAGATACACCGGCACGTCGCCCAGCGCCCGGCTCCACTCCACCAGTGAGGAATAATAGTGCGGATGGGAGATGGCCATCGCCGACACCCCGCCGAGCGCCTGGACCGCGCCCACGCTGCGGTCGTCTATCAGGGAGATGCAGTCCCAGAGTACGTTAGCTTCCGGGGTTCGGACGTGAAGCGCCCGCTGCCCGATGGCAAACCTGGGCTCGGTCGCGATGCTGATCAGCTCGGGGCCCTCGACGTCGAGCTGGTTCTTGTGAGTGGCCTGTAGCTCCTGGAGCGTGGTCCACCGCTGCCCCTCACTCGGCACGTACTGCCGCTCGTCGTCGCAGACGGGGCACCGTTCGGGCGGCAGCACCGACTCGGCGTACTGAACGCCGCAGGTGATGCAGATGAAGCTCATGCCACACGTCCTTGTCCCGCTTACGCCTTTCTTCCCCTCTGATACGTCCCCATCAGCGTCCCCTGTCCCAGGATGTGCTGGTCCAGGGCTTGTTCCAGCTCGGCCTTGGTCACCCCGTGCGGCAGGCCGAGCGCGATGTCGATGGCGTAGAGCCGGAAGAAGTAGCGGTGGGGTTTGCCCGGCGGCGGGCAGGGTCCGGAGTATCCGATGACGCCGGAGTCGTTGCGGCCCTGGCGGGCACCGGACGGGAGCTCCGGCACCCGAGGCACTCCCGGAGCCAGCTCGACCACCTCGGTTGGCAGGTTATAGAGCACCCAGTGTACCCAGGTGCCGCGGGGCGCGTCGGGATCGTCGCAGACCAGCGCCAGGCTACGGGTCTCGACCGGCACCCCGGTCCAGGCCAGCGGTGGAGAGATGTCCTTCCCCTCGCAGGTATACTCGACCGGGATCCGGGTCCCGTGGGCGAACGCGGGTGACGTCAGCTCGATCGGGCCGGGGCTGGGGCTGGTCATCTCAGGCCTTTCCCGCCTCCACCCACAACCTGATCGCCATGATCACGATGAAGACCGCGAACCCTCGCTGGAGGGTGGCCGCGTGGATGACGTGGGCCAGCTTGGCCCCGCCCCAGGCGCCAAAGAAGAGACCCAGGGCTATGAGGATGGAGGCGCGGATGTTGAGGTTTCCGTGCTGATAATACGTGTACGCGCCGAGCAGTCCTACCGGCAGCAGCAAGGCGCCGAGCGAGGTGCCCAGCGCCATCTTGGTGGGGAACTTCGCTAAGAAGATGAGCGCGGGAATGATCAGTATCCCGCCGCCAATCCCGAACAACCCCGAGAGTACTCCAGCAATCAGACCGATGGCGAGGTAGATGGGCTCCATGGAAGACCGGCTCCGGTAGGTGGCGACCCTGATAAAGTAAGCTGGGCCCGGGGAGCCGTCGATGCGGCCGGCCGCTTGTTTGCATTCCGCGACCGGGTACACTTAGTCATTCTTCAGCTTCAGCCGGCTGCCAACCACGGTCGTGTCCGGAGAGACCACGATGATCAGGGATGATATGAGACGGGTGACGCCGATCATTCTCACGGCCGCCGCGTTGCTGGTCGTGCTGGATGTGGTCGGTGAGCTGGCCGGCAAGCCCCTGGGCTTTCCCTACCGCGCGCTCGGGGTGGTATCGCTGGTGGTCTATGTGGGGGTGGGTGCCACTAGTGCCTGGCGGACGAACTTCGCCACCGGCGTGTTGGCCGCTGCCCTGGTCGGATTTCTCGATGGCACGCTGGGACCGCTCGCCGCGTGGCTGGTGGGCGCCGGTCCCGTGTCCCAGGAGACCACCGATGCCCGCGTTTTCGCCTACAGTATAGCCGTGGTCACCGCCATTGCGGCGTCCGGCGGCATCCTCGGCTCGGCGGCGGGCAGCTGGCTCGAGCGGCGCCGGGGTATCCGCGGCTCGAGGGTCGTGCACCGATGATTCGTCAGCGGACCGATCTGGATGGTGAGTGGGAGTTCTACCCCGACCCGAAACAGCAGCTCACGAAGGACAGCCTTCAGCAGGGCCAGGCGCGGAAGATCAGGGTTCCCGGCCCCTGGCAGGCACAGTTCGACGACCTGCGCGACTACAGCGGGGTGGCGTGGTATCGGTGCCACTTCGTGGCGGTAAGGCGGAACGGCGGTACCGCCTTCGTCCACTTCGGCGCCGTAGACTATCACGCTACCGTCTGGGTTAACGGCCACCTGGTGGGGGAGCACGAGGGAGGGTACCTCCCCTTCGAGATCGACGTCACCGAGGCGCTGGCACCGGAAGGACCCAACGAGCTGATCGTCCGCGTCATAGATCCGGGCAACGACGCCGATTTCGATCCCGAGCTCACCTTTGCCGAGATCCCCCACGGAAAGCAGAGCTGGTACGGCCCCATCGGTGGCATCTGGCAGAGTGTCTACCTCGAGCGCCGCTCCGCCATCCACCTCACCGGTCTCCGCATCACCCCCGACGTCCCGGGCCAGCAGGTCCGGGTGCGGGCCAGCCTTAGCCGGCCCGGTGAACGCCCGCTGGGCCTGTGGCTGAACGTCACCGATCCCAAGGGGCAGGTCCGGCGCCACCGGCTGCTGTTGCCGGCAGGGGTCGAGCGCGAGGAGCTGACCATCCCGGTCCCGGAGCCGATGCTCTGGGACACCGCCACGCCGCACCTCTACGAGCTCCAGGCAGTGCTGCTCGACGGCACCGACGACCGGGCCCTGCCGCTGGACACCCTATCGTCCAGATTCGGCATGCGGACCATCGCCACATCGCCCCGAGGCCATCTGCTGCTCAACGGTCGGGTGCTGTACCTGCGTGGCGCGCTGGACCAGGATTACTACCCCCACCTGATCTATACCCCGTTCAGCGATGAGGAGCTCGATGCCCAGTTCGCCAAGGCGAAGCACATGGGCCTCAATCTGCTCCGCACCCACATCAAGATCACCGACCCGCGGTACTACGACGCGGCCGACCGGGCCGGCCTCCTGATCTGGACCGAGCTGCCGAACTGGGAGCATCTCACCGAGGCCTCCAAGCGGCGGGCCAGGGACACCCTCTTCGGGATGGTGGAGCGGGACTGGAACCACCCGTCCATCATCATCTGGACCATCGTCAACGAGAACTGGGGAGTGGACCTGGCGGTGAACCCCGGGCACCGGGCCTGGCTGGCGGACATGTACAGCCAGCTCAAGGCGCTGGACCCCCACCGGCTGGTGGTGGGGAACTCGCCCTGCTTTACCAATTTCCATGTGGTGACCGACATCGAAGACTTCCACAACTACTACGCGATGCCGGACCACTACCGGAAATGGAAGGACTGGGTCCAGACCTTCGCCAGCCGGCCGCCCTGGACCTTTGCCCACGAGTACGAGAGCATCGAGTCGTGGCGCGAGTACATGCGGGATCCGTGGAACCCGGTACAGCGCCGGCCGGCGCCCGAGGTCCGCCGCCAGGGCAGCGAGCCGATGGTAGTCTCGGAGTTCGGCAACTGGGGGCTGCCCGACGTGGGCCGGCTCAAGGAGTGTTACGGCGGGGAGCCGTGGTGGTTCGAGACCGGGACCGAGTGGGGCGAGGGGGTCGTCTACCCTCACGGGATCGAGCAGCGCTTCAAGGCCTTCCATTTGGACAAGGTCTTTCCCACCCTGTCGGACCTGGCCGCCGCCAGCCAGCGCATGCAGTTCACGGCGCTGAAATACCAGATCGAGCAGATGCGCCGGCACCCCAGCATCGTGGGCTACGTGATTACCGAGTTCACCGACGTGCACTGGGAGAGCAACGGGCTGCTCGACATGTGCCGGAACCCGAAGTCGTTCTACGACGTCATCGGGCAGGTGAACAGTACCGATGTCATCGTGCCCACCGACTGGGAGCGGATCGCCTTCTGGGAAGGGGAACGCTGCGAGGTGAAGCTGGCGCTGTCCCACTTCTCCTCCGCCGATCTGAGGAATTCGCGGCTGGAGTGGCATGTCGATCAGTGGCCCGAGCTCCGGGGCGCCTTCAGCGGATTCACGCCGGAGCGGGCCCAGTTGACCAACATCGGCACCGTGGTGTTCGAGGTGCCGGGGCTGGAACTGGCCAAGCGGGCCCGGCTGGAGATGCGCCTGCTCGACGCCAACGGCGAGCTGATCACCCGCAACCACCACGAGCTGTACTTCTTCCCCCGGCTCCAGTCGCCGGGCCGGCACTTCCGGCTCGCCGTGCCGGGACTCCCCCGGCTGGCCGCCCGGCTGGCGGCGATGGGCTACGAGCTGACCGACCGGGACTCGGCCGACCTCGTGGTGGTGGAGCGGATGACCGATGATCTACGCTGGTACGTACAGAACGGGGGGCGGGTGCTCTGGCTGGCGGAGGAGCCGGAATCTCAGCAGGCGCACCTCGGCTCGATCAGCATCGCCCAGCGGCAGGGGCGGAGCTGGCAGGGAGACTGGGCCAGCAGCATGAGCTGGATCAGGCAGGATAAGATCTTCGGCGGGATTCCCAGCGGCGGCACGGTGGACTTCGCCTTTGCCGATCTGACACCAGAGCACGTGATCGTCGGGCTGACGTCACGCGACTTTGCCTCAAACGTGCACTCCGGCTTGTTCGTGGGTTGGGCTCACCACATTGTGGCGCTGGTGGCCGAGCGCCGGATCGACCGGGGCCGGCTGATGATCTCCACCTATCGCCTGCGGGAACACCTGGGGACCAACCCGGTTGCAACCATCATGATGCGGGACATGATCGAGCGCATGGCCAGGGCTCCGGACACCGAGCCCGAGCGGGCGGCATCGCCGACGGCCTCGATTCCACCCTGCTAGGCCGCGATGGAAAGCTCGTCAGTCACAGCGGGCGTTGCAGCATTGCCTGGCGGAGCTCACCGGCGTACTCCTCGCACAGCACCCGCTCCAGACGATCGGCCTCTCCGGGTCTGAGGTCCCAGAGGCCGCTGTTGTGCCAGTGCCCGGGATCCTCCCAGTCGGGCCGGTCGATGATGGGGTAGATACAGGTACCCTCCATCGGCACCCGCATCTCCCGGGCGTGCCGCACCTCGCTGGCCACCTCCCTGATCCAGCGTCCCCGGCCGGCGCCGAAATGGCTCGTCTCCGACAGGATCATCGGCCGGTCGTATTTGTCGAACACCTCCGCCAGCAGGTACCGCAGGGGGATCCAGCGCCGGTCTCGTGGAACGTCCTCCCAGCGGAGCCGCTGGTCCGGGTACTCCCACTCGTTCGAGTGGTAGAAGTTCACTCCGATGATATCGAGGTAGCGGGGGTGCCCGCCCAGCGCGGGTTCGAGACCGCCGGCCAGCATGTCCCAGGCGTCGAACTGCCGGGCCCGCTGGTCGGCAGCCGCACGCGCCAGCTCGGGGTGGCCTTTGGGTGGGATCACGTGAATCAGCGGGTCCACCTGGAGCATGCGGGCGCGTGGGTCTACCTCCCAGATCGCCTCCATGCCGGCGATTGCGGCCCGCACGAGCTGATGCTTGATCTCGTGCCCCTTACCCCGTGCGTAGGGGAAGATGTAGCCCTTCTCGCCAGTGGCCCAGGCGAGGAACGAGATCTCGTTGATGGGGACATAGAACGGCACCGTATCGGTGTGCTCCGAGATGAAGCGGGCCACCGCGCCGCAGTAGCGGGCGAAGCGCTCTACGAATCCCGAGGTGAACAGGTTGACGTCGGCGGGCCACCCGTAGTGGCACAGATTCCAGATCACCTGGATGCCGTGGCGCTCGGCGGCTTCGACCATCTGGAGCAGTGAGGAGAAATCCATCCGGCGTCCCCGGTCTATCAAATGCCAGCGCACCCCCTCCCGCACCGTCTCGATGTTCATTCCCTTGAGACGGGCGTAGTCCTCATCGATCAGCTGGTCGTGCTGAGTCGCGGCGATGAGATCGAGCCGGTGGCCCCGCGAGTTGATATGGCAGGACGACTCGAACCCCGCCATCCAGAAGGAGCGAAACAGTCGCGAGTCGCCGGTCATGAGCTCTGAGCGGTCGAAGGCTCCTGCACCCCGATATTCCCGACTGCCGCCTCCGCGTCGGCCACGTAACTGCGGAACTGCTCCACCAGAGGCGTCGCTCGCCAGCGCTGGGCCCCGTCCAGGGTGTAGAGTCCCAGGTCGAGCCGGTATTCCTCCAGCGGGCCACGGCCGAAGCGGTATTTCCAGTCGATCATGGTGAACAGGGGGAACCAGGTGTAGCCCAGTACCGGAATGCTCCGGCCTCGCAGCACCCGGATGGCGGCCACCGAGGCTTCCAGCCAGCGCGCCCGGATGGTCTCGTCACCCTTGGCGCTGGTCTCGGTGACCATGATGGGCAGTCGATAGCGGCGGTAGTACTCCTCGATGAGGGAGCTGAACCCGGCGCCGTCCTGCTCCACCGGCTGGTAGGCCAGACGGCCCTTACGATCGATATAGAGCTGGGTGGTGGACCACTGGGGATAAAAGTTGAGCCCCATCAGGCTGAACGGCACCGGCCGGGCCGCTATAGCCGCCAGCCGGTCGGGCGAGGCGCCGCTGCGGACCAGCCAGGAGAAGAGTGGGTGCGACGGGGTGACCCGTCCGGTCAGGAGATCGAAGGGAAGAAAGGTCCGGGACTGCTCCTCCTGGGCGACTGCATGGAGGTCCTCCCGGGCGGTGCGGCTGAGACCGGTGGCTTCCACATGGACCAGAACCATCTCGGGGTTGACCGCCCGGAGCGCGGCGGAAGTCTCGACGATCCCCTCGATCGCCTGGAGCAGGATGTGCACGTAGCCGCCGTCGCTCCGGAGATAGGGCGGCCAGAGCCCGCGCTGCCCGCAGTACAGCGCGGTGACGATCGGCTCGTTCAGCGGGGTATACCAACTGACCAGCTTGGCGTAGCGCTCGGCAAAGGCGGCGGCGTACCGGGCGACCGCGGATGGATACTCCGCGCTGGCGAACTCCCGCCGGAGCCAGAAGGGACAGCCGTAGTGCATCAGGTCGACGATCGGTGTGATCCCCAGCTCTTCGACCATGTAGGGGATTACTTGGTCGGTCCAGCGCCAGTCGTAGTCGCCCGGCTGGAACGGCTCGACCCGGTACCACGGCACACCCCAGCGAACCATCTTGAGGCCCAGGTCGCGGACCAGGGACAGGTCCTCGCGCCAGTGCTCGTAGTGGCCCATGAGCTGGTACTCGTCCAGCGCGCGGTGGCCGGGCCGGGTCTGGGGCACGAACGTGTCCTCGATACCGGTGGCCCAGAGGAAGTCTTCGGGCCGGCGGCGGGGTAGCGTGTGGGGCATGCTTTAAGAGTAAAGCAAGAAGCGTGAACGTGGACGGTGAACGGTGAACAGTGAACGGTGAACAGTGAACGGGACCGCGGTGTTCTGGCTTGTACCTGCCGTTTACCGTTTACTGTTCACGGTTTTGGTGTGTCACTCCGCAGTCATCAACGCTTCACTATCTGGCTGCTCTCGCAGCTCCCCCACCTGCTCCGCCGCCTTCTTGCCCGCGATGAATGCATGGTCGGAGTTGTAATACTCCCACTCGGCGTAGCGGCCCGCCAGCAGGATGTCCTGGCTCGAGAGCCATTCGCGGATCAGGTTGACGTTCCTGGCGCGGCTGTGGTCGTACACTACGTACGCTACCGGCAGGTCCACCTGGTTCGCGGCCCAGATAGGGTCTTCCCGCTTGAAGAAGCCGACCTTCTGGCAATCCTCGATGCAACGCCGGATCAGCGCGTCGCCGTCGCAAGGCAGCGGCTTTGCGTCGGAGTAGGTGATCTCGCAGGTGAGCCCGAAGCCACCCGGTGGGTTGCAGTAGGGGCTGGCATTGCCCTGGACGAATATGCGGTGGAAAACCGTGTCCTCCGGATAGTAGATCCAGTGCTTCTCCGTCAGGTTCTCCCGTCCCACGCCGATATTGACGCACCGTACCGATACGTGGCGGAGGTCGGCGGCGGCGCGGCGCACCTCCGCCGGGGCTTCCCGGCCGATGACCCCCACCAATGCCGGCAACGGCATAGTGCTGATCAGGTACTCGTACGACTCCTCGCTGCCGTCGGAAAGGGTGACGCTGTGGCGTGAGGGGGAGACTCCGGTGACCCTGGTCTTCAGCCGGACCTCGCCCTTCAGCAGGGGGAGGAAACCGTTCATCAGCGCCTGAAACCCCCCGCGGAGGGGATAGCCGAACCGGGCGTTCGGCCCCATCGGCCTGGGTACCGGCGATAGCGCTCCCTCGATCATCTCCTCGAGGTTGGGAAGCGGAACCCGGCCACCGAGCCAGGAGGTCTCCATCTCCGAGAGCGGCACCGCCCAGAGCTTCTGGTTGTAGGGAATAGCAAAGTGCTTGGCGATGCCGGCTCCCCACACCTTGTAGATAAACTCCTCGAAGTTCCGGGGCTCGCCCCGGGGCAACGCCGGCCGGCGCCGCTCCGCTCCCCGGTATGCCCCGGCCTTGCCGCTACCGTTCGCTTGCATGAGAGGCTCGAACATGCCGCGCCGCTCGGGGCTGCCGAAGCGCGCCTCGATGGCGCCCACGATGCACTCCGAGATGACCGAGGGAGGTAACCCGTAGAGCGCGCCCTGGAAGGGATAGCGAGTGTAGACCTCCTTGCTGTAGATCCACGCTTCCCGATCCTGCCAATGGACGTTATCGCCCAGCAGCATGTCGTACATCTGGTGGACGTACGGATCGTTGGAGAACATGATGTGACCGGCCATGTCGAAGGTGAAGCCGCTGTCCTCGAGAGAGCGGCACCAGCCTCCCACTCGGTCGGCCTGTTCGACCAGGAGGGCGTCCTGGCCCAGGTGGTACGCGGCGCTCAGGCCGGTGGGACCGGCGCCGACAACTATGATCGGAGTGAGCCCCGATGACGGAGTCCTATGCTGGGGTGGCATGTGAGAGCCTCGAGCCCTTTCTATGGATACGAGCCCTGGGGGCCCGGAACTGTTCATTCAAAAGTTTTTCCATGGCGGCCACGGTGGTATCCCACGACGTGCCTGCCAGAACCTCGCGCATCCTGGCGGTCCGGCTGGCCCGCTCCCGGGGGCCGGCGTCCAGCGCCGCCTCGCAGGCGGCGATGAACTCCTGGGGCGTGCCGCCCAGGTAGACGATATCACCGTACGGCTCGGCTACGTCGGTAATCGGGGTACTCACGATCGGAAGCTCTGCCGCCATGTATTCCAGCGTCTTGGTGGGGCTGATGAACCGCGTTGCATCGTTTCGTGCGAAGGGCAGGAGGCAGACGTCCCAGCCGGCGAGGTAGCGGGGCAGCTCCTCGTAGGCACGCTGCCCCAGGTAGTGGATGTTGGGCTGGCGGGGCAGGTTCGCCGCATCGATTTTCACGATGGGGCCGACCAGGACGATCTGCCACTCCGGATGCGCGCTGGCCACGGCATCCACCAGCTCGAGATCCAGCCGCTCGTCGATGACGCCGTAGAATCCGAGCCGCGGCCGCGGTAGCTCTGCCTGATCGTCGGCTTCGCCGATCTGACCGCGGGTCGGATCGCCGATCCGGAAATGCGCCGCATCCACGCTGCTGGGAAAGCAGTGCACGTTGGGGTGGCGGGCCTTCTTGGCCCGGTAGAGACTGGGCCCGCCGGTGAACATGATGTCGGCGTACTCCAGCAGCTCGGCCTCACGGGCCAGCAGCTCGGCCGGCGCTCCCAGGAAAAGGGACAGCTCATCCATGCAGTCGTATAGGGTGGCGCGGGGCTCCAGCATGCGGGCCAGCGGGAGCGCCATGGGGGTGTAAAGCCAGGCCAGGTGGTCGGCGTTGCCAATATCGTTGCGCAGCTCGGCCATCAGCCGGGCGAGCGCCGGTAGCTGGTCCCGATGGAATCCGGGTGCCTGGACCGGTGTCCGAGGCCGGTATATCTGTAGGTTGGGCTGTGGGCTGCTACGCTCCCAGCGGGGAGGACCCGCGGTATCGAGCTCCGGCTCTTCCAGGAAAAGAACCCGATGACGGGCTGCCAGACGAGAGAGCAGGTGCTGGGGACGCTGGTAAACGAAGTTCCAGCGGAGGTGCGAGAAGGAGATGATGGTGTACTGGTGATGCATGAAGCGCTCGTGCGTTGTCGAGTAGAAACTTCAGCCCGGCAATACATCTCGTATCATTGGTTTCGTGGCGAGCCATCCTTCCCCGAAGCAGCGGCCGCTTCGGCATCTCGCGTTCTGGTTTGTCCCGGCTGATAACATCAGCGCGGGGGAATGTCGCCTCTTTTGCCGGTCATTGCCGGGTCGGGGACCCCCTCGTGACTGTGAGTGCCGTCACAGAACGTTCGCGGCGAAAGGTGAGTTTCCAATATACAAAGTTGGGAGTCAGTCATGGGCACGAAATCTTTCATCGGCGGTGTGACTATCGGCGCGGGTCTGGTATACCTCCTGGACCCGGAACGTGGGGAGCTGCGCCGGGAACGCCTGAGCGAGCGACTCGGCACCCTGGTTGATCAGGCTCGCCGTGGACTCGAGCGCCAGTCCCAGGAGTCTTCCTTGGATCGGCTGCCAGGGTATGGCTCCCGCATCGGAGATCTCCAGGGCCTCGGCGGCGCCACCCTCACGACCACTGAGACCCGGCATCCGTCGCGCGAATCGGGGGCCGCGTTGCGCGTGACCGGAGCGGTGCTCGTGCTGTACGGCCTTACCCGGCGGGGAAGGCTGGCGGCGATACTCCGAACCGTGGGCACCGGGCTGTTGCTGGGCGGCGGGCGGCGCACCTCGGCCCTTCCCAGCATGCCGCGGATGGACCGCCGACGGGCGGTGGACATCCAGAAGACGCTGCACATCGATGCGCCCATCGATCAGGTCTACGCCTTCTGGACTAACTACGAGAACTTCCCGCTCTTCATGAGCCACGTCCGGGAAGTCGAGGATCTGGGGGCCGGTCGCTCCCATTGGAGCGTCAGCGGACCCGGTGGCGTGCCGATCGAATGGAACGCGGTGCTGACCGAGCAGGAGCGGGGTGAGGTGATCGCCTGGCGAAGCGAGGCCGGCTCCATGCTGGAGAACGCCGGCGTCATTCGCTTCTCGCCCTCGGGAACCGGCACCCGTGTCGACCTGCGCCTGTGCTATCACCCGCCGGCGGGTGGCGCCGGCCAGGCTGTAGCCGAGCTGCTGGGCGCAGACCCCCGGGCCAAACTGAACGAAGACCTCGGGCGGATGAAGGCCCTGCTGGAGGCAACCACCAGGAGTGAGACGCATGGCAAAGAATCTCAGCCGTAAATACGCAACCATGAGCGACGACGAGCGCAATCGCTTTCGGGTCGAGGAGAGCGAGGGCGTCAAGGACCGGCAGGACGATCTGGATTTTGAGGAGCCCCGCGAACAGGAGGGGCCTCACTTCGCCAGTCCAAAGGAGGAGTTCGCCGACCCCGAGCACCGGGACGGCATGAGCGCCTTACTCGATGACGAGGCCCACCAGCGGGCGGTCAAGAAGGCCACGCGCAGGCGGCGTAATCCCCCGAAAAAAGGAACCACCGATGGCGGCGACTGACAACGCACCGCGGTCCAGCGACCGCTGGGAGAATCTCCGCAGACGGAATGATCGGGCAGGAAAGGCCGGGGTGACGGGACGGCTGGTCATGGGTCTTGCGGGCACGGTGTTGCTGGCCCTGAGCCTGCGGCGCAAGCGGTTCCGTCCCGTTCTCCTGCCGGTGGCCACCGGCCTGGTCTCCAGAGCGCTTACCGGCAAGCCCTCGACCATGCGATCCCGGCGCGATCGTCGCCGGCGGGAGCGCGGCAGTCCGGTCGCGAGCGTTCCCCGAGGGCAGGGCATCAAGGTAGAGCGCAGCGTCGTCATCAACCGGCCGGTGCTCGAGGTCTACCGTTTCTGGCGCAACTTCGAGAACCTCCCGAGGTTCATGGATCATCTCGAGTCGGTCACGGTGGTAGACGAGAACCTATCGCACTGGGTGGCCAAGGGCCCGGCCGGGACCAGGGTGGAGTGGGACGCCGTGATCCATAATGAGATCGATGACGAGCTCATCGCTTGGCGCACGCTCCCGGGCTCGGAGGTGAACAGCGCCGGCTCGGTGCACTTCACGCCGACTCCGGCTGGAAACGGCACCGAGGTGCGGGTAGTGCTGAGCTACGATCCGCCCGCCGGCCGGCTCGGGGCCGGGGTAGCCAGGCTGTTGGGCGAGGAGCCTTCCCGCCAGGTGGAAGACGACTTGCGCCGGTTGAAGCAGGTCCTGGACGCCCGAGAGGCTCCGGCCGGCCCGAGACATACCGCCGGACGCGCCTGAACCGCGTGCCATACGACTGTATCGTCATCGGTGCCGGACCGGCTGGCCTCAGCGGGGCCTTGATGTTGGGCCGCTGCCGGCGGAGTGTCCTGGTGTGCGATGCGGGAGACCCGAGAAACGCGCGTGCCTCGGGCCTGCATGCCTATCTCACGCGGGACGGGATCGCGCCGCCCGAGTTCCTTCGTCTGGCCCGGGAAGATGCCGGAAGCTATCCCACGGTAAAGTTTCATCGTGGTGAAATCGTGGATGTCCGGAGAAACTCCGGCGGCTTCGCCGTCACCGCCGCAGGCGGTCTCAAGCTCAGCGCCCGCAAGCTGCTGTTGGCCACCGGCGTGGTGGACGAGCTTCCGGAGCTGGAGGGCCTGCAACAACTCTATGGAACCAGTGTGCACCACTGTCCCTACTGCGATGCCTGGGAGTGGCGCGACCAGCCGCTCGCGGCCTACGGGCAGGGTGAGGAAGCCTCCGCGCTGGCGCTGGGGCTCACCGTCTGGAGCGACGACGTCGTGCTGTGCACCGGAGGCCCCGGCGCGCTGTCCGAGAAAGACGAGGGAGAGCTGGCCTCGGCCGGTATCGAGGTGCGGGACGAGCCGGTCATCCGGCTCGAGGGACACGGTGGGATGCTGGAGCGGGTGGTCTTTGCCGGAGGTGAGCCGTTGCCCCGCAAGGCTCTCTTCGTCGTCTCGGGACAGCGTCAGCGATCCGATCTCGCGGCCAGGCTGGGTTGCCGTTTCACGCCTAAAGGCGCGGTAGACACCGGGAGCTGCGAGGCCACCAACGTGCCTGGGGTATTCGTGGCTGGTGACTCGTCCCGGGAGGCTCAGTTCGCCATCGTTGCGGCGGCCGAAGGCGCCGAAGCCGGCATGGCCATCAACAAGGCGCTGCTGAAAGAGGATCTCGCTCAGAACAGGAACTCCATGCCGAGACGAACCAGCCGGGGTGGCCCGTACGCAAAGAGCGGCTGAGTGAAGTCCCGAGCGGCCGCCAGGTACAATGGGAAAAGCTCCTGGCGCCCCTCCACATATCCGTTGCCATCGGTGTCTGCAAAAGCGCGGTAACGGGCCGACTCGTAGGGAATCTCCTCGGGATGCGCCTGATACGCGGCCTCTGCGAGGGCCTGGAGCCCCGCCGCATCCGGACCCGGCTGTCCCGAGTCGCGCCGCACCGCCACGATGTTACGCCGGTTCAGCAGGTTCCTGACATCCACATACACGCCTCCACGAGTCCCACCCAGCCGGATCGAGCGGCGCACCAGCAGATCCACTGTCGTGGTCGCCGGCAGCCGCGAATCGTTAGGTAGCCCTATGAGCGAATCTCCCGCGGCGTTGCTGCGGGAAAACGGCAGGCCGGAGCTCAGCCGCACGATAGCCGCCGCTTCCAGCCCCGCCAGGGGCCGGACTCCCAGCAGCCTGGGCCCCACCTGATCGGGCACCCGGCTCCGCACCACAGCGGTGACGGTGTGCCGGCGATCGTAATCCAGGGGGAACTCGGCGCGCGCCGGACGGATCGTATCGCCGGTCTCCGGGTCAACAGAGATCACGCGGTTGAGCAGAAAGGCGTCCGTAGCCGTGGCTTTCGCGTGTTGCAGCGTGTAGGCCACACGCACGCCGAATCCCCCGCGCAGCTCGCGCTCGAAGAGCAGCTCCGCGCCCTTGACGCTCCCAGCATCGGCGTTGCCGAAGATGGTAGAGTCGGGATCCAGCCCCAGCGGTACCGAGGCCACCAGGCCGTCGAGCCGTTTCACGTACACACCCAGCCTGAGCGAAGTGATCGTGGTGGGACGAACCCGGAGACTGAACTCGTATTGGGTTGCGTCCTCGAAGCCGATGTTGGGGTTGCCCCGGCGGAAGCGGCCCGTCCTGGTAGTGTCGTCGAACGCAGCATCTACCAGGTACTGGTAGTCAGGAGCCTGGGTGAAGCGGCCGTAGCTCGCCACGAAGGTGGCGCCGGCGAGCACGGTGGAAACGGCAAGGCGGGGGCTGAGCCGCCGCTGCGAGCCGCGTGACTCCGAGGCAAGCTCGCTGCCGGCGCTGAACTGGTCGTATCGAAGGCCGGCGGTCAGACCCAGGTCGGACAACCGAAACTGCGCTTCCAGGTATCCCGCCGCGCTGGTGGGCGAGAAGGCGGACACGGCTGCCGGCGGGACACTGTCTCCGACCGGCAGATAACCCAGCGCGCGCTGGTAGGAGCGTACCTGCTGCGCCACCAGCTCGGCGCCCGCGTAGAGGTCAACCCGGTCGCCAGCCCCCAGCGTGAGGTCAACCTGGCCGCGAGTCTGGCCGAAATGGCTCCACCCCAGCTCTCCCCGCGACCCCGTCCCCACGAAGAATGCGGGTACACCCCAGGGCGATGCCGTGCTCGGCTCGGGTACCTGGAGCCCTGCGATCGTCGCGGGCGAGGGGTCGAGGGCGCGGGCCGCGTCTTCGCCCAGGAAATGAAAGCGCCGGCCGGTGAGCGCCCCGAAGGCGTAGTCCACGTCACCGCTGAGCGTGCCGCGCACGAAATCCCGGGTAAAGCGGCCTACTCTGATGTCCACCAGCAGGGGGCTGCCCCTGGCCGGGCTGCTGGCGTACTGCACGTGGCCGGTGAACAGGTCCCCTCGCAGCCGCTGAGCCGGCGCCAGATCGAGGTCGTACTTGTAAGCCTGGTCGTAGAGCAGACGCTGGTCCTCGGAATGCAGGCCCAGCATGCGAAGGGTGAACTGGTCGGTCAGCGCCACCGTGATCTTGCCGAGCGCGCTCCACTGCTCGCCGCTGTTGTGGGGAAGCAGGGCTGGCGACTCCGACCGCGGATCCCTCGGATCGGTCGGGGCCGGTGCGTTGACCGGATCGGCATCCAACCGCCCCGAGACGTCGATAGCGGCCAGCACACCCACTCGTCCAACCACCGGCCCGTCGGCCTGGGCCACGAAGCGATCGAGCCCGAGGTCCCAGCTTCCGCCGAGCGCGCGGTCGCTCTCGTAGCCGAGCCGCCCCTCCCAGCGGTCGCCCGGCTCGCGGGTGACTACGTTCACCAGCCCCGAGAGTGCCTGGCCATAGCGAGCGGAAAAGCCGTTGGTGATCAGCGAGGCCTCGCTCAACGCATCCGGCGGAATCCGGACTCCCAGGCCTCCGTTCGCCGCGTCCAACTGATTCTTCACGCCGAGACCATCGAGAATGAACGACTCCTCGCCCAGACGCCCGCCGCGGTAGCTCTCGCCCACGCTGCCGGCCGAGAGGGCGATGGCCTCCTCCAGTGAGCTCACCGGCAGATCCCGAAGATCGGCCGCGCTGATCTTCTGCTCCGTGGCGGTCGCCAGAGGGTCCAGGACCGGATCCACCGGAGCGGTGACGACCAGAGGCTCCAGCTCCAGCGGGTTCGTTTCCAGGGCAAAGTCGAGGGTCACTGTGGACCCGCCACTCACGAAGACACTGTCCCGCACCACGCTGCGGTACCCGATGAGACGCGCCGATACCCGATGCCAGCCGCTGCGTATGCCGCGCACCCGGTACCCACCGGCGGTGTCTGCAATGGCGCGGAGCCGGTCGTCAACCAGTACCTGGGCCTCCGCTAGCCCCGTTCCAGATCCCGCGTCGCGCACCTGTCCGGCTATGACCCCCTCAGCCTGCGCCAGAAGGGGAAGGGGCAGGATGGCAGCGAGAGCCAGCGCGGCTGCCGCGGGACGGGCGAGACTCACGGTTGGCCGAACAGGTAGAGATCGCTCCGCCGGCTCACCGTGGTATCCAGGATGCCCCCGACGTTCTGAATGATCAGCGGATATTCTTCGGCGACGATGGCGGACCTTGCCGGAGAGATCTGAGGCCGCCGGAACAGCCCTGGACCGCCGAGCACCACGTCGGTGCCGCTCTCGAAGTCCACCACGTGGAGCGTCCCGCCACTGTCCCACTGCATGGGTCCCGAAAACGGATCGGTCCCGAAGCTCACCCGTCCGCCGACCACGGCTGCCATGCGGCTGCCCACCACGTGCACGTCCCTGGCGATCCCGGCGGGGCCGAAGTCGTGGGCCACGCTTACCACCCCGGTGGACAGCGCGCGGCGGAACACGCGCGCATCACCGGCGACGGTGTAGTAGACCTCGTCCTCATCGGAGCCTGCCGACACGCCCGACGCCAGGTCCGTTCCGGGCACTCGGCGCGGCAGTGCGCCGGGCTCGCCCACATCGAGCAGAGTCACGTCGAGCCCCATGGTCAGAGTGTCCCACTGGGGGCAGGAAGGGCAGGTACGGCGGTACTCCACCCGCTCCCCGAGATACACGAGCCGGCTCTGGCCCAGCCAGCGGAGCTGAGAGGCGCCGGAGTGCAGCCGCTCACCCGGAATGGTGTAGGGCAACGCTCGCAGAACGGTGCGGGTCCTCGGGTCGGTCACCGACCCGAGAGCGATGCCGGCGCTTCCCGGGGTGAGTGCGTTGACAGGGGAGCCGGCGGTGACAAAGGCCAGCCTGCCGTCGGGCAACGGCGCCGGCGTCTCGATCGCGTCGGTCGAATCGACTCCGGTGGGCGAGAGATCGCAGGTGAGGCGGCGCTGGGTTCCCCCGCTCGGAGGTATGAGCGCGAGGCACACATCGTGGTCGCTGCGCCCCAGTTGCTGGGCGGAATACAGAATGCCGGATCCGTCAGGAAGCCAGGCCGCTCCCCGGTCGGGCCCGTGATTCAGGGTCAGGCGCGCCGGTGGACCGGGGTCGAACGGCTGGTCCGTGCCTTGGGGCGCCGAGCCGAACGGATCGGTGTGCCGGCACCCGATGAGCAGGAGCAGGGCCAGCGCAGCAAGGAGTTGTGTCGGACCCGGCAGCACCGCTAAGGCACCTGGATGCGTCGATGTTGTGTCGGAAGGTGAGTTGATCGCCATGGGGACGCTCACCAGACCCGGCCTCGCACAAGGGCTGTGGCCGTGGGGTATTGGCCACGAGCTAGGGCTATTAGCTTCTGGCTCACAACGTCCCCGCAGCAGACCTGACAGCTCATAGCTCATGGCATGTTCTTCAAACGCTTCTACGACACCAAGCTAGCCCAGGCCAGCTATCTGGTCGGGTGCACCGCCAGCGGCGAGGCGCTGGTGGTGGATCCCAACCGTGACCCCGAGCCGTATCTCCAGGCTGCCGATGCCGAGGGGCTCAGGATCGTTCATGTCACGGAGACGCACATTCATGCCGACTTCGTTTCGGGCGCTCGTGAGCTGGCCCACCGCGCCGGGGCGCGGCTCTACCTGTCCGACGCGGGAGGAGAGGACTGGAGATACGGATACTCCACTGAGTCAGGCGCGACACCGCTGTACGACGGATCCTGCTTCAGGGTCGGTGCCATCGAGGTGCGAGCCCTGCACGTGCCGGGGCACACGCCCGAACACCTGAGCTTCTTCGTCACCGACAGCGCGTCCGCCTCTGAGCCGATGGGCGTCTTTACCGGCGACTTCATCTTCGTGGGCGACGTCGGCCGTCCCGACCTGCTCGAGCGCGCGGTCAACCTTCAGGGCACCATGGAGGAGAGCGCCCGCCAGGTCTTTCGATCGCTCCAGCGTTTTCGTGAGCTGCCGGATTACCTCCAGATCTGGCCGGGGCACGGCGCAGGATCGGCCTGCGGCAAGGCGCTCGGTGCGTTGCCACAGACCACGCTGGGTTACGAGAAGCGCTTCAACTGGGCGTTCGGGGTGAGTCACGAGGGCGAGTTCGTCCGAGCCGTGCTCGCCGGCCAGCCGGATCCGCCGTGCTACTTCGCGGAGATGAAGCGGATCAATCAGTCCGGCCCTCCGCTGCTCGGCCGCCTTCGCCGGCCCGCCCGGCTGCCCCCGAAAGGACTGGCAGCGGTGCTGGCTCGGCGCGGCACCGTAGTGGACACCCGTCAAGCCCCCGCTTTCATGCTGGGAGCCGTGCCTGGTACGATCAACATCCCATTCAACCGGAGCTTCACCGGGTGGGCGGGCTCCCTGATACCGTACGGCCGGGACTACCATCTCATCCTCGACGACCGCAGGATCGAGCTGGTGGACGAGGTGGTGCGCGATCTCGCCGGAATCGGGCTCGAGCGAATTGCCGGATACTTCGGCATCGAAGCCCTCGAGGCATGGCGTGGCTCCGAGGGACAGTTGCAGACGATCCCCACGCTCGAGATCGAGGCTGTGGCTGCCCGGCTCCGGAGCGGGGAGTCGCTGGCGTTGGATGTGCGTAGTGAAGGCGAATGGAAGAGTGGGCACCTGCCCGGCTCGCTCAACTTGCCGGTGGCCTGTCTGGATCAGCGAAGGGGTGAGATCCCCCGAGATCGCCCGCTCATCGTGCACTGCCAGACCGGCCGGCGCGCCGCTATCGCCGCCAGCCTGCTCCGGGCACATGGGTTCACCGATTTGAGTCTGTTTTCCGGCGGATTCGCGGAGTGGAGTGCGGCGGGGCTCGCAACGAGTCACGAGGATCGGGAATAGATCCCAGAACAGATAGCACGGATGAACACCGATGGGAACGGGTTGCTCCGTAGACGAGTTGAGCTCCCTTTCCATCGAGCGTGCCAAAGAGCAGGAGTCAACCGCACACCAGCCAGTTCCGAGCTAACGAGTCAGCAAGTGTTCCGCGAAACAAGAGTGTCGGGCAATCAGGCGGCGCAAGGAGCAAAGACCGGGCGTGGAGCGATCCGTTTCCATCGGGGTTAATCCGTGCTCACAGAAAGGGCGCTCATGTTAAGGGAGTTCAAGGCCTTTGCCCTCCGGGGCAACGTGGTCGATCTCGCGGTCGGCATCATCATCGGCGGCGCCTTCGGAACCATCGTGAAGTCGCTGGTGGACGATGTGATCATGCCTCCTATCGGGCTCGCGCTGGGGAACGTGGATTTCTCCAACCTGTTCCTCCTGCTCCAGCCGGGCCTGGATGTGCCGCCGCCGTATGCCTCGCTGGCCGAGGCCAAAGCAGCGGGTGCAGTCACCATCAACTATGGCATGTTCGTCAACAACGTGGTTGCCTTCGTGATAGTCATGTTCGCCGTGTTCCTGCTGGTCCGGGCCGTCAACCGGCTATACCCGCCGGTTCCCGCCTCGGGGCCCACCACAAAACAGTGTCCCCATTGCCGGATGGCGATTCCGGCGGAGGCGTCGCGGTGTCCCCACTGCACCTCGGAGCTGAAGGCCGTCTGACCAGGGGATAAGCTTACTTTACGACATAAAGCACTTGATGAAGGCAGTGGCTCCTGTTACACTGAAGCCAATGACCTTTCCCAGGCCGGCACCACGAGACCCGGGCGCGCCCGCTCTGCACGCCCGGGCGATGGACAACCTGTCCTTCATCCGATCCACCATGGAGCGCGCCACCGCGTTCACCGCCGTGCCGGGGTGGGGTGGCGTGGCAATGGGCCTGACGGCTCTAGCGGCTAGCGCGCTGGCCGGCAGCCGGCCGGCGGAGGGAAGGTGGCTGGCGGTCTGGCTCGGCGCCTCGGTCCTGGCCCTCACTATCGGGGGCTGGGCCATGGCCGTGAAAGCCCGCAGGGCAGGCACCCCGGTCTTCTCCTACTCCGGCCGGCGCTTCGTTTTGAGCTACCTGCCGCCCCTCGCCGTGGGCGGGCTCCTCACCCTGGTGCTGGTACGGGCGGGCTTGTACAGCGCGCTCCCCGGCACCTGGCTCCTGCTCTACGGCACCGGTGTCGTAACCGGTGGGGCCTACTCGGTTCGGGTGGTCCCTATCATGGGGCTGTGCTTCATGGCGCTCGGCGCCGTGGCGCTCCTGGCTCCCCCCACCTGGGGCCACTGGCTGCTGGCGGCCGGCTTCGGTGGGCTGCACATCATCTTCGGCCTCATCATCGCGCGGAGGTACGGTGGCTAAGTCCAATCTGGCCTCGATGCGCCCGGAAGGGAGCAAGGGGCTACAAAGGCTCAAGGGAATTCGGGGTGGCGCCGCTCGGCAGGGACCCCTGGAGCTCGATCGCCTGATTCACGAACGGATGCGGCTCGCTATCGTGAGCGCTCTGGCGGTCAACCGGAGTCTGAGCTTCAACGAGTTGAAACGGCTGCTCGATACTACCGACGGGAATCTCAGCGTCCACGCCCGCAAGCTCGAGGACGCCGGCTATCTCACCTGTACCAAGTCCTTCGAGGGCCGGGTACCCCGCACCGAGTACCGGCTGAGCCCCGTGGGCCGACTGGCGCTGGAGCGATACCTGGATCACATGGAAGCGCTGATTCACAGCACCCGCGAGGGCTGAGCGGCTCTCTTTTTTTGGGGCTCCACTTTATGACGCAAAGACCTTCGCATCCGGCGAGACCCTCGGGCCTTCATGTCGGAATCATCATGGACGGCAATGGCCGATGGGCAACCCAGCGGGGCCTCTCTCGCGGAGCCGGCCATCGCGCGGGCGCCGATGCGGTTCGTAGCGTGGTGGAGGCGGCTCCCCCGGCGGGCATCGGTGTCCTGACGCTCTTTGCTTTTTCATCCGACAACTGGCGTCGCCCCGCCACCGAGATCGCCTGGCTCATGCGGCTGTTCCAGGAATATCTCCGGGCCGAGACGGCGCGCTGTGTGGCCAATGGCGTGCGGCTGGAGATCATCGGCCGGCGGGACCGGCTGGGCCCCGGCCTTCTTCGTGCCATCGAGGCCGCCGAGATCGCCACCAGCAGTGGAGCCCGGCTGTGGCTGCGGGTGGCGGTCGACTACTCCTCGCGCGACGCCATCCTTCGCGCCGCCCAGTGCCTGCGTCCCGGCGCTGCCTCGCGCCAATCGTTCGGGCGCCTGCTCGGCATCGTGGACCACGGATCGCCCGTCCCGGAGCTGGACCTGCTGATCCGCACCGGCGGCGAGCGGCGCCTCAGCGATTTCCTGCTCTGGGAAGCGGCGTACGCCGAGCTGTATTTCACCTCGGTAATGTGGCCGGACTTCGGCCCCGGCGAGCTGCGCGCCGCCCTGGAGGACTTTGCCGGCCGGGAGCGGCGGTTTGGCCGGGTGACCGGTGTGGCGGCCGGGTAAAGGATCCCACCATGGCCACCGAACCAGAGCTCACCGGTCCCGATCTCTCGCTCGGTGTTTCCGTCTCCGAGATACCTGACGGCGGCGTCCTGGCCGGCCACTCCGGTGGAGAGGCAGTGCTCCTGGTACGGCAGGGTCCCCAGTGGTTCGCCATAGGGGCGGTATGCACCCACTACAGCGGTCCGTTGCCTGAAGGATTGGTGGTCGGCGACACGGTCCGATGCCCATGGCACCACGCCTGCTTCAGCCTGCGTACCGGCGAGGCGCTTCGGCCCCCGGCTCTCAACGACGTTTCCTGTTGGCAGGTGGAGCAACGGGCGGGGAAGGTTTTCGTTAGCGGGAAGGCTCCGAGGCCCGCGCAGCGTGCTCGACCTCGGGGTGCCAGGCACCCCGGCTCAGTGGTCATCGTGGGTGCCGGTGCGGCAGGCGAGTGCGCGGCCGAGACGCTTCGGCGCGACGGCTACCAGGGCGAGCTGACTCTCTACGATCCCGATCCAGACGCGCCCTACGATCGGCCGAATCTCTCCAAGGATTATCTGGCCGGCACCGCCTCCGAGGATTGGATCCCGCTACATCCACCGGAGTTCTATCGCGAGCAAGGCATCGATATCGTCCACCAGCGCCGGGTAGTCGCGGTCGAGCCGGGTGCACGGCGGATCCGGCTGGACGATGGCAGCACGCGCGAGTTCGAGGCCCTGCTGCTGGCGACTGGTGCCGCGCCGGTGCGGCTTCCACCGGAGATGGAGAGCGGGAGCCCTCCGGTCTACTACCTGCGCAGTTTTGGCGACAGCAAGGCGATCATCGCGGCCGCGACGGGCGCTAGGCGTGCCGTGATCCTGGGGGCGAGTTTCATCGGGCTCGAGGTGGCTGCCTCCCTCCGGTCCCGAGGGCTGGAGGTTCACGTGGTGGCGCCGGAGGCCCGTCCACTCGAGCGAGTCATGGGAGCCGAGCTGGGAGACTTCATCCGGCGGCTCCACGAGGAGCATGGAGTCTCCTTTCATCTTCGCCAGCAGGCCAGGGAGATCGCCGGCGGTGCCGTGACTCTGCAAAGCGGGGAGCGGTTGCCCGCGGATTTCGTGGTCGCCGGCGTCGGGGTCCGGCCGAATATCGAGTTGGCGGAGCGCGCCGGCCTGACCATCGACCGGGGCGTGCTGGTAGATGAGCGACTTCAGACCAGCGCACCGCAAATCTTCGCCGCGGGAGACATTGCACGGTGGCCTGATCCACTCACCGGCGGCCCAATTCGGGTGGAGCACTGGGTCGTGGCCCAACGACAAGGCCAGGCGGCTGCCAGAAGCATTCTGGGTCACGGCGAACAGTTCAGTGCTGTCCCCTTCTTCTGGAGCCAGCACTACGATGTCCCCATCAACTACGTCGGTCACGCGGAGCGCTGGGACGCGGTTGAGATAGAAGGGAGCATCGAGAGGAGGGACTGTGCCGTGCGCTTCGTGCAGGGCGGCCGAGCCCTGGCGGTTGCGACCATCTACCGTGACCGGCAGAGTCTGGAAGCCGAGGTCCGAATGGAGCAGGGAGTGGCCGCGTAAAGCACTGCTCCGCACGCGATTTGCCCGGCACTGTCGGGATCAGGAGTGAGCTCAGGGGCCGCAGGTCCACTGTAAGTCCGGAAGTTCCTGCCATTTAGGGCGCGATTTCAGATCCGGTCCAGGGGCACAGCCGTTGCTCTCCGTCCCGGATCTATGGGACGGTCCAGCCAGCACCATCACCGCACGATCGTCCGCACTCCTCAGGATCGGGCATTCCTGGCCACCTTCGTCGGGATGTTTGCGGGCCTGATGCTGGGTCTGGCGGCGTTGGTCTGGATCACCGATCCGGCCGCCGTTTTCGGAACCGGCGTCGTCCCTCCAATCGTCAGCGCTGACCGGGATTACAAGGCAGCTCTTTATGGGGCCCGCAACCCTCGCCCCGAGATAGTCCTGCTGGGCTCGTCCCGAGTCGAAACCCTCCGCCCCGACTGCGTCTTGGCCCTCACCGGCCGCCCCGCCTTCAACTTCGGGGTCAACGCGGCGATGGCGGAAGACTTCCTTGCCATCTTCCGCTTCATGCGCTCCCAGCCCGGGTTCAGCGTTCGCCAAATCCTTCTCGGGATCGAGCCGGAGGCATTCACGGAAGACCAGGGGATCCGCCGGGCGCACGGCCGCTCCCGGGTCCTCGCCCCGTTCTTCTCCCAGCCCGTACCAGATGGCGATCTGCTCTGGAGCGATCTCTGGAGTGCGGCCAGCGTCCGGCTGGCCCTGCGATCGATGTGGCACTTTGGCTTCAACCGCGAGGACCTTCCCCAGGAGGCGGTACGCCCGGACGGGTTTCAGGTGTACCCCCTGTGGGATGAGGAGATCCACCACGGTCGATTCCAGCAGCAGCTCAGGGTCTCCAGCTCGAGCCGTGCAATCCGCTCCCGCTACCTGGCGCAGGCTCGCATTTCGCCGACCGGGCTGGCCCAGCTCGATCTGCTGTTCAGGGAGGCTGGTTCTGCCGGCGTCCGCGTCACCACATTCGTGCCGCCGGTACATCCGGCTCTCCTGCGTGATGCGGCCACCACTCCGCTTCCGGCCCTGACCAACGAGCTGGTTTCCTTTCTCCGGGCTTCCGAGCGCTCAGGACTGGTACGCTATGTCGAGACCCGCTCGCTCGACGATTTCGGCGGGGACTCCACCCTCTACTATGACGCCATCCACATGAGGTCCGGAAACGCCGACCAGCTCCTGGCCAGGCTCTATCGAAGTCAGGTGCGGTGTGCTGTTCAATAGCTACGGCTTCGTGCTGGTCTTTCTCCCGCTGGTCCTGCTGGGCTGGTGGGGCCTCAAAGGGCGCGGGCTGCGCCTCACATTTCTCACCCTGGCGAGCTACCTGTTTTACGCGTGGTGGGACTTTCGCTTCGTGCCGTTGATGGTTCTCTCGACCTCTGCCGATTACCTCGCGGGCTGGGCAATCGCGTCCACCCGCTCGGCTCCCCGCCGCACCACGATGCTGGTTCTCCTCCTCGTATTCAATCTTGGCATTCTGGGTCTCTTCAAGTACTACGACTTCTTCGTCGGCTCGCTTCAGGGGCTGGGACGGCTGCTGGGGTACAATCCGGAGTGGCCCCTCCTACAGGTAGCTCTGCCGGTCGGCATTTCGTTCTACACCTTCAATTCCATCAGCTACACCATCGATGTCTATCGCGGGAAGCTCGCCCCCGCGCGAAGCTGGCTCGAGTTCTCCGCGTTCGTCGCCATGTTCCCCCACCTGGTTGCCGGTCCGATTGTACGCTACGCCGACATGGCCGAGCAGTTCGGGCGACTGCCCCGGTGCACCGATGCGGCGAAATGGGTGGTTGGTCTCTGGATGCTGGGGCTCGGCATGGCCAAGAAGGTGCTGGTGGCCGATGTCGTTGCCCGCGGCCTGGTGGACCCGCTCTGGGGCCAGGCGTCGCAACTCGATGCCGCCGAGGCGTGGCTTGCGGCGCTCGGCTATACGGTCCAGATCTACTTCGATTTCTCGGGTTATAGCGACATGGCCGTAGGTCTGGCCCTGCTCTTGGGTTTTCATTTTCCCCAGAACTTCGACTCTCCCTACCAGGCAACCAGCATTGCCGACTTCTGGCGGCGCTGGCACATGTCGCTCTCGTTCTGGCTGCGGGATTACCTGTACATCCCTCTGGGGGGCTCTCGCGGCACCCGGTTTCTGGTCGGCCGTAATCTCCTGCTTACGATGTCCCTGGGTGGACTGTGGCATGGGGCCGCATGGACCTTCGTGGCCTGGGGGCTGTACCACGGTGCCTTGCTGGCCGGGCACTCCTGGTTACGGGGCCGCGGCCTGGTTCCGCGCTCGCGCCCGCTTGCCGTTGCGGTCACGTTTCTATCGGTTGTCATTGGCTGGGTGTTTTTCCGCGCCCGATCGGTGGGGGAGGCGCTAGCCATGCTCGCCACGATGATCGGGCTTCGGCACCCGGAGGGCGGATTCCTGCACCTGATCGCCTCACCGTGGGCCGTTGTAGCGACCGGCTCGGCTTTGGCGCTCTGCTTCTGGGCTCGCAATACCTGGGAACTGCGCTTTCCGCGCACCCGGCTGGCCGCCGCTCTGCTCGCCGCCCTGCTGATTGCGTGTGTCCTGCGATTTGCCGCGCCCACCCCGTTCATATACTTCCAGTTCTGAGCGGGAGAGGTCCTGCGCCTTGCCCGAGCTGCACTCTCCTGAAACCGGCCTCAGGGATCGGCGGATCGCTGCGCCTCCATGCGCTCGGCCAGATCTGAAGGTCTGGTACCGAGAAGCTCTCCGGTAACGCTCACGTAGATCTGTGCCCCGCCAGGCCCAAACTCCGAGGCCTCGGGATAAGTCAGTACCCAGGCCCGCGGCTTGTCGGCCAGGGCAGAGACTCCGGCCACCGCGAACTTGGTCGTCAGGGGGCCGAGGTCCGGCCTCGGTCCGACGACCGTGCCGGCGGTAAAGCGAGCGGCGGCGTAGGAGGCGCCTGCCATGGCGGCGCCGATCACGAGAAGCAGGAAGAGCGCTCGCATCGAATCTCCGGAGTCTACCCGAATAGCACCGCCGGGCTTGCGCCGGGCTCTTGGGCGAGCCGGTAGCGCTCCCGAAGTACTCCCAGATGGTGGGTCACATGGCCCACGATGATGTACGCCAGGGCGCGGGCGCTGATGGCCTTGCCGCTCGCTTGTCCCTGCCGGGACCAGCAGCCGGGGGGAAGTCCCTCGACCAGTGCAATGGAGCTGAGGCGCACCGCTCGGAACTCGGCGACCAGCGCGCCGAGCGGGCGTTCGTCGAAGCGGCCGGCCGGCACATACGCATTCTCGTCGAAGGCGGGAAGCGGCGTCGTATCGGACCGGGAGATCCGCAGCAGGCGATAAGCGAAAATGCGTTCGGCATCCATGAGGTGGCCCAGAACCTCCTTGACGCTCCACTTGCCCGGGGCATACCGGGCATGCCCCGCTCTCTCATCCAGCGGTGCGAAGAACCCCTCCACCTCCTCGAGCTGCCCGGCTAATTGCTCGCCGATGTTTTCACCGGTCACCATGGCGATATAGCCGTGATAAGAGGGCGCAGCCTCGTCGCTCGCCGGACGCGGAATTGACAGCGTGCTCGTGCTCATGACCTCGCTCCTCCGCCAAGGCCTCGTTTCAGTGTTCCGCTGTCACACCGTGCGAATCGCGGCTCGCACCCTGGCGGCAAGATCCGGGGTAATCTCCTGTATCTGATGCACTTTACGAGCATGAGCCGAGGCCTGCTGGAGAATCTCCTCGTCCGTATCCCCTCGGGCCTCGAAATCGCAATTGAGCCCGACATCGCGGCAGCGAAGCTGCTTGGCCATAAGACCTCCTTATGCGGTTCGGTGAGGAACTGGCGACTTCTGATGATGCCGCCGCTGCGATAAATGTCAACACGTCCCTATCTACTCCACTCCGGCCAGATTGTACATCGCGCGCCAGGCTCGAAAGACCTCGCCGTAGTCGGCATCGGTGTAGGTCACGGTCCGGCCGCCGGTCCTGGTTGATCCCGGAACCAGCTCGGCCATGTCGGCCATCTGGGTCAACGCAAAGTCGACCTCCAGCCGGATCGGGGCGGGAATCGTGTACGGAGCATGGCGGCGGCCGAGCGCCTTGACGGCACCGGCACGGATTCGCTCGCACGCCACTGCCGGTGCCAGGCTCCGCACGGCAAATCGTCCCACCGCCTCCTTCACGACCACGGTCTCCACGCTTTTCCCGAGAAGCGTCCGGGCTTCCCCTGCCAGGGCCTGGTCGCCGCTGACCAGCGCGATGGGAACGCCGTGAGCTCCGGCCATGGCTGCGTTCAGGGCCAGTTCGCCTACCGGCTCTCCGTTGATTCGAGCCTCGTAAACCCGGCTGGTGTACGTGTGGTCTATTGTGGCGTGGCGGGTTCCGGCCCGGGCATGGTAGCCGATGAACATGGCCGAGTCGAAGCCGCCGTCGACTCCCTCGACCATGGACAAGCGCTTGGGTCCTCCACTCAGCAGCTCGGCGGCGGGGTCGAGCTCTTCCGCCAGCAGGTTTCGCATCGACCAGTGGCTGTCGTTGACCAGAACACCGGTGGCACCGGCCTCGAGCGCGCCGGCGATGGCGGCGTTGGCCTCGTTGGTCATCAGACGCCGAAACCTGTTATACTCTCCTGCATGGCGGCTCTCGGTGGGGTCGGTCTGATCTTCGTGCGCGACACCGGCAATCCCTTCCATGTCGACCGAGATATAGACCCGCATGACCTCTCCATGGTGAAAGTCCGGCGCGAACAATACCGAGGATGCGTGATGGATGCACGGCAATGGGGACTGGCCATGGCGATAGCGGCGTTGGCCTGCGCTCCCCCTGAAGGTCGGCTCGATGGCCGGCTGGTGCAGCAGGGCCGGATATATACCGAATGGCTGTACGGCAGCGAGTACGACAAGCTGTGGGAACGCTTTTCACCGGAGATGCGGCAGACCTTCGGCAGCGTGGCGGACCTGGCGAGCTTCGCCGGCGGGGCGCTCAAGCACCTGGGGGCGGAGCGGAATATCGTAGACGAGAGCGTAAAAGAGGCCGAGCGCTTTCTCGTCTACAGCCGCGCTGCATCGTTCAAGAAGGCCGAACATCCGATGCTGATCGAGTGGAGTCTGGCGCCCGATGGCGCAGTGACCGGGCTGGTGGTGCGTCCGGCTCCGCAACTCGGCGAGAAGTAGGCCGCAGCAGATAGCCCACCCCTGTTTTCCGCTTGAGATCCTGAACCAAATCCGCCCGCATCGGACGGGCACGACTGACGCCGCCGGGGGCGCATCGTCGAAGCCGTAGTAAGCGACTCGATGAGGACCGAGCGATGCTGCAGCAGGTGAGAATCGAGGAGCGCCGGACGCTGGCGGAGTACGAGGCGATTGCCCACCTGGCCTCCGCGGTGCACGAGCTGCGCAGCGAGGCGGCTGGAGTTCTTCCCAAGGTGGCTGGGCGAACGGTGTGGATAGTCAACTCCACCGCCCAGGGGGGCGGCGTGGCCGAGATGTTGCCCACCGTGGTCTCGTTGCTCCGGGACCTCGGCGTGCGCGCCGAGTGGCTGGCCATGGAATCCGAGGAGCCCGAGTTCTTCGCCCTCACCAAGCACATCCACAACCTCATTCACGGCAGCGGGATCCCCCGGCTCGGCCCGCCGGAACGCGAGCTCCTCGAGCGGGTCAGCCGCCGGAACGCCGAGCAGCTCCGTACGCTGGTCCGACCCGGAGACATCCTGGTGGTGCATGACCCGCAGCCGCTTCCGCTGGCAGGTCTGCTGCGCCAGACAGTGCCCCTGGTCACGATCTGGCGCTGCCACATAGGACTGGACTCCGAGAACGCCGCTACTCGCGCTGCATGGGAGTTCCTGGCGCCGTATCTGGAGGGGTACGATCACGCCGTGTTCTCCGCGCCGGAATACATCCCCCATCGACTCGCCGGCAGGTCGGCGGTGATCTATCCGGGCATCGACCCGCTGGCGCCCAAGAATCGGGAGCTCTCGCTGCGCGGTGCGGTCGAGGTGCTGTGCCACGGCGGACTGGTGGTCTGTCCCGGCCCGACGGTGGACCCCCCGTATCCGGTGCTGGCCCAGCGGGTGCTCAGCGACGGCGGGTTCGCGCCCGCGAACGCGATGGATGACATCGGGCTGCTCACCCGGCCGATCGTGACCCAGATCTCACGCTGGGACAGGTTGAAGGGCTTCCTTCCCCTGATGCATGGGTTTGCCGCGCTCAAGCAGTCCCTGTACGACGGGCGGGAAGTGGCGGATCCCGCCCACCGCCGCCGGCTCGATATCGCACGACTGGTGATGGCCGGCCCCGATCCCGAATCGATCCAGGACGATCCCGAGGCCCAGGAGGTGCTCGCCGAGCTCCGTGGCGCCTACGCGGCGCTCCCCACCCCTATCCAGCACGATGTGGCCATCATCACCCTGCCGATGCGTTCCCGGGAGCAAAATGCCCTGCTGGTGAATGCGCTGCAACGGACGTCCTCGGTGATCGTCCAGAACTCCCTGCGCGAGGGGTTCGGACTGACGATCGCGGAAGCAATGTGGAAGCGGGTTCCGGTCCTCAGCAACTCGCGGGCGTGCGGCCCCCGGACCCAGGCGCGTCAGGGGCTGGATGGGGTCATGATTGGTGATCCCACGAACGCAGCGGAGATCGAGAAGGCGATCGACGACATGCTGGCGGATCCGGAGCGCCGGGAGCAGTGGGGGCGAAACGGCCAGCGCCGGGTCCACGAGCTCTTCCTGGTAACCAGCCAGCTCCGCAGGTGGGGCCATCTCTTCTCCCAACTCCCTCTCCCACCGGCGCCGACCGAGGCGGTGCGATGGTGACGGTGCCCGCTCGAGATGAGCGGCCCATGCATGGAGCGCGGACGATTTACCGGGGAAGAGCCGGGGGGCTTTCGTCGAGCGTTTTCACGTCAGCCAACACCGCGGTGGCAATCCGCTCCGCGGAGGGCTCGTCATCGTAGAACTTCTGCTGGAGCCGGTCCAGGATCAACCGCAGCCGGCTGGGCTCGACGCTAGTGGGAGGGTGGTGCTTCTGGGAATTCGGCACGCTCGACCTTTCTGGAGACTCGGGCGCGTGGCGCCGGTGCGTACCGCTGGGCCGCACCCCGTCTGTGCAATGCGCTTCCATCAGTGAGTTGTCGGCCGGCGGCTGCTGAACCTTTATAAGAGACGCCAGATGCTCACCGGCAAGCAGGCCTGATCCGGCCGGGCCAGGCGGCTATCTGAACATAGTAATCTGCCGGCTCCGCACTGGCCAACCCCTCGACCGACCCTCAAGAACCCTCCGGCCCGATCCGATCCTTCCTACGAGGTCTCTCCGGGCCCTCGCCGCGCCCTGGCTCAATAGAAACCCTGCCGAGGAAATTCATGCTGACGGTCAGAATGCCGGATCGTATTCTGGTGGTGGACGATGAGCCGAGAGCGCGGGCTACAGTCGAGGCTCATCTGAAACAGCGGGGCTACGAGGTGCTGGCGGCCTCATCCGGGGAAGAGGCGCTCGCCATTCTGTCCCGTCAGAAGATCGGGTGCATGATCGCCGAAGCCCGCGTATTCGGCACCACCGGTGGCGAGCTGCTGTCGCGTTCGCTCACGCGCGATCCCCATCTGGCCGTGCTGGTGCTGAGCTCGCTACCCGATGTGAGCGACGCCGTGCGGTACCTCCAGTATGGCGCCATGGACTATCTCGCCAAGCCGCTCGATCTCCCACAGGTGGAAGCGTCGGTCGGTCGGGCTCTGCGCCGCCGTACCGAGCTGATCAACGAGCGTGGTGCCGGCCGCCTGCTCAAGGAGGAGGTCGTGAAGCTCGGCGCCGAGCTCTCCCGGGAACGGGCCAGGGTGCAGGACCTGACTGTGGCTACGCTCGAGGCTCTGGTGTGCGTAGTCGAGGCGCGGGACCCGTGGTTCGCCGGCCACTCGCTGCGGGTGGCTCAGATGGCGGCATCGATAGCCGCGGAGATCGGCCGCGGCGACGAAGAGGTGGAGACCGTCCGCAGGGCCGGGCTTCTCCACGACATCGGCATGATCTGCGTGCCCGAAGGTCTGCTGGCCAAGCAGGGATCCCTCACCCCGGAGGAGTTCGAGCAGGTCAAGCGCCATTCCACAGTGGGATCACAAATTCTCGCTCCGCTCCCCCAGTTGGGTGCGGTCGGCGCCTTCGTGAGGAGCCACCACGAGCGCTGGGACGGTGAGGGCTACCCCGATGGCCTCAAGGGCGACGCGATCCCCTGGGGTGGGAGACTGATCGGCGCGGCGGAGGTCTACGACGCGTTCACCACGGCTCGCCCCTACCGTGAGCAACTGACCCCCGAGCTCGCGGTGGAACGGATGCGCGGCCTGATCGGTTCAGCGCTCGCCCCGGAGGTTCACCGCGCCCTGAGCGCCGTGGTGGAGCGGGGCGGCGCACTGGTGTTCGTTGACGAGGAGCGGAGCAGGGAGCCCGGGCTGGATGGACCGGTGCGGGCCACCGGCTGAAGCTCTGAGCCTGCGTTCCAGCCAGGCGAATCCCTGCAACTTGCCGGCAACTTTGGCCGTTTCGGGTGCCGGTTACAGTAGCCGGCCCGACCCTCACACATATCGGGCCGCGCTTCGCCGCCAGGCCCGCTCAGCCCCCAATGCTCTAAGTTCAAGCAGCACAACACGCTCCAGCACTCGCGCAAGGAATTGCACCCCGCCTCCTGCAGTCTCCCACCTCCAGTGGTACAGCGGTTGCCTTTACCTCGGGCGAGTCCGCGGGGACGCTCGAAGAGCCCTCCAATAGGCTTAGTCGCTCATAGCGCCCGCACCCGACGACACTCCAAGACGGATATCAGATGCCGCTTTTTGGGAAGCGCGCCGGGAGCCCGGCGTGACCGCGATGCCGCTGCCCGATGCCGAAGCCCGCACCGACGTCCTCTGGGTGCGCTACCGCTCCGCCGGCGATCCGGAAGCCCGGGCCCAACTGCTGGCGCGGCATCTCGGCCTGGTTCACCACGTGGCCCGGGAAGTCTCCCGTCGAATCCCTTCGATCGAGATCGGAGAGCTGGTGAGTGCCGGTGCTCTCGGGCTCATGAAGGCGCTGGACAGCTTTGATCTCAGCCGCGGCCTCGCGTTCAGCACTTATGCCGTCCTTCGCATCCGAGGCGCGATTCTCGACGACCTCCGAGGCCGGGATTCGACTCCCCGGTCGGTGCGGACCAAGCGACGGAGGATAGAGGCCGCCGCCGCCGCTCTCGAAGCCGAGCTGGGCCGCTCACCGACGGCAAAGGAAACCGCCGACCGTCTCAATATCGATCTCGAGACCTACTGGAAGTGGAGAGATACCGTGGGGAGCTACTCCGAAGCGGATGCCCCGGCTCCCCAGGGTCCCCGAACCTCGCGTGACGCCGAGAAGCATCCGGACCTGTCGGTCACGTCGCCTTCCCAACAGTTGCTGGAGTCGGAGCATATCGCGCAGCTGCGCGGCATGATCTCGCGGCTACCTGATCAGCAGCGTAAAGTGCTGGCCCTGTACTACTACGAGGAGCTGAACCTGCGGCAAGTGGGCGAGGTGCTGCGGGTAAGTGAATCGCGCGTTTCCCAGATTCGCAGCCAGGCGCTGCGCCGGCTCAAGGCTGAGCTCGCCGCAGCGTCGGCCGCTTCCTAGAGGCTATTCGTCGTCCAGGTCGGAGTCGGAACCCAGGCGCTCCTTTGCCTTGCCGACTGACTGCTGTGCCTTGCCTTTGATCTCCTGCGCCTTGCCCTTGAGCTGCTCGTCGGTTTTGCCCGTTGCGCCACCAACCACATTCCGAGCTCTGCCCTCGACTCGCTTGGCACCGCCCTTCAGGCGGTCTTCGGTGCCCTCGGTTTTCAGGTCTTTATCGTTATCCGTCATTTTCCCGCCTCCGGTTGGATTTGATCTCATCTAGCCGGATGTGCAACATTTGGCGGGCGCCGAGGAAGAACCGTGATAAAGATCACGGCCGTCAAGCTACACTGAGTTGGCCGGGCGCCGGCGTACTCTCAGCGTAGTGGCAGGCGGCTATGGTCCCGTTCACCGGCCGCAGCAGCGGGACCTCGGTGCGGCACCGCTCGCTCTTCAACGGGTGAAAACAACGGGTGTGGAATGGACAGCCCGGCGGTGGATTCGACGGGCTAGGCAGATCTCCACTCAGGACGATCCGGTCCCGGCGCGCGGCGGGGTCGGGTTCCGGCACCGCCGAGAGTAGAGCCACCGTGTAGGGGTGCCGGGGGCTCGACAGGAGCTGGCCGGTCGCGCCTTCCTCCACAATTCGACCCAGGTACATGACCGCGATCCGGTGGGCGATCTGCCGGACCACCGCCAGATCGTGGGCGATGAACAGGTAAGAGAGTCCGCGCTGGCTCTGGAGATCGGCGAGCAGGTTGAGGACCTGCGCCTGTACCGATACGTCGAGGGCAGAGACCGGCTCGTCGCACACTATGAACGACGGCTGAACGCCGAGCGCTCTGGCAATGCCGATGCGCTGGCGCTGGCCCCCGGAGAACTCGTGGGGATACCTCTTGGCGTAGGCGGGATCGAGCCCCACCTCCTCGAGCAAGGCCGCGACCCGGCCGGGAATCTCCGGCTTCCGAGCCAGCCGGTGGATCTCGATCCCCTCGGCGATGGCCGATCCCACCGTCATGCGCGGATTGAGCGAGCTGTAGGGATCCTGAAAGATGATCTGCATGTGGCGCCGCCGCTCCCGCAGCGTCTTGCGGTCGAGCGAGAAAACGTCCACCCCCTCGTAGAGTGCCTGGCCGCTGGTGGGCTCCTGCAGCCGCAGGATGGTGCGCCCCACCGACGACTTTCCGCATCCCGACTCCCCTACCAGCGCGAGCGTCTCTCCCTTGCCGACCTCGAACGACACCCCGTCAACCGCGCGTACCGGCGCCGCCGCCCGGCCGAACAGGCCGCCGGAGTGGTAGTGCTTCACGAGGTCGCGAACCGAAAGTAGTGGGTTCACCGTGTTCATCCCTGCCTGCTCTTCTCGTCTGGTTGTTCCGCCAGCCAGCAACGCATCCGGTGGTCCGGCTCGAGCGGGAGGAGCGGCGGCTCCTGCTCGCTCTTCTCGAAGGCCTGGGGACACCGGGGTCGGAAGCGGCAGCCGCTGGGCCAGGCGGCGGGGGCGGGGACGCTGCCCCGGATGGGGCTCAGCCGCCTGAGTGGACCGGTGATTCGGGGGACCGATGCGAACAGCCCCTGAGTGTACGGGTGCGACGGTCTGGCGAAGAGGCGTGCGGTAGGCGCCTCCTCCACAATCTGGCCGGCGTACATCACGGCAACCCGGTCCGCCCGTCCGGCAACGATGCCCAGATCGTGGGTGATGAGCAGCACCGCCATGCCGCGCCGGTCGCGAAGATGGTCGAGCACTTCCAGGATCTGGGCCTGCACGGTGACGTCGAGCGCAGTCGTGGGCTCATCGGCCACCAGGATCTCGGGCTCCGCGGCCAGAGCTATCGCGATCATCACCCTCTGGCGCATGCCACCGCTCAGCTGGTGGGGATATGCCTTGAGCCGCTCGGCCGGATCGGGGATCCCCACCTCCTGAAGCAGCCGGAGCGCCCGCCGGCGGGCCTCGGAAGCCGGAACCTTGAAGTGCGCCAGAATGCCTTCGACTATCTGCGCCTCGACGGTGAACACCGGGTTGAGGCTGGTCATCGGGTCTTGGAAGATCATCCCGATACGGCGTCCCCGGATCCGCCGCAGCGCTTCCCCTTCGAGGAGGAGCACGTCGGTGTCTCCCAGCCTGATCTGGCTGCCCGGCTCGATCCGGCCGGGAGGAGGAATGAGCTGAAGCAGAGCCAGGCTGGTCAGGCTCTTCCCACAGCCCGATTCCCCCACCAACGCGAGCGTTTCGCCTCGTTGAAGCGAGAAGCTGACTCCATCGACCGGATAGAAACGGCTCCGGTCGGTTCCGGGAAACGACACGCGAAGGTTGTTGACCTCGAGCACTTTGGTCATGCGCTTCGGGGGTCGATGGCATCGCGCAGAGCGTCACCAAAAAGGTTAGCGGACAACACCGTGATGACGATTGCCAGTCCGGGAAAGATGCCGACCCAGGGGGCGCTCACCAGCACCTCTTTCGAGTCCAGGATCATGCCACCCCACGACGGTGCCGGTGGCTGAATGCCGAGCCCGAGGAAAGAGAGCCCCGCCTCGAGCAGGATGACGTCGCCGATTCCGAGCGTGGCTACCACCAACAGGGGCCCAAGCGTGTTCGGGAGCAGATGCCGGAAAATAATCCGGCGGCGTCTGGCGCCGAGGGCCTCGGCCGCACGGACGTATGCCTCCTCACGAATGCGGAGCACCTCGGCGCGCACCAACCTGCTGGTGGCAAACCACCCGGTAGCGCCGATGAGAAAGATCAGCGCGAGAACCGGCACCCGTTCCCATACTGCCAGCACCAGAAGCAGAATGAACAGCCGCGGAATGGCGAGCGCTCCATCCACCATGCGCATGAGTGCCGCATCGATAACGCCTCCCGAGTACCCCGACACCAGTCCTATGGCCGCTCCGAGCGTCACCGAGAGCGCCACTGCCAGGAGCGCAACCCCGAGCGATATCCGGGCCCCCGAAACCACCCGGGCGAGCACATCCCGGCTGAGCTGGTCGGTTCCGAACGGATGGCCCAGCCCGGGAGGAAGACTCCCGCCCAGGATGTCGGGCTGGGCCCGCGGATCCGGGAGCAGCCAGGGACCGACCAGGGCGGCGATCGCCACCAGAAGCAAGACCATCGCGCCCAGGCGGCCTCGCGGGCTCTGCCACGCAGTACGCAAGGCCCCGAGCGCGGCATTCACGCGAATCGCACCCGGGGGTCCAGCACTGCGTAGGCCATATCCGTCAGGAAGCCGCTCACGACTACCAGTGACGCAACCAGCAGCGATGCGCCCATCAGCAGCGGGTAGTCCCGGCTGCCGACCGCTCCGGCGGCCAGCGATCCCAAGCCCGGCCAGGCAAAGACCGCCTCCACGAACACGGACCCGCTCACCAATATCGGTAGCCAGAGCCCGAACAGGGTGAGGACCGGGAACAGCGCGTTACGCCAGGCGTGCCGCCAGGTGACTTCGCTCTCCCTCAGCCCCTTGGCGCGGGCGGTCACTATATAAGGAAGGCAAAGCACCTCGAGCATGGCGGCCCGCTGGTGCCGCATGGTGGCGGCGATGCTGACGACGGACAGCGTCACCGCCGGGAGCACCAGGTGCCGTAGCACGTCACCGGCGCGAGTCAGAACACTCGCCTCGGGGCCGAGCAGTGGATCCTGCATTCCCGCGGCAGGCAATAACCGCCATTCGATTCCCACCAGCCAGGCGAGCACCAGCCCGAGCCAGAATGACGGCATGGCGTAGCCGGTAAGGGACAGAGTGGTGAGCCAGCGATCCTCCCGGAGCCCCCGCCGTACCGCCTGACGAACGCCCAGCCACAGTCCCACCGTGAAGTTGAGCAGAAGAACCGCACCGCCCAGGAGGAGGGTGGCCGGAAGCCGCTCGCCAAGCAGCGCCGTCACCGGCCTGCCGTGCTCGATGGAGACGCCCAGGTCGCCCCGCGCCAAACCTCCGAGGAAGGTGGTGAACTGGGTTCCGATAGGCTGATCCAGCCCGTAGCGCGCCCGGAGCGCTGCAATCTCCGCGGGGGAAAGCGGCCGGGCTTCGCTCACTCTGGAGAGCGGATCTCCCGGTGCCGCGCGCATGAGGAGAAAGAGGAGGGATATTGCTACGGCAAGCGTAACCAGCGCCTGCAATGCCCGCCGGAGCAGCCACCCGATCACCTCACTGGCTCCGCCTGTGCGCCCGGGCGGCGCTGGTAGACCAGTTGCGGATCAGCAGCCAGGGTGACTGGGGGCTGATCGCCACCTTCGTGAACCGGCGATGCACCGCATAGACGTAGGTCGGGGCATATAAGAAGGTGGCGGGAGCGTCTGCTTCGATCTGGCGGAGCGCTGCGATCCAGAACTCGGTGGGATCGCCCTGGGCCAGGACCGCCCGTTGCATCATCGAGTCCATTTGGCGGTTGCAGTAGCCTGCGACGTTGCTTCCACCGGTGCAGGTCCAGCTCTGGGTGAGCCCGGAGGGAGAGGGATCCTGGCTGGCCGCCGCAAAATCGATGTCGAAGTGACCGGCGGAGCGGCGCTCGACCCACACTGGAGCTTCGATGATCTGGAGCTCGATCTGGATTCCGACCTGCCGCAGCTGCTCCTGCACCAGAAGACCCATCTGCCGGCGAATCCCGCTGGTATTCGGCAGCATCAGCTCGAGCCGCAGCGGCCGCCCGTTCCGGTCGAGAACTCCGTCCTCATCCGAGTCCCCCCAGCCGGTGGAGGCCAACAGGGCGCGGGCCTCCGCCACATCCTGGGGCTCGGGCTCGGGCGAGTGGTGCCGGATCCAGAGGAGCGGCGATACCGGCCCGTACGGCACCACACCGTGCGGCCCGAAGACCGCCTGAACCATGACCCGGCGGTCGAGCGCCAGGGTGATGGCACGACGGACTCGCACATCGGCTAGGATGGGGTGCGGCCGGGACCGGTTACGAGGGTCTCGCTGATTGAACAGAAGATAGCCCACGGTAGGAGAGGCAACGGAGATCAGGCGCAGATTGGGGTCGGCTGCCACCCGGCGGATGTTGTCCTGCGGAGGTGGAATGTTCTCCGTTACGTCGGCCTGGCCGCTGAGCAGGAGATTGACTCGGGCAGCGGGATCCGGCGCGGTGCGCAGGATGACCCGCTCCAGCATCGGCCGTCCCAGGAAGAAGTCCGGGTTGGCCGCCAGCTCCACAAACTGCCCGCCCACACTGCGCACCCACCGATAGGGCCCACTCCCGACCGGGTTTCTCACGAAATCCGAGCTCGCCACGGCTTCCGGCGGGAGCGATGCCAGGAGGTGAGCCGGCAGCGGCGCGACGTGAAAGGTGGCGTCGTAGAGCTGTTCGGCGTACGGCCGGGAGAAGTGGAACACCACCCGGTGGTCGCCCTCCGCTGTCACCGACGTGATCTGGCGCAGCAGCTCGGTCAGGCGAGGCGAGACGGCGGGATTCTTCGCGCGGCCCAACGTGAACACTACGTCGCGAGCGGTGACCGGAGCTCCGTCATGCCACCGTGCCCTGGCATCTAGCTCGAAGGCAAGGGTTACCGAGTCGCGCCGGGTCCAGGAGCGAGCCAGCAACGGCACGAAGTCGCGCTCTCCTGCCGTCACCATGCTGGGTCCGAGACCGGCCAGCCGGAGGAAGAGCTGGTCGGCCACGTCGAAGTTGCCCACGTTCGCGGCCGGACCCTCCATCAGCGTGGGTACCGGCACGGTGGCCTGCTGGCCGGTGAGGATGACTATGCTGTTTTCTCTGGGGTGGTTGGCCTGGGCGCCTGCCCGAGCGGCCGGTACGACCGCCGTGAGGGCAGCAAGCAGCGCTAGCGGGTGAGTCCAGCGCGCCACTGGATTACCTCGCCCAGGTCCACGACGGGGAGCGATAACGCCGGTAGCGGCTGGAGGCATCGCGGAGGATGGACGCCGGGTCGGAGATCGGTCTCCAGTTTCCGGACCACCGGCTGGCCGCGGTCCGGGCGATGGCTGCGGCAACCTCGGAGCATCGGACCGACCGGCCCAGCAGTGTCGCAAGGGGAGCCGCGAGACTCTGATCGGGATCATGCAAAGGTCCCTCATCGGTTGCATCTCGACTCAGGCGGAGAACGGTGCCCTGGTCGTCCTCGAGGAGGATAGAGCCGTGCTGCAACAGCGCCGCTCCCCCCCGGTACTGCGCGCTCCCCACCACCTTGCGCCCGTTCACCATCAGCTCACCGCCCGACGGCTGGGCGAAGCAGGCACCCGCACGGAGCGGAGGCGTTCGAACCCGCGGGGCAAGCGAAACCTCGGCACCAAGGAGGCGGAGCGCGTCGGCCAGCATGCGATGGATCTCGAGATACGCCGCCCTGAGAGAGCCGAAGCGATCGCTCGGCGCTGCCACCGCGTAGGTCAGCTCCCGTCCATGCCAGACCGCGCGGCCCCCGGTCGGTCGTCTCACGGTGTCCAGGCCCAGCGCCGCGATACGGCCGGCATCGTAGTGCCGGGAGGCCGGCTCGTGACGCCCGAACGAGAGACAGTGCGGCTCCCACTGGTACAGCCGCAGCCAACTCTCGGCCTCACCCTCCGCTCGGCCGAGCAAGGTCTCGTCGATCGCCATGTTGGCCCACCCCGGACGGGGAGTCTCGTCGATCCAAAGAAGATAGGACGGAGAAGATGGAAAAGACGGAGAAGACGGAGAAGTCCTTTCCCACCTCTCCGTCCTCTCCGTCCTCTCCGTCCTATACAGATCCATACGCCTCCACCGGGGGGCAACTGCACACCAGATTCCGATCGCCGAATGCGCTGTCTATCCGGCCCACGGTGGGCCAGACCTTGTACTCCCGCACCGCGCGCGAGGGATAGGCTGCGCGCTCGCGGGGGTAGGGTCGATCCCACCGGTCCGAGATGACCTGCTCCAGGGTGTGGGGTGCATTGGTCAGGAGATTATTGCCGCGATCCGCCTTTCCTTCCTCGATCTCGCGGATCTCCTCCCGGATGGCGATGAGCGCATCGCAGAAGCGGTCGAGCTCCTCTCGGGACTCGCTCTCGGTAGGCTCGATCATGAGGGTGCCGGCCACTGGAAACGAGACCGTCGGCGGGTGGAAGCCGTAATCGATGATCCGCTTGGCGATGTCCTCCACGTCTACCCCCGCCGAGCTCTTGAATGGTCGGGTATCGATGATGCACTCGTGCGCCACGAGACCGTTCTGTCCGGTGTAGAGCAGGGGGTAGTGGTCGGCCAGCCGGCGCGCCACGTAGTTGGCGCTCAGTATGGCGATCCGGGTGGCCTCGGTGAGGCCATCGTATCCCATGAGCGCGATGTAGGCCCAGGAGATCGGCAGGATGGCCGCGCTACCCCAGGGCGCAGCCGAAATGGTGCCGCACGCGTCGGGATGATCGAGATCGACCACGGGGTGGCCTGGCAAGAATCGAACCAGGTGGGCCGCGACGCCGATGGGGCCCATCCCGGGTCCGCCTCCTCCATGCGGGATGCAGAAGGTCTTGTGGAGGTTCAGATGGCAGACGTCGGCCCCGATGTCTCCCGGGCGGCACAGGCCGACCTGCGCATTCATGTTGGCCCCATCCATGTAGACTTGACCCCCGTGCTCGTGCACGATCCGGCAGATCTCCCGCACCGAAGCCTCGAAGACCCCATGGGTCGAGGGATAGGTGATCATGAGCGCCGCGAGCGTCTCGCGGTGGGCCACGGCCTTGGTCCGCAGATCGTCCACATCGATGTTGCCGCGCGCATCGCTCTTGACCGGCACGACCTGCATGCCGGCCATGACGGCGCTCGCCGGGTTGGTGCCGTGAGCCGACTGGGGGATGAGGCAGGTGGTGCGGTGCGGTTCGCCCCGGGAGCGGTGATACGCCCGGACCACGAGCAGCCCGGCGTACTCTCCCTGGGACCCTGCGTTGGGCTGGAGCGACACCGCGGCAAAGCCGGTGATCTCGGCGAGCTGGTATTCTAGCTGGCTGAAGAGCAGCTGATAGCCCGCCGCCTGGTCCCGGGGGGCGAACGGGTGCAGCCGGTTGAACTCGCGCCAGCTCACCGGCATCATCTCGGTGGTGGCGTTCAGCTTGAGGGTGCACGAGCCCAGCGGGATCATAGCGGAGGTGAGCGAAAGATCCCGCGACTCCAGCCGCTTGATGTAGCGGAGCATCTCGGTTTCCGAGTGATATCGGTGAAACACCGGGTGTTCCAGGAACGAGGTGGTGCGGGCCAGCCCCGGCGGTATGGCGCGCTCCAGCTTTACACCGATGTCGTCCAGCATGAAGGGCAGCGCTTCGTTCAGCGAGAAGATCGAGATCAGATCGGCCATATCGCCGAGCGTCACCGTTTCATCCAGGGCCACGCATAGCCGGGTGGCGGACAGCGGGCGCAGGTTGATGTTCCGTACCCGGGCGGCGTCCAGCAGACGGGGAAGCGCCCAGCCCTCCACTTCGATGCAGATGGTATCGAAGAATGCCTCGTGCACCACCCGGTAGCGCAACCGGCGGAGCGCGTTGGCCAGGAGCACCGTTCGGGTATGCACCCGTTCCGCGATGCGGCGCAGGCCTGACGGACCGTGGTAGACGGCGTACATGCCGGCCATTACCGCCAGCAGGACCTGGGCGGTGCACACGTTGCTGGTGGCCTTGTCCCGCCGGATGTGCTGCTCCCGGGTCTGAAGCGCCATGCGCATTGCCGGCCGGCCGTCGCGGTCCTTGGAGACACCGATGATCCGCCCGGGCAGAAACCGCTTGTAGGCGTCTCTGGTGGCGAAGAACGCCGCGTGAGGCCCGCCGTAGCCCATCGGCACGCCGAACCGCTGGCTGTTGCCGACGGCGACGTCGGCGCCCCACTCACCCGGCGGGGTAAGCAGAGTGAGGCTCAAGAGGTCGGTTGCCGCGGTTACCAGGGCGCCGGCTGCGTGGGCCCGCTGGCAGAGCGGCCGGAAGTCACGGATCTCCCCATCGGTGGCGGGGTACTGGACCAGGGCGCCGATCACCTTGGGGCCGAACTCGAATGCCGCCGGGTCTCCCACGATCACGTCGACGCCGCGCGCCTCGGCCCGGGTACGGACCACCGCGATGGTCTGGGGATGGCAACGTTCGTCTACCAGGTAGGAAGGTCCGGTCTTTCCCGGACTCACCGCCAAACTGAGGTTCATCGCCTCCGCAGCGGCGGTCGCCTCATCCAGGAGCGACGCGTTGGCCACCTCGAGTCCGGTCAGGTCCGAGACCACGGTCTGGAAGTTGAGCAGGGCCTCGAGTCTGCCCTGGGCGATCTCGGCCTGATAGGGGGTGTACGCCGTGTACCACCCCGGGTTCTCGAGCACATTGCGCTGGATGACCTGGGGAGTGAAGCATCCGGCGTATCCCATTCCGATATAGGAGCGGAACACCCGGTTCATCCCTGCGATTCCTCTGAGCGCCTGCAACACCTCTCGCTCGCTCCGGCCCGGCGGCAGGGCCAGGGGGCGGCGAAGCCGGATCTCCTCCGGCACCACGGCGTCAATGAAGGTGTCGAGCGAGTCGTAGCCGAGCAGCTCGAGCATCTCCTCCACATCGGCGGGCCGCGGGCCGATGTGTCGGTATCCGAAGTGTGAGGGATGAAGGACGTCGAGGGTTTCGCTGGCTCTTCGGCGGGGAGGAGCGGTGGTCATCAGGGGGAGATCACTCTCCTATGTGCGACCGGTAGCCGCCGGGCGACATCAGGCCCTTGAGGTCGTTCGGGCTGGCCGTCCGGAGCTTTACCATCCATCCCTCGCCATACGGGTCGCGGTTGACGACGGCGGGATCCGACTCGATCCGGGTGTTTATCTCGACGACATCTCCGGAGACGGGACTGTAGAGCTCGGAGACGGCCTTGACGGCCTCGATGGTACCGAACGACTGGTGCGCGTCGAGATGGTCGCCGGGTTTGGGAAGATTTACGAAAACGATGTCGCCCAGCTCGCTCTGGGCGTAGTCGGTGATGCCGACGCGCACGATGGCGGGATCGTCCGTGCGGGCCACATACTCGTGCTCCGCGGTATAGACCAGGTTCTCTGGTACGTTCGACACCCGCGCTCTCCCAATGGTTGCGCGAGGGAGGATAGGCGGGCCGGCTGGCGAGGTCAAGCGCGAGCGAGAAGCTCTCGCCACACCGCGGCGGCCGCGCGCTCGAGAGCGGCGAGGTCTCCGGCGTTCTCGATCACGAAGTCGCTATTAGCCCGCTTGGGCTCCGATGCAAGCTGGGCTTCCATCAGCTTGCCGGCTTCATCGGCGCTCAGACCGCGGGAGGCAAACAGCCGCTCCCGCCGCACCGGCTCCGGCGCGTCCACCAGCACCACGGCATCGAAGGCGTGGGGGTCGTCGGCCTCGAAGAGAAGGGGGATATCGCTCACCACGATGCGGTCGCCCCGGGCGCGAGCCTCGGCCAGCTGCTCGACCCGGCGCCGGCGCACCTCGGGGTGCACCATGCGGTTGAGGTCGGCGAGGGCGCGGGGATGGGCCAGGACCCGGGCCCGGAGGGCTGCCCGGTCGAGACTTCCATCGGCGGCGATGAGATCGGCCCCGAACCGGGCCGCGATCTGCGCCAGCACCGGCTGACCGGGTGCTTGCACCTGGCGGACGAGGTCGTCGGCATCTATGACGGTGGCTCCCCAGGCCCGGAAAAGTGCGGCGACGGTGGATTTCCCGGCTGCGATGTTACCCGTCAGCGCGACTGAAAGCATAAGAGTCGAAAGTCGAGCGTCGAAAGTCTAACGGCGCCAATCTCGGAGACAACGGTGCTGCAAGACTCCGCCCGAATAAACTCCAGATCGTGAGCTAAGAGCAATTCGCCACTCGAGGAGTGCCATATTGATGCAGGTCGACTCTCGACTCTCGACTCTCGACTACAACAGAGCCGTCTGATCTTCGTCCCTGCGCGGGAGCTGGTGACAATGCCGGCAGCGCGCCTGATAGCTCTCCCGCCCGCCGATCATGATGGTGGGAGAGTCGTAACGGGCCGGTTTGCCGTCGATCAGCCTTTGATTGCGACACGCAGGATCGCCGCAGACCACGCAGATCGCCTGAAGCTTGTCCACCATCTCCGCGACCGCCATGAGCTCGCCCATGGAGCCGAACGGCTCTCCCCGAAAGTCGGTGTCCACGCCCGCCAGAATGACCCGTATGCCGCGATCGGCGAGTGCGGTCGCTACATTCACGATCTGGGCGTCGAGGAACTGGGCCTCATCGATGGCCACGATCTGGCTATCGGGGCGTACGAGGCGGAAGATCTCGGCGGCCGAATCGACCGGGCTGGCCTCCAGCTCGGTGCCGTCGTGGCTGGAGACACTGTAGAGGCCGGTGTAGCGGCTGTCGAGGTGGGACTTGAATACCTGCACTTTGCGCCGGGCTATCGTGGCCCGCCGCACCCGCCGGATGAGCTCCTCGCTCTTGCCGCTGAACATGACGCCGCTGATGACCTCGATCCAGCCGGGGTGCATCCCGTAGTTCATCGCCCGATCTCCGGTGGTTGATATGAGGGATGCAAATGTAGAGATCCCCGCGGGAAACTCCAGGCATCTTGCGGGCGCTTCGTCCGGGCGACGATATTCGTCCGCCCGACTCGTCTCTTCCGTACTTCAAGGAGCGCGTGTGAACAAGCAGGAACTCGTCGCTGTCGTGGCCAAGCGACTCGGCCTGACCAAGGCCAAGGCGAACGAGATCGCCGAGCTGTTCTTCGCGCCCACCGGCATCATCGCGTCCGAGCTCCGGCGGGGCGAAAGGGTCGCCATCAGCGGCTTTGGGAGCTTCGAGGCTCGGAGGCGTGCCGCGCGGGAATGGCGCGATCCCCGCACCGGGAAAGCAGTCAGCATCAAGGCGTCCGTGGTGCCCGCGTTCCGGGCCAGCAGGGCGCTGCGAGACCTGGTGAACAAGAGGCGGTAAGGCGGTACGGCGGTAAGTGGGTAAGACGGTTAGCGAGGAAGCGAGTGAGCAGGGATGCTGGTGACAGCAAGCGGGTGGCAAGGTTAGAAAGCGTGCGCCTTATCCGCTTACCCGCTTCCCCGCGTACCCGCTTTCCCGCTTCCGATCGACCCGTGCCGTCACCCGTCTCCGCCGGATGGTGACTCCGTTGAGCGCCACGGCCACCTTCTCGGCGTCCTGAGCCGGGATCTCGATCAGCGAATACGCATCCCGCAGCTCGATACGTCCGATCTTGCTCCGCTCATACCGCAGGTCTTTGGTCAGCACCGCCACGAGATCGTTGGCGGTGGCGCTGTCCTTCTTGCCCACCCCCACGTAGATCTTGGCCGTGGCCGGTATGTCCGCCGCCGCCGCCGCCGCCGGCAGCGCGGCACCCGCACCCGTCCACAACTCGAAAAGCGCCGCGGCCACCGCAGCGGGATCGTGGCGCTCGAACAGGGGTGCGAGGGTGATCAGGGCCCGCTCGGGCTTGCCGGTCTCGATCGCCTTGACGATTGCGGCTCGCCGGCCGGTCGCGGCTGCCCCGACGGCGTCAACCAGGCCAGGGAGCTGAAGCGGCCGCCGCGGCTCCGCGATCCTCGCTGCATAGGCCTCGGTTCCCGGGGGAACCAGGAGGACCACATCGCCGGCCCCGGTGAGCTGGCTCAGCCGCTCTCCAGTCGGAAGGTCGAAGGCGACGATGGTCCCGGCCGGGGGGGCATCGCCCATCACCAGACGAAGCTCGGGCTCGACCAGTCCCACCGCCTGCCCAATGGCGGCGTGACGGCTCCGGTCGATAGTCCAGATCACCAGCGAGGTGGGGTCGAGCAGCTCCACGATATCGGCCAGGACGGAAATCCGCCGGGACCAGGGAACGCTCACGGTACGAACCGGACCGCTGCGCGTCTCCTGGTGGGAGCCCGGAACCGTGAGAGCCTTGCGCGCGTACCGCTCGACCAGCACCTCCACCCGGTTGGGCGCGGAGGTGTAGATGACGCGCGGTGTGTCCTTGGGCAGGTCCTGCATCAGCGGCGTGATGCTGTCCTCGTCTTCCCAGCTCTCGGGCCAGGCGAGAAATACCGCCGCGAGCGAGTCCATCTTGAGAGCCGACCGGTGGAGCAGGGCCAACGCCGTCTCCGGGCTGGCGACCACGATGTCCACCGCGTCGGCGCGGAGCCGCCGGAGGGCGCGCGCGGTGCCGTGCGCCACCTGCACCCGTAGCCCTCCCTCGTGGGCGAGCTCGTGGATCAGAGCTCCCCACTCATCCAGCTGAGCCGGCGGTGAGAGGACCAACGCACGACCGCCGCCGCCGAGCCGGCTGAGGAGCCCTGCTAGCGCAGGGGCGGCGTAGGCAGGTACCGGTGGCGCGAACGCCACCAGGTTGTGACCCCGCGCAGTGGTCGGGGCGATGTCCCGCGCACCCGGGTCCGTGGGGCTCCAGCCCAGTCGCTCGAGGGCCTCGGCGACCGGAGGGCTGAGATGGAGCTCTTGAAAGGAGGGCAAACGGATCTCCGCTGGACAGGTGCCGTACTGACGCGTCCGACGAAGCTAAGCCGGTGCCCAGGCAGGTCCAAGGGTCGCGCGCCGTGGCCCAACTCGCCGTTGACATCGCCGAGCCGGCGACAAACTTTTCCCCGGGCTCGCGCACTTAACCCCCAGCATTTGGACTCATGCATGCCTGACCCTCTTTCGCTCAACGTCCAGCACCTCAAGGCCTCGGAGACGGTAGCGATAAGCAACGAGGCCAAACGCCGCAAAGCCGCCGGGGAGGACGTGCTGGATCTCGGTGTCGGCGAGCCGGATTTCGACACCCCTCAACCGGCGGCGCAGGCCGGTATTCAGGCCATTCAGAAGGGAATGACCCGCTATCCCCCGAACATCGGCATCGCGGAGCTACGGGCCGGCATGGCCCACCAGCTTTCGATCATGTCGGGGGGCCGCGCTATCAATCCCGATCACATTGTCGTGAGCTCCGGATCGAAGCAGTCCATCTTCAACGCCTGCTTCACCCTGTTCGGCCCCAAGGACCGGGTGCTGATCCCCTCGCCCGCCTGGGTGTCCTACCCTCAGATAGTTCACCTGACGAGGGCCGAGCCGGTTCTGGTGCCCGGCGATGCGGAGTGGGGCCTCAAGGTCAGTGTCAGGGATCTCGACCGGGCGAGCCACAAGCTCACTCGGGGCCTGATCCTCTGTTCGCCCTGCAATCCCACCGGCGCCGTGTACACCCTGGCCGAGCTGAGGGCGATCGCGGAGTGGGCTCGGAAGAACGAGGTCTGGATCATCTCCGACGAGATCTACCGCCGAATCAACTATGGGCCCGGACCCGCTCCATCGCTGCTCGACCTGCCGGACGAGCTGCTCGAGCGCACCGTCATCATCTACGGCGCGAGTAAGGCATATGCGATGACCGGTTGGCGGATCGGAGCGGCCCTGGCCCCGGCGCACCTCGCCAAGGCCATGGCGGCGCTTCAGTCGCACACGACCACCGGCGCCAACCATCCGGCGCAGTGGGCAGCAGCTACCGCGTTCACCGATGAGCGGGTGGACGCGGAAGTGACGCGGATGGTGGCCGCGTTCCGCCGCCGCCGCGATTATCTGGTGGAGCGCTTCCGCACCGAGGCGCCGGGCATCGAGTTCGTCGAGCCTCACGGGGCGTTCTACTTCTTCTTCAGGGTGGATGGTATCCGGGAGACCGATCCGGTCACCGGCCAAAGCTTCTGCGAGCAGCTCATGAAGCAGGAAGGGGTCGCGCTGGTTCCCGGCGCCGCGTTTGCCGACGATCGCTGGGTCCGCTTGAGCTACTCGGTGTCCGATGGAGATCTGGAGAAAGCGCTGGATCGAATCCTGCGTTTGATCCAGCGTCTCGCCTCGGCCCGCGCTGCCTGAGCCCGCGATGAGCATGGAAGCACGGATCGAGCCGCTCAGCGGAGCCCTGCCGTCCATCACCTGGCGATGGGACCCCGAGACCGACATCCTCTCCGGCGCGTTCAAGGGCAACCGTAAGAGCGGCGGTCTCACCGGCACGGTCGAGCTGACCGATGCCGAAGGCTCGGTCGCCGTGCTGGACGTCAACAACGGCGTCATCTGCGGGCTCGACGTGGTCGTCTGGCCCGAGGTCACGTCGCTGCCCAGCCTGGAAGTGCCGGCAAAGCTCACCGATGGCCGGGTGGTGCTGCCGTCCCGCCCATCCCGCCCGGGCGTGGCATCCGTGGAAGTGGATACCACGCTGTCGGTGCAGACCAACAGCACCGAGAGCGTCTTCCACCTCCAGATCGGCCCGCGGCGCGCCGTAGAGGGGGTTCGAACGGCCGATAACTTCTATATCGAGGTGGACCACCAGGGTGGGCTGGCGGGGTTCTGGCTTACCAACGTGCCACCGTTTACGGCCATGGAAGAGGAGTAAGGCTACGCCGCTTTGTCCGGCTCCTCCAGAAATCCCGCCGTCTGCCGCTCCACCAACGTGGCGTAGTACCCTCCCCGCTGGAGCAGCTCCGTATGATTGCCGACCTCGGCGATCTGACCATCCTGGATCACCACGATTCTGTCCGCGTCCCGCACCGTCGAGAGGCGGTGGGCTATGATGAAGGCGGTGCGTCCCTGGAGCAGCGTCTTGAGCGCGCGCTGGATCAGGTGCTCCGACTCGGAGTCGAGGGCGGACGTGGCCTCGTCGAGAATGAGTATCGGGGGATTCTTCAGGAGCGCCCGGGCGATGGCGATCCGCTGCCGCTGGCCACCGGACAACCGGCTCCCCCGTTCCTGGACCACGGTGTCGTAACCCTGCGGCAGTGCGACTATGAAGTCGTGCGCGTGTGCCGCACGGGCCGCGGCCTCGATCTCGGTCAGGGCTGCGTCGGGGAGGCCGTACGCGATGTTGGCCCGCACGGTGTCGTTGAAGAGGTGGGCGTCCTGGAACACCACTCCTATCTGGCTGCGCAGGGAACGTTGGGTCATGCCGCCGATGTCCACGCCGTCCAGCATGATGGCGCCTTCACTGACGCGATAGAATCGCTGGAGCAGGGCCGTTAGCGTGGTTTTGCCGCTTCCGCTTGGTCCGATCAGGGCTACCGTCTCACCCGGCTTCACCGACAGGTTAACGCCTCTGAGTACCGCTGACCCGGGCTGGTATCCGAAGCTGACGTCGCGGAACTCCACCTCTCCTCGCACGTGCCGCACCTCGGCCGCTCCCTGCGGATCGGCCACGACATCGTCGGCATCGAGGATCCCGAAGATACACTCCAGCGAAACGGTGGCGCGTCGCAGCGTCTGATACGTATTGGTGAGCCCCTGGACCGGACCGAAGAGGCCACCGATGTAGCCCAGGAACGCCACCAGGGTCCCTACGGTAATCTCTCCCCGTGACACCATGTAGCCGCCGAATGCCAGGGCCGCGAGCCGGGCGCTGGTGGTGGCAAGGCTGCGTAGCGTGCCGGTGCGGTTGTCGGTCCGCACACCCTGCCGCACCACCTCGTTGCCCGCCTGAACTCCGCTGAGGAATCGCCGCTTCTCCGCTTCCTCCATGGCGAAGCCTTTGACGGTCATGATTCCCGCCAGCACTTCGTTGAAGCGCGAATAGATCGAGCTCCAGCGTTCCACCAGGCGCCGCTCCCGCTGGATCTGCTCCGGGGCAGCCCGGGCGCCGATCAGGGCGGGTAAGGGGGTAAAGACGATGACAGCCAGCGCCAGCCGCCACTCCATCCGGAGCATTACCGTGACCGACAGCACCAGGTAGAGCAGGGTAGGGAGCAGGTTGAATGCTATCTCTCCAAAGGCCGACACATAGCCGCTGATCGCCTGATTGATCCGGTTCATCGTCCCGCCGACGGTTTCGCCCTGGTGGAAGGAGAGCGGCAGCGAGTTGAGCTTGGTTATGACCCGTTCGCGCACGGTGTAGTCCACCCCCAGCCGGACGTCCCAGCTGAGGACGCCGAGCCAGGCCTGCAACCCGGCGCGGGCCAGCTCGAGGACCACTAGACCGGACATGGTCAGGGAGAAGGCGGCCAGGCCGTGGCCCGCTTCCAGCGCGTCGAAGAGGTACTTCATGATCAGCGGATCGATGGCGCTGAGCACCGCCAGCAATAGCGCGAGCGATATCACGCCCACGAGCGGGCGGCGATAAAGGCGGACGAAATGCAGCGACCGCCTGGCCAGCTTTAGCCCTGAGTATTGCATTTCTCTCTTTGAGTCGGTGATTGGCCGGCGAGTGAGCAAGTTCAATGCCCGGGAAGGGAGCCGTAGCTACCAGGCCGTCATGCAAATGGTGGGGGCGATAGACTGAATGAAGTGGCGTTGCCGCTCAACTATTTACCAGCCACTTACCTCCTGGATGGCAGCCGGTTGGGCGGGTTCATGCGGCCGGGAGGTATCTCCCGTTGGCCGAAACGCCCGCATTGCACCACCTACCGAGCGGATCGCAGTACGGAGTCGTTCAGCGATCCTTCAGTCGAATTCAACAGCAGCAACCGGGACCCCTGCCGCTCCACCGAGAGCACGCTCACGGACCCCGGCCCCACCTCGAAACGGTCCAGGAGATCCAGGGAAATTCCGAGAGAGTGCGCCACTAGGACCCGGAGCACGTCGCCATGGCTTACCACCGCTACGAGAGCCTCGGGGACGTGCCCGCACCGGATTCGCTCCACTTCGGCCAACGACCGTCTCAGCACCTCGGCCATGGTCTCACCACCTGGAATCCTGGTGCGGCTCCGGGAGCTGTTGAAGGCCTCCCAGGCGGGGACCTGGCGCAGCTCCTCGAGAGCTCGGCCGGTCCAGTCGCCAAAGTCGATCTCACTGAAGCCGGGTGCGGTTATGACCGGCAGGCCCAGTCTGGTGGCGATCGGGTCTGCGGTCTCTCTGGCTCGCTCCAGCGGGCTGCTGTAGATGGCTGCAATCGGAAGGGTGGCCAATCGGGCGGCGAGCGCATCTGCCTGGGCTCTGCCTGCGGAGTTGAGGTGTACTCCCGGACTCCTACCGGCGATGGACCTTCCAACCGGATCGCAAAGGCAGTGACGGATGAGAAGGAAAGTGGTCATCCCGACTTGGGGGTCAAACCGCACAGCGGCCCGGTGACCTCACTCATCCCTCGGCCCGGGAGCGGGATACAGCTTGGGGTAAGTAGGTGATCGCGAAACGATCCGAGCCACGCGGCAAGCAAGAAGGAAGGTAGCTGTCTTCGGTGAGGCTGAGGTATCCTGACGCCCTGGAGGTTCCGGCGTGATCGAGGCAGTCAAGCTGTGGAATGAGCCGAACAACATATCCCACTGGGATTTCGAGCTGGACACCGGTTGGCGGGTCTACGCCGACCTGGTGAAGGCCGCATCGGCGGCGGTACGAACCGAAAATTCTCACCTCACCCGCGTGCTCGGCGGCATCTCGCCGATAGATGCCAACTTCATCCTCACTTTGCGTGAACTGGGCGTTCTGGAGCATTTGGACGTGGTGGCGGTGCATGGGTTTCCGCTCGATTGGAACCATTGGCCGATCGACGAGTGGCCCGACAAGCTGCGTGAGATCTATGCGGTCACCGACCTACCGGTCTGGGTCACCGAGGTCGGGGTATCGACCTTTGGTGCCGAGGAGGTGCAGGAGTTCGGGCTGCGGCGGACTGCGGAGCTTCTGATCGGCCGGGTGCCTCGGATCCACTGGTACAGTTTGTACGATCTTCCCCGAGGATGGCCTGCCACCACCCGCCACCGTGAAGCCGAGGGATCGTCCTATTACCGGCACTTCTATCTGGGGCTGCTGCGTGAGGATGGCAGCCCCAAACCAGCCGCCGCCCAGTTCGTGGAGTACGCTCCGGCAATGGGCATCTGCCAGTGGTTTCACTTCGAGGACCACCGCCTGGAGCAGGCGGTACGCTGGCTGCGGCGGCTCGGGGTGCGTCACCTGCGCACCGGGCTCAGCTGGGCGGACAGCCACAGACCCAACGCCGATGCCTGGTTCGACCGGCAGATGAGCGCGCTGGAGGAATTCGAGGTGACTCTCACCTTCTGCTTCACTCCCGAAGCCTGCGGCGTCAGACCCCACCACACCAGCCCTCCGCGGAGCGTGGACGAGTTTGCCGACTTCTGCGCCCAGATGACCCGGCGCTACGCCTGCTGAGCACGCGCGCGGGTGGAATGGTGTGGGTGAGGCCTGTTCTGCTCCAGCAAATCAGCCGAACAGATCGGAGGCCCACATGAACCTCACACCCACGCGGGCTGCCGTCTCCCGGTCTACGTCGGCGTTGCCCACGAAGAGCGTGTCTGCTGGCTCCACGTCATAGTGGGCCATGATGTTCAGAAGCATGCGAGGTTGCGGCTTGCGGCAGTCGCATCCGGCTTCTGCCGGGTGGGGGCAGAGCTGAAGCGCCGCTCCCGCAGGCGCGGTGCCGGTCGCGGCAACGGCCAGGTCGCGAAGCAGGCTATGGGCCATCTTCAGCGAAAGCCGCCCATACGCGACCTGGTCCTGGTTCGAGGCCAGGCCCAGCCGGGGACCACCGGGATGGTCCCAGGCCAAACGCCCCAGGACCTCCCGAACCCCGGGCATCAGCACCCACTCCTCAGGGGTGTGAGGGCATGGCTGGCCCGGCACGATGGTGCGGCGCAGCGTATCGTCCGCGTCGAAGATGAAGAGAGCGTACCGGTCGAAGATTCCTCGGTCAGACATTCCAGTGCTCACCGGCCGTTCGGATGAGCTCCCGGCGGAGCAGCGAGGCGTACCGGCCGGCCGCTGCCGCGAACTGCTTGCCGTCGGGGGTCCGGCCGAGCACGCTGGACGCGAGCGTGGCGTAGCCCAGGCGGAACGCGAGGTAAGAGATGGCCTGGAGGGGAAGCCGCGCAGTGATGGTCCGGTCGCGGCTCATGACGCGGTAGCGCTCCACCAGCCAACGCCGCTCTTCAGAGTCCAGGTCGAACTCCAGGCAAGCGGCAGCTAGATCCCAGGCAATGTCCTGGCAGCCGGGGAAGAAGTGGTCGTCGTGGTGATCGATGGAATCGGTCTTCAGATAGCCGGAGTCGGTTCGAATCCATTCGTGTGGCAGCATCCGTCCATCCAGCGCCGCCGGCCGCTCGTTCCAGTCCCCCGGATGGTTTCGCAGTCTGGTATCCACCAGCCGCAGCCATTCGTCTCCCAGTCCCTCGTCCACGTTGTGGGCGATCATCTCCCGCAGGACGGTGTTCGCCACCGAGGGTTCTGCGGCATGCTCCAGGGAGAGATGCGCGAGATAGCGAGCGATCGTCTCCAGCAGTCGCGCATCTATCCGCTCGGAGGAAACCGGTGCCCCGGGGACGAACCGCTGGACCAGGAACCCATGTACCAGGCCTAGGGGGCGGGGCGAGAAGCCGGCGTCGGCCAGCCTCTCGGCACGGTGGAGTTTGGGCCCGGAGTACCCTCCCAGCCCGGCGAACCGGAGCAGCACCGGTTCCGGTCCGGGGCGCGAGGAACCGGCGGGCTCGAGCAGGTACTTTCTCCGCTCGTGCTGCGGCTGGATTGGCGGATACCCGCCAGGCTCCGGATATAGCGCGGTCCGCCACGCCCCGGCAGAGAGGTCTCGCAATGGCCCGGCGGGCAAGGCCTGGGTCAGTCGGCCGGAATCGAGCAGTACCTCCTCGAAGCTCACGCTGATCTGGCGGTGCCTGCGCCACTGCTCGCGCGCTATCGAGGACCGGAGCCCCGATCCGTCGGTTTGCCAGCTTGGAAGCAGGATGATGCGATCGTCATGGATGCCGAGCGCGCCCAGCATGCCCGCGGTGCCACCGATGGACGAGCCGCTGAGGCCGGGGCCTTCGTCGATCACCAGGAAATAAGCGTCACGCTCCGCCGCCAGCCGGACCGCGAGCTCGCCGGTCAAAATCGGATGACGGCTGAACGGGTGTCCTCGTGGCCGAAGGGTGTACGACACCACCCGGCACCCGAGCTCCTCCAGTGACCCCGCCACTGCGGCCGACAGGCTGACGCCGATGCTCCGCAATCCGAGGAGGACTGCGTCGAAGGGCCCCAGCTCGGCATGACAGCGTCGGGCCGCCTCCAGGTACAGCTCAGGATAGACGGCGTAGTACGCGTACCCTTCGGGAACGGTGATCTCGACAGTGGAGGGGAGCCACTGGAGCTCCAGACCGGCGATGCTGGCGGCCGACTGTTCCCACCACCGCTCCGCTTGCAGGGGTTGCTGGCGCCAGGTGTGCCAGAGTACGTGACCCAGTGCCACGCTGGCGTCGCGCAGTCGTTGGGCCAGGGGATCGATGCCGTCCGCATCGGGGAAGATGACGTCGTCCACTGCCGATTCCAGCGCTCCCAGCCCGATCAGGGCATCGACCGCGGCTTCGTGGGTTACCGGGTTGCTGGATCCGAGCCGAAGCCCGGTGGAGCGGAGGTCCGAAAGGAGCCGGCGGGGGTTGGCCAGACGGTGCTGGTCGCGGTAGATGATCATCTGCCCACCCGCCGTGCTAGCGGGGGCCTCGGCCGGTGGCCGACCGCAGCTCGGCCGAGAAGTCGTAGGGTGCCCGACTCAGGGCACCCGGAGCAGCAGGCTCGCACAGGTAGATCTCGTGGCCAAGATGGGCCCGCACCTCCATGCCGCTCGAGCGCAGCATGGCTTCGACCGCCGCGTGATTCGGCACCCACCAGTTGGTCGGGTCACCGGCGAAGCGATGTTCTATGAATGCCAGGTGTGGCCATCCCGGGTTCCGCAGCGCGTCACGCTCGTCCAGTGGGTGGTCGGACGTGTCGGCGTACACCTCCATCCCGGGAATGGTCAAGGTTTGGAAGACCATCAGCCGCCGGGTGTGGCGAGCGACGATGTCGAGCCCGAGCAGGGGGTAACGCAGGTGGTAGAAAACTCCCATGAAGAGCACGAGGTCGACCTGCTTCGCTTCCCGGGCTAAATCGTAGACCTGCAGCTCCCGGAACTCGACTGCACCGTCCAGGCCGAATTCCTTCGCGGCCCACTGGGCCTGCTTCAGATAGTGGGAATCCACGTCGATCCCGGTTACCTGGGCACCGCGACGGGCCAGCTCGAAGCTGTAGTAGCCGGCGTTGCAACCGATGTCCAAAGCAGTCCAACCGTCCAGCCTCGCTGGAAGGTGGGGGGAGAGCACCCGCCACTTGTAGCGGGGAAAGTCTCCCAGAAAGTGAGCCGGCGCCGTCTCGGTGCCGTCGGGCAGGTGGAGATTGTGGAACCACGGGCCCAGCGCCGCGACCTCCGTCTGCCGGGGATTGGACCCTGTCTCTATCTGCCGTTCAAGTGAGCGCCTCATCGCAGTCCTCTATGTGGGTTGCTGCGAGAGCAGCTCGAAGGCGTAGCCCTCGAGCTCCGCGGCTCGGTGAGCGGCCGTGTGCCCCGCCAGCACCCGTTCCCGGGCTCGCGCCCCGATCGCGAGGCGCTCTGACTCGGGTGTAGTCCGGACCCAGTCCAGCACCTCGCCGCCCGACCGCCCCACCAGGATCTCCCGGCCGGGCTGGAAGAGAGTGTCCAGCCCATCCCAGTAATCGCTGATGATGGGAGTGCCGCACGCCGCCGCCTCGAACAGCCGCACGCTGGGAGAGTATCCGGCAGCCACCATGTCTGCCCGCGTGAGATTGAGGGTGAATTGCTGGGCGCAGTAGAAGCTGCGGTGACGTGATGGCGGGAGGTGCTCGATGCGGTGCACGTTGGCCGGCCATGTGATGGCGGTCGGGTACTGGGGGCCGGCCACCACGAATCTCCCATCGGCCCAGCGCCCGGCAGGCTCGATCAACAGCCTCGAGAGCGCCCGCTGCCGGTCGCTGCTATAGGTGCCCATGTAGCCCAGGTCCCATTGGCGGGGCACGGTCTCCGGGTAGTACAGCAGGGGATCTACCGAGCAATAGAGTGGGCGGGCCATGGGGGAGCCGTACTCCAGTTCCAGTCGCTCCAGGATCGGGCCGCCGGTAAACGAGAGATACAGCTGGTACTGCCGGATCAGCTCGGGGGTGAGATAATCGGTTTCTCCGCGGCCGAGCTTTGCCAGCGTGATCGGAGTATCGATATCGTAGAAGGCGGTGAGCCCATGGGCCGTCCGGGTAACCCACTCGCCCACGTCCGTGCCTTGAGGAACGAAGGAACCCACGATAACCAGGTCTGCCTCCTCCACGTCTTCAGCGAAACGTCGCGTCAACTCCTCGAGATCCCGGTAAAGCTCCGTCCTGCCGTGAGGAGGGTTGGGCAGATCCCGGTTCGAGGCATACCATTCCAGGTCGCGTTCCAGGAAGAGCAGCTGGTGGCCCCGCCCGGTGAGCTCGCGCACCAGTCCGCGATAAGTCGTGGCGTGACCATTGCCCCATGAGGAGGTGATGGAAAGCCCGAGGATCACGATCCGAAGGGAAGCGTCGCTCACCCGGACCCACCTCCCAGAGATGAGTGGACCCCTCCCAGCATGGTCTCCAGCTCCGCCACCCGGTGATCGTAGGTGTGCTCCGCCAGAATGCGGCGGCGGGCCGCCGCCCCCACGTTCAGCACGCCGTCGGCCGTCAATCCTCCCAGCAGCTCGGCTACCTGCGAGCCGTTGCGCGCCACCAGGACCTCCCGGCCGGGCTCGAGGAAGAGCTCGATGCCTTCCCAGTCGTCGCTGATGAGGCAGCTGCCGGCGCCCGCGGCTTCGAAGATCCTGGTCGGCGGAGAGAAACCGAACTGCGCCATGCTCTCACGGTTCACGTTGAGTACCGCCCGAGGCGTGCAATTGAAGGCGTTGTGGTCGCGGGTATAGACGTGTCCGACGTAGCGAACGTTCCCGGGCATCTTCTTGTCCCCCCATCCGCTGCCGCCCATCAGGAACTCGCAGTCCGGGAGGACCGACGCCGGCTGGAGGAAGAACTCCTCCACTCGCGCCTCCCGATCGGGCAACCGGTTACCCAGGAAGCCGAGGTCGCCGGCAAAGCGCGAATCGGGCTCGACCGGAAAGTGGGTGGTTGGGTCGAGGGCGTTGTAGATCGGCCGGCAGCAGCGCGCGCCGAGCCGCTCGTAGGCCCTTATGACCGGGAGCCCGCCACCATAAGTGAGTACGAGATCGTAGCGCGGGATCAGCGACCTGAACGGATCGCCCGAATCACGCTCCACCCGGTCGAGAGTGGCCGGCGCATCCACATCCCAGAACGCCACCAGAGTTTCGGGCCGCTGGATCCCGAGGACGGCCTCCTCCAGCAAACCGTCGAACGCTCCCACCCCGCTCGCCTTGATCACGAGATCCGCGCCCCGCGCGTCATCCACTGCCCGTAGAGGGCCATCTTCGGAGTCGCTGGGATACACCACTACGCGGGCCCAGTCAGGGTCGGGCATGTCACGGTGCTGCTGTCGCCCGTAGGCATCGGGCTCGTAGAAGGTCACCCGGTGCCCCCGACCGTGCAGTGCGCGCACGATTCCACGATAGTAGGTCGCCGCGCCATTCCAGTAAGCGGACACCAGGCTGGAGCCGAAAAAAGCGATGTCGAGTCCGGATGGCATCATCCCTCCTTCGAAACGGGTGCCCAGCCTGATTCCCGCGCCTTTGGCTCGAGGGCACCCGCTGGGCTCGGCGCGGCGCGGCCGCCGTTCAGCTCGTCAACTACCCCTATGAGCTGGTCCACTCGATGAGCACAGGTGTGCCGCGCTAGAACGGTATCCCGGCCCCGCTCGGCCATGCTCGCGGCCGCGAATGGATCGGCCAAAAGCGAGCTCAGGTGCCGGCGCATCTCCGATCCGTCCCGCGCGACCAGATAGTCCGTTCCTGGGGAGAAGAGCCCCTCCGCATCGTCCCAGGGTGAGCAGACCAGAGGGATGCCGCACGCCAGTGCCTCGAACACCCGGATGGTCGGGATGCCGGGAAGGACCTCGACGTAGGGCCGGCGAGGGATGTGGACCGTGAGGCGGAACCGCGCGAAAACGGAGGGAACCTCATAGTTCGGCAGCCAGCCCCCGTAGGTCATCCCGGCACGGGAGAGTCGGCTCTTGGCACTCGGCGGATAACGAACTCCATGCACTCGAGCTCGAAGGCCAAGTGCCTCCACCGGAGCGATCAGAAATTCTTCCAGCTCCGAGGTACGCTCTCCATCACCCCAATTGCCGACCCATACCAGATCACCGTGCGGAACCAACCCGGGATAAGAGTGGAAGACCCGTGGGTCCGCGGCCTCGTGCCAGGTCCAGACCCGCTCCGCCCATCCCTCGGCCAGATAACGCTGCCGGATCACCTCACCGAAGGCGAGCACCCCGTCGTAGCTCTCGAGCCTGTATGCGGCCATGGTTTCCGGCCGAGTCACCGACCGGTGATGGGTGTCGTGAAATAGAAGGTGGTAGCCTCCCGAGATCGTGTGGTGCCGCCCGATGGCTTCGACCAGGCCGGGCTCGTTCCATTCGTGCACCATCACCAGGTCGGCACCTTCGAGCTCGCCGTCGAGATCGAGTGATTCCAGTGCATACCGCTTGCTCTCCAGCCCCGGGTAGGCCAGGTAAAAGCCGGTGATCGCGTTCTCGCCCTGATCGTCTATCAGGCGCTCCCGGCTCCAGGCGTGCTCGGGCTCGAGCACCGTCACCTGGTGGCCCCGTGCCAGCAGCTCGGCGACCACCCCGCGGAGGAAGTGGGCGTTACCATGGTTCCAGTCGGAGACCAGGGAATGGTAGAACATCACGATGCGCACGCCGGCCTCTCCAGCACTGGATTCCGCTGTGCCATTATGGTCGAGTAAACCTGACTGTACGCCAGGGCCATCCGTCTCGGTGTGAGCGTGAGCGCGTGCCGCCGGGCCCGCATGGCCAACGTCCCCCGCAGGCGGGAGTCGTCTATGAGCGCTTGGATGGCCATCCTCATAGTCACGGGGTCATCCGGGTCTACGAAGACCGCCTCGCCGCCCCAGAGCTGCCGCAAGGTCGGGAGATCGCTCAGCACCAGGGCACAACCGGCGAGCGCCGCCTCGAGCACCGAGAGACCGAACGGCTCATAGCGGGCAGGAAAGGCGTAGATGCTCGCTCGTCTGAGCCAAAGGCCGATTTCCTCCTGGTCCAGGCAGCCTAGCAGACACATGTGCTCGGTGCCGGCGCTATCCGCCCGGTCAGGGTGCCGCGGCTCACCGGCCACATAGACCGGCCAGGTGAGTCGCTCTGCCACTTTATCCAGCGCGAGAAGGTTCTTCGCCGGGTCCCAGACCCGGCCGGCCGCAAAGATGAGCGCCTCTTTGTCGCCGGGCCGGAAGTGAGTGGGATCCCGGCCGTTGGGAATGACATGACCGTGCTCCACCTGGTAGTAATGCCGCAACGCCTGAAGCATGGGCTCGGAAGGCGCCACGACCGCGTCGGCTGCTGCCAGCCCGCGGCGCATTTCCCGGTGGTACCGGTCCCAGCTTGCGGGTGCGGGCGCGTTCCAGACCGCTTGCCACCACGAGAGAACGCAGGAATGGCCCACGGCCACTACGGGGGCGTTCCAGGGAAGCGAGGCGTGCACCGGGTCGTTCAGGTGAATGACATCGGGACCAACCTCGGAGGAAAGCTCCAGCAGCCACTCTCCGGCTGCTGCCACATCATTCCACGGATCGTCCATCCAGGGCAGGCGAAAAGGGCTTTCGACGAGCTCCAGCGTGGCTATGGCGTCCGCGTCGCGCCGCTGCCCGGTGGATGCCGGGCGGCCCATCGTGGCTAGGACGACCTTGATTCCCTCGTCACCCAGCGCGCGGGCAAGGTCGATGGCATAGGTCCAGACGCCGCCTATGGTGTCCGCCGTCATGAGGACGCGGCCGGGAGCGTTAGGCTGCCCCGTCATGAGCCTGCGGCCAGATCCGCGGGAGCCAGGGCATCCGCCCCGCATGAACGGCTGGTGCGGTTCCGCGGCTGGGGCTGCGGCTGAGCCCTGCCGTAGATGGCATCGAGAACGGAGGCCAGAGTGACGAACCGGCGTGCCAGGGGATCGAAGCCGGCTCCGAGTGCCACGCGTCGAGCCCAATCGAGGGCGGCCCGGCCGCCCCACTGGTCTGGAGGAACACAGAGCTTCTCCCGTGAGGTGCCCCGAAATCGCTCGGCAGTGAAGTCGTAGAAGGACCCATTGACGTTGCGGAGCGCCGCGCCACCCTCGCTGCCGAAGAACGTGGCTTCAATGACCGCGTCGCGCCCGACCGGTAGATTCCAGGAGCAGGCCAGGCGCACCACGGCGCCGCTCTCGACCTCGAGCTGAGCCAGGGCGTAGTCCTCCACCGCGCCGGTTCGGTCGCCGAGCGGCTTACCGCCGGCAAAGAGCCGGCTGGAGACTCCGATGACCGGCTCATAATCGAGGGCCCAGAGGGCCAGATCGACCAGGTGGATTCCCAGATCGATGACGCAGCCGCCGCCGGACAGGGCCGGATCGTAGAACCAGGGCTGGTCTGGCCCATAGGCGTTGTGAAAGACAAGATCCATCGCGTACAAGCGGCCCAGCCCACCTGCCTGGACCAGCTCTCGAATGAGTCGGGCCCCTTCGACGAACCGATACGAGAGGTCCAGGCCGAGCAGCCGATCGGCCGAACGCGCGGCCTCGACTACGCTGGCGGTTTCGCGAGCGGTGCGGGCGAGAGGCTTCTGGCAGAAGACTGCCACGCCGTGCTCGAGGGCGGCGATAGCCTGCTCGGCATGGAGCGCGCTGGGCGTGGCGATTACGACTCCGTCGGGGCCTGCATCCAGGAGCTGGTCCAGTGAATCGAAAACCGCGCATGAAGCCAAGTCGCCCGCCGCCCGGGCATTCTCCCGTACTGGATCAACTACTCCTATGACCTCTACTGTCGCGCTCCGCGCCAGGGCCTCCAGCCGGTTGCGCCCGATCCATCCAACCCCCAGAAATCCCAGCCGCGCCCGGGGCAGATCCGCTTCAGCTCGGCGTCTCATGGGAGCACCAGCGCCTTGAGATAGCCGTCGGGCCGCTCTTGCATCGTGGCGAAAGCCTCATCGAGCCGATCGAGGGCGAACCTGTGGGTGTAGAGCGGAGCCGGGTCGAGTGCGCCACTCAGCACCAGATTCACCGCCTCGCGAATACCCTCCAGGTAAACCGCCGGATCCCGTTCGTGCGCGTTGATCACGTCGAGCCCTCTCCAATTCCACAGCTGCAGGTTGACCTGTCGGGAGCCTCCCTGGTGGTATCCAGCGATCACCAGACGACCCCTGATTCGCGTCAGCTCGGCGGCCAGATTTAGGGGCCCCTCGAGGCCCACCGCTTCGATGGCAGTGTCCACCCCCTTGCCCCCGGTGAGCTGCCGCACCTGCTCGGTAAGGCTGCCGCGGTCCTCCAGCGGAAGGGAGATCTCGGCTCCCAGCCGCTTTGCCACCGCCAGCGCGAAAGGCCTCCGTGAAATGGCGATCACGCGCGCACCGCCGAGATATGAAAGGCGGGTCAACAGCGCGCCGAGGAAGCCGATCCCGATTATGGCGACGGTCTGGCCGGGATATATGCCCGATCGCCGGAATGCATTTACCGCGCAGCCGAGGGGCTCGCCGGGAAACGGCGTGTTCGCCAGGCTTGCCGGGAGGGGGACAACGGCGTCGGCCGCGGCGATGTCGTACTCGGAAAAGGCTCGATACGACAATGCCGTCACCCGGTCGCCCGGCGTCAGACTCGAGACGCCCGATCCCACGGCATCGATCACCCCCCAGCCCTCGTGTCCGGGCGCGCCGGCAGAGCTGGGATACTCGAACCAGGAGTGACCCTCCCAGAGCGAAAGGTTGGAGCCGCACACGCCACAACCCTCCATTCGCAGGCGCACCTCCCCAGGCCCCGGCTCCGGAATCACCACATGCTCCACCTCGACTTGTCCCGGGCCGGTAATCACCGATGCCCGCATGGTCCGGGTGACCGGCGGCGCGATTGCGGTTTGGCTAAGCACAGCCATCGGCAGCCTTCCGGGCGGTAACGGCATCGCTGATCGAGCCGGTGGCCGCCGAGCTCGTTCTGGACTCGGCCAGCCATCGGGCGAGCCGTTCCAGCCCATCCTGCACCGCCACCCGGGGCCTCCAGCCGGTGGTCCGCTGGAATTTTCCGATGTCCGACACGTAGTAGCGCTGGTCGCCTGGCCTCCACCCGTCGTGATCGATCTCGGGCTGGTGCCCCAGAATGTCCGTGATGAAGTCGATGAGCTCGAGCAGGCTCATGGTGTTACCCGGCCCGCCGCCGATGTTGAATGCCTGCCCGGCTTCGGTTGCCATGTGCTGGTGGGCCAGCAGGAAAGCATCTACCAGATCGTCCACGAAGAGGATGTCGCGGACCTGCCTTCCATCGCCATACAAGGTGATGGGCCGGCCCTCCAGGGCGCGGATGAGGAAGTGAGCCACCCAGCCCTGGTCCTCGTTGCCGAACTGATGGGGGCCGTAGATGCAGCTCATCCGGAACACGATGGTGGGCAGGCCATAGGTCCGGGCGTAATCGATGACGTACTGGTCCGCCGAGCCCTTGGAGCAGCCATAGGGACTATGAAAATCGAGGGGCCGGGTCTCGTTGACGCCGGTACGGCGGAGCAACGCGTCGCTCGGCTCGTAGCGAAGCTCGTGCTGCCCCAGCTCGACATCGCATAGCGAGCCGTAGACCTTGTTGGTGGAGGTGAACACCAGCGGCGGGGGAGCATCGAGCCCCCGAACAGCCTCGAGCAGGTTGATGGTTCCTCGGACATTGACCTCGAAGTCCTCGAGCGGGTCCGTCAAGCTCGTGGTGACCGCGACCTGCGCGGCAAAGTGGAACACCTGCGCTGTCTCCTCCACTGCTCGCCGCATGGCGTCGGCATCCCTGACGTCGGCCACCACGATCTCGACCCGATCGCCATGGGTGTCACGGAGCCACCGGAGGTTCTGCTCGACTCCGGCGCGGGACAGGTTATCCAACAAACGGACCCGCTGCCCGTCGCCCAGAAGGCGATGGGCCAGGTTAGTGCCGATGAACCCGGCGCCCCCGGTAATGAGCACAGTGCGCTCCGATCGTGCCGGACGGCGGTTCATACGGTCAACCCCCGGGTGGCGAGCTCGGCACTGGCCTCCTCGACCCGGTCGGTCGCTGCCTGGCCCTCGAGCCAGCCGGCCAGCTCGACCAGGCCCTGCTCGAGTGTTACTTGGGGCTCGTAGCCCAAGCCTGCTCGGGCATGGGAGATATCGGCGAAACAGTGCCGGATGTCGCCCACCCGATACTTCCCCGTGATCTCGGGCTCGAGATAGTCCTTTCCCATGACTGCTGCGATACGAGCGGCTATCTCCCGAATGGTGTACGGGCGGCCGCTGCCCACGTTGAATACTCCACCAGCCGAGGAGGGCTGCTCCAGGGCCAGGCAGCAGGCCCGCGCCACGTCGTAGACGCTTACGAAGTCACGCCGCTGCATTCCGTCCTCGAATACCGAGGGGCGGTTTCCGTTGAGTAGACGGGCGGCGAAGATGGCCAGCACTCCGGTGTACGGGTTGGACAGCGCCTGGCGGGTTCCAAATACGTTGAAGAAGCGGAGGGCTGTCGTCGCGATGCCGTAGGCCCGGCCGACCATCAGGCACATGTGTTCCTGGTCGAACTTGGAGAGCGCGTAAACCGAGGCGAGCGACGGCAGCTTGCTCTCGGGCGTCGGGACCGGGCTCAACACCTCGCCCGTCCGGCTCCGCACCTCCCAGTCGCCCGCCCGGAGCTGGGCCAGGGCCCGCTCCTCACCGGTGCACACGGTGCCATCAGGAGCACGGTACAGTCCTTCGCCGTAGAGACTCATGCTCGACGCCACCACCAGCCGCTCTACCGGCCGCGCGATCATTGCTTCGAGCAGAACCGCGGTGCCCAGATTGTTTACGCTGGTGTACTGAGCGATCTCGTACATGCTCTGGCCGACGCCGACCGCCGCGGCCAGATGATAGACGACATCGATGTTCTTCAGGGCCCGACCCACCGCGTCGGCGTCCCGGACGTCGCCTACGATCAGCTCTACCTCGGGATGGAGATAGCCGGGGCGGTGACCATCAGTCCCGTGCACCTGGGAGCTGAGGCTATCGAGCGCACGCACCCGATGTCCCTTGCTCAGGAGGGCATCAGCGAGATGGGATCCTATGAACCCGGCGCCGCCCGTTATAAGGATGTGGTTGCTCATGCAACGCCTTTTCATCTGGGGTCAGAGTCACTGCTACTGGCTTCTCAAAGGCGGTGTTGATCAGTCCAGTTCGCTGCCTCGGTGTATGCTCGCCGTCGCTCCACGAAGGGGACTCCCCCGGCGCGGGCGGGGTGACCGTTGTGCCTCGCCTGCTTGAAAGGCAACCGCTTCAGGCGCTCGGCGAAGTAGGGGATCGTGCGCTCCAGGCCCGGACGCAACGCCACGGTCGGAGACCAGTCCAATAGCTCCTGGGCGCGGGTGATATCGGGACGGCGCTGGGTTGGGTCATCCTGAGGGAGAGGCCGATGCTCGATCAGAAGCTGGGTTCCGCAGATGCCGGCTATGGTCTGGGCCAACTGGCGGATCGAGAACTCGCTCGGGTTGCCCAGATTCACAGGATCGTGGAGCGCATCGGTGTTCATCAGCCGAATCATGCCTTCAACCAGGTCGTCCACATAGCAGAACGACCGGGTCTGGCTCCCGTCGCCGTAGAGTGTCAGGGGTTCGCCTCGCAACGCCTGCACGATGAAGTTGGAGACCACCCGGCCGTCGGATTCGGCCATGCGGGGGCCGTACGTGTTGAAGATCCGGGCTATGCGAGTGTCCACCTTGTTCTGCCGGTGGTAGTCCATCATGAGGGTCTCGGCTACTCTCTTGCCCTCATCGTAGCAGGACCGGAGCCCGACCGGGTTCACGTTCCCCCAATAGCTCTCCGGCTGAGGATGCACGTGAGGCTCGCCATATACCTCCGAGGTAGATGCCTGGAGGATGCGGGCGCCGACCCGCCGGGCCATCACCAGCATGTTGAGCGCACCCATCACATTGGATTTGACGGTCTTGATCGGATTGTACTGGTAGTGGACCGGTGAGGCGGGGCAGGCCAGGTTATAGATCTGATCTACCTGGAGGAGCAGCGGTTCACAGACGTCGTGCCGGAGCAGCTCGAAGCCGGCGTAGTCGAGCAGGTGACCGACGTTCTCCCGACGACCCGTGAAAAAGTTGTCCAGGCAGACAACTTCGTGACCCTGAATGACTAATCGTTCGCAGAGGTGCGAGCCGATGAACCCCGCACCACCCGTCACTAGCACTTTCATCAAGCTGACCGTAGAGCTCTATGAGCCCGCCGACTTACACCGAATTGCCGCAGCGGGTAAGTACCGATGGCAGGATGCCCGCAACCTACTTACGTGTCGGTGATGTTCCTCACGTGGAGAGAAAGATCGCTCTCGGTTTAGGCAGAACTACCTGTATCCAGGAGAACCCTACACCCGGATCCTGGCTCCGGCCGCTGCTCGCGAATGAACGCCCAGCTTGGCCGGGATGGCCACCTCCATTTTCCGGGCGGTAAGCCCATATTCGAGTTGCAGGTAGGCGTGTGGTCGAGGCTATTTCCCTCTGTCCCGCGTCGCCCTCCATCCATTCCTGACTGGGTTTAATACGGTCTGCCCGTAATGAATTTTGACTCCATCCGCCGCGCCGCCCGGGCAAAAGGTCTGACACCGGCGACGGTGATTCCAGATGCCAGCGGCGGGCGAACCGAGGAAGCCTGTATCCGACCCGCTCGCGTGATCGAGGGGTCCTCGTTGCAGGTTAAGACGGTTGGCGCTGCGGAAGCATGGCCCGGCTCTCTCGCCTACCTCGATGGGGTACAACGGTCCGAGATCCTCGCCTACGCCGGCGCGGCACCCCTCATTGGCGCGGACCTGGCGGCCGCGGTTCGCGAGCGGCGTCATCGGCGGTTGCATACGGCGGTAGAGGGGCGCCGCAAGGTGGCATTGGGCCGCCCAGCCGCATTGGCCGCAGCCGAAGAGGTGCTGGACGGCCTGGAGCTGATTCCCCTGCCGGAAGACGAGCCTACCCATCCCCTCCGCGATCTGGTGAACGCCGGCAAGGCCGTCGATCAGGCCCGGGGGGCTCTCGAAGTAGCAGTGGGGGACCGCTACCGCGCCGGCTCGGATGGTTGGCTGCTGGTGGACGGTTCCCTGGCCGAGAGCCCGGCGTGGGCATCGGATACCCGGATGGTGTCCGTCTCCAAGAGTCACTCCATCTTGCCGTTCGAAGGAGCGGACCTCGAGCGATATCTGCGACTACCCGTGGGACATCGATCGTCGGTATATGCCCCACCGACCCGGAGCCTCGCACCGGTACACGCCTGGGGCCTGCGGCTCTGGCCCTGGGAAGGGAAGGACCTGCTCTACGGCCTAGTCCGGGTCGAAGTGGCTGCCACCGCTGACTCGACAGAGCGTGCCGACGTCATCTCCCGTTGGATCCTCGCGGAACGCGCTCCCGTGAGCGCGCCCGACCGACGGTGGGACCGGCTCCTGTACGGCATCTACAGTGTGGAGCAGTATCTTCGGTCGAGGACGGCGGTAGAGCGGTGAACGGTGAACGGTGGAACGGTAAACGGTGAACAGTCCTGCGCCGCCATCCCCTTTACCGTTAACCGTTAACCGTTCACCGTTTACCGTTTACCGTTCACGCTGCAGGGAGGACATATTTCAGCTATGATCGACATCCCCCCCATCGGCCGTGTGGTTGCCACCGAGCTCAAGCCCTCCACGCCCCATCAATTCCATTTCTGGACCGCGCGTGAGAACCCCATCGGGATCGGGGCCATCGTGCGGGTGGAGGAAGCGGGCCGGGTGGTGTATGGAGTGGTGACCGACGGATTCGCCTATTCAGATCTGGTGACTCCGATGCACGCCGTCATCGGGGCTGATGGCGATCCGGTGGCCGCCGGCGCCGAGCCGACCACTCGGGCCGAGATCCGGCTCTTCTCGGCCGCGGTGCTGCGGCAGGTACCCGAGGAGCCTCTTCAGCCCGTGCCCCTAGGCTCGGTCTGGCTTGCCTCCGATACCGACGTCGTTCAGGCCCTGAGGATGGATGCCTATACCGGCCGGGAACGCGCCACCGGTGTTCCGGTGGGACTCTACGCGGCCGGAGGGCTGGAGTCTCCGGTATACCTCGACTGTGACTTTCTCCTGGGCCCGGAGGCGGCGCACCTCAACATCACCGGTGTGTCCGGGCTTGCCACCAAGACCAGCGCCGTCGAATTCCTGCTGAACAGCATCTTCCAGACTTTCCCCGAGCACAAGGGGACGGTGGCGGCGGTCTGCTTCAACGTGAAGGGGCCGGACCTGTGTTTTCTCGACCAGCCCGCTGATCTGGGCGAGGAGGACCGGCGCCAGTATGCTCGGTTGGGACTTCGACCCGAGCCGTTCGATGACGTTCACTACTACGCGCCGCTCAAGCCGGACGGGGTGAATCTCAACACCCTGCGGACCAATGAGGCCCTGTCCGGTAATACCGAGCCACTGCTCTGGGGCCTCCGAGAGGTGCTGGATTACGCCGAGGTAGTCCTGAACCGCGATGACATCGACGCCAAGGCCGACGCCTTCATCGATTTTCTATCCGAGCGTGTCGTCGGGCGGGAATACCTGGACGAGATGCTTCGCGGCAAGCCATTCGTAGTGCAGAGCTTTGCCGATCTGGAAGAGTTCTTTCGCAGCATCTTCGATTTCATGGAGGCGCTGGGTCGGGGTGCCGAGGTCTGGCGAACCCATCATATCGCCACCATACGCAAGGTCCGGAACCGGCTGAGCAACATCAGCACCCGCTCCAAGGGCCTGGTCACCGACGACGGGGTCGCCAACGACCTGCCCTGGGGGCTCTTCCACGACCGAAGCGTGCATGTGATCGACGTCGCCGGGCTCGATCCGCTGGCGCAGGATCTGGTATTCGCCCGAGTCGTATCGAAGCTGCGCGAGCACCTGGAGCGGCGTGATCTGGGTGTAGACCACGTCGTCGTCTTCGTGGACGAGCTCAACAAGTATGCGCCCGCTGACGGACCTGACACCTATGTCCGGAAGATGCTTCTCGATCTGTCGGAGCGCGGCCGCTACCTCGGGCTGGTTCTCTTCTCCGCCCAGCAGTTCCGCTCCCAGGTGCAGCGGCGGGTGGTGGGTAACGCCGGCACCGGCATTTATGGCCGGATGGACATGGACGAGCTGGCGACGCCGGGTTACTCGACGCTTTCGCCGGCCACCAAGATCAAGCTTGCCACCCTGCCCAAGGGCGAGCTCATGCTCCGCCACCCTCATTTCACTCAGCCCATCTTCGTGAGGTTTCCCCGGCCAGCCGTGCTCAACAGCCGGGAAGGGATCGAGCGGTTCCCGCCGGCTGTGGAGCTTCCGTTTGTCGAGGCTGTAGCCCGCCAGATGCGCCGGTTCGACCGTCGAGTATCTCCCGAGGCGGTCCGGTCTCTGATCGAGGGCCGCCGCGAGGAGGATGTACGCCGGGCCGTGGCGCTCACCCGGCGGGAACGGCCATCTGATGCCTACGCGTTCTTTTCGGCATGCCTCGGGCGCCGGGTCAGTCCCGAGATCGCCACTCCCAGGCGCGGCATTCCGGCACTCAAACGGAGTGATGACTCTTACGGGGCCTAGCCCCGGTTTCCCGAGCCTGAAAATGCCAAAGCGAAAACCCGCAAACGAACGAGCCACGAAAGAGCCGGATAACGTGTTCCTTGCCATTCTTCGCCGGTGAAACTGGCCCACATAGCAGACCCCCACCTCGGTATCCGGCAGTACCACCGGCAGACCTCGACCGGCCTCAACCAACGGGAAGCCGACGTCGCCTCTGCGTTCCGCTCCGCCATCGATGGGGTGATCGCGGCCCGGCCCGATGCGGTCGTTGTCGCTGGAGACCTGTTCCACTCGGTACGGCCGACCAACGCCGCCATCGTCTTTGCCTTCCGTCAGTTTCAGCGGCTTCGCGAGGCCCTGCCGGATGCGCCGGTCGTCCTCATAGCCGGAAACCACGACACCCCGCGCTCGGTGGAGACCGGGTCGATCCTCCGGCTGTTCGAGGAAGTCGGCGTTGATGTAGCCACTGACGAACCCCGCCGGCTGGTTTATCCCCGGTTGGACCTCAGCATTTTCGCGGTGCCCCGTCAGGCTCTCGTCAGCGGGACCCGGCCGGCGCTGGAGGCGGAAGGCCCTCAGAAACATCAGGTGCTGGTAGTTCACCTCGAGGTGGAAGGCGAGTATCCGTCGGACCGGAGCGTAACCGATTACGGCGGCGCCGTGGTCGACCGCCGGGAGCTGCATCTGGAAGACTGGACCTATGTGGCCCTGGGCCACTACCACACTCAGCATCGGGTAGCGAAGAACGCCTGGTATGCCGGGGCCCTGGAGTACATCGGGCCCAATGTGTGGGGTGAGCGGTGGGACGAGACCGAGCATGGCTCCCATGGAAAGGGGTGGCTTCTCGCCGATCTGGCCAGCGGTAAGGTGGAGCGCCGTGCGGTCCCGGGGGCTCGCGAGATTCTCGATCTGGAGCCGATCAAGGCGGAGGGCAATTCGGCGGCGGCGGTGGATGCTCTGATCGCTCAACGGATAGCCGCGATTCCGGGGGGCATCTCGGATAAGATCGTCCGGCTCCGGGTGTTCGATATTCCCCGGCATGTCGCTCGCGAGCTGAACCATACCGCCATCCGGACCTTCAAGACCGAAGCGCTGCACTTCCATCTCGACCTCCGGCGTCCCCAGGTCCACCGCACCATCGGCGTGGGCACACCCGGCCAGCGGCAGACCCTCCCGGAGCTGGTAGCTTCCTATCTCGCGGGCCGGCCCCTGCCCGCCGAATTGGACCGGCAGGCCTTCGTGCGTTTGGGGCGCGATCTGATGGACAGCGTCGAGCGCGACCTGGCGGGGGGCTGATGCAGATCAACCGGGTACGCCTGGTGAACTTCCGCCAGCACGAGAACACAGAGATCGCATTCGGCCCCGGCCTGACTGGCATCATCGGACCAAACGGGGCGGGGAAGACAACCCTTCTCGAGGCAATCGCGTGGGCCATGTACGGCATGCCGGCCGCGCGCGGCAACCGGGAAACCCTGCGCCGTCGAGGTGCGCCACCTCGCGCCAGGGTCGAGGTTGAGGTCGAGTTCACCCTGGGTGCTCATCAGTATCGCATCGTTCGCTCGCTCAACCAGGCCGAGCTGTACCAGGACGGCGATCCCGCCGCCATAGCCAACAGCATCGGAACCGTGACCGAGCGGGTGACCCGTCTTCTGGGCATGACCCGCGACGAGTTCTTCAACACTTATTTCACTGGGCAAAAAGAGCTGGCCGTCATGGCGGCGATGAGCGCCCCTGAACGGGCTCAGTTTCTCTCTCGAGTCCTGGGATACGAGCGGCTCCGCGCCGCCCAGGACCGGCTCAAGGAGAAGCGTTCCGCGCTCCGTGCCCGCCTCGACGGGCTACGGGCGGGATTGCCCGACGAGACCGAGCTGCAGCTCGCCCGGAAACAGGCCGACGCACGGATGGCGGCTGCCGGAGCCGCCGAATCGGCCGCGGTCGCCGCGAACGACGCGGCCGAACAACGGCTGGCGATCATTCGTCCCCAATGGGAGCGGCTGCAACACCTGCGTGAAACGGCGCTGGCGTTGGAGGCCGAGCTGCGGGTGGCAGATCATAAGGCATCCGCTACCGCAGACCGGGTGCGGCGACTGGAGCAGGAGGCGGCTGAGGCCCTGACCGCCCGGCAGAAGCTGGACGAGATCCGCCGCCGGCTGGCTCCGCTGCCCGGCCTCCAGGCGGAGGCGCTGGCGCTGGAGCGACAGGCCGAGTCTTATGCGGCGCGAAAGAGCTATCTCGCTCAGCTGGATGAGGTCAGGGCCCATCTTTCGTCTTTCGAGGAACGCAGGTCGCGAGTCCCTGGCCGGGAGCTCCTCGACTCAGCCCTCGAACGGGTAAACGCGTCGCGGGTGTCGCTGACGGCCGCGACCGCCGCTTCGGAAGAGCAGCGGAGCGCCTGGGTGCGCGATACCCAGGACGCCAGAACCAAGCGGCAGGGTCTGCTGGACCACTACCAGGAACTGAAGGAGCAGCGACAGCGTATCGTTAACGCAGGGGCAGAGGGCGTCTGCCCCACCTGTGCCCGGCCGCTGGGACGGGAGTACGCCAAGGTGCTAGAGCTGCTCGACCGCCAGATCGAGGAGGTTCGCTCCAACGGCAACTACTACAAGCAGCGCATCGACCAGTTGCAGCAGGAACCGGCCCCTCTGGTCGAGGCCGATCAGCAGCGGCTGGCTCTCGAGCGGGAGCTCTCTGAGGCCACCACCGAGCTGGCGAGCCTCAGTGCTCAGGCCCAAGAGGCCGGACCCCTGGAGGAGGAGCGGAACCGCCTGCTCGGCCGGGTGGCTGAGCTCGAGAGCTCGGTGGGAGGGCTGGTGGACTCCTACGACCAGACTCGTCACGAGGCGGTGCTGAGCCAGACCCGGGCCCTGGAGCCGCTGTCACTGCACGCCGAGCGGTTGCGGGGGGTGGCCGAACGGAGCGACGCGCTCACCGGGGAGCTCGAGTCAGCCAGAGCCGCAGGAGCGGAGATCGCGGCCGCAATTGCCGATCTCCGCTCCAGGCTCGCCAGTCTCGAGTTCAGCGAGACCGTCTTCAAGGATGTTCGTGAGACCGAGCTGGAAGCGGAGCGGACCCGGCGCGAGGCAGAGCTCACCCTGGTACGAGCGCGAGCCGAGAGTGCCGCCGCTGCGGAGGCGGTCCAGGTTGTCATCCGGCGCCAGGAGGAGCGCAATCAGCGCGAACGGGCCGCCGCCGAAACCGCCACGGAGCTAGCCCTGCATCAGGAGCTGGACCGGGCGCTCACCGATCTGCGTAACGAGCTGAACTCGACTCTGCGTCCGGACCTGTCCGAGGTCGCCTCGGGATTTCTGCGAGACCTCACCAATGGGCGCTACACCGATCTGGAGCTGGACGAAGACTACTCGGCCACGCTGCTCGACGACGGCGACCCCAAGTCGGTTATTTCCGGTGGTGAAGAGGACGTAGCCAACCTGGCGTTGCGCCTTGCCATCAGCCAGATGATCGCCGAGCGCGCCGGCCAGCCGCTCTCTCTGCTGATTCTGGACGAGATCTTCGGCTCGCTGGACGAGGACCGCCGCAGCGCCGTGGTCGAGCTGCTCCGCAGCCTCGCTGATCGGTTCCCCCAGGTCATCCTCATCACCCATATCGACTCGGTTCGGGAGGGCTTCGACCGGGTTGTGCGGGTCGGCTTCGATCTGGCCAGCGGGGTGGCTACGGCGCGGGACGAGCCGCTGGGGGATCACGATGTGGCGGCCTGACCGAAGTGTGCGCGGCCCTCACCGGGCCACCCCGCGTGATATCGAATCCCTGAACCGGGTCTTTGCCGAGGCCTTCACCGACCGGTACAGCCGGGATGGCCTGGTGGGTGTCCGGGTCCCCCAACTGAACAACCTCGTCTGGGGTTACGCCCTCGAGGACGCGGGCGAGGGTGCGATGGTATGGCGCGACGCGGATGGACAGATGGTGGGCTTCAACATGGTGCACCGCTCTGGATCTGAAGGGTGGATGGGACCGCTCGCGGTTCGCCCCGACCGCCAGGGGGAGGGTCTGGGGTCTGCCATGGTGCGCACCGGGATCGACTGGCTGCGGGAGCAGGGGGCAATGACGATCGGGTTGGAAACCATGCCTCGCACCGTGGACAACATCGGATTCTACAGCCGGATCGGGCTGGTGCCGGGCCACTTGACCGTCACTCTTATTCGGGATGTGTCCCGCCGGTCTCTAGGATCGGCGGAGCTGCTCTCGTCCGACCCGGGAGCTTCTGCCTCACTGCTGGAAGAGTGTCGCAGCCTGACCGACCGGGTGCTTCCCGGGGTGGACTTTACTCGAGAGCTGGCGCTCACCCGCGAGCTCGGCATCGGCGACACCACGCTGGTGCACGAGGGGCGCAGCCTGACCGGGTTCGCCCTTTGGCATTCTACCCCGCTCGCCGCCGGAAGGCCCAAGGACGAGTTGCGGGTGCTCAAGCTGGTGGCGGCCACGCCGGAGGCGTTCGAGCTCCTGGTTCAGGCGGTGCAGCTCTCCGCGGCCGGCGAGCGGGTGAGCCGGGTGGCCATCCGGTGTCAGACCGAGTTCGCCGTTGCTTACCTCAAGCTCATCCAGCTCGGCTACCGGGTCCACTGGACCGACCTGCGGATGCTGCTGCAAGCCTTTCCCCAGCGAGTCCCCGCCGCCGGCGTGCTGATGTCCAACTGGGAAATCTGAGCAGGTACATTCCTCCGGGGCCGACGGGTTGACTTTTGGGACATGCTTCACGATTCTGCAGGGCGCGCGAGCACCTGAAGACAACGAGATGATGCCAATCGGCACTCATTCCTCGCGCCCTGGAACGACTACTCCGTAGTCTCAGCACAACCTCATAGAACACAACCGGGGTAACAGGCGCATCGCCTGGCCCCACGCGTCGGGAATACCACGACGAGCCGCCGTTTCCGGCCCCGCCGGCGTCGGCCCCTCGCCTGCCGCGAACCCTGTGGTCAACTCCTATCTACACCAGACGGAGAGAGGAAACCTTTACGTATGACTCACACCTTCAAGCTTGCCCGCCGCATGGCCCGATTTCGAGCCCTTGCCGCTGCTCCAGCGCTGCTCCTCGCAATCGCCTGCAACAGTTCCGACAGCACCAGCCCCACCCCCATCCCACCATTCCCTGACGGGGTGGGCGACTCACAGAATCCCACCGACCGATCTCCAGACCCCGGCTCTTCGTCGGCAAGCCCGACGGGCATTCCGTTTGGCCCGACCAGCGCCTGGGACGGGGTCGAGCTCAAAGCCCACACCGACCTGTTTACCGGGAGCTTCGCCGCCGTTTCACCCAGCCACATTGTCGGGCGGATCGCCACCGCGCGGGCAAGTGGCGAGAGAGTGATTCTGGCAATGACGGGCGGACACCAGCGATACCTGACGAGTTTCGGCCGGGGCAAGGAGTTCGACCGCAAGAAGTGGGACGCAAGGCTGTGGGAGTTCAACACGGCCGCCATCAAGGCCGCTGTCGCAGCAGGCGTGGCCGATGGGACGATCATCGGCGCCGACGTGATGGATGAGCCGCACGTCCACGGCCACGGAGACGGCAATACCTGGGGCCCGGAGGGCACCATGACGAAGGCGCGGGTCGATTCCCTATGCCGGTCCGTCAAAGAGATGTTTCCGACGGCGCCGGTTGGGGTCTCGCATCAGCACGACGCGTTCGAGCCCGACAAATCGTACCAGGTCTGTGATTTCGTCATCAGTCAGTACGCGGCTCGCAAGGGCGACGTGAACGCGTTTCGGGAAGGCGGGCTCGCGCTCGCCAGGCGGGACGGCCACGCGATAGCGTTCAGCATCAATATCCTGAACGGCGGTGTCCAAGCCTCGGGAGACGGACGGTGGAAATGCCTGCCAGGTACGACCCAGGGGCGCGGCACCTACGATCCCAATTGCCGGATGAGCGCCCAGCAGGTGCGCGACTGGGGGCTGGCACTCGGCCCGGCCGGTTGTGCTATGCTGATGTGGCGGTACGATGCGACATTCATGTCAGATCCGGCTAATCAGCAGGCGTTCAAGGATGTGGCCGCAGCGCTCGCCCAGGCTCCGGGTCGAAGCTGCCGCCGCTCATAACACTCTCCCCGCTCCGAGCACGCCCCGGTATACCGCGATGGTCTTATCCACCGAATGGCTCAGGGTGAAGTACTGCTCGTACCGGGTGCGGCCGGCGGCCCCCAGACGGCGCCGCAGGTCAGGAGCCTCGAGCAGCCGCCCGATCCGATCCCGCATCAGGCCGATGTTTCCCCGGGGCACCAGGTAACCGGTCTCGCCATCTCGGACCGACTCGCCGATGCCACCTACAGAGGAAGCCACCACCGGCAGACCGGCCCTCATGGACTCGAGAATGCTGAGAGGAAACCCCTCCCAGTTGGTCACCAGGAGACTGATCTGTGCCTGGGCCAGGATCTGGTCCACGTCGGTTCGCTGACCCAGGAAGCGTACCCGACTGCCGAGTCCGAGCTGGGCCGCGAGCGACTGCATTGAGCTCATGCGCGGCCCATCACCAATCAGGTCCAGCTCCCAGGCGAGGTCCGGCAGCCCCGCGAGGGCATGGAGCAGAGTGGGATGGTCTTTTTGCGCCCCGAAGCGGGCCACCATCACCAGGCGGGCAGGTGAGCGGCCTGGATCCGCCCTTAGTGGCGGCGCCACGTCCGGCATTCCGTTGTACACCGTCACGATGCGGTCGGCACTGGTAATGTGGGCCTTGAGCGCGAGCTGACGGTCGAACTCCGATACGGTGATGATCTTGCTGGCAAGGCGCCCGACCGAGCGCTCGATGTGGCGGTATATCGCCGCCGGCAACGCCGGAACTCCGGGCGTGAAGGCCCAGCCGTGGGCCGTGAACACGACGGGAATGCGCAATGAGCTCCCGGCGAGCCGGCCGAGAATACCCGCCTTGGAAGAATGAACCGCCAGCAGATCGGGCCGCAGACTGGTCAGGACCTCCCGTATTTCCCGGAGCGCGCGCAGGTCTTGCAGGGGGTTGATGGGGACGCCCAAATGACGGAGGACGATCGTCGGTGTGTCCTGGCGCCGAAGCTGTTGGACCAACGGCCCGCTTCCACTCGTGATAACCGTCGGAGAATGGCCTAGAGCCCGGACCGACGCCGCCAGATCACGCACGTGGATCTGGGCGCCCCCGATCGGGTCCGCCCGGGTTACCATGTAAGCGATCTTCACCCGGTGCTACTCCGCCTGGTTCGCAGAACAATCACTGCCACCTCGGTCCTCTCAGTCCTCTCCGCCCTCTCCGTCCCTCCGTCCTCTCCAGCCAGGCGAGAAGTATATCGTGGCCCGCCTTGGCGACGTACAGTCTCGCCGTCCATCTCGGCTCCTCTGAAGGGGTTTGGTGGGGTGAACCGAGCCTGGCGGCGCGGGCTGGAGCAGCCCTGCAGCGGGTGCCACTTGGTTGTACGATTCTTTGACAGAAATTCGTTACAATCAAACCAGCTGCCTGCTGTCAACTGTTGCTCCCGCAATGGCTTCCTATGTGCCCCAAAATTAGTCGTACGTCTTGGTGTACAACAATTTAGGGTTGAGGGCCGCCTTCTCGCACCATATAGTGCTTTCAGCCCAAGGGTGGTGGCGGATCCAGGGGAACGGTTGGGACTCAATGCAAGGAGAGCCATGAAAGGGTAGGCAGATGACGTACACTTTCAAGCTTGCGCGAAGACTGGCGGTCTCGCGAACATTGAGCATGCTGCCAGCCATGCTTCTCTTCGCTGCGTGCAGTGGCGTCGACTCCACCGCGCCGGAGAGCCCGACCAGCACCATGGGCCCGCAGGACGATTGGCATCCCAGACAGTCTGTCCCCGTGACGGTGAGCGTCAATCCCAGAAATGTCACCGTCGAAACCAACCAACTGATCCGTTTTCTGGCGCACGGCCGCAATAGCGCCGGCGACAGTGTCTATGCGCCGATTGCGTGGCATGCGACCGGAGGCACCATTCTGCCCGATGGCCGGTTCTCGTCCGCGGCCGCCGGCACCTTCATGGTGATGGGTAGCACCAGCGATGGCGATGAAGCGCAGGTAGACACTTCAACTGTGGTGGTGGTCCGGCGCCACATCCTGCTCGCGTCCATCGAGATCACTCCCGCCACCACGACCCTCGCTCCCGGCGTGGGCCAGAGCTTTGCGGTGACCGGTTACCTGAGGAGCGGCCGCGCCGTTCCGGTGGGCGTCACCTGGAGCGCGACCGGTGGCTTCATCGACGCAGGGGGGAATTACGTAGCCGGTGATACGGCGGGCACCTATCAGGTCATCGCGACCAACACAGCGCGGACCATTGCTGACACGGCCACTGTCACCGTTACCGCGCCGCCGGCTCCTCCGCTACCTCCCGCTCCGCCGGCAGCTCCCCCAGCGGAGCCGGAGCCGGCGCTCGCGCAGCTCACTCTGATGCCGGCCAGCGCGACCCTCGCTCCCTTGACCACGCGGCAATTTGCCGCCTATGGCCGGAATACCACCGGCGACAGCGTCCCCGTCAGCGTTGCCTTTGCGGCGACCGGCGGCACCGTGACCGCGGGCGGCCTCTACACTGCAGGAACCGCCGCGGGCACCTACCGGGTAATCGCGACGTCCGCCGGGCTGGCAGACACCTCCACCGTGACAGTGACCCAGCCCCTGGGAAGTGGCCCGGGTACCGGCATCCCCTTCGGCCCGTACAGTGGGTGGGACGGCTCCACGCCCAAGGCGCATACCGAGCTGTTCACTTTGAGCAGTAACGCGGATACTCCTGGCGGGATCGTCGCACGGATCAACGGGGCCCGCAATGCGGGCATGAAGATCATGTTGGCCATGACCGGCGGAGCACACTCGAACTACATCACTGACGGCAAGTTCGACTTGTCCAAGTGGAAAGCCCGGCAGGACCAGTACAACACTGCCACGATCAAAACCGCGGTGGCCAACGCGGTGGCCGATGGGACGGTGATGGGTGCCCAGCTGATCGACGAGCCGAATCACCGTAGCTGGGGTGGCGCGGTGACGAAGGCGAAGCTCGATGAGATGGCGGACTACCTCCGTACCATCTTTCCCACGCTGCCGGCCGGGTTCGTAGGGCGGACCGACTGGCGTGAGAGCGAGACGTCCCGGAAGCTCGATTTCCAGGTGGTGCAATACTCGTGGCGGAAGCCCGAAGGCGGGACCCCCGGTGACGTGGTCACCTTCCGCGAGCAGAGCCTCGCGCACGGGGTGAAGAACCGGTTGGTGATCGCCTTCAGTCTGAACGTCCTGGACGGCGGCTTCAAGGTAATCGCGGGTGACCCTACCACCTACCAGTATCTCGATTGTCCCGTCCCCCTCACAGGTGGTAAGGGCACCACCTGGAGCACGAGCCAGAACTGCGGCATGACTCCGCAGCAGATCCGCGACTGGGGCCGTCTCCTCGGGAGCGCTGGCTGTGCCCTTATGCTGTGGCGCTACGACGCTGGAATGATGGCAGATCCCAACTACCAGGCGGCGTTCCGGGATGTGGGGGCCACCCTGGGGACCCTACCCGCGAAGGCTTGTAGACGAGGCTGAGAATTACACCAGCCGGTTTCGGCCGGCTGGGCTCGACCCACCGGCCGGAGGGTTATCCCTCCGGCCGGTTCTTTTTTTGGGTAGAAGGGCGGCAACGGTTGTGACATTTCGGGCCCCAGGTGTGGGCCAGAAGCAACGGCGCCAGGGCCGAGGCCCCAGGCTGTGACGCCCGACACCACCTCTGGAGCTTTCGGTCCGCCGGGGCGGGCACGCTTTACCTGGAGGTGCACTCGGGAAGCATCTCTGATACATTGCCTTAGCGGCTCGGGCTCGGATCGAGCCTGCTGCCGAGGAGCTGTGAGTGATCATGGGCATACTTCATGCGCCTCCGCCCCAAGATGTTCTCAAAATGGTTTGTTCCAGCAGGTATGCGCCGCCAATCTAACGATGCACCGGTGAGGATAATGCGAACTCTGCTCCTGCTGGCCACTCTCTTCGTCTTAGCCTCCATGCCGGCCGTAGCCCGGGCCCAGAGCCCCACATCCGAGGCCCCGCAGATCGTGCTGGCGCCGGGGGATTCGGTCCGCCTGGTGGTCTGGCGCAAGCCGGAGATGAGTGGCGACTTCATCGTAGCACCCGACGGCTCGATCACTCACCCGCTCTATCGGGCGGTGCGGGTAGGCGGCGTACCGTTCACTACCGCGGAGGCGAATGTCCGCACCTTTCTGGCCCGCTTCGAGCAAGACCCCCAGTTTGTGCTCGAGCCGCTGGTCCGGGTAGCGGTGTCCGGCGAGGTCGGGCGCCCCCAGGTGTTCGCCGTGCGTCCCGAGACGTCGATCGCGGAGGCGGTGGCTCAGGCGGGGGGTGCCAGCCAGTTCGGCGAGCGCGACAAGGTGAGAGTATTGCGGAAGGATCCCAGCGGGCGTCAGCGCGAGCTGGTGGTAAACCTGAGCGATCCGGAGAATCCATCGGCCCTGATGCGGGTTCGCTCGGGTGACCAGATCGTGGTCGACCGGCGGCGCTCGTTCTTCAGGGAGGTCTTCATGCCGGCGCTCAGCGTCGTCGGATCGGCGGCATCCATCTACCTCCTTATCGATCGCGCCAACCGGAACTAGGCGGCTCATGTCCGAATATCACGATCCCCCACGGCAGCTTCCCGGCTACGTGGACGGCACCAACGACAGGCCGGCCTCCGGGTTCGTCTCCCTGAGGCAGGTCTTCGCCGTGCTCCGGCGTCACTCCCGGCTGGTTCTGGGGCTCACGCTGCTCGGCGCCGGCGCCGGCGCCTTCATGACTTACCGGGCCTCTGATACCTACCGCGCTACCGCCGTGCTCCGCGTCGCGGGGGAACGGCGTGCCCTCACCGGGCAGATCGAGATGGCACCGGAGCTGAGCCGCACCGCGGATCCTTTCCTCTCTCTGACCCATCTGGTGACCAGCCGAGGGGTAATGGGAGCCGTGGTCGATTCCCTGGGCATGCGGCTCCGCTCAGCCACGCCCGATTTCGGGGTCAATCGCCTCGACGACATCCATGTAGACTCGAAGGCACCTAGCGACACGATCCAGCTGACCTTTTACCAGAACGGGGTCAAGGCCAAGAGCGCCGATCGCGAGGCTCGGGCCCGCTACGGAGAGACGTTGAACCTCGGCGACGTTCGATTCTCAGTCACCTCGGTGCCGGACGTGCCCAACGCCAGCCTGGCCGTGGTCGCCCGAGACATGGCGATCGACAACCTGCTCGCCTCGATCGAGGTCGTATGGCGGCAGGGTACCGATCTCATCGACATCAAGTACTCGTCGCCCAACGCCCGCATGGCGCAACGGGTGGTGAATACAACGGTGCTGGCTTTTCAGCAGCTCAATATCCTCACGGCCAAGCAGAAATCCACCCGCCGCCGGGAGTTTCTCGAGGGCCAGCTGCAGCAGACCGACAGCATGCTGACCCGGGCTCAGGCCGACCTGGCGGCATTCCGGAGCCGGCAGATGCTGGCCAGCTCCCAGAGCGCGCTGGATGCCCAGCAGACGGGGATGCTGGCTCTCGACGCCAGACGAGCCGAGCTCGAGGCCGATCGTTCTACCTTCCAAACCTTGGCCAATCAGCTCAAGAGTGGTGGCGAGGCTGGGGAGTCTGAGGCTATCAGGGCCCTGGCTGCGTCTCCTGCTCTGGCCGACAACCCCAGAGTCGGCGACTACTATCGGCAGCTCAACAACTATCAGTACCGGCTCGACTCCATGACTACCGGTCCATGGAGAGCGGCACCGACCAACCCGGACCTGATACAGCTCAGAAGTCTGATAGCAACCACCAAGTCACAGCTCAAGCAGGCTGTCGGAAGTCATGTGACGACACTGGATGCCAGGATCGCCTCCTTGCGAGACCTGCGGGCCCGCAGCGGGGCGGCGCTCCAGGTGCTGCCTGCCATGGCTGAGGAGGAGGCTCGCCTCCTGGGACGGGTCCAGGCCTTGAGCTCCACCAGCGACCAGGTCCGAAGAGACTATCAGAACGCGCGGATGGCGGAGGAGGTCGAGGCGGGTGACGTGGACATCGTCAACCTGGCCGATGTCCCCTATGCTCCAGTCCTGTCGAGCGCTTCCCTCAAGGTCGGACTGGGTCTCCTCATTGGACTGCTGCTCGGGACCGGCGGGGCGTTCCTGCTGGAGGCGATGAACACCTCGATCCGCCGGCCGGAGGACCTCGAGGTAGCGTTGAACGTTCCCGGGCTGGCGGTGATTCCCCGACTGAACGCGTCCTCCCAGCCGGCGCGCCGGCTCGGTGGCCTGCTCGGCTCCGGCAGAAAGGGGGATCCCGGGCCGGAGCGATCTCTGGGAGCGGTGTCGCAGCCTTTTTCGGTTGGACTCGAAGCATTCAGGATGCTGCGCACCAGCCTCACCTGGTGCGAGCAGGGCGACCATATGAAGACCCTCGTGGTCACCAGCGCTGCTCCGGGTGAGGGAAAGACGATGACCGCCGCGAACCTCGCTGTGACCTTCGCCTACGATGGTTTGCGCGTCCTGCTGGTCGATTGCGACGTGCGCAGGCCTCGGCAGCACGGCCTCTTTCAGGTGCCTCGCGCGCCGGGCCTGATGGAGCTGTTGATGCCCCCCAACGCGTCCGATGGGGTTCAATCGCTCACCTTCGATCCCGGTGCGGGGCGGACCGCGGCAGGGCGTCCGGTCACGGATGTCACCCGATCCACCAACGTGAAGGGGCTTTCGCTCCTCACCTGCGGTGCCCTCCCGACCAACGCCTCCCACCTGCTGAGTGGAGTGCGGATGCGGCTGCTGCTTCAGGAGTTGGCCAAGAGCTTCGACCTGGTCATTTTGGACACGCCGCCGGTGCTGGCCACGGCAGACGCCGGGATTCTCAGCTCGATCGCCGACGGCGTTCTCCTCGTGGTGCGGGCGGGACACACCGACCGGGTGGCCGCGAAGCGGGCCCAGCAGCAGCTGACCAACGCCGGGGCTAGGATCGTTGGCACGGTACTCAACGATCCCGGCGGCGAGGTCTCGCAGTATGGGGACTACTACTACCCATACGATTACGCGGCAGAGCGTGAGTGAACCGAGCCACCCGACGGCCGCTCTAAATCTCAATGGAGGCAAGTCTGACAGGCACTTCATCCCGGCTCGCGCCATCACGAGCGTCCGTGGCCGCGCCCGAGGGGCAGCAGCGGATGAACATCGTGATCGTGGGCCACGTCGATCACGGCAAGAGCACCGTCATAGGCCGACTGCTGGCCGACACCCACTCACTTCCGGATGGGAAGCTGGAGCAGGTTCGGGCGCAATGCGAGCTTAATTCGAAGCCGTTCGAGTACGCCTTCCTGCTGGATGCGCTCAAGGACGAGCAGGCCCAGGGTATCACCATCGATGCCGCCCGCGTCTTCTTCAAGAGCCGGCTGCGATCCTACCTGATTCTCGACGCCCCCGGTCATATCGAGTTCCTGAAGAACATGATCACCGGCGCCGCCCGCGCGGAGGCGGCGCTGCTGGTGATCGATGCGGCGGAGGGCGTGCAGGAGAACTCCCGGCGCCACGGATACATGGTCTCCTTGCTCGGCATCAGCCAGCTCGCCGTCCTGGTCAATAAGATGGACCTGGTCGGCTGGGATCGCGGCACATACGACCGCATCGTCCGTGAGTACGGCGCCTTCCTCCATCAGGTCGGTATCCAGCCCGCCTGCTTCATTCCCGTGTCCGGACGCGGCGGCGACAACGTAGCCGGGCGCTCGGCCAATCTTTCATGGTACGGTGGCCCGACGGTGCTGGATGCGCTCGACCGGTTCAGGAGCGAGCCCGCTCCGACGGAGCGTGCCTTCCGCATGCCGGTTCAGGACGTTTACAAGTTCACCAAACAGGGCGACGACCGGCGCATCGTTGCCGGAACCATCGATTCGGGATCGGTGAGCGTAGGCGACTCGGTGATCTTCTATCCGTCGGGCAAGAAGAGCCGGGTGAAAAGCATCGAGGCCTTCAACCGGCCGCTGCCGGGCCGGGCCGAGGCCGGCTGGGCCGTCGGGTTCACCTTGCAGGAGCAGATCTATATCCATCGGGGAGAGATGGCTGCCCTGGAGAGCGAGCCCCGTCCCCAGGTCACCACCCGGCTCAGGGTGAGTCTCTTCTGGCTCGGTAAAGAGCCCATGGTCAAGCGGAAGGAGTACCTCCTGAAGCTCGGCGCGGCCCGGGTAACCTGCCGCATCGAGGAGGTCCTTCGGGTAATGGACGCCTCGACGCTCGACACGGCCGAGCAGCGGAGCGCCGTTCAGCGGCACGATGTGGCCGAATGCGTGCTCAAGCTCGACCGGGCCATCGCCTGCGATCTGGCTGAAGACGTGGCGGCCACCAGCCGGTTCGTGCTGGTGGATGATTTCGAGATCCGGGGCGGGGGCATAGTCCGGGAGGCTCTCCCCGATCGGCAGGCCGTGGTACGAGACCGGGTGCTCCTCCGCAACTACAAGTGGGAGCCGAGCATCATCCAGCCCGAGCACCGGGCCGAAAAATACAATCAGAAGGCCGCGCTGATTCTGGTCACCGGCGAGCACGAGAGCGACCGGAAGGGAGTCGCCAAGGCGCTCGAGGGCAAGCTGTTCGAGGACGGCAAGGTGGTGTACTTCCTCGGCATTGGCAGCGTGCTCTACGGAGTGGACGCCGACATCGAGCGCAAGCCGGAGAACCGGCTGGAGCATATGCGGCGGCTGGCCGAGGTGGCAAACCTGATGCTGGACGCAGGCATCATCCTGGTGGTCGCGGCCGCTGAGCTCACCCAGGACGACCTCGAGGTCATCAAGACGGCGGTCCAGCCCGACTGGATCGAGACCGTCTGGGCCGGGGATTCCATCACCACCGACCTGGTCTGCGATCTCCACCTGCCCGGCGGTGCCGTGCCCGAGGCCGTAGATCGCCTCAAGGCGCACCTTCAGGACAAGGGCATCATCTTCCGGCCATGGTAACGGACGACTTGCGGTTAGCCGTCTCCGACCTGGCCCGCCAGGCCGGTCGCGCGACGATGACCTACTACAACGGCGCCGCGCCGGCCGAGGTGCGGCAGAAAGACGATCGCAGCCCGGTCACGCTCGCCGACGAGGTGGCACACGGTATCCTCCTGGACGGCCTGCGCCGGATCGAGCCGGCCACGCCGGTGGTCTCCGAGGAGGCGGAGGCGGCCTCTTTCGAGACCCGCCGCGGGTGGCGCCGCTTCTGGTTGGTGGATCCGCTCGATGGCACCAAGGAGTTCATCAAACGCCGGGCGGAGTTCACGGTCAACGTGGCGCTGATTCAGGACGGAGAGCCGGTGCTGGGTGTGGTGCTCGCCCCGGCCCTCGATCTGCTCTATTGGGCGGTAAAGGGCGAGGGTGCCTGGCGGGAGGAGAAGGGCGGCGCTGCCCAGCGGATCTATTCCAGCTCGCCGCCGGCGGGGACGCCCCTCACGGTGGTGGAAAGTCTCTCCCATCCCTCCCCCGAGCTTGAGGAGTATCTCCGGACCATCCCGGTCGCCCGCCGGGTCAAGGCCGGCAGTTCGCTCAAGTTCTGCTGGGTAGCCGAGGGTCGAGCCGACATCTACCCCCGTCTGGGACCTACCATGGAGTGGGACGTGGCGGCGGGGGACTGCGTCTACCGCCAGTCCGGACGTGACGGAGAACGGCCGTCGCCGCTCAGGTATAACAAACCCGATCTCCGTAACACCAGCTTCGTCGTCGGTCTGTGAGGCCGGCTTCGGTATTATGGTTCACCGGGCTGTCCGGCTCCGGCAAAAGCACCATCGCCACCCGAGTGCACCGCGAGCTGGAGCGGCAAGGCATGGAAGTGGAGTACATCGACGGAGATGCGCTGCGGTCGGTGTTCCCCAACACCGGCTTCACCCGGAAGGAGCGCGAGGAGCACCTCCGCCGGACCGGCTACATGGCCAGCCGGCTGGAGGCGCACGGTGTCACCGTCGTGGCATCGTTGGTCTCGCCGTACCGCGACTCCCGCGACTTCGCCCGGAAGCTCTGCCGCGACTTCATCGAGATTTACGTGGCGACGCCGCTGGAGGAGTGCGAGCGGCGAGACGTCAAGGGACTCTACGCCCGCGCGCGCCGCGGCGAGATTCAAAACTTCACCGGTATCGACGACCCGTATGAGCCGCCCGAGAACCCGGAGCTGACGCTCGACACCCAGGCCCTGAGCCTGGATCAGTGTGTCGCCAAGGTACTCGCGCGATTTGGAGGCCAATCCTGATGGCGGGCAGCATGGATCATCTCGACCAGCTGGAAAATCGGAGCGTACACATCCTGCGGGAGGCGTACGCCAACTTCAAGAATCTGGGGATGCTCTGGTCCATCGGGAAGGACAGCACCGTTCTTCTATGGCTGGCCCGGAAAGCGTTCTTCGGGCACGTACCCATTCCGCTGATTCACATCGACACCTCCTATAAAATCCCGGAAATGATCGAGTACCGGGACCGCCTGGCGCTGGATTGGAACCTGACCATGATATACGGCCAGAACCGCCAGGCCCTGGAGGAAAAGCGCACCTTCCCCGACGGCGCCATAGACCGCATCGCCTGCTGCAAGGCACTCAAGACCGACGCGCTCAAGTACACCCTGAGCGGTGAGTGGCCACGCTACCGGCTCAACCACACCAAAAAGGTGTATGAGGTAGACAAGAACACCGAGCCGTTCACCGGCATCATCGTGGGGGTCCGGGCCGATGAGGAGGGGAGCCGCTCGAAGGAGCGCTACTTCTCACCCCGGACCACCCACTCGCAGTGGGACGTCGGAGATCAGCCCCCGGAGTTCTGGAATCAGTTCAAGACCGAGTTCGCCCCGGGCACCCACCTGCGAATCCATCCGCTGCTCGACTGGACCGAGCTCAACATCTGGGAGTACATCAAGCGGGAGGAAATACCGACCGTCTCGCTCTACTACAACCAGGGCAACGGCAAGCGCTACCGCTCACTGGGCTGCTATCCCTGCACCCAAGCGGTAGAATCCGACGCCCGTAACGTGGACGACATCATCCTGGAGCTCCAGTCGGGCAAATTCGCGAACATTGCCGAGCGCTCGGGAAGGGCACAGGACAAGGAAGGCGGCGGCGGGCTCGAGACTCTCCGGCGCGATGGATATATGTAGACGGGGCACGCCACGATGCTCCCCAACTTCATCGTCATAGGCGCCGCCAAGGCCGGCACCACTGCATTGTACTGGTATCTGGCGGAACACCCTGCGGTGTTCATGAGTGCGGTCAAGGAGACCAATTACTTCGCCTATGGTCTGGATGCCCACGGACAGCTTCTCTATGGCGACCCGGAGGTTCACCGCTTTCCGGTGAAATCGTTGCCCGAGTACGAGGAGCTGTTCGCCGAAGCGGGCGATGCGGTGGCGATCGGAGAAGCCTCGCCGATTTATCTCGAATGTCCCCAGGCAGCCAACCGGATTCGCGAGCTGCTACCGGCCACGCGGCTCATCTGCAGCCTTCGCCATCCGGTCGATCGGGCCTATTCGGACTATCAGATGTACCTGCGCCGGCGGGGCCGGCGGTTCGATCCTGCGCGCGACCTGAGGGCCGATTCGGTCTGGGCCCGGCCGGACTCCCGCTGGATGCGGATCGGCAGGTATCATGAGCAGTTGAAGCGGTACTTCGACGCATTCCCACGCGGTCAGGTGCACGTGCTCCTGTTCGATGACCTCAAGCGCGATGCCCTCCAGGCAGCGCAGAACGTCTACCGCTTTCTCGGTGTCGACCCTGCCTTTGCGCCTGATCTCGACACGCCGCACAACGTCGGCGGTGTGCCGGAGAGCAGGCTGCTGGAGAGTCTCCTCACCAGCAGGGCGATCAGGTCGGCGGTCGAGCCCTGGATTCCCAAGCGGGCGGCCGGTTGGGTCAGGCGCCTTCGCACTGGAAACCTGCGGCAGGTGGACCCGCTTCCGTCGGAGTTGAGAGCCGAGCTCACAGATCGCTTCCGGGAAGATATTGGCAGGACGTCCGAGCTCATCGGCCGGAGCCTGGCACACTGGCTGTAGCTCGCCCTTGGCGGCCGTGGCCTAGGCCCAGTGGGTCAGGTCTCGATTCAACAGCCGGGATAACAACGCGACCTCGTCACGAAACGTCTCGACCAGCTCGGCGCGGAACTCCGGTGACAGGGGCTGGCGCCGTTCCTTTACCGTGTTCAGCTCCACCACCTTCCGCTTGATGGCGTTCATTCCTCCGGCCCCCAGCACCTCCTTGATGTTGAGGTAAGCCTCCCGCAGCGCGGGCGGGGGCTTGCGGGAAAAGCTTCTCAGCCAGGCCATTCGCGCCCGTTTGTTCTCGTTGACGCGGGGAAAGTCGGTCCGGTTGTCGTGAGGAATACCCAGGAACTCGATGACCTCGTCATAGACCTTTTGGGGCGCAGCAGCGAAGTCGTCGTACAGGATGAGCTTGACCTGTTCCCGCGGAAAGGACGAAAGCAAACGCTGCGTTTGCGTGCCGAGCCGACCAATTTCCCGGTATTGAACCAGGAGAGGAGAACGGATTGCCGGCGGCAGGTCGATACCCCGGCTGCGCCGCTCCTGCAACCGCCAGGCCTCTTCAAAGTCACTCACGGTTTCTTCCGACACATGGACCAGCTGCGAGTGCAATGAATGGAGCATCTCAATAGGATTGCGAAACATCGCGATTATTTTCGCGGCCGGATTGAACTCGCGAATGTTGGGGATGGCCACCGACGAACGTAGATAGTAGACCGAGGCTTCGCCGATCCTCAGGTGCCTTGCCCTACTCTCCGCGAACATCCCGGTATACTCCTCCAGGGTCTTGACTCTGGGGTAAGCGCCCAGGTCTTTGGCGAAGAAGTGTGGCTCCTTGACCTTCGACAGAAAGACGTTGGGATGGGTGCGAAGGTATTCGTATAGAGCGGTGGTGCCGCACTTCGGCGCCCCGACTAAGAAGAAATTTGGTATTGCAGCCAAAGACTCGCGCTCCTGTATGGAACCTGCCGGTTGGTTCTCAGTTTAAGTAATCACAGAAAACAAATTTCTTCTCCACCGCATCGAAGATGGCAAGTGTCCTTCTCCCTCCTGATATTTGAGCTCGTTGTTGACCGAGACGATGTAGCGGTCGAAAAATATATAGAAAACAGTCACGAATAGCTTGTAGGCCTTGGCGGGGAAGAAGTACTTGGCTCCATCGAGGGTTCCAATGAAGTTAGGGCGGCCGCTGAAATCCGAGCCGAAGTAGTACCCGCCGTTCACTTTTGCCGCACCGGTAAACCCCGCCAGATACTTTCTCAGCCTTCTCACAAACCGCAACTCGCCGCCGCTATCAATCCAGAGATCGAGGACTTTGGCAGCGTCTCCGGTGGTGATCAAAAGCTTGTCAGCGCCTCCATATCGCACTATGGAGTGAATGTGCCTCACGCCTGGAACACTGCGGTAGTGGTCATTGATGAGGCATCCCTGAGGAGTGACATAGGCGATCCTGGAGTTCTCCCCATATTCACCGATGATCAAGCGGTCACCTGCCTGACAGACGCCTTGAAACCTGGCAGACTCAAAATCGCGGGGTAGGGAACAGACATCAAACTCATTGCCATACAGCTCTATTAGTTGTGCTCGGGTCAGGATTGCGAGACGGAGAAAGTCCGTTCTATTGCTGAGAATCGAGTTCAGTGCCTCCCCGTCGTCGCAGAGACACACCGGGGAGGGCCGATAAAACACCTTACAGTAGCCTCCATAGATCAGCTCGATAGCACGTCCTTGCCTCAGAATCATGACGATGGCCTTGAGCAGGGGCAGTATCTGCCTCGTTTCCCTGAACTCTTTCAAATGGGATGTTATGAATGTGCGCTCTGTCATGGATAGCCCTCCCTTTTTGAGGTAGGTTTGGGCCGTTCTGTTGCAAAAGCGCCACAGGGTCGAGGCCGGTGCATTCCAATCTGCCCAGTGCTCACGCAGGTTTCAGGCTCGGGCATCTTCCAGGCGGCCTGGCCGGGACAGCCGAACTCATCAATGGGATCCAAACAATTGGCATTAGACAACGCTTCGGCCGGCGCCGACGGAAAGCGTATCCGTTATGTGTGCATGCCGGGAAGCCCCTTCACCGGATCAACCCTGTTGGGGGGGCTTCTCAACGAGCATCCGGATTGTGCATCGATCGGGGCTGCCACCGGGCTGATCTGGAGGGTCGACCTATCGAGCTATCGCTGTTCGTGTGGCCGGCAGTTCCGGGAATGCGAGTTCTGGAACCACATCGCCGACAGGACCCGGGGTCTTGGCCACCCGGTCAATGTATTCGAGACTGACTTCTGGAACACCCACCTCCGCCTGTCCCGGAATCGCCTGATCAACACCGTTCTGGTTCGCTCGCTCCGCTGGAATCCCCTCAACGAGATCCGGGATGCAGTGGTTGGGCGGACCAAGAGAGCCAGGGCTGCGATCTCTGAAATGGGATGGAACACGTGGAGTCTGGCTTCGGCCGTTCTGGAGAGGACCGGGAAGACGGTGTTCGTGGACACTGCCCGAGATCATCAGCGGCCAAGATACCTGGCCTCCCACCCGTTGCTCGATTTACGAGTGATCCATCTGATCAGGGATCCGCGTGGTAATACGGCGAGCATCATGAAGCACACCGGGGCGAATGCTGCAACCGCCGCCCGAAAATGGAGGCACTATAACCTCGAGGCCGCTCGCACCAGGCGTTACCTGGCGCCAGAATGCTGGATGTCCGTTCGTTACGAGGACCTTTGCGCCGACCCCGGGGGCGTACTCGACCGGATCTCGGATTTCCTGGAAGTCGACCGGGTAACGATGGAGCGCGGATCGAGCAACCTCGACCGCCATATTATTGGGAACTCGACCCGGTTGAACGCTCTCGGCGACATCCGGGAAGACCGTTCCTGGCAGAACAGATTGGGGCCTCGTGACCTGGCTGTCATAGCTCGAATCGCGGGGCCGACCAGCCACAGCCTGGGCTTCAACTGGCCCTGACCGTGGACGGTCAGATCGCCTGTGCCTGGCTCGACGTCGTGCCGCTGTCGCGAGCACGCAACACTTTGAACGGCCCTCACCGGGCGACTGCTATGGTAACAACGAGACGAATGACTGTGCTGTCTGGGGCATGGATCGTGCTAAGTTGGCTCGAACTGTCTGCTTGGGTCTGCTCGCGGACGGCGATGGGTTTAACTGGGCCACAGGGGTGACCAATCGGCAGATGCTCAAAATCGCCAAGCCGATCATCATCGTGGGCACCGGCCGCTGCGGCTCGACCGTGTTTCACCGGTTGCTGGCCAAGCACCCCCAGCTGATGTGGCTGTCGGGCTTCTGCGACTATTACCCCACCAGACCGGCATGGAATCGATGGGCCGTCACCGCTATGGGCAACCCAGTCCTTGGTCGGCTTTTCGGGGGAAAGATCCAGCCGGGAGAAGCCTATCGCTTCTGGGACAAGCACACCTACGGTTTTTCCGAGCCTTGCCGGGACCTCTACCGCTCGGACGTAACCGCTCGGGTCAGGGAGCAGGTCCGCGCGGCGCTCGAGCCCATGCTGACCGCCAAGCGCGACCGCCTGCTCATCAAGATTACCGGGTGGCCGCGTATCGGCTTCCTCAACGAGATCTTTGAGGACGCGAAGTTCATTCACATCGTCCGGGATGGCCGGGCGGTTGCCAGCTCGTTGCTGCACGTGAATTTCTGGCGCGGTTGGATGGGACCTCAGAGTTGGCGGGCCGGCCTGCTCTCGGCTGAAGACCAGGCTGTCTGGGAAAGCTACGACCGCTCGTTCGTTGCCCTCGCGGGTCTCGAGTGGCGAATCCAGATGCGCGCGATCGAAGCGGCCCGCCGGGTACTGGACCCAAAGCTCTTCTATGAGGTCAGATATGAGGCGTTCTGCCAGCAGCCGCTGGAAACCTACCGCGGGGTACTGGAGTTTGCCGAGCTCCGCGAGTCTCGGGCATTTGAACGGCAGGTCGAGGCGGCATCGATCAAGAGCACCAGCAACCGCTGGCGGAATGATCTGACTCGTAGCCAGCAGAGTCTCCTGCATGGTCTTCTCCGCGAGGATCTTCTCCGGTACGGCTACGGTGATGTGATGGAAGCCGAGAAGATCCGGGAGACCGCGGGACGCTGATCACCATATCTACATCGACGGAATCCCACTCAACCATAGGGACGGCTGAAGTGCGGGGGAGCCACCCATGACGACGGAAGGCGCCGACGGCCAGGAGGAAGGCAGCGGTCGAGGGGCCGCTCGGTCCGAGGACGCGCCCCGGGGGCTGACGCAGCGGGCACTCGGCGGCATGTTCTGGACCTTCTCCGGCACCGGCGTTCAGGTCGTCTTCCGGCTGCTCGCCCTCATGGCGCTGGGGCGTCTGCTCACGCCCGCCGAGTTCGGCCTGATAGGCGCCGCGATGGTCGTGGTCGCCTTGTCGGAGATCGTCTCCCAGATTGGAGTGGGGCCGGCGATCATTCAGCGGCGCGACCTGCGGCCGACGCACGTGCGCGTTGCCGTCACCCTGTCATGTACTCTCGGCCTCCTTCTCGGCGTAGCCGTGTGGTTCGGCGCTCCGGCGATCGCCGGCTTCTACCGCATCCCCGAAGTGGAGCCCTTGCTGCGGGGTGTGGCCTTCCTGTTCCCGCTAGACGGCCTGAACACGGTTGGCAAGTCTCTCCTCATTCGTGACCTGCGCTTTCGCCTTTTCACTGCCCTGGATGTCGCCAGTTACGTCTTCGGATACGCCCTGGTGGGGGTGTTGCTTGCGTGGTATGGGTATGGTGCGTGGGCTCTCATAATCGCCAGCCTGTCGCAGTCGACTCTGCGCACGGTGTCGATGTATCTCGCCACTATGCACCCGCTGCAACCCAGCAGCCACCTGGGAGCCGCTCGGGATCTGCTCAGCTTCGGCTTCGGTCATTCGCTTGCGCAAATCGGCACCGTCATTTCGCAACAAGGCGACAATCTCGTAGTGGGGCGGTGGCTCGGGGCCGCAGCTCTGGGTGTTTACGAGCGCGCCTACAGTCTGATGGTTATGCCCGCACACGCGTTCGGGCGAATCGTCCACCGGGTCCTGTTCCCGGTCATGGCACAGGTGCAGGACCAGCGCGACCGCCTAGCCAACGGGTACGAGCGCGCGCTCGCCATCGTTGCACTCGTATCGCTTCCGATCAGCTCATTTCTGTGGGTGGTCGCGCCAGAATTCATCCCCGTCATCCTTGGCCCAGCCTGGGACGCCGTAGTCGTGCCCTTCCGAGTGTTAACGGTCAGCCTTTTGTTTCGCATGAGCAGCCGGATCAGCGATGCCTGCGCCAAAGCGGCGGGGGTGGTGTATCTCCGTGCCCTGCTGCAGGGCGCGTACGCGGTGATCGTGATTGTGGGAGCGATCGTCGGCCAGCGATGGGGGGTAGCAGGCGTGGCGGTAGCCGTATCGATCGGGATGGGTATCAACTGGCTGAGTATGGCCTGGCTGAGTGAATCCGTAACCGATCTCACCTGGTCACGGTTTGCGCGTGCGCACGCGCCCGCGGTGCGCCTGGCTGCCCTGATCGGAGGCGTGGCCGCCATCGTGGCGCAAGGGGCGCGTGCTGCCCACCTGAGCGCTTTGCCGTTGCTGATCGCAGCAGGCGTAGCGGCCGCCGGGGCTGCCTACGGCGGGTCCAGACTTTGGCCCGAGCTTTTCCTCGGTCCCCACGGAAGGTGGGCCTACCGGCAGGGTGAGGACCTGGTCCGGCACGGCCCTAACCGCCGCGGTCGTCCGCAACCAGGCGACGCCGACCTGGCGCCGGTTGGAGAGGCAAATTCCAAGTGAGCGCTGAGATCGGTAAGTCCTGGAGCATGATGGCCGGCGCCCCATCTCGCAGGCCGGCCATCCCCGAGCTGGTCAAGCGGCCGTGGCACGACCTCCGAGCCGGCTACCGCCAACTGACCGGGGCCGTGAGAGGATTGCCATCGGTCCTGGTCATCGGAGCGCAACGGAGCGGAACCACCTCGCTATTCAATTACCTGGTCCGGCATCCGGATGTGCTGGCGCCTTTCGCTAAGGAGGTCCACTACTTCGACTTCAACTATGCCCGCGGGATCAAGTGGTACCGGGGTCGTTTTCCCTTCGCCCATAGGTTAGAACGCGGCGCACTGACGCTTGACGCTTCTCCATACTATCTGGCGCACCCTCTGGTGCCCGCCCGGGTCGCTCAGCTGATGCCCCAGGTCAAGCTCATCGCTTTGCTCCGGAATCCGGTCGAGCGGGCTCTGTCTCACTACCAGCATGAGGTCCGGGGCGGCCGGGAGTCGCTGTCTTTCGCCGAGGCGATCGAGAGGGAGCCCGAGCGCCTGGCCGGCGAGGAGGAGCGTCTTCAAAGCGACCCCGACTATTACAGCTTCAACCATCATCGCTACTCCTACACCCGCCGAGGGTTGTACGTCGAGCAGCTCCGGCGGTGGGTCGAGCACTTCCCCCGAGGGCAGCTGATGATTCTCCAGAGCGAATGGCTTTTCCGTAATCCGGTCGAGGCTACGGCGGCGGTCCACGATTTCCTGGAGCTCCGACCCCACCGACTCGAGCGGTACAAGCCTTTCCTTCCCGGTAGCTACGACCGGGCCCTGCCGGCGGACCTGAGGGCGAGGCTCGTCGCTTATTTCGAGCCCTATAACCGCGAGCTGTACCGATGGCTGGGTGAGGAGTTCGACTGGATGTGATGGATTCGGCGCCGCGGCCCATCGCCTTCTTTCTGCCCTCGCTCTGCGGCGGCGGTGCCGAGCGGGTGATCGTGAACCTCGCACACGGAATCACCGAGCGGGGATTCCCGGTTGACCTGGTAGTGGCGGCGGCTGAGGGGCCACTCCTGGAGCAGCTGCAACCGGCAGTGCGGCTGGTAGATCTTCGCGCTGGCCGGGCTCTACGAAGTCTCGGCCCACTTACCGGCTATTTGAGGCGTGAAAGGCCCAGGGTTCTGATTTCATCGATGAGCCATGCCAATGTGGTCGCCTTGTGGGCGGCAAAGCTGGCCCGGCGGGGCACCCCGGTGCTGGCGACGGTGCACAACACCATGTCCCAGTCCACCGGTGAGCAGGGACCCATAGCCAGACGTCTCTGGCCTCACCTGCTGCGCGCTTTCTATCCCCAGGCCAGTTTCGTGGTTGCGGTTTCCCAGGGGGCCGCCGAGGACCTGGCCCGCACCTCGGGATTACCCCTCGATCGAGTGAGGGTGGTTTATAACCCCGTGATCACCCCGGCCATCGTGGCGCTCGCCCGGCAGGTGCCCCACCATCCCTGGTTTGCTCCTGGGGCTCCACCGGTCATCCTGGGTGCAGGACGCCTGACCCGGCAGAAGGACTTCCCGACACTGATCAGGGCTTTTGCCGAAGTACGGCGGCACCGTGCCGTGCGCCTGATTATCCTCGGGGAAGGGGACGAGCGGCCGGCGCTGGAGCGCTTGGTCGGTCAGCTCGGAGTTGCCGATGACGTGGCACTCCCAGGGTTCCAGGAGAACGCCATGGGCTTCATGGGGGGCTCGGCACTGTTCGTGCTCTCTTCCGCATGGGAGGGGCTGCCCACGGTCCTGATCGAGGCGCTTGCCGCGGGAACCCAGGTGGTCTCCACCGACTGCCCCAGCGGTCCGCGAGAGATCCTCCAGGGGGGCAAACTCGGTGCCTTAGTGCCGGTAGGTAATGTGGCGGCGCTGGCGGCGGCCATCAGAGACGCGCTGGACCGCCCTCCGGATCCCGTTCCTCTCGACGCCCTCACTCCGTTCACCAGGGATGCGGCGGTCGATCACTACCTCCGCCTGATAGAGAACGCCTGAATGATTGCATACGCAGCCCTGTGGATCTTCGTCTTCACGCTCCCATGGGAAACAGTGCTCGTGATCCCCGGTGTCGGTGTAATCACCAAGGTCACGGGTGCGCTGGCACTGGGATGCGCTCTGCTCGCCGTGGTGGTTTCCGGCCGGGTTCGCCGCTTGCACGGACTCCACGTCGCGGCGCTGCTGTTCCTGGCCTGGGCCGCTGCTGGCCTCTTGGGCCACAGGATGCAGGAAATCCCCAACAAGTTTTGGACTTATGCGCAGCTCCTTCTGGTGTTGTGGATGATCTGGGAGCTCGCCCCTTCGAGATCGCGTCAGCTCGGGCTACTGACCGCATACGTGTTCGGCGCCTACATCTCAGCGTTTGATACCATCAGGATATTCCGCACCCAGGCAGAGGTGTTGCGCCGCTACGCCGCGGGAGGAGCCGACGCCAATGACGTCGCGATGATGCTCGCGTTGGCGCTGCCGATGGCCTGGTATCTCGGCATGACCTACCAGAAGCCGCTTCTGCGGTGGGCCTGCCGCGGCTATCTGCCGGTTGGCCTGCTCGCCATCGGCCTGACGGGCTCCCGCGGTGGTATGGTGGCCACTGTCGTCGCACTCCTGATCGTCCCCTGGACTCTGACCCAGCTTTCTCCAGGGAGGCGGGCGGTGGCCCTGGTACTGATAGTCATCTCCGGAGCCATCGCGATCGCATACGTCCCCGACAGGCTCAAAGAGCGGCTCGCCACGACCAGGACCGAGGTGGAGGGAGGCAGGCTCGGCGGACGAGTGAAGCTCTTACAGGCGGGGGTGAAAGCCTTCGCCCTCAAGCCGGTTATCGGTTACGGCACCTCTGGCTTCAAGAAAGCGGTCAGCCCGTGGTTGAACCAGGAAGAGAGCCAGGCGGCGCACAACTCATTTCTGTCGGTGCTGGTGGAGCAGGGGATGGTGGGCCTCGTGATCTATTTGACGATGTTCTTCGCCGTGTTCCTGGCGGTGCTGAATCTTCCCCCTTTGGAGCGACGATTCGCTCTGGTTCTCCTGGCCACGCTGGTCACCTCGATGCTCCCGCTGACCTCGGAGGACAGTAAGCGGGTCTGGTTCATTCTGGCGGCACTGGTTGGTCTCTCCCAGACCTATGTTCCCCGCATCGGCGGAGCCGCGTGGCAGCCCCGTCCTGGGCAGGCCGCTCCCAGGGAGCGCCAACTGGACGCGGCGCGCCGCCGTGAGCCGCTGGCGACACCAGTCAGGAATACCGACCGCGGCCCCATCGGATGATTCCCCGGGTGAGCGTAGTCACGACCGTGTATAACGGGGAGCCCTACTTCGACCGGGCGATACCCGGGATCCTGGCGCAGACGTTTGACGACTTCGAGTTCATTGTGGTTGACGACGGCTCGACCGACCGGAGCCTCGACCGGCTGCGCGATCTGGCCGGGCGCGACCAGCGAGTCCGGGTATTCGCGCCCGGGCGCCTGGGGCCGGCGGCGGCGTACAACTACGCCGTGGCCCAGGCCGGGGGTGATTACATCGCCCGGCAGGACTTCGACGATCGGAGCTATCCCGATCGCCTGCGCCTCCAGGTGGCATTTCTGGATGCCCACCCTGAGGTGGGAGTGGCGGGCGGCTACTACGTAACGGTCGATGAGCGCAGAGGTGAACGCTACGTGCGTATGCCTCCCACCGAGCATGCCGCCATCCTGCCGGCGCTGGCGAGAGGCGTTCCCATCGCCCACACGGTCGCGACCTTTCGACGCCGGGCCTGGGCCGAGACAGGCGGCTATCCGCTGGTCAACAATCTGATCGACCTCCGATTCTACCTCCGGGTAGCAAAGTCGGGTTGGCAATTGGCCAATATTCCCGAGGTGGTGGGGGAGCACTATGTCCACGACTCCAGCTTCTTTTACCGCACGCTGAGTTACGCCGAGCGACAACGGGACCTGGCGCGGGCCCAGGCCCAGGTGGTTCGGGAGCTTGGACTCCCAGGTTGGATGTATGTCTTTTCGCTAGGACGATACGCGTACACCTACCTCCCCTCTGTCCTGAAGCGCGCGTTGCGCCGGGGGGTCGTGCGGTCGCGCGAGCTCGATGTCTAGTGGGTACTGAGCGGAGCAGAGGCTATGATGAGGGTGGTACGTCAATTTATTGCATGGAATCGCCGGGTCTCCCATTGGGAGCGTTCGGTCATGGCGCGGGTGGTACCGGCATGCGCTCCAGGTGGCCCACGTGATTTCCGGGAACGTGTGCTACCCGGTCTTCTCAAGCCGGGACTTCGGGTCCTCGATGTCGGTGGCGGCAAGCGACCGGCCATCTCACCTGAAAGAAAGCAGGAGCTCGGTTTGTATGTCGTCGGGCTCGACGTCTCGGAAGCCGAACTGGCCCAGGCACCGCCTGGCGCTTACAACGCGACCGTAGTCGGCGACGTGGCAGCGGTCAGCATTCCCGGCCACTACGATCTCGTGTTCTCACGTACCGTACTGGAGCACGTCGCCCATCCCGCTGCCGCCATCGCCAACCTGGCCGGCGTCCTGGTACCGGGCGGGATCATGGCCCACGTCATGCCTTGCCGCAATGCCCCGTTCGCCATCCTCAATCGCTGGCTGGGCAACCGCACGGCGCGCCGGCTGCTCTTTGCCATATTCCCTGAGAAACAAGACAACAGTGGCTTTCTCGCTTATTATCGCGACTGCACGCCCGAGCGTATTTCCCGTGCCTGCCGTGAGTGCGGGCTGGAAGTCGTGGAGCTGACTCCCTACTACAACTCGGGCTACACTTCCTTCTTTGTGCCGCTTTACACGGTCGATATGCTTCGGCAGGTGCTCATGTGCACCCTCCGGCTGGAGAACTTCGCAGAGGGGTTTTCGATCGTGGTCCGGATGCCTGAGCGATGAGAATTCTCCTCCTTTCAACCAGCATGGGTTTGGGCGGAGCGGACAAGCAACTGCTTTCCGCGGCTCAGGAGATGCGTTGCCGGGGGCACGAGGTACTCATCGTGTCGCTCACCCCGCTCGGCCCGATGGGGCTGGAAGCGCGGGAGCTGGGCGTACCCACTGAGTCATTGGAAATGTGGCGCGGCGTTCCGGATCCGCGCGGGTTGATGCGGCTCATCAGGCTGGTGCGGGCGTGGAAGCCAGACGTTCTACATAGCCACATGGTCCATGCCAACCTGATGGCTCGGGTGCTGCGGCTCGTCGTCCCTATTCCCGTCCTGGTCTCCACCATTCACAATATTTACGAGGGCGGCCCGCTGCGCATGGCTGCTTATCGTCTGACCAACGCCCTGGTCGATCACATGACGGTTGTCAGCGAGGCCGCGGGTGAGCGTTTCGTTGCCGATGGCATAGTGCCAAGAGAGCTGCTCACCGTGGTGCCCAACGGCGTGGATATGGACCTGTACCGTGGCGCGGCAAGCAGCGCGGCGGCTTCCCTCCGGAGTTCCCTGGGGCTCGAAAGCAGCTTTGTCTGGCTCGCCGTGGGGCGGTTCGAGGTCGCCAAGGACTATCCCAACATGCTCCACGGGTTTGCCAGGGTAAGCGAGCAACATCCTGCGGCGGTTCTCCTGCTGGTCGGCCGTGGATCCCTTCAGGCCGAGACCGAAGCGCTCGCTCGAGACCTGGGTCTCGGCAGCCGGGTGCGGTTTCTCGGAGTCCGCAACGACGTGCCGGAAATCCTGAGCGCCGCCGATGGTTACGTCATGTCGTCTGCATGGGAAGGAATGCCGATGGTCCTGCTCGAGGCCGCAGCCGCCGGACTCCCGATTGTCGCTACCGCGGTGGGCGGCAATCAGGAAGTCGTGTGTGATGGGGAGAGCGGGTTCCTGGTGCCAGCGCGCGATTCCGATGCGTTGGCGGCGGCAATGTTGCGGCTGATGGGGTTGTCCGAGGCTCAACGGCGGTCGATGGGCGAACGAGGCAGCCAACAGGTGGGGACCCACTTCGGCCTGGCCCGCGTGGTTGACGGGTGGGAGCGGGTTTATCAGGAGGTATTGGCGCGAAAAGGTCTGGTACTTGATACTCCTCCGCGAAGGCACGAAGGTCACGAAGCTTACAAAGGATAGATGTTTCTAGTGGGCGGTCGAGGCCTTGCTTGGCTGAGGATCGCTGCCGGGCTCTACCGGCAGACAGCGATAGATCTGGAGGTAGTTTTGCCTGAAATCGAAGCGGCCGACTCCAACGCTGTTCCGGAGTCGGCAGTTGTCGTATATCCAGTCGATCAAGCCACCTCGCTTGAGGTTGGTGCGGCGGGCATGCGAGGGGGCCGGCGCGACGATCCAGACTGATCCCGGGCTTTCTGACTGGTCTAGCACCCGCATCGACTGTTTGAGCGGGGTAGTGTCATGACGCAGCCGTTCGACCCGTACCCCGGGCAGGTAATGGGCCAGTACTACGGCCTGGTCGGAGAAGACGAAGTCCCCCGGACGTAGACGCTCTTCCAGCCAGTGCGCCACAGTTCGGAAGTCATAGCGGCGGCCGTCACGGTACTCCGAGATCAGGGTTGGCGCTCCGGCGGCGATGACTGTGGCCGCCAACACAGACGGCAGTAGCCACCGGGGATGGAGGTTCACCTGAAACAGCCGGTCGAGAAAGACCCCGGCTCCGATAAAGAAGACCGGCACCGCAGGCAGGAGATAGTAGAGCGAAACCGGCGTACGCAGCGAGACGAGCGTGATAAAGGCTATCGGAAAAACGGCCAAGGCGGTCAGGAAAAGCGCCAGCGAGCGGTCGCGCTCCTTCCATAGCAGGTAAATGCCGGCAACTGCACTCAGCGCCAATGGTGCTGTTAGGCTCTCTACATACGCTGCCAGATTCAAGATCTGCTTGAGACCCTGAGTGCCCCGCTGAAGGAGGAACTGCCCGCTTCCAGGGTTCCTGTCATGCTGGGAAATCCAGCCCTGAAGCATCGGTATAAACCGTACCGCAGCCAGTCCGGCGAGAATGACGAGAAGCAGTGCCGTCCACCTTACGTACTTCTGTCTCCATAGCTGTGCGACATAGCTGGGCCGCAGATAGGTAACCAGGAACCATACCAAAAGCCCCCCGACCAACAACATGGAGACAGGGTGTGCCAGCGCCGCCAAAACGCCTGTGACCAGGCCCAGGGCCAGAGCCCGGCGATCGCGCTCCCGAACACCCCAGTAGACGGCATACGGGTAGACGGCTGAAAGCAGAAACACCAACGACCAGTAGCGGGCCAGCTGGGAGTACATCACCAGCAAGGGGCTGAGAGCCAGAAACAGAGTACCGAAGAGCGCGGCCCGCGTACCTGCCAGCCGCCGAGCGACGAAGTAGAACGCGGGGATGGCCAGCACCCCGAATATTGCCGGTAGGAGCCGCAGCCCGAACTCGTCGAGTGGCAGGAAAGGACGTACCCCGTAGTAGTTGAGCAAGTACCCCAGGGGCCGCCAGTTGCCGAATTGGGGCGCGTGGGAATCCCGCAGGGTGAACATTTCCGTTGCCTGGAAGTTCCAGTCGCCGAGGCGCCAGAAGCGGAGCGCGACAGCGACGGCAGCCAGACCCGCGAGGAGAAGGAGTTCCCTCCTCCTCAAGTGAGGTTCTTCCAAGTGCATACATCCCTCGAGTGAGGGGCCCGTCCCAGACTCAGCCCAGAAGACGCTCGGGCGGCTTCGGCGGGAGAACTGTAACAGGCGCCGAGTCGGGACACCACCTATGTAGGTCAGCGGGCGACCCGGCGCCCGGGTGTATAGTTTCTGCACTTGACAAATGTGACCTGGATCACGATTCTCTATGCGGCGCGAGCAATGGAGAAAACGAGATGACACCACCCCGGTGCGCATTCCTTCGTGCCCTGTACGACTAGCCCCTTAGTCTCAGACCAAACAGTAGCACTAATACAAACATAGGGATCGGGCAGACTCCCTGCCTGTCCCCGGTGCGTCAGGACTCATTCACGATGAGCCGCCCTCCGGCCTTGCCGAGTGATGGCCCCTCGCCTGCCGCAACCAATGCGTCCTCCCAACAAGTCGTAAACGGAGAGAGGAAAACCCACGTATGACTCACAGCTTCAAGTTGTCTCGCAGGATGGCTCGACTCCGAGCATCTGTATTCGCCGCTCTCGTCGTCGGCCTCGTCGGATGCGACACCACCGATTCCCTCAGCCCCGACGACGGCACTTTACCCGAAACAGGCGTCACGCCAGCCTCGCTCGAGGAGCCATCGCTTGCGGCGGTCAGGTTTGCAGGCGGTATTCCGATCGGCCACCACGGCCAGCCGCTCACCGCGTTCGGCCGCTACCACAATGGTGCGAAGATGAACATCGCTCCCGGGGCGCTTCGGAGTTACCTGGCCGCCATCAAGGCACGGGGCGGCAAGGTCGTGCTCATGCTCGCCGGGAATGATAAGTATTACAAGGATAGCCGGGGCTTCAACCTGAACAAGTGGAAAGCCCGGGTCGATCGCTACAAGGGCATCAACTTCTCCTCGTACATCAAAGATGGTACCGTCATCGGCCATTTCCTGGTGGATGAGCCGAACGATCCCAACAACTGGAATGGCAGGACCATTTCGCCGTCCGTCGTAGATGAGATGGCGCGGCATAGCAAGCAACGCTGGGCTGGCATGCCGACCCTGGCCCGGGTCGAGCCCAGCTATTTCAGGAATTACCGCGCAAGGTACCTCGACGGCGCCTGGGCGCAGTACGTCACGCGAAAGGGCAGTGCGTCAGATTACATCCGCCGCAACGTCGCCGATGCCCAGCGCGCGGATCTGTCGCTCGTCGTGGGGCTCAACATCAGCAAAGGTGGTCCCAACAAGAGGAGGTTGACCCCGAGCCAGGTCAAGTCCTTCGGCTCGGCCTTGCTAGCCAGCTCGTACCCCTGCGCCTTCATCAGCTGGACATATGGTAGCTATCTGACCACCGGCAGCATGCTGGACGCGATGAGGTTCCTGCGATCGAAGGCCCAGAGTCGCGGCACGAAGACCTGCCGAGGGTAACCCGAGGTAGTGGCACATAGTATCGCGGGGGTCGCAGAGAATCTGCGGCCCCCGCGTGGCTTCCGGGACCCGGCAGGCTACCAACCGCCGCGGCGCAGCAGGATCACGGGCACCGTCTTCAGCATGATTCGCAGATCTTCGGCCATCGACTGGTGGCGGATGTACTCGAGGTCGTACCGCACCTTGGTCCTCACATCGTCCAGCGAGCGGTCGTAATGATGATTGATCTGCGCCAGCCCGGTAATTCCCGGCATGGCGCGCTGGCGCAGTGGGTACTCGGCAATGCGCTCCCGAAGCTCCGCGAAGATAGTGGGCCGCTCGGGGCGGGGGCCCACAATGTTCATTTCGCCCTTGAGAACGTTGAACAGCTGGGGCAGCTCGTCCAGCCGGTACTGGCGCAGGAGCCGCCCCAGCGGTGTCACCCGAGGGTCGCGTTGCTGAGCCCAGATGGCCCCGCTGCGGTGCTCGGCATCCACCCGCATGGTGCGGAACTTATAGATCGTGAACGGCTGACCCCCGAGGTCGCGTTCCCGCCGGTGATTCCGCTCGAGGTCGAGAGGCTCCCGGCGGTCCAGCCCCACCCGGAGCTGGGTATAGAGAATGGGGCCCGGGGAAGTCAGCCGGATCAGCACCGCTATCAGCAGGAGCAGCGGTAACAGGGCGATCAGCGCGCTTAGGGCAAGGACGAAGTTGAGGGCGCGGTTGAGTCTGGTAGGTGGGACGTACGCCAGGTCCTCCAGGCGCTCTAGGGTAGGCTGAGCCTGATCGGTGCCCCAGAGTCTCTGGATCGTGGGTAGCGCGCCGGCGGCCCCGGCCCGCTCCACCAATGCTTCCATCCATCGCATCACTGGAGCGACTCCTGACCATTCAGCCGGATCTGCTGTTGGAGCGTTCGGCGGACGTTCACGGTGGGCCATCCCGGCAGACGGACACGAGCTCACGAGCGGCAACGTGGGAAGCACGATCTGTGCCCACCGGAAGCACTTAGAAGAGCCCTATGCCGTTGACCTGCAAGGTGTTTGTCAACAGTAAATTAGCGCCGCCCAAAGGCCGGGGGAGCACCGTCGCTGCCGGCACCCGTGTGGTGGCTCGTCAACACGGCTCTTTCACGGCGTGCTACAGGTTCACGTGCGCAGGGCCCACCACCGCACCAGCAGCGTGCTGCCCAGGGCGAGCAACAGGTGGATGGTGCCCGACGGCACCTGGATACCGAAGGTCAACACCGCCCAGCTGAGGAGCGAGAGCACCGCAATCAGTAGTGTAATCGACATCGGGACCGGCCTCGCCTTCGGTTCGGTTGACGGTGTGGAGGGGTAGTCCTATTTTACACCTGAGTGAGCGGTAGCGGGGAGCCACGTTATTGAGCCAACAGGTCCGATGATGGGCCCGAATGCCGTGGCGGATGTCACGCCCCCTGGGGGAAGGCAGATGTCATGGTGAGGGCGCCAAGCTTTCTCATTGGGCTTCAATAATCCTCTCCGTTGCCGTTTCACTCCTGCGCCGATCTTCGGGTCGGCGTTTTTGTTGGGAGCGGTTAGCATTAGGCTATTGGCTGTTGGCTATTGGCTGTTGGCTATTGGCTATTGGCTGTTGGCTATTAGCTATTGGCTATTAGCTATTGGCTCTTGGCTTATAGCTCCCAGCTCCTGGCTCATGGCTCCTGGCTCTAGCTAAGGTCCACATGCCCCGCTGCAGCGTCACCCGGCGCGTGCACTTCAACGCCGCGCACCGGCTGTACAATCCCAACTTCCCGGAAGAGTGGAACCAGGCCACCTTCGGTGAGTGCAGCAATCCCAACTTTCATGGGCACAACTATGAGCTCGAGCTGACGGTTGAGGGGGAGATCGATCCGAACACGGGGTACGTTATGGATCTCAACCACCTGAAGGAGCTCGCCCAGGAGCGCCTGCTCCGGCATCTCGATCACCGGAACCTCAACCTCGACGTGGCCTGGTTCAGGTCCTTGATCCCCACGTCCGAGAACATCGCCCTGGTGTGCTGGCGGGAGCTGCGACCGGTGGTTCCGGCCCAGCTCGCGCTTCGCGTCCGCCTCTGGGAAACGCCGAGGAACTATGTCGACTATCAAGGGGCATAAGCAGGCCGCGACAGCCCGGCCGGAGCGGACCCTGATCACCCATCCCGAGGAGCCCGCGCCGCACGACGAGCCGTTTGCCGATCAGGTGCGGGATGTCCTGGCCGCCCTGGGCGAGGACCCCGGGCGGGAGGGTCTCGTCAAGACTCCCGAGCGGGTGGAGGCGTCGCTTCGGTTCCTCACCCAGGGATACCGGATGACGGTGGAGGACGCCATCGGCGATGCGGTGTTCGAGGAGTCGCACCAGAGCATGATCATGGTTCGCGACATCGAGCTGTACTCGCTCTGCGAGCACCACCTGTTGCCGTTCTTCGGCCGGGCCCACGTGGCTTACATCCCCAACGGCAAGATCCTGGGTCTCTCGAAGGTCGCCCGCGTCGTGGACGTCTTCGCCCGAAGGCTTCAGGTGCAGGAACGGCTCACCGACCAGATCGCCGACGCCATCATGGACGTGCTCAAACCCACCGGGGTGGGCGTTGTAATCGAAGCCGCCCACTTCTGCATGATGATGCGGGGCGTCGAAAAGCAGAACTCGCGCGCCGTCACCAGCGCGCTGCGGGGTATTTTCCGCGACGACTCGAAGACGCGGGACGAGTTTCTGCGACTGACCCACGGCGGCGGCCGACTCTCCGAGTGACCCGGCTTGCCGATCGGGTGGCCCTCGTAACCGGGGCGTCACGCGGCATCGGCGCTGCCGTGGCGGAAGCCCTGGCGGCAGAAGGAGCCAGAGTCGTCCGGGTAGCCCGCTCTCTGACCGAGGGCTCTAGCGGGCCATTTCGGGACCTGTCCTGCGACCTGACCGATCCCGCACAGGTGGGCCGGCTTGCTTCGCGGGTCCTGGTCCATGGCGCTCCCGACATCGTCGTGAGCAACGCCGGCGCGTTCCTGCTTCGCCGGCTCGAGAGCACCGAGCCCGCGGAGCTGGACGCCCAACTGGCGGCCAACCTCAAGGCACCCTTCTATGTTGCCCGGGCGTTCCTGCCCCCGATGCGTGAGGCCCGCCGGGGATCCTTCATTACCGTGGGCAGCGTGGCAGACCACATCGGCTTCCCCGAGAACGCCGCGTACGCCGCGAGCAAGTACGGTCTGCGCGGGCTGCACGAGACGCTGCTGGCGGAATACCGCGGAACCGGCGTGCGGCTCACCCTGGTCTCTCCTGGTCCAACCGACACCTCGGTGTGGGACCCCTTCGACCCCGACAGCCGGGAAGGCTTTCCCTCGCGGGCGGAGATGCTTCGGCCGGTGGATGTGGCCGAGGCCATCGTCTTCGTGGCCACGCGGCCGCCGCAGGTGCACATTGACTGGCTTCGCCTGGGCCCAGCCGGATAGAATGAGCCGCAGATGAACCCTCCTCCTCCACCACTCAGCCGGTAGGGCGCCCGATGGCAGTCTCGTTTGCAACCCGATCTGCGCCGATCTGCGTCGGGTGCCCGCCTTCGGCGGGTGCGATGCGGCTAAGCCGTTGGTTAGCGGCCGTCGTGCTGCTGAGTCACGCTGCACCTCTCTGGGCCCAGGGGCCGATTCCGCCGCTGCCGGACAGCGCCGGCTGGGGTGTACACGTGCTGGCCGTCGCGCGTGATGCCCGGGGTGCCATCTGGGTCGGCACGTACGGACAGGGGATCTACCGCCTTCCGGCGGGAGCCGAGACCTGGGAATCCATCCGCCACGATACCACCGGCAGCTCGATATCGTGGGACTACGTGCAAGCCATCGCGTTCGGATCCCGGGGCGAGATCTGGTATGGAACCATCGGCAATGGGTGGGGTCTCTCGACCGACGGGGCCGCCACCTGGAAGAACTGGACCTACTCGGAGCTGGGCCCCGAGTGGCAGTACGTGGCGCCCTCCGGGATAGTTGTGCGGGGTGATACGATCTTCATCGGCACTGCGGACGGCCTCCAGATGACCACCGATAACGGCGGCCGGTGGACCGCCTTCGGCGACGCGGCCGGGCCGCCGGCTCGTGGCCCGGCTGACACCGTACATCGGCTACTTCGGAGCGAGTACGTCCGCCGGTTGGCGGCTGACCGGCGGGGCTGGAACGTCACCACCCTGCGCGGCAATCAGCGACTGCGACGGGGTCGGTCAGGGTGGGAGGCTCAACCGCTGGCCGCGGCCGCGTTCCCGCCCGCCAATGCGCTGCTCATCGGCAACAAGCTGATCCGCGGCACTCAGTGCGGTCTCCGTCCGGCCACGGATACGTTGCCGTGTCTCCGGCAGCAGGGCCAGCCTGCCGAGCCACCCGGGACTCCGCTGACCACCTGGTTCGGCCGGCCCATCGCGCTCGCCGACAACAGCTTTATCGATCAGACGTACCGGTATGGCTCCACCATGGGTGGTAACTTTCAGCAGCACCAGGGGGTCGAGTTCAACAACCCGGACGGCACCCCCGTTCTCGCCATAGGAGCCGGCACGGTGGTATACGCCGGCCGAGCCGAAGCCGGCGCGCTGACGGTTAGCATCCGCCACGACACTACGATAGTGGCGCGGGGCAAACGCCACCGGGTGTTTTCGACCTACTTTCACAACTCCGCCTTGAGCGTGAAGGTCGGCCGGCGGGTCGCCAAGGGGTCGGTCATCGCACGGGTTGGGAACACCGGCCGGGCCACCAACGATCACCTTCATCTGGAGATCTCCGCCTCTCCCAGCGATTCCATCCACCTCGTGATCGACTCCTTGCAGCGCTTCCCTCCGTACACCAGCAACCCGGAGCTGTGGATCGAGCCGCTTCCCAACACCGGTATCGTGGCCGGCCAGGTGCTCGACGCCAGCGGCGCTCCCGTGCGCCACGCTCGGATCTATGGCATCACCAAAAGGGACCCGGTGGAGACGCCGTTCTCATACGCCGAGACCTATGGCGACAAGGCTCACCCGCACCCCCTGTACGGCGAGAATTTCGCCGTCGGCGACGTGCCGCCGGGAACCTACGTGCTCGGCACCGAGATCGAGGGTAAGAAGGTGTTCAGACAAGTGACGGTCGAGCCGGGAAAGCTGAGCTGGGTAGTATTAAAGCAGTGAACAGTGAACGGTGAACGGTGAACGGTAAACGGTAAACGGTAAACGGTAAACGGTAAACGGTAAACGGTAAACGGTAAACGGTAAACGGTAAACGGTAAACGGTAAACGGTAAACGGTGAACGGTAAACGGTGAACGGTAAACGGTAAACGGTAAACGGTAAACGGTGAACGGTAAACGGTAACGGTAAACGGTGAACGGTAACGGTAAACGGTGAACGGTGAGGTAAACGGTGAACGAGTGAAGGGAGGGGCCCGTTTACTGTTGACCGTTTACCGTTTACCGCTTCTCATATGTTTATAGAGCTGACCGACCACCTCCGCTGTCCCGCGAACCACGACGAGAGCTTCCTCGTCCTGCTGCCCGAGACGATGGACGGCCGCTCGGTTCGGACCGGCCAGTTGGGCTGCCCCGTTTGTGGCCGAACTTTCCGGCTGATTGATGGAGTGCTGGATATCGGAGACGAGCCGCCTCATGATGCCGGCCGCGGCAGCGCCCTCGATGCCGGCGGACTCACCGCCCTGATCGGCCTGCATGGGCCCGGAGGCTATATGGCGCTGGTCGGTCCGGTGGCGTCGCTCTGGAAGGAAGTTGCGGAGCTCAACCCGGGGGTTGCCCTGGTGGCCGTCAATCCGGACCCCGGAGTAGTCGATTCTACGGCGCTCAGTGTGCTGCGCGCGGGAAGGCTGCCCATCAAGTCGCGCACCATGCGCGGTGTCGTGCTCGGGCGGCCGTTTGGCGGCGACTCCCGCTGGGTCCAGGAAGCAGCCCGAGTGGTGCTGCCCGGGCTCCGGGTGGTGGGCGAAGGTGGCAATCCCTCGGCGGAGGTGATCGACCTTCTGGCGAGTGCGGATGGAGTATGGGTGGGCACTGCCAGGCGCTGACCCGTGCCCCGAAACCCGTCATCCCTCGGTGTAAAGCGCCTCCACCGTGGCCCGATGGTGCTGCTCTACCACTCGCCGCTTGACCTTGAGGGTGGGGGTCAGCTCTCCGGCCTCAACGCTGAAGTCGCGGGGCAGCAGGACCAGCTTCTTGGGCATCTCGAACCCGGCGAGATCACGCAACGTGATACCGATCTCCCGTTCCATCTTGCTCTGCACCCGGGGGTGACTGAGAAGGCGCTCGAAATCCTCGGTTGCCAGCCCCTGCTCCGAGGCCCAGGCACCCAGCGTCACCGGGTTGGGAACCACCAGCATGATCGGAAAGGGGCGGCGGTCGCCCAGCATGACCGCGTTGGAGACGAACTTGTTGGTTCGGGCCAGCCCTTCGATCGGCTGTGGAGCGATGTTCTTGCCGCCGGCGGTCACGATCAGGTCCTTCTTGCGGTCGGTAATCCGCAGAAACCCGTCAGGATCGAGCAGGCCGATGTCGCCGGTGTGAAACCACCCCTCGCTGTCGAGCGCCTCGGCTGTGGCCTGGGGCTTGTTATAATAGCCCGCCATCACGTGAGGGCCTCGGGTGACGATCTCGCCGTCCGGCGCAATCCTCACCTCGACCCCGGGAATCGGAGGGCCGACCGTGCCCAGCCTGAGGTGCCGGAAGGTGTTCACCGCGATCACCGGAGACGTCTCCGTCAGCCCGTAGCCTTCGAGGATCGGCATTCCGGCTGCGTGAAAGAACTTGGCGATCTCGGCCGACAGCGGCGCCCCGCCGGAGATGAAGAAGCGTATGCGTCCGCCGGTGCGGGCCCTGAGCTTGGCGAACACCAGCCGGTCTGCCAGCCACAACTGCGCCGCCAGCTGCGGGGGTAGTCGACGATTGGCCAGGCGCAGATCCACCGCCTGCTCACCTACCCGTTTGCCCCAGAAGAAAAGCAGCCGTTTGATTCCCGAGCCGGCGCGCACCGCGTCCAACACCCGGCCGTAGATCTTCTCGTAAAGCCGGGGTACCGAAGCCATTAGGGTCGGGCGCCACCGCAGCATGTCGGCTGCCACCGTATCCACGCTCTCGGCATAGTTGATCACCACGCCGGAGTGAAACATCGAGTAGTGGCCGAACATCCGCTCGAAGATGTGGGAAAGGGGCAGGAAGGACAGACATTCGTCCTGGTCGGTGAAGCTGAACAGGGTGCAGCACGTCGAGACGTTCGAGGCGATGTTGCCGTGGGTGAGCATGACGCCCTTCATGTCGCCCGTGGTCCCGGAGGTATAGAGGAGAGTGGCCACCTCATCGGGCTTGACTGCGAGTGCATCGGCTCTCCACCGCGGGTATCGAGTCCGCGCAGCCCTGCCGAGCGCGTAAACCTGGTCCAGGGCAGCCACCCCGGGCGCTTCGACCGCGGAGTCGAACGTTATGATGTGGCGCAGGGCCGGCAGCCGTTCTCGGATCGCCAGCACCTTCTCCAGCTGGTCCCGGCTCGAGACGAACACGGCGGCCGCGCCCGAGTCGGACAGGTTGTACTCCACCTGCTTCGCGGTCAGTGTCGGATAAACCGGCACGTCGGTGCACCCCGCCGCCAGGCAGGCGTAGTCGGCGATGGCCCATTCGGGACGATTTTCGGAGAGGATGGCGACTCGATCACCGGGATGGATACCGAGCGCGAGCAGGCCGAGACTCAGGTCCTGGATTCGGTCGGCGAGCTCGCGGTAGCTCAGCTCGAACCAAGTCTCGCCGCGCTTGGCCCGCATGGCGACCGGCCTGGAGCCGAAGCGGTCGAGCGCGCCGAAGAGGAGCTCGGTCAGGGTCCGTGCCGTAGGCGCCTCTACTGAAATCGGACGATGAAGCGCTGGCCGGAGCCGGGAACTTCTGTCCCACGGGTCCGGTAGGCCCGCACTTCGACGATGGCGCTATCCGGGGTGGCGACACCGGAAACGCGGCTCAGGGTGACGCCCTGCACCGTGCCGTCGAGATCGGTGTCGACGGTGTCTGCCAGGACGCCGCCGGGGAGCTCCACCGAGTGGGGCCCCACGTCCGGTGGGGAAGTCACCGCATAGACCACCGGCCGCGATGGGAGGGGTCCGGCGGGGGAGAAGCTCTGTAGCTGGGTGACCAGAGGGGCGGAAACCGTGGCTTCGGGCGCAACCGTCAGGATCGAATCGCCAATCAGGATCAGCGTATCGGCCCTGGCGATGACGGTAAACGAGACCAGCGGCGATGCCAGCGAGCCGGCAAGGGCCTGAACTCGCCCGGTGCCGGGCGCAACCCCGGTAATCACTCCGGTAGCAGGGTCGACCGTGACAGTGGCATCGGGCGTCTGCCAGCTGATCGGCACGTCCACGCTGTTGCCGTCCCGATCCAGGGCGCGGGCGGAGAGCTGCAGCGCCTCACCGACCTCTATGGTAGTAAACGCCGGGGTGCGGATCTCCAGCTCGACCACGCCACCGGCCCCTTCCGTGAGATCGCTGCAGGCCAGTCCGGATACCAGGGCAAACGGGACGGCCCAACGGATCACAGCGTCCCCGATGCCGGACTGCTCGCGATCTCGCGTAGCGCGCTCTCCGCGTGTCGGACCCAGCGCTCGGCGTCAGGTCCCTTCGGAGGGCGGGCCAGGAAAGCGCGCAGGTGCTCGGCCGCCTGATTGGTGTCACCCCGCTTGAGCAGCAGGAACGCCACCCCGTAGTGCGCTCCGCCCAGGCTGTCGTCGAGGTCGAGGGCACGTTTATAGTGCCGGATGGCCTCATCCGGCTGCCCGGTCTTGGTGAACGCGATGGCCATGTTGAGCAGGATGCGCGAGTCGGCGGGGTTATCACGGAATGCCAGCCGATAGGACGTGAGCGCTGCCGCGAAATCACCTTGGCGCTCCAGGGCGAGTCCCTCGTTGAGATAGTCGAGCCGCTGAGGGCTGAGTTTCTCCCGTGGTCCCTTGCCGAACAGGCGACGCCAAAAACTCATGTGAGAGGAGGGTTCTCCGGGCAAAGTCGAACGGGCACAACGCGTTGGGAATGGCCTAAGATAGTCCTCCAGGGGCCGGCCCGCAACGCGGAGATTTTGCCGTTGCCCCGCTTCCGGAAGCGCCGTAGGTTGGGAAGCCGGCTATTGGCTATTGGCTATTGGCTACTCAAATCGCTGCAGAACTCCGCTGCCGTAACGAAGCAGCCCAATGGTCAACAGTCAACAGCCAATAGCCCATAGCCAATAGCCAATAGCGCGGAGCCCTCATGCGCCGTACCGCCCCTTCCGGCCCCCGTGGCGTCCTGGAAGTCGACTGGCCGTTCTTCGGCGAGATCTGCCGGGCGCTGGCCATGCGGGTGGCCAAGGAGTATCAGCCCGAGATCGTGTTGGGCGTCGCCAAGGCCGGTGTCATTCCCGGGGTGGTGGTCGCCTCCATCATGCAGTGCGACTTCAGCTCGATGGTGGTCACCCGGCACGAGGCCGGCGCCCAGCCGGTGCTGGTATCGGGACCTCCCCCCAGCATTCGAGGACGCCGGGTCCTGGTGGTGGACGAGACCTGCGACACCGGGAGCACCATGAAGCTGGCGCTCAGCGAGGTGCGTGCGCTCCAGCCGGCCGAGGTGAAAAGTGCGGTGTCGTTCAAGACCGGCGAGTACGCTCCGGACTTCCACGCCTTCGAGACCGACAACTTCATCATCCTGCCGTGGGACCGTGAGATCATCCAGGGCGGGGAACTGATCACCCGCCCGGATTACGCGGCAAGACTGTAGCAAACGCCGGAGCGACAGCGAAGGTCGCACTCATGCGAGCTCCTTCGGCTGATATGTTCTTGACTTCGAGACCTGACGCCTGGTTGTTATAGCCGTTGCTGGAGGGAACGGTGTCACACCCGAATGACATTCCCGCGCGGTAGAAGTCCTCCGCATCCGCCAGGCCACCTGCTTCGATCTCTTCCAGACCGTCGGCCTCCATGAGACGCAGCAGCTTGTGATCGGTGAAAGAGTTGTTGCATACGAAGTCGTCGCCTTCCAGACGGGCGTCGACATGCCAGATCACCAGGCCTTGACCTGGAAGAGCTTCGTCGTTGCCGAGCTTCTGCCGGTTCTCGACCATGAAACACTCGCCGAACTGAAAATCTGGTCCCACCTTCGGCCATATCAGGACGCAGTCCTTTGATGTTTCTGATGGTCCCAGCACAATGAGCTCTGAACTCCCCGTCACGATTCTAGGATCCAACCATCCGAGCAGCCATTTACTGAAACAGTTGTGATCGTATCTGGCGCTGTCCATCATATCGAGGCCACCCAACCCACCACGAGCCCCTTTGGTGTTGTCGTAATCGTAGTAATCGGGCAACCCCAGGGCATGCCCGGTCTCGTGAATCGCGGTCGCCGGGTCAAAGGCACTTCCCACCGGACTGGATTCCCAGGTCCAGGCGTATTTCCCGAATCGGACACCATCGAGTGAGAAGCTCTCGTCACTGAAGCCAGGCTGGTACGCCCACCAGAACGTGGCCCAGCCCGTATCCTTACCGGCCCAGAGCACTATGAAGAAGTCCACCATCCCGTCGCCGTTAGTGTCGTATTGCCTGAAGCTGTGGCCCTTGGAGTGACAGTGCTGAAGGGCCTCTTTGATCAGGTGGTCTCTGCCTGCATCTGAGGGATCAACCGCGCCTCGTGGATAAGGCGCCGAATACCACCCGAGAGTTGTTCCTCCATACAGGTCGAGCTGACTGTACGACGATCGGTCGTAGTAGGCGGCCAGACTGGTTCCCCCTACCTCACTCCGGCCGAAGAGGGCCTCGGCGACCGCCTGTTCGCTGTTGACGTGCTGATGGTCCTGGAACTCGATTAGTAGCGCGAAGATCTTCCGGGCGCCGAAACCTGGCAGCGGATGCGGACCGGGTGGAAACGCTGGCACAATTCTGCTCATCTCGGCGTCGGGTATACCCCGTCTTCGCAGGTGAGCTCGATGGGTCCGCTGGAGCGCCTCCCGCAGTAAACTTGCATCACCATGATGGTTGCCGAGCCGGAGCGCATAACCGAGGCGCTCGGCCAGGAGATCGTGGTGGAGTGACTGGACTTCCTCTCTGGTCGGCGGGTGCATGGATCAGGACATTGCTATTGTCAGGCCGGCCTCGCTCCTACCTGGGAGTAGAAGCGGTGAGCCTCCCTCAGCTGATCGAATATTTCCGCCAGGACGGTGCCGGGTTTGGCACCGGGTGGGGGCATCCAGACCCGCCGAGCGGCCCGCGACGACCCAAAGCGACGCTTGGTCCAGAGCTGGGTGTCATAGCAGTAATGAAGAACTGGGGCGCGGACCGGAGCATCAGGCACGTAGTTGGTGTCCGCCATCCTGGTTCGGCGGAGCCGCAGATCCAGCATCCGTACCGCGATCCCGAACGCATACATGAGGTCCTCCCACCGGGGCGGCACGAACGCATCGACCGCCTCGAGCCAGGACCGGGCCAGCGGCTCGGCGAGCATTCGAGGAATGACGTACGGGATCCCGCAGCACAGCTCGATGTCGGAGGGGCTGATGGCATCCGGGGCCAGGCCCAGCCGCCGCATCGCCTCACGCACCGGTGGCTCGGAATAATCCAGGTAACCACACTGCGCAGCCGCTAACGTTCGTCCAAAGCGGGGGCGCCGCGCGAAGACCACGTCGGGATCGCACAAGATCAGCCATTCGATCCGCGGATCGACGACGCGGGCAGCCTCCAGCAGAGTGCCGGCACAGTTCCTGGGCACATAATCGAATCCGCGATTGGTGATACGGTAGGAGGGAACCCGGAGCACCCACCCTCCGGCGGCAGCGATGTCATTGAAGTCTTGCAGCTGCCGGGAATCTCGATGGTGCACCACGACCAGTGGCGCATGGTCGAGCCGGGTGACACACGAATAGTGTGCCAGCTTTGCCTGCCAGGCCATGTAGGGGCTGGCTTCCGCGGAAACGACAACCTGGAAGCTACCGCCCGGGCGCCTGGGCGCGGCCATCCTCGATGAACTCCCGTAACTGCAATTTGGTCTGGTGTTCCCGGGCACCTGCGCCGCCGGGCGAGGTGCCGCGCAGGTAGTGCAGCTGCCATTCGGTCGGTAGGCCGGGCGGCCGCGCGGGATCTTCGAGGTCGGCCAGCGTCCGGTTACGGGAGTTTTCCCATTCGCGGAACTGGTATTGCAGGTCTGAGTGATCCCCCAGGTCAGCCAGGCTGGGCTGGAACGATTCAAGCTCCCCTCTGCGCTGAGGCACCAGCATGCAGATGGGGTCCGCGGGGTCGAAACGGACCTCATGTCCGGGTCGGATGATCTTCCAGTTCATGGTGAAGGTCGCCACTGCCCAGTCTGTCTCCACCAGCCCCTCCAGCGCTACGGCCCCATCCTTCCACCAGTTTGCTGGGCCTCGTGCCAGCAGGTTGTAGCCCGGGGAGGTGCGAAAGATGAACGGGATTTCCCACGTCAGAATTCCATATCCGAACTGACTCGATGCCGGTGGGTTCTCATTACCCGGCGACACAATGGTGAGGTCATCACAGCCGGGTCCGCCGGACCATCGGGCAACTACGGTTCTGCCGCTGGTGAGGATCCATCCTGCTTGATTAGCCATCACCAGCGGCAGGCAGCGATAGGCATACCGCTCGTCGGTGGCGTTCATCCAGGCGCGATGACGGGGGGCAGGGTGGATCCCGAAGGATGTCTCGAACAGCCGAAACGCGGTGACCGTCGGCTGGACCGAGCTAGGGGGGGACCCCAGGTGGGGCTGCACTGGGGACGGCTTCGGAGGACTGGACATAACCCCAAGCTAGCTCGCCCCCTGACCGACGGCTATACTTTAGCGCGAGGTCCCCACAATGACACGATGGGTCGAAGATCCCCTTGACCAGCTGCGGGCTGATCTAGCAGGACGCTATGAGGTCCAGCGGGAGCTACGCAGCGGAGGGATGGCGACAGTGTACCTGGCCCAGGACCTGCGCTATCATCGGCCCGTTGCTATCAAGCTCCTCCGTCCCGAGCTGGCGGCCGCCGTCGGTTCGCGGTTTCTGCAAGAGATCGAGTTGGCCGCCCGCCTCAATCATCCCCACATTCTGCCGCTTTACGACTCAGGACAGGCAGCCGGTTCCCTGTTCTACGTCATGCCGTTTGTTCCCGAGAATTCGTTGCAGGAGCGGCTGCATCGGGAAAATCAGCTCGGCGTCGGTGAGGCGGTACGGATCGCACGTGAAGTGGCAGATGCCCTGGCCTACGCTCACGCGAGCGGTATCGTCCACCGGGACATCAAGCCTGGTAACATTCTGCTTTCTAACGGGCACGCCATCGTTGCCGACTTCGGGATCGCGCGTGCAGTCACTGCCGCGGGAGGTCAGCGGACCTCTAGCATCGGACTTGCCATCGGCACACCCGCATACATGAGCCCCGAGCAAGCATCGGGGGATTCCAGCCTGGTAGACGGACGCAGTGATATCTACAGTCTTGGGTGCGTGCTCTACGAGATGCTGGCAGGCTCTCCACCTTTCATGGGCCCGACTCCCCAGGCCGTCTTTGCAAGGCACCAGGTAGATCCGGTCCCGTCTCTGCGAACGGTCCGTCCGAGCGTCCCGGAGCACCTGGAGCGGACCGTCCGGCGCGCACTCGCCAAGGTGCCTGCCGACCGGTATCCCACGGCCTCGGTCTTCAAGGCCGCCCTGGCCAGGACACGAAAATCCGAGTCGCGGATCCGCCGGTCCTTTGGTTCAGGGCGGAAGACCGCGGCGGCCTTCATCGCCGCTGCCTTAATCGCGACCGGGATCCTGGCCTTCCTGCGACTCAACGGCGATCAGGCGCTGCCGGTGAATGCAGATCGGGTCGTGGTGTACCCGCTCACAGTGAGCGGCAAGGGTTCACACGGGCTGCTCCTGGGAGAGGACGTAACCACTGCTCTGGTGGCGGCACTGAACAGCACACAGATCCTCAAGGGTATCAATGGATGGAGACTGCTGGGCGAGGAGCATCGCGCCACAGCAGCGCCCTCGCTGAGCGCGGCTCGTCGGCTCGCCTTGAACACCGGCGCTGGTTTCTACATAGATGGGCGAGTCATTTCGGGGGACTCGATCCGCGCCGTTGTCGAGTTGCACGATCTGCGGGCGGATTCCTCTATCCATCGCACCGTGACCTTTCCCGCTTCCGAGGACGCGTGGACGGTCGGTGTGACGGTGGCGCGCGACTTCCTCCCCTTGCTCCTGGGGGACGACGCCAGGATCAATCTGCGTGCGCTGGGCTCGCCGAATGCAAGCGCCACTGCCGCGTATCTCGTCGGCGACCGGGCATACCGCCGAGGTCATTTCCGCGAAGCCTGGACCTACTTCGATCGCGCGGTGGGAGCCGATTCATCGTTTGCGATGGCTGCCGTTATGGGTGCGCAGGCAGCCACGTGGGCCCGCGAAAAGGAGAAAGCGGTCGACCTGCTCCGAGTCGCCTTGAGTCATCAGTCAGCTTTGGCCCCTAGGTACTCGTTATATCTGCGGGGACTGTGGGCCTCGTCGCTGGGCGCAGCGGACTCGGCTGTTGTCCATCTCCGCAGCGCGCTCGCGCTGGATCCAGTCTGGCCGGAAGCCTGGGCTGAGTTGGGGGAGATATACTCGCACCGGGTGCCCAGTGAGCCCGCCGCCGACTCCGCCCAGGCCGATGCCTTTCGCCGCGCCTACAGCCTGGATCGGGGATTTGTACCCGCGCTCTACCACCTGGTGGAGATCTCGCTTCGGCGCAATGACGTGGCCGAGGCTGAGCGGCTCCTGGCAGTCATGAGAGCAGCCAGAGTGGATTCGATCGATCTCATTGCGCCACAGCTGATGCTGCACTGCGTCAAGCGATCTCCCCAAGAACTCAACTGGCAGCGGGAGGTGCGATACCATCCAGCGGATGTGGCGGATGTCGGGGGCGCCCTGGCGGTAGCGGGCTTGAAGCAGCCCCGATGCGCGGAAGTGGCGCTGAGGGCCGTGCTGCAACACGATTCGGCAAACAGCGAGGCAGCCGTTGCACGTCGGTACCGCGCTCTGACCGGGCTGCATGCCTTGCTCGTAGCGGAGCAGCGTCAGCAGGAGGCGCAGCACCTCCTGGAGAACGAACGCCAATTGCCACGCCTACAGGTATGGCCGCTTCAGATCGTGGCCGTCCTCGCGGCCCCCTCCCAGGAGCGCGAGGCGGAGTCGGCGGCCGACTCGCTGCGGCGAACGGTGGAGATGGGAGAATCGTCGGCAGCGGCTCTGTGGTCGCTCGCTATTTGGGAGCACCGACGCCGGAACGGTCGGGGCGCAAGGATCCTGGCGGATCGTGCTGTAATACGAGAGAGACGAGTGGGAGCAACCCGGCTGGACAGCCTGGTGACCAGCTCCATCCGGGCCTGGGCCGCACTGACCCAGGATGATACGCTGCGCGCGCTCCGGCTCTTCCGGGGGCTCGCGACCAGAGGTGGAGATCTGCATTGGGAGGCGCTCGGAGCCGAGCGGATGGTAATGGCCGAATTGCATCTCAAGCGTGGTGAGTACGCGGACGCTTTCCGGGTAGCATCCTACTTAGACGCGCCCGGGAGCTTGAGCTACGTTCTACACCTGCCGGCAAGCCTGGCCCTGCGTGCGCGTGCGGCTCACCAGATGTCGGATCAGCGGCTGGCAACCCAGACCGAACGTCGTGTTGTGTTGTTGAACCCCAGCAGTACCAGAGGTCCATGAAGTCCAACCATGAGGAGAGTGCTATGGATCCCCGCCCGCCTACTCCACCTGGCCCGCCGAAACCTCCAGGGCGACCAGGACCTCCAGGAAAACCTCCGACTCCTCCGAGTCCGCCACATCCGCCCCGCCAGCCACCGTATCCGCCGGCCCCGCCGCGGCCGCCTAGCAAAGTGTAGCTAGGCAGGCCTTGCCTGGCTGCATGATCCCACTGCTCTCCCTCCAGGAGAGTTTGTGGGACAGGTCGCGGACTGGCTTGAACCTCTGATTGTAACCTTTCCGGCCCCGCCGTTACCCAGGAGGAGCTTCGTTCACGCGGCAAGGCTGTGAGCAGCCCCTTCAGCGACAACACCCTTGGCCACAGCTGCCTTGCGTCTTTTCGTCTTCGGGATCCCACACCCAGCGTGCCAGGGCCTGCTTGAAACGTCCATGATGCGGGGTGTAGTCCAGCGGATATTCCTTCATCACCAGGCCGCCGCCTTCCCCCGGCACGGCAGATACGAAGACGGACCTTCCGAATGGGACCTTCCTGCTGTAGCTACCCTCCTCCTCCCGGTTCTCGAGATACTTTCGCTTGAGATCCGCCTCAGTCCTCGGGGCTAGCTGCACCCACCAGTAAGTGGGGTGCCCGTTGACAACCGATAGTTTTTCGTAGCCCTCCGTCTGGTCGGCAGCCAAGGACAGTCTTGCGATTATCCGGCCTTCATTCAGATCGCTGAGCTGGTGTTGATGGGAATGTATTTCGGGCTCTATAGTGGCACGCGGGCCATAGCGGCAGCTCGGCGTTGAATCCGTGCTACCCGGACAGGGAGAGCCCTTGCGCTTTTCGATCACTGTTAGCACCTGCTCGTCCCCAACGGCCTCCACCGTGTCGAAGTCGAGTACGGTGAGGCATGCCTGAAGCTGGGCAGTGGTAGACGGCGGAGTGTCGGAAGGGCAGCCGGCGGGAAGCGGCGAAGGTTGAGTCCGGTCTTTTGGGCGAGCACAAGCCGCGCATGTGGCACCTAACGCGAGTGCCATGCCACAGGTGCGAAAGTTGAGACGCAAGCCCAGCAGAGTGCTCATAGGCCCTCCTGTGAAATGGCGGCTATGCTTTCCCCAGAATTGCAATCACTGACCCACAACCAACGCCTGCATCCTCTTGACTGTTGGTTGAAGCTCCTGGTCTGCACCGGACCAAAGAGCTAGGACATTCCGAGCCCAGCGCCTCTGCGTAGGTAGGTCGCCTGCGATTGCAGCGAGGTCGGCCCGCAGGGCCATTCCTTTGACCAGCGTAGTGATTTGAGGTAACTGATCCAACAGATATGTGCCTAAGGTGGGTAGCGCCTCGAGGGAGAGATCCAGTAGGTGAGTCGCCTGTGCCGTGTCTCCCAGCGTGAGAAGCAGCCACGCCTCGTGGTAGGTTCCGTCGAAGGCAATGTCCCCAGGGCGAAGGTTTCCCCGGAGCTCGTTCAGCGCCTTGAAATGGCTCCGTAGCGCGGTCGTGTCACCGTTGCTCAGGTGCCACTGCATCGCCAGCCGGTAATTCCCACCTGCGTCGGGGCGATGCATAGGACGCAGGCCTCGCTCGGGGAACGCGAGCACGGCGGGCATGTCCAGCATCGCCTGCCGTGCGGGCGAGCGCATTCCCGATTCCACGTAGCTGGGAATCAGTCGCTCGACTCTCTGCTCCAGTGCAACCAGGCTGTCATTCGGGGTACCGAACGCCGAGTACGCGAACAAGGCCAATGCCGCGTCGGTGAGCTGAAGCGGCGCGTTGACTTCCTCCCACGCTGGGGTGAGGAAGGTGTAGTCCGGTGCGGCGCGCCGCTGTAGCCGGGTCGCCAGATGGACCTGGCCGGTCAGGGCGGCCAGCCCGCGAAGCTGCCGGGCATCGTCCAGGCTGGGACGGAGATTGGTCCGAAGCACCGAATCCGCCAGAGCCCGCGCGGCGGCCATCCGGTCCGACTTGACCAGAAGCCGGGTCTCCATGTTTGCCAACCGGAGCGCTTGACCACGCTCATTCGCCAGGGCCCGGGCCCGCCGGATCTCGCTCAGGGCGGAAAAGTCCCTGGACTTCCCCGCGGTCAGCTCACCTAATGTCTCCAGCACGAGGGCCAGGGTCTCGTGGGCTTCGGCCCGGTTGGGAAAGGCGCGGATCCAGGTGGTTGCGATCTCGCGCATGAGCTCGCGGTTGCGCGCCGCCGCGGCGCTCACTGTGGGTGGGATAGCGCCCGGCTCCGCCGAGACCACCTCGGACAGAGGGCGGGGCACGAACTCCAATGTGTCCTGAGTCATCGTGGGGAACGCCCCGAAGCGAACGGTATCGGGTGTCAGCGCATAGCCCTTACGAATCTGATTGGACTCGGTGTAGAGCAGCTCGGGAAGCCGCTGAAACGCCTGGCCCCGGAACGCCAGGTGAACCGAAGGTACGATCTCGAGCGCGTGCCGGTATGCATCTACGGCAGCCTCGTAGCTGCCTCGGAATCGCCATCCCGAGGAGCTCGAGGGGTCCGGCAACACCAGGGGATCCTTACCCTGACAGTCACCCAGGCCAAACCATGCGGCGAAGTCCAGGGAGTCTCGCGCGATGAGCGCGCGGAAGCCCTCGCAAGCCTGAGGAAATCGATTTTCGGCCAATGCCAGCATTGCTTCTGCGGCCTGGCGGTCTCGGGGCGCAAGGCTGTCGGCCGAGGCCAAAGCGCCCGCGGCGTACTTTCGCCACGACTGGGGGGCGTCGCCGGCCCAGGCCATGGTGTGGGCGAGCCAGAGCTGGGCCATGCCGTAGGTCGGGTCGATCGCCAGCGCCTGCTCCAGCCTGGTCCGGGCAGAGTCCAGGTCCCAACGCTGCAGCGCGCCGTAGCCATCCTGGAACGCGCGCCAGGCAGGAAGAGATAGCCGTCCGCCGCCGCGAGGCGGAGCCCCGGGCGCAACGCCACCGCCGACCAGAAGCGAGTCCGCGAGCTCCTGGAACCGAGCCTGAGCGTCGCTCAGATCCTGAGAGATGCGGACGGCATGCTCCCGGATGAGTTGATCCGGACGACCCACATCGTACAGGACGCCGCGTACGTGGATCGTGTCGCGGAATTGCCATACCTCGCCCGAGATTACCCGTCCCGCCCGGCGTTCACGGGCAATCGCGAATCCGCCGCTCACCGTGGTTGTGCCGCCGCGCTGGGAGCGAGCGTCGGTGACCCAAAGCGGATCCACGATCTCCAACCCGCGCCAACGGCGAAGCGCGTCGTGCAGCAGTGACTCGCACTGGTCGCCGTTAAGCAGCAGGGGCGCCGACCCGACCCGGTGCTGGAACGGCAGGATCATGTAAAGCGATGCGTCGAGCCCGTGGTCGCCTCGCCGATGGAAGGCTGTGGCGGTGAGGACGCCGGCCAGGGTGAGAGCGCCGAGGGCCCAGAGAGCCCGCGAAGTGTGGCGGACCGGTGCGATGGCTTTCATCGTCAGGGTCCGAGCCTGCGGTTCCGTCGGCGTAGGATGGCGGGGGAGAGCGGCGGCGAACTCGGCCGCGGTGGCATAGCGGTCCGCCGGCAGCTTAGCCAGCGCTTTCCCGACCGCCCGGTCCACCTGAAGCGGCACGCCAGGGCGCTTCTGCCTGACTCGAGGCGCAGGAGTCTGAACGTGCTGTAACGCGATTGCCTGTTGGCTGGAGCCGGCAAACGGTGGCTCGCCGGTAAGCATCTCGTACAGCACACAACCCAGGCTGTAGATGTCGGCCCGGCCATCGAGGCGGCCCTCCCCGACGACTTGCTCGGGGCTCATATAGAGGGGGGTGCCGATTACCAGCCCCGCCTCGGTGGAGGCGTCGTCGGCCGTTCGGGCAGCCGCGCTGATGGCCCGGGCCACACCGAAGTCGGCCACGATGGCGTGACCTTCCGCCAGCAGGATGTTTTCAGGCTTGATGTCGCGGTGGACTATTCCCTGATTGTGAGCGTAGGTCAGGGCATCAGCCACCTCGTGGGCGATCCGGACCGCGTCATCGACCGGGAGCTGCCCTTCGCGGTTGAGGCGCTGGCGGAGCGATTCACCGACGACGTAGGGCATGACGTAGTACAGGAAGCCGTCCGCCTCGCCCGAATCGAAGACCGGTAGAATGTGAGGGTGGGTAAAGTGGGCGGCGATCTCGATCTCGCGCAGGAACCGGTCGGGCCCCAGCGCCGTGGTCAGCTCGGGGCGGAGGACCTTGAGGGCAACAGGGCGGCGGTGCTTGAGATCTTGTGCCAGGTAGACCGTGGCCATTCCGCCACGGCCGAGCTCGCGCTCGATCGTGTATCGGTCAGCCAGGGCGGCAGAGAGCCGCGGGAGTAGATCGATCAAAGGGGCCTGCCCGGTGGGGCCGAAGGACGGCGTCCCAGGCGGCTCTACTATACGGCACGTCCCCGGCGCCAGCCAGTGCCCCGATGATGCCCGCCTGCAACCTTTCGACCCCGAATACCGTCTAAGCCTCAGTTTCCCCTCAAGGAGCCCGCTCCATGAAGCCACCCGCAACCCCGCGCCTGCGGCGAATGCTGTTCCCGGTCCTGGCCGGCTTCATCGTTCCAGCCAGCGCCGCGGGGCAGCAGCCCGAACGCTATACCGTGCCTGGTGATGATATCGCCATCTACAATCTGGCCGGCCAGGTCCGGGTCGAGCCCGGACCGGGAGCCGAGGTCACCGCAGAGGTGACCCGGGGCGGCGCCCACGCGGGGCAGATAAAAGTGGCGAGGGGACGGCTGGATGGTCGCGAGACCCTGCGATTCATCTACCCCGGCGACCGGATTCACTATGGTAAGCTGTCCGATGGCTCAACTATGCAGCTCAGGGTGACCGACGATGGCCGGTTCGGCGATGACGACCGCCGGGAAGGCCGCCAGCAGGGCAGACGGGTCACGATCGCGGGTCAGGCTGGGGGGATCGACGCCCACGCCGATCTCCGAATCGCCGTGCCGTCGGGTAAGCAGGTGGCCATCCATCTAGCCGTCGGCAGCGTCGCCGTCACCAACGTGAACGGCGATCTCTCGATCGATGCGGTATCGGCCCCGGTTACCGCCTCGGGCACTCGGGGCGAGCTGAGCATCGACGTGGGGTCGGGGGCCGTTCAGGTGACTCAGGCCCGAGGCGACCTCTCGGTGGACACGGGGTCCGGTTCGGTGCGGGTCTCGGATGTCCGGGGCGAATCGGTGTCGATCGACACCGGCTCGGGAGAGATCACCGCCTCGGATGTTCGGAGCAGCGATCTATCCATGGATACCGGCTCGGGTAACATCATGGTCACCGGCCTCACCGCCCCTCACGTCGCGCTCGAGACCGGGAGCGGCTCGGTCACGGCCGACCTGGCTGGCGAAGTGTGGGACGTGAGCGTTGAGACCGGCTCGGGCGACGTCACCCTGAAGGTGCCGCCTACCATCGGTGCCGAGGTCGAGATCGAGACCTCGAGCGGCGAGATCGAGACCGACTTCCCCATCGAGGTGACTCGCCACGCCCGCGATCACATTACGGGGCGCATCGGCGATGGGCGGGGCAAGATCGACATCGAGACCGGGTCGGGCGGGATCAGGCTGGTGAAGGCGGGCGGTGAGCGGTAGGTACTGCGGCGGTAGGTACTGAGGCGGTAGGAGTGGAGGCGGAAGGAAAGGAGGCGGAAAGAAACGAGGCGGAAGGCTAAGCCGCGACGATCACTACCGCCTCAGTATCTACCGCCGCAGTATCTACCGCCCGCAGTATCTACCGCCGTACCGCCGTACCGCCCTACCCCTCCACTCCCAGCGCCTCCAGATACCCGGCTCCCTGGCCCATCCGGTCGTACAGGATGCCGAGCGTTTCGGGCGAGCCCGCCAGGAAGCGGCAGCGGGCCTCGCCGCGCGACCGGCACTCCACCTCCATCACGGCCACCAGCTCCCGCGAGATGCGTCCCAGGAAGTCGGCGAGAAGGCCGCAGCTCAGGTGGCAGGAGGGAAACTCGCCCTGACGCTCGTCCAGAGCCTCGGCCCATTCGGCGGAGTCGAGCGCGATGACGGCGGCGCCGAGTGGCGTAACGTCGAGCCGTCCCCAGCCCTGGTCGGAAAAAAAATCTCCCAGCGCCTCACTCAGGAGCTGAATATCCAGCTCCGATGGCTGCTCCACTTTTCGCGTCTGAGCCAGCCATTCGGCAAAGGCGGCGTACAGCTCCTCGCCGCCGGCAAAGCCGGCCTCCTGTAGATAGGCGGCCGCGTTCAGTCCGGTATCTCGCTCGAGTGAGGCCCGGAGCTGGTGGATTACCCGGCGGCCCAGGGTGAGCCCCAGTCTCGAACGTGGCGTCGTAGCAGTCATATTGAATGGGTTGAGTTGAGGTTACCGCCTTACCGCCTTACCGCCGTACCGCCGTACCGCCCTACCGCCCTACCGCCCTACCGACCGCCGGATCTTAGGCCGTCTGCCCGACGCGGCGCAAGAGCGTGTCCTCGTCGATCACCTCGACGCCCAGCTCCTTAGCCTTCTCCAGCTTGCTGCCCGCGTCCTCACCCGCGACGAGAGCGGTCGTCTTCTTGCTGATGCTGCCGGCCACCCGGCCGCCGGCCTCCTCGATCAGCTCGGTGGCGCGGGCCCGCGAGAGGTTCGGCAGCGTGCCGGTGATCACGTAGGTCTGGCCCTCGAGGCTGCCGCCTCCTCCCGCGGCGCGGGGCTCGGAAAGCGTGAGGCCGGCCTTTTCCAGCCGTTCGATCAGCAGCCGGTTCCGCGGCTCCGCGAAGAATCCCGTCACCGCCTCGGCTATGGTCGGCCCGATGCCCTGCACGCCTCCGATGCCGCCCTCGGCGGCCTTCATCAGCGCCGCCATGCTTTTGAATTTGCGGGCCAGCAGTACCGCCACGGTCTTGCCCACGTGGCGGATGCCGAGGCCGAAGAGCAGGGAAGAGAGCGGACGTTGCTTCGAGGCGGTGATGGCGGCGACCAGCTGCTCGGCCGACTGGGTGGCGAAGCGCTCCAGCTCGATCAACTGGTCGGCGGTGATGTCGTACAGGTCGGCCACGTTCTCGATCAGCTTCTCGTCCAGGAACTGCCGGACCCGCTCGTAGCCCAGCCCCCGGATATCCATCGCGTCGCGCGAGGCGAAATGGACGATCCCCTCGAGCACCCGGCCGGGACAGGACACGTTGGGGCAGTACCGCATGGCCTCGCCTTCGGGATGCTCGACAGCCGTGCCGCATCGCGGGCATTTATCCGGCATCCGGAACTCCGGGCCTCGCTCGACCCCGGGCTGGATGATGGGCCGGACGATCTGGGGGATCACCTCGCCGGCCCGGATGATCTCGACCCGGTCGCCCTCGCGGATGTCCTTGGTGGCGATCAGCTCCTCGTTGTGCAGCGTCGCGCTGGTGACCGTCACCCCGCTCACCTGCACCGGCTCCAGCTCGGCGTAGGGGTTGAGTGCCCCGGTGCGGCCTACGTTGATCCGGATGCGGATCAGCCGAGTCTCGGCGACCTCGGGCGCGAACTTCCGGGCGATGGCCCAGCGCGGCTCCCGGCCGCCGATCACGCCCAGCTCGCCGTGGAGCCCGAGCCGGTCCACCTTGACCACGATGCCATCGGCCTGGAAGGGGAGCTGGGGGATCAGGGCCTCGTAGCTCTCGACTTCGGCCTGCACTTCGGCCAGGGTGTCGAAGCGCTTGTGGTGTGGCTCCACCTGGAATCCCCAGCGGGAGAGCAGCTCCAGCTCCTCCGAGTGGGTGAGCACCGGATGCCGGCCTTCGACCGCCTCCACCCCGAAGACGAACATCCGGAGCCGGCGCTTCCGGGTGAGCGCGGGGTCGAGCTGGCGGAGCCCGCCGGCGGCCGCATTCCTGGGGTTGGCGAACGGCGGCGCGCCCTCCCGCTCCCGCTCGGCGTTCACCTTCTTGAAGCCGGCGTAGGGCATGTAGACCTCGCCCCGCACTTCCATCACGCGGGGGATGTTGTCGCCCTTGAGCGAGAGCGGGATGTCGGGGATGGTGCGGAGGTTGGCGGTGATCTCCTCGCCGATGATCCCGTTGCCGCGGGTGGCCCCGACCACCAGGCGGCCGTTCTCGTAGGTCAGGCTCACCGCGGCGCCGTCGATCTTGATCTCGGTGGTATAGCCGGCGCTGCGCACCTCGTCGGCCAGCCTGGCGTTCCGCTCCTCCCAGGCGGCCAGCTCCTCGTCGCTGAACGCGTTGGCCAGGGAGAGCATCGGGCGCTTGTGGGTGCACTTCGCGAACGAGCTCGCGGCGACGCCGCCGACCCGCTGGGTGGGGCTGTCGGGGGTGCAGAGGTCGGGATGAGCGGCCTCGAGCGCTTGGAGCTCGCGGAAGAGGCGGTCGTACTCCGCATCCGAGATCTCGGGCGCGTCGTTGACGTAGTAGGCGTTATTGGCGCGCTCGATCTGCTCTCGGAGCCGCGCCACCTGCTCGGCGAGGGACATGCGGGTGATAATAACTGAGCCTCCGCAGCGCGTCATTGCGAATCTTGTCTCGGGTGCGGGAACCGCCCGCACCTGTTCCCGCGCCCGCACGGCTGCGATAATGATCCGGAATCCTCGCACAACCGGAAGGAACCGGCATGACTAAGGCCAAACGTCTCCACTCGACTCCGGACCTGGCGCCGAGACACAAGGTCTGGCTCACGCTGGGGGGGTCGTTTCTCATGGGCCCAAACTATCTCCGCTTCCTCCGCGCGGTGGACGAGACCGGCACTATCGGACAGGCGGGGAAGGCCGTGGGCTGGAGCTATCGCACCTGTCTCAACCGGATCCGCCGGATGGAGCGCATACTTGGCACCAAGGTGCTGGAGACGGAGCGGGGCGGAGCAACCGGCGGCGGGTCCCGGCTGACCCCGGACGCACGCCGCCTGGTGGGAGTGTTCGACCGCTGGCAGCAGGAGGTGGCCGACTTCAGCCGGCAGGCGTTCCGAAAGGCGGTCAAGCGATAGGCAACCCGTTGCCTAACGACCCCACCCGCTGTACGTTCGGGCCAGTCGCCTCACTTCGACGAAAGGGGTCAATGCTCTCCCGCTCCGCACTCGCGGTATCGTCGGTTCTTTTCAGCACCACGGCCCTCGCCCAGGCCCCGTCCTCCAGCCCCCCGCCGGTCAAGCTCGGCGGATACATCCAGGGTCGCGAGACCTATCAGGAGAATGTCGGGCTCGTGGGTTCGATAAACCGCGCGCGGCTGACCGCGTCGGGCGGCGTTGCGGGAAGCGTCGCCTGGCGGGTGCAGGGTGAGTTCCGCACCGGGAACGTCGGCATCGGACGCGCCAGCGTGTCGCTCCAGGATGCCTACATTCGCTGGACCCGGAACAACTTCGGCGTGCAGCTCGGCCAGTTCAAGACTTCGTTCACGCGAGAGTTCCTCACCTCGCTGACCGAGGTGGAGACAGCCGACCGCGCGACGGTGGTGGACTCGCTGGCGCCCAAGCGCGACATCGGCCTCATGGCCGACTACACCATCGGCGGCCGCGCCACTATCACGGCCGGCATCTTCAACGGCGAGGGCCAGAACGTCACCGCCAACACCGACTCGTCGGCCCTCGGCGTGGCGCGGGTGACCTATCGGCCCATTCCGTACCTGGTTTTCGGTGTGAACGCCGCCCGCTACTTCGCGGACAGCACCCGTTATGGAGTGGATGCCAGCGTCGAGGTGCCCTGGATCATTCTCCGAGGCGAGTACATCGGCCAGCATCGGGACATCGCGGATTCCGGCGACGACAGGGGATGGTATGCGCTTGCTGCGGCGCCGGTGCGCCCCTGGCTCCAGCCGGTGTTCAAGTACGAGTGGTTCGACCGGCCCGGCGTTGCCCCGGCCGGCACGCTGAAGAACCGGGCCTGGACCGCGGCAGTCAATCTATTCCCCTGGGGCCGAACCACCCGCCTCACCCTCGAGTACGTCTCCCGCAACGTTAGCGAGCCAGGCGTACGCAAGAGCCTCGGCCTCGCCCAGGCCCAGGTCATCTTTTGAGGCTCCAATGAAACGGCTCCTTTCAGCTCTTTCCGCACTCTCCGCCTTTTCCGCCCTCTCCCCCGCGCCAGCTGCGTCGCAGCAGCGGTGTGGCGAGATCGTCCTGGCCACCACGACGAGCACCCTGGATACCGGGCTGCTCGACTCGCTGCTTCCGATGTTCGAGCGGGAGACCTGCATCAAGGTGAAGCCGATCGCCGTCGGCACCGGTGCCGCCATGGAGATGGCTCGCCGCGGGGACGCCGATGCGGTACTGGTTCACGCGCCCGAGGCCGAGAAGGCGTATGTCGAAAGCGGCGAGCTGATCATGGGGCGCCGGATCATGCACAGCGACTTTCTCATCCTCGGCCCCGTGGGCGACCCGGCGAAGGTGCGAGGCCAGAAGGACGCTGCCCTGGCGATGACGGCGATCGGGGCCGCCGGCTCGTTCGTCTCGCGGGGGGACGGGTCGGGTACCGAGAAGAAGGAGCTGGAGCTGTGGAAGGCGGCCGGCGTGGCTCCGGCGTCGCTTCCGAAGCGCGAGGAGACGGGGCAGGGCATGGGCGCGACCTTGCTCATCGCCGACACACGGCAGACCTACACTCTCACCGACCGCGGAACCTGGCTCGCGTTCAAGGACAAGCTGAGCCTCGTGCCGCTGGTGGCGGGGGACCCGCGGCTTCTCAACATCTACCACGCCTACGTGGTCAATCCCGGCAAGCACCCCACGGTCAAGCGCTCGGAGGCGGTGCGGTTCGTGCGCTACCTCACCGAGCCCGCGGTGCAGGCGTGGATCGGCCGGTTCGGCGTGGCCAAGTTCGGCGAGCCGCTATTCGTGCCGGACGGTCGGACAGGCGGACGGGCGGTCAGTCGGGCGACTTCGGTGCGTTCCACCCTTACTGCCCGAGTCTCGCGCAGCGAGACGAAACTACCGCCGAGGCTATGAACGAAGCTTCGCGGCTACTGTTGAGCGGCGATCCCGAGCTCTACCAGATCATCGCTCGGACGCTGGTCATCTCGACGCTGGCTGCGGCGCTGGCCATGCTCGTGGGCATCCCGATCGGCTACGGGCTGGCCCGGGGGCGGTTCCCCGGGCGGACGATGCTCCTGAGCGCCGTCAATACCGGCATGGGCATGCCGCCGGTGGTCGTGGGCCTTGTCGTGTGGCTGCTGCTGACCCGGAGCGGGCCGCTGGGATCGCTCGATCTCATTTACACCAGGGAGGCGATGGTGGTCGCGCAGTTCGTCATCGCGACGCCGCTGGTGGTGGGCTTCACCGCGGCCTCAGTCCAGTCGCTGCCCGCCGAGCTGCCCGATCTCCTCTACACGCTTGGGGCGGGCCGGCTCCGCCGTCTCTGGATTATCGCGCGTGAAGCCCAGCTCGGCCTGCTGGCCGCCATCATGGCCGGGTTCGGAGCCGTGGTCTCCGAGGTAGGGGCCTCGATGACCGTCGGAGGTAACCTGCGCGGCAGCACCCGCGTGCTGACCACGGCGATCGTGACCGAGACCGGCCGCGGCAACCTGCCGATTGCCCTGGCGCTCGGCGTCATGCTGCTGATGCTCGCCTTCGGCGTCAACCTGCTGCTTACCCTAATCCAGCAGCGGCAACGCGCCTGATGGATGTTTCGGTCACCGACCTGCACCTCACTAAGAGCGGGCGCACCGTACTTCAGATTCCGCGGCTGATCTTTCCCAGCGGCACGATCACGGCGGTGTTCGGGCCCAATGGCTCGGGGAAGACTACGCTGCTGCGGGCGATCGCGGGGCTGGAGCGCCCGGCGAGGGGGGACGTGCGGTTGGGCGACGTACCGGTGGGGCCGGACCAGGCGTCCAGGCGGCGGATGGGAATGGCGTTTCAGTCCGCCGTCTTCCTCAGGGGCAGCGTCCGCCAGAACCTCGACCTCGCGTTGCGGCTGCGGGACGTGCCTGCCGGGGAACGAGAGTCCCGGATCGCAGACGCCGCGGCCGAGTGCGGCGTGGCGCATCTCCTCGACCGCCCGGCACGCCACCTATCCAGCGGCGAGGCGCAACGCATCAATCTCGCCCGCGCGCTCGCGCTCCGTGCCCCGGTGACGCTCCTCGACGAGCCGCTGGCCGGATTGGACCGCATGTCCCGCACTCAGCTTCTGGCCGAGCTGCCGGGCTGGCTCGCCCGGTTTCCGGCCACGACGATTCTGGTGACGCACGACCGCGAGGAGGCGTTCCGTCTGGCCGACCGCCTGGTGGTGCTAGTGGCGGGCGAGGTCAAATCGGCCGGCGTGAAGGCCTCGGTCTACGCTCGCCCGCCCGACCGGGCTACGGCCGAGCTACTCGGCTACACCGTGCTGTCGGTTGATGACAGGAGTGTCGCCATAGCGCCGGGGGCGCTGCGGCCGGGTATCGGCACGCCGGGGTTCACGCTGGCAGTCGAACAGGTGATAGACATGGGCAATCACCTGCATGTCGTGGGAATGATAGGGAACCAACGAGTGGACGTTCGGCTTCCGTCCGGAGTGTCACCGCCTTCTCCCGGGGCAAATCTGAGGGTGCACGCGGCATCCGATCCGGTCAACCTCAGCGGCTGAATCCCCATCGGTCCCCGAGCGCCTGGAGCTCGCGGAAGAGTCCGTCGTAGCTGGCGACATGGCAGTGATCATGACCGGGTCGTCGTACCAAGCTCTTCGGGCGGCTTGACGTGCCGGAAGGCACCCCAGAGGAGGAGGTCGTAACCGATTTTCATGCCTGCGCCGACCAGCAGCGGGAGCATCAGCGAAACGTTTTCCATCATGACTCCCGCGAACGCCGGCGCAACGGCCCACGCGCCCATGCGCACCAGGTGCGTCACTCCGGACGCCACCGTCCGCTCGGCCGGCCGGACCACCGCCATCACGTAGGACTGCCTGGTGGGCACATCCATCTCCACCAGTCCCTCGCGCAGGAGAAAGAGGACGGCAGCGACCGGGAAGCTCGGAGCGTACGCCACCGAGACGAGCAGCAGGCTCGACGGGATGTGGGTGAAGACCATGGTGTTGACCAGGCCGATCCTGCCGGCGAGCCAAGCGGCGCCCAGGTGAGAGAGAGCATTGGCCAGCCGAGCGGCGAAGAAGATCGACCCGATCGCCGCCAGGCCGACGCCGAACCGCTGGTAGAAGAAGAAGGAGAGCAGCGCGGTGGTGAGAAAGCCGCCGGCGAGGCTGTCCACGGCGAACAACGACGAGAGCTTCCAGAGAATGCGCCTGGTCTCGGGGGTAACGCGAGCAAGGTGGGAAACTCCTGGGGTCTCAACCGCGGTCGAGAGCCGGAGGTAGGCCGCGGCGGGAGCCAGTGAGAGCGCCGCGTACCCAGCCACCGACCAACGGAGCGCCGGTGCTCCAGCCAGGATCCCGCTCTCCTGAAGCAGGGCGGGCAGCGCCGCCGCCAGACCGCCCACCGCGTGGCCGATGTCCTGAAGCACGTTGTATCTGGCAAAGGCCTTCGTCCGTTCGACATCGCCCACCATGGCGGGCAGTACGGCCTGCTCCACCACCAGGGCAGCGCCGCGGTCCCGCCCCATGCCATTGACCATTCCGAGCAGCGCGGCAGCCCCAAGAATCAGCGGATGAGAGCTCAGGGCCAGGGCGACGCCCCCGGCCGCGCTGAGGAACGTGACGGCCAGAAGCACGCGGCGGTGTCCCAGCCGGTCGCCCAGGAAAGTCACGAGGAAGGTTCCCGCCCCTGCGCCGGCAAGCCCCAGGCTCACGATGACGCCGATGCTGCCGGCATCGAGTCCCAGCTCAGCGAGATAGACACCCAGGAGCACGCCGATGAGCCCGGTGGCCAGCGCTCGTACGAACGTGGCCAGGTAGATGAGCTGCCGGTCGCTCAAGGATCGAGGGGTCGGTTGGATCAGGCTATGGCAGATACGAGGCGAGTCATGGACTAAATGGTGACACCAGTTCACCTGAGCGACAATACCAACGACGTCGCGCGCGCGGCTGAACCCTGTGGACCAGGGTAGCTTGTGGCATGCGAACCTCTGCCTTGATCGTCCTCGCCCTCTGGTGCGCGCCCGCGCTTCTCCCAGCCCAGGATCAGCAAGCGACCGGCGACGTGATCGCCACCGTCCGGAGCGAGTCCGGCACCCTGCTCGCCGAAGCGGAGGTCCGAACCGATGCCCGGCAGGCGGTGACCGACGCGCAAGGCATCGCGCGGCTCGCCCTTCCGGCCGGCCGCCACCGCCTCACCATCGCCCGCATCGGCTTCCAGCCGGCCACCATCGAGGTCGTGGTGCCGGCGGATCGGGAGGTCAGCGTGACGGTGACGCTGGAGGCGGCGCCCTATCGGCTCGAGGCGGTCACGGTCCTCTCGACCCGCACCGGCAGCCGGCTCGAGGACACCCCGCTCAAGGTGGACGTGATCGCGCCCGAGGATGTGTCGGAGAAGGTGCAGAGCTCCCCGGGCTCCGCGGTGGCCATCTTCCGGGAACCGAATGCGCTGCTCAAGGTGCAGACCACCGCCCCTTCCCTGGGTGGTGTCGCGGTGCGCATCCAGGGACTCCGGGGCCGCTATACCCAGATCCTCGCCGACGGCCTGCCGCTCTATGGCAGTGAGCCGGGCGAGCTGGGCGTGGCCCAGATTGCCCCGCTCGATCTCGGACGAGTCGAGATCATTCGCGGCGCCGCCTCGGCGCTCTACGGCGGGCAGGCGCTCGGGGGCGTGGTGAACCTCTTCTCGCGCGAGCCCATCCGGCGCCATGAGATCCTGGTGGCCCAAAACTATCGCGATGCGACGGACCTGGTCGGGTTCGCGGCCGGTCCGCTGCCGGGGACGTCCGCAGACTCCCGGTGGGCGTACAGCCTGCTCGCCGGTGGCCACCGCCAGCAGCGCCGGGATCTCGACGGCGACGGCTGGACCAACCTGCCCGGGTATCGCCGGCTCGCGCTCAGGCCGCGCCTCTTCTGGTCCGATCGCACCGGGTCAACTCTCCTGGTCACCGCGGGCACCACGCTGGAGAACCGGGAAGGTGGCACCGTTGGGGACGGCCGGACGCCGGCCGGAGCGCCGTTTGCCGAAGCGCTCGACACCCGGCACTTCGATCTCGGCGTCAACGGACAGCGCGTCCTCGCTCCGGGCTGGGCCCTGAGCCTCCGGGGAGCCGCGCTCCACCAATTCCAGCGGCACCGGGTCGGCGGCATGACCGAGCGCGGCCGGGTGCGCACCGGGTTCGCCGAGGTTGCACTGGTCAGGACCGACGTCAGCCCGAGCTGGAGAAGCGCCAGCTGGGTGCTCGGTGCGGCGCTCGACGCCGAGGGCTTCCGGGCGTTCGACGTCTCCCGCTTCGACCGGACCACGGCTACACCGGGCGCGTTCCTTCAGTACGACCGGCCGTTCACGCCCTGGCTCCGCACATCCACCAGCATCCGGCTGGACTACTCGAACCTGGTCGGCACCATCCTGAGCCCGCGCCTCTCGGCCCTGGTGAAGATGGGCCCGCACTGGTCGGCCCGGCTCAGCGGCGGTACCGGGTTCGCAGCCCCCACGGCGCGGCTGGAGGAGACCGCGGTCACCGGACTCCACCCGGTCGCGCCGCTGGGAGAGCTGGTGTCCGAGCGGGCCCGGAGCGCGTCGCTGGCGGTCACCGGCCGCTTCGGTGGATTCGAGCTGGACGCCACCCTGTTTGGGTCGGTGATCGATCATGCTCTCCAGATGAGAGACATTCCTTTATCGGGCGACCCGGGCGCCCCGACTCTCCGGGTGGTCAACGCCTCCACGCCTGTCCGGACCTGGGGAACCGAGCTGTTCGCCCGCTGGACCCGTGACCCCTTTCTGTTGACCGCGACCTATGCCTACACCCGGGCGACCGAGGCCGATCCCGACTCCCCGTCGGGATTACGCCGATCGGTCCCGCTCACGCCGAGACATGTCGTGACCTTCGACGGGATCATCGAGGAGGAGGAGGTGGGGCAGGTGGCGCTCGAGCTGAGCTACATCGGGCGCCAGGCCCTGGCGGAGGATCCCTACCGGAGTGTTAGCCGGCCCTATGTGCTCGTCGGCCTGCTGGCGATGAAGCGGGTGGGGAGTCGCGCCACGGTGTTTCTGAACGCCGAGAATCTGCTGGACGTCCGCCTGAGCGACTACCAGCCGCTGGTTCGGCCGGAGCCCGGTCCGGGAGGGCGGTGGACCGTTGACGCGTGGGCCCCGTTGGAGGGAAGCATGATTAACCTGGGAGTTCGTTTGGTGCTGCCCTGATGGACGTCAGCTCGGGATGCGGGGCCTCGAGCGCCTGGAGCTCGTAGAATAGGAGCGGTCGTACTCCCGTCCAATCTACCTACGCCGCGTGGCGCGCAATGTAAGCCATGCTGAGCCTGCACCCCTCTCCGCCTTCTCGGTCCTCTCCACCATCACCGTCTCTTTCCCGCGCGCTCGATCTGCTCGCGCAAGCAACCTGCTCAGCTGCGGGGGGGCGGACGGACGGACGGGCGGACTGGCGGTAACGCTGTCTCACCCGGCACGTCACCGACAGGCGGCGCGATCGAGCCGGCGGCATGACGGCGCGCGGCCGTCCCAACGGCACCTCGTTCAGAAATGAGAAGAGAGGGTCCGGATGTAGCTGAGTAGGTCCCTCGCTTCTCTCGGGATGAGGTGCCGTAGGTATGCCCGTCCGCCCGTCCGCCTGTCTTACCGCCTTCCCGCCTTCCCGCCCGGCAGCTGATCGAGCGCATGAATGACCGGGTGCGCGCCGCTGGACGGTACCGCTCCCGGCGTCCGCACGCACAACGCCGTTCGCATGCCTGCCGTTCGCGCCGCATCAAGCTCCGCGCCGACGTCGGAGAGAAAGAGCACTTCGGAGGGGGAGCGCTGGAGGGCCGCCGCGATCTGCGCGTAGCTGTGTGGTGCGGTCTTCGGTCCGGTCGTCGTGTCGAAATAGGCGCGGATGAAGCGCGTCAGATCGCCGGCGGCCGTGTTCGTGAATAAGGATCGTTGCGCCTGGACGCTACCCGAGGAAAAAATGGCGACGTCGATTCCCTGACGGCGCCAGCGCTCCAGGACAGGGGGGACGTCGGGATACACCTGACCCCGCAGGTCGCCTGCCCGGTACCCCTCCTCCCAGATCTTGCCCTGGAGGGACTTGAGCCCCGTGGACTTCCGGTCCCGATCCATCAACCAGTGCACGTAGGCGGCGACCGCGGCGGCGTCATCGCGCCAGGGGGGAATATCAGGGTGAGATTCGGCCGCGTGCTCGGCCTGGAGTCGCCCGACGTCGGCGCGGACCTCGGGATCGTTCCAATGCCGCTCGAGAAATCCACTCACCCGGGCCCGCGCATAGCCGAACAGCGTTTGATGGACGAATTCGATGGGCGTCGTCGTGCCCTCGATGTCCAGCAGGATGGCGCCGACGTCCTTCAGCTCGACCGAGTCCCGACCGGAATGTACGTGGGACCCATGCAGAGCGGCTGGTAGCCCCGGTCGGCGCCGCTGTTGGTGTAGTGGGGCGTCCAACCCGATTTGTCCTGGAAGAGCCGGATGGCCCGGATGTCACGATCGCCGCACAGATCGAACCAGTGCCACGTGCCGCGCGGCACGCGGATCAAGTCGCCCGCTTCGACCTCGATCGCGATGACGGGGCCGCCCTCGCGGGGGTGCACGTGAAACAGGCCCCGCCCGCGAACGATGAAGCGCACCTCATCCTCGTCGTGCCAGTGCTCGGTCCGGAACTTGTCCAGCATGGCCTCGAGGTTGGGCGTCTGGGCCGTCACGTCGATCACGTCGGCCGTGACGTAGCCGCCGCGCGCCTTGAGCTGCTCGATCTCCGGCGCGTACGCGGCGAGCACTTCCTCGGCCGGTGCCTGCGCGGGCACCCGCTCCGCGCCCGGCCAGCGTTCGTAGTCGATCCCCAGGGTCGCCAGGTAGCGCGTCACCTCGTCCTGATCGGTCAGGGTGCGGTTCTCGTCGGGGATTCTCACGGTTGCCATGTCATGCCTCGCTTTCGCCCTATCACTTCGAACAGAAACTCCAGAATCTCCAGGTGACGCTTTGCCCCGGCCAGATCCCGGCCCCAGGTGTAGAGCCCATGCCGGCGGATCAGGAACCCGTGCGCGTTGGGGTGTTCGGTCAGAATAGCCTCGACCTGCGGGACCGCGGCGGCCCAATCCTGCGTGTTGTCGAGAATGGGCAACCATTCGCGGTGCTCGTGCGTGCCCACCCCGTCCAGACCCTTCAGCATTTCGTACCCTTCGAAGGCCAGCCCGTCCTCTTCGGCGGCATCCGAAAGAATTGTGCTCCAAATCGAATGGGTATGCAACACCGCGCCGGCTCCGCGCGCCCGCGCGATCGCGAGGTGGAGACTCGCTTCGGCCGAGGGGAGGCCCGATCCCGCCACGACCTTGCCGTACTGGTCGATCTCGACGATCTCGCCGGACGAGAGGGTGCCCTTGTCCACTCCGCTGGCCGTGATGGCGAGACGCAAGGGGTGGCGATTCACCACTGCGCTGAAGTTACCGCTCGTGCCCAGCGCCCAGCCGCGGGCGTAACACTGGCGCCCGAGCTCGGCGAGTTGGGCGGCCAGCTCGGCGAAGCTCATGCGTCAAGGATACGAGTAAGGCGGTAGGGCGGTAGGGGGTTCAGGACTGATTTACGGAGAATTGGCAGAACGGCCGCCATCGACTGCAGGGAGGCGCCTCATCCCGAGGTTCGAAGAAGGAGCGGATGTAGCTGGGTAGATCCCTCGCGGAGTTTATCCATTCAAGGGATGAAGTGTGCTTGCTACTGATGGCGCTATTCTGTCCGTCCCTTCCCCGCCTGAGCGCGCCCCTACGGCTCGGTGACGGCGAGAACCTCGAACGTCGCCTGCTCCCGGCCCACCTCGATCCGGAAGGGAGTTCCCGGAGGCACGGTCCAGAACTCATCACCCCGCGAGGTCCGTCGATCCTTGCCGATATTCACTCTCACTTCTCCACCGGCAGCTGAACCACGAGTAGACCAGGCTCAGGCGAACGAGGCAGGGTCGAGTGTCCCGTGAGGGACCACTGGCGCCGGGCAACCCGGACTCGGCGAGCCTCCGTGCCTTCGTGGTGAAGCGTCATTGGAGAGTGGATCGGGGTCGGAGGCTCGCGCCCTGGCACCCCACGGCTACTGGCAAGCGGGATACTTTTAGATTCAGTATTGTGTGAGGCATGACCAGCGGGGAGGGCGGACGGTTTCGCTGGAGGGTGGCTGCGCTCGAAATGACGCGCTAACTCTAAATTCATGGAGGATTTACCATGGCAGATCGGAAGATCATTTCTGTCATCGGCGCCACCGGAGCGCAGGGCGGGGGACTGGCGCGCGCCATCCTCGCCGACCGGAGCGGCTCGTTTGCCGTCCGCGCCATCACCCGGAACCCCGACTCGGAGAAGGCCCAGGCGCTTCGCAAGGCGGGCGCGGAGGTGGTGAAGGCCGATGCCGACGATCGGGCGACCCTCGAGCGCGCGTTCAAGGGTGCCGACGGCGTCTTCGCTCTCACCAACTTCTGGGAGCACTTCTCGCCCGAGCGGGAGCTCACCCAGGCCCGCAACATGGCGCAGGCGGCCAAAGCCGCCGGCGTGCAGCACGTGATCTGGTCCACCCTCGAGGATACTCGCAAGTGGGTGCCGCTGGAGGACGACCGGATGCCGACGCTGATGGGGAAGTACAAGGTGCCGCACTTCGACGCTAAGGGCGAGGCCGACGAAATCTTCCGCCAGCTCGGCGTGCCGACCACGTTCCTGCTGACCTCGTTCTACTGGGAGAATTTTATCTACTTCGGTGCCGGTCCCCAGCGCGGCCCGGATGGGACCCTCGCCCTCGTCTTTCCCCTCGACGACAAGCCGCTCTCCAGCATCGCGGTGGAGGACATCGGCAAGTGCGCCTTTGCCATCTTCAAGCGGGGGCGGGAGTTCATCGGCAAGACCGTGGCTATCGCGGGCGAGCACCTCACCGGGAAGCAGATGGCGGATGCCCTGACACAGGCTCTCGGGCAGGAGGTGCGCTACAACAACGTGCCGCCGGAGGTGTACCGCAGCTTCGGCTTTCCCGGTGCGGACGACCTGGGCAACATGTTCCAGTTCAAGCGCGACTTCAATGATTACTTTGTCGGCGCGCGGGACCTCGGGTTCACGCGCATGCTGAATCCGGAGCTGCAAACCTTCGAGCAGTGGCTGGCGGTGCACAAGAATCAGATTCCGCTGCCGGCCGATCAGCCGGCGTAGGCGCCGAGCGGGAGCCGAGGAGTAGGTGATCCCGTGCACGGGTCAGCGATTCGCGGTGGGCGGTAGAAGCCCATTGAGCCGGAGATAGACAGCGAGCTGGCTGTAATGGCCGGCCCACTCTTCGGCCGCCGCGACCATGACCTGCGCTCGGGAGACCTCTCGGTCCCCGAAGTACGGCACCTTCTCCCCCAACCTCGAATCGTTCACCTTGGTCAGCGCCGACTGGCAGAACTGGAACGTCTCCCGGAGCCGGGCGACGAGCTTCTCTTTCGGAGCCCCCGCAGCAACCGCGGAGCGCTTGGGGGGCGCCACTCCGCCAATGCTCGAGCAGAGGGCATCGTTCCCCGCAGCCATGTGCCCGATCACGTCTCCGAAGCTCATCTGTGCAGGGGTCGGCTTGAATCCGTATCTGCCGGCCGGCATCTCCTCGGCCGCGGCGATGAAATTGGTCGCGGCGCGCGCGGCGGCGGAACGTACGGCCTCGGAAACGGGTCTCAGGGGATCCTGCGCCGCGCCCATGACAGCGAGGGACCAGGTCGCGAGCGCTATGAGTAGAACCGGTGTAGGCATGTCACCAATCCAGGTAGCGGCTAATCGGGAATCTCGGCGCACTCCGGGCGTACAGCAACTGCGAAGCGACCATTGTGGCCGCTCTAGGGGCCGGCTGTGAGGCCCACGAGCCAGACTGACGCGAAGTTGAACGTTCCGTGGGGCTGCCGTAGTGCTCGAGGTAGGATCTGGCTGGAACTCTCGATCCATCCCGCCGCGGTGCGCGTGGGACCGAGGTCGTTCCGGACCCGGCGCTCGCCTTCTGCCAAGTCGCGGAGTCGCGAGGGACGGTCGTGACCTGCAGCCTGTAACTCGCCTCGGAGCATTGGAGCTTCTTTTGCCGACGTAAACCCACCCGATTCCTCGCGGAGTCTACCCTGAGCGTAGCGAAGGGCTCGGAATGACGCGGGTGGCCGCGCTTCCGCCTTACCGCCGTACTCAGATACTTCAGGCAGGGTCGACGATCGGCGGCGCGAGGCTGGCCCCGGAGAGCGGCGCCTACGATGAGCCGTCAGAGCGCCAGGCCGGGCACGAAGTTCTGCTCGCGTCGCGCGCCAGCTCGTCGATGACGTCCGCCTGCCAGCCCTCATTATTCTCAGTGCCATGTCATTCCGCACCGACCACTTCGATGGCCGCCGATTCTTCAATCCGAACGGCGCGAACGGCCAACCCTTCTGGCGACTGCCCCGCGTGCTGCTCACGCCACGAGCCCCGTGGCCATCCGAGGTCATGGTCGAGCCTCGGCGGCCGCCCAACCCCGGCACCGGGGAAATCGTCCTTACGTTCGTCGGTCATGCCACGTTTCTGATTCAAGCCGCTGCCGCCAACCTGCTGATCGATCCGGTGTACTCCCGGTGGGCGAGCCCGGTCTCGTTCACCGGGCCCCGCCGGGTTCGGGCGCCGGGGGTGCGATTCGACGATCTGCCCCCCATCTCGCTCGTGCTCCTGAGCCACAACCACTACGATCACTGCGACCTCAGGACCCTCCAGCAACTCGAGCGGCGCTTTCATCCGCCGATCGTGACGCCGCTAGGCAATGGCCGGCTGCTCCGGTCGGCGGGCATCCGCCGGGTCGAGGAGATCGACTGGTGGGAGGCCGCCAGCACCGCACCGCTCCCGATCACGCTGACGCCCGCTCAGCACTTTTCGGCGCGGCACCCGTTCGACCGGAACCGCGCCCTGTGGGGCGGGTTCCTCCTCGAGGCCGGCGGGCACCGAATACTCTATGCCGGAGATTCCGGCTACGGCCCCCATTTCCGCGAGATCACGGCGCGGCTGGGGCCGATCGATCTCGCGCTCCTCCCCATCGGTGCCTACGAGCCGCGCTGGTTCATGAAAGACATCCATATGAATCCGGCAGAGGCGGTGCAGGCGCATCTCGATCTCGCGGCGCGCCGGAGTATCGCCATGCACTTCGGGACCTTTCAGTTGACGCCGGAAGGAATCGAGGAGCCGGTTCGGGAGCTGGCGAAGGCGTTGCTGGAGCGACGGGTGTCCGCGGAGCAGTTTCGAGCGGTGGAGGTGGGGGAGTCGGTGAGGCTCGAGCCCTGAGGACGGTTAGAACGTGACGGCGCGCGCAATATCCGCGACCGGACGAATGGTGCACTCGCCGATGAGGCCCCGGAGGCGAGCGTCGGAGAAGTGCTCGGACCGTAAGCCACCGTCTGTCACGAGATATTCGTCGGTCTCTTCCACCACCGCATGACCAAACCGACGGTACCATTCTCGCCGAGCATCCACCGAGGTCTCCGAAAAGACCGACAAGAGCCGGGTGTGAGGCTGGGGAGCCAGTCGCCGCATCTCCCTCAGGACCCGGGCCTTGTCGGTCATGGTTCCCCACGTGTTGGCGAGGCATATCGCCAGGTCGAACCCAGCCCCGAGGGGGATGGCGGTGGCATCTGCGGTGATGAAGTGCAGGTGGCGAGCGCCGGCGCGATGGGCCGCGTCCGCTATGTAGCTGCGCTCGTAGTCCACCCCGACTCCGAGTCTGAGTCGGTCCCCGAGCAGGACCAGATGCCGTCCGGTGCCGCAGCCCACATCGACGACCCGCATCCCTTCCTTCACGACGTCGTGCAGGAGATCGAGCTCGGTGCGCAAGAAGGCCTGGATCTGGGGAGGCTGCGTGGCCGGATCCAGAGCCCGGTTGAGTAGCCCGGACGCATAGACGTCGTCGTTCGACATGATTGCTCCAGAGATGCGCTGCCTGACGGGACCGCCGTAGTAAATATATTCGGACCTCTCCGCCTCTCCGCCTCTCCGCCTCTCCGGCCCTCCGCCCCTCTGGGCGGCCGAAGCCGGCGCGACTAGGTTGCGATGCAGAAAAGGAGGCATTGAAATGCAGAGTGATAGTCTATCAGACGGGCCGTCTGACGAGTTCGGCGACGACTCCTCCACCCGGGGAACCGCCAGGTTTATGGCGGGGGTGCTCCTTGGTGGGTTCATCGGGGCTGCATTCGCGCTGATCTTTGCCCCCGAGCCAAAGAAACGGCGGGGCAAGTTGCGCCGGCGGATCCGGTCGCTGCGGGAGGACGCGATGGAGGGGATCGATCGGGCCGGGGACCGTACCAGGAAGGAGCTGCGGCGTCGTAAGCGCCGCTTGCGTGCGGAGCTCGAGCGGGCCCGCCAGCGAGCCGAGGAATCCCCGGAGTAGTGGTCCCGAATGGTGATCCCGTCACTCATCCAGCATAAGCGGGACGGCCATGCGCTGCGACCAACGCAATGGAACGAACTGATCCGCGAGTACACCGCTGGAAGAGTCCCTGACTACCAGATGTCCGCCCTGCTCATGGCAATCGTCTGGAGGGGCCTAGAGCCAGAGGAGCTCGCGGCGCTCACCGACGCCATGATCGAATCGGGCGATCGGCTTCGATTCGACGGCTTCGAGCGGCCGGTGGTCGACAAGCACTCGACCGGTGGGGTCGGCGACAAGGTGTCGCTGCTGCTGGCGCCCATGGTGGCGAGCTGCGGCGCCGCCGTGCCGATGATGTCGGGCCGGGGCCTGGGCCATACCGGCGGCACGCTGGACAAGCTGGAGTCGATTCCCGGGTTCCGGACCGCTCTGACCCTAGCAGAAGCCAGAAATCAAGTCGAGCGACTGGGCTGCGCCATGCTGGGACAAACCCCGGAGATCGCTCCCGCGGACAAACGTCTCTATGCGTTGCGGGACGTGACCGGAACCGTGGAGTCGATTCCCCTCATAGCCGCCAGCATCATGTCCAAGAAATTGGCCGAGGGGCTCAACGGGCTGGTACTGGATGTAAAAACCGGAAGCGGCGCATTCCTGCCGGAGCCGGCCCGCGCAACCGAGCTGGCGCAAACCATGATCGGGTTGGGCCAGGCCCGCGGCTGCCCCACGGTGGCACTGATCACGGCCATGGACCGGCCGCTGGGACGGGCGTGCGGAAACGCCCTGGAAGTCGAAGAAGCGCTCGAGGGCCTCAGGGGCCGGGGGCCGGAGGATCTGATGGAGGTCACCTATGCCCTGGGGGTCGAGATGCTCCTGCTGGTGGGTGCAGCGGCCGATGCGGCCGAGGCTCGCGCGCGGCTGGAGGACAGCGTCAAGTCGGGACGGGCCCTGGAAACCTTCGCCAAGGTGATCGAGGCCCAGGGCGGCAATCCCGCGGTGGTGGACGATCCCTCGATTTTGCCCCAGGCCCTGGAGGTGGAGGTGTTCCGCGCCGCCCGGGACGGGGTCATTGCCGGCATCGAGCCTCGTCGGCTCGGCCGCGCGATTCTCGAGCTGGGCGGCGGACGGCGCAGGATCGAGGAGGAGATCGACGCCTCGGTGGGCTTCGTGATCCCGGCAAAGCCGGGGCAGCAGGTGCGGTCGGGCGAGCCGCTCGCATCCGTCTTTGCCCGAGACGCCCGCGGAATCGCGATCGGCCTCGAGGCGCTGGGTGAAGCTATTATGATAGAAGACAGCGGGATTCGCACGCCGCTGCTCACCCACCGCATCACTGCGGATGGCGTGGAGGAGCTGGGTTAGGAGGTCGAATGCAGATCGTCAGCGGGCCGGTCGGAACACTACTGGTGGCGCTTCTGGCCCTGGTGGCTCTGGCGCTCTGGCTGCGACGAGACCGGCGTTATCCCGGACCCCGCCGGGAATCGGGCGAGGACGCGATTGACCGGGCCGAGCTGGAGGCGGCCGAGCGGGAGGTGCGGGAGCTGGGATCTCAGGCGCGGCCGGACGAGGGTTTCGAGGGGGATGATTGGGGACCCGGCGCCTCGCGCCCTCGACAACCCGGAGCCTAAACCCAGCTCTCCGTCTTCTCCATCCTCTCCGTCCTCAATCTCGCCACATCGGCCGCTCGACCAGCGACGCTCGAACCCGACGGCGGCGGCGGAGGTTGTTGCGCAGTCGCAGGACGGCAGAGCCCAGGCTCATTCGAAGCAGCTCGGCAGGGCGCGCCGGTCGGGCACGAACGCCATAGATGGGCTGGTAGCCCAGCGTCTCCAGGAGCTCGCCAGCCTCGGATTCGAAGATCTCGATTTGGCGCGGCGTGAGGCTGCGACTCCAGCCGTGGGCGCGAGATTGGTCCGGGGGCTGACCGACGAGGCGATGTTGCCGTTCGTTGTAGCGACTCGGCCCCTGCCCGGTTCCCTGGACCATCCCCGGTTCATAATGCAGGCCCGCAAAGCTCGCTATTCCTCGCAGGGTCGCCTCCGGACTGAGAAGCAAATCCTCGTAGCGGACCCGCAGCACCCGATCCGGGCCGAGCTGCAACTCCGCCGCAAGCCCTGCGGCGCAGCGCGCCATCCAGAACTCCGCGGCGCCGAGGATGTCGTTGGGGCCCCAATCGAGTGGGAGGACGGAGGCGGCAACCCCTCGTCCATCGCGGACGATATGGATGAAGCGCGCGTCCGGGAACATGCGCAACATCGTCAGGCTGCGCTTGAAGTTGCTCGGGGTGTGGTCCACCCACAGAAGCGCGCCGGCTTTGCCCAGCCGCCGGGCGTAGGCCCGCACCAGCCAGGAGAGCACTTGGCCATAGGTGGAGCCGAGCTCGGCGGGGTCCACGGCAGCGGGATCTAAAGCAAGATCCCAGAGCAGCCGGTATCGTTCGTGGCCGATGATGGTGGCAAGCGTCCTTCGCGGCTCGACGGCCTGCGGGTCGAAGCCCTCGCGCGTGAGAAGGTGCTCTATGAAATGACTCTCCGGGACGCAGACGCCGAGCGAATGGGCGCCCACCATCGAGCCCAGCATGGTCGTCCCGCTGCGTTCACAGCCCCCGATGAACAGCGGCCTGATCCGGCTCGAACCGGCACCCCCGGCACCTTCCGGTTGCCGGTCCGGCGGAGATTGCTGCACACTAGACGTCCAGGTTGCTTACGTACTTGGCGTTCCGCTCGATGAACTGGCGCCGGGGCTCGACCTCGTCGCCCATGAGCTCGTCGAACAGCTTGGACGCTTCGACGGCATCTTCCATGGTCACGCGCAGGATGGTCCGGGTGGCCGGGTCCATGGTGGTGCGCCAGAGCTGATCCGGGTTCATCTCGCCCAGACCCTTGTAACGCTGGATGCTCACCGAGCCCTTGGCCTCGCCATTGTTGAGCCGCTTGGCATACTCCTCCCGCTCGGCCTCGGTATAGGCGTAGAACTCGTCCTTCCCCTTGGCCACCCGGTAGAGCGGCGGCTGCGCGATGTATACGTATCCCGCTTCCACCAGCTCCTGCATCTGCCGGAAGAAGAAGGTGAGGAGGAGGGTCCGGATGTGAGCGCCGTCCACGTCCGCGTCTGTCATCAGGATGATCTTATGATACCGGGCGTCGTCCAGCTTGAAGTCGTCCTTTACGCCCGTGCCGATCGCAGTGATCATGGCCCGGATCTCTTCGTTGCTCAGGATCTTGTCGATGCGGGCCCGCTCGACGTTCAGGATCTTGCCCCGCAGCGGCAGGATGGCCTGGAACGAGCGATCGCGCCCCTGTTTGGCGCTGCCGCCCGCCGAGTCGCCCTCCACCAGGTAGATCTCGGAGTGGGCCGGATCGTCGATCGAGCAGTCGGCCAGCTTGCCGGGCAGCACGGCATTCTCGAGCCCCGACCGCTTGCGCACCAGGTCGCGAGCCTTGCGGGCGGCCTCGCGGGCCCGCGCGGCGCTCACCGCCTTCTCGATGATGTTGCGGGCGACCGGCGGATGCTCCTCGAGATAGTTGCCGAGGTTCTCGTTGATCACCGCTTTGACGATGCCCTCGACCTCGGAGTTGCCCAGCTTGGTCTTGGTCTGCCCCTCGAACTGCGGCTCCCGCACCTTGACGTGGAGCACGCAGGTGAGCCCCTCCCTGATATCCTCGCCCGATAGGGTAAAGCCTTCTTTCTTCAGGAAATCGCGGCGCTTGGCTACGTCGTTGATGGTGCGCGTGAGGGCCGACTTGAAGCCGGTCAGGTGGGTGCCGCCTTCGTGGGTATTGATGTTGTTCACGAAGGTGAAGGTGTTCTCGTTGTAGCCGTCCTCGTACTGAAGGGCCAGATCCACCTCGACGTCGTCCTTGACGGCGGTGAAGGAGATCGGCTTGGGGTGCAGCGGCTTCTTGTTGCGGTTGAGCCACTCCACGAACTGGATCAGGCCGCCCTTGGCGAAGAAGGTCTCGGTCTTGGCCTCCTGCTCGCGCTCGTCCTTGATGCTGATGGTGATGCCCTTGTTGAGAAAGGCGAGCTGGCGAAGGCGGTCGGCCAGAGTCGAGTAATGGAACTCCAGGACCGTGAAGATCTCGGGATCCGGCTTGAAGCGCACAGTCGTTCCCCGACCCTTGGCCTTGCCCAGCACGGTGAGCTTCTTCACCGTCTTGCCCCGGACGAACGCCATGTGGTGGCGCTGCCCCTCGCGGTCCACGATCACTTCCAGCCGCTCGCTGAGCGCGTTGACCACCGAGACCCCGACCCCGTGCAGCCCTCCCGATACCTTGTAGCTGTTCTTGTCGAACTTGCCGCCCGCATGGAGCATGGTCAGCGCTACCTCGACCGCCGGCTTCTTTTCCGTCGGATGCAGATCCACCGGGATGCCGCGGCCGTTGTCGGACACGGTGATGGAGTTGTCGGCGTGAATGGTGACGTTGATGGTATCGCAGTGGCCCGCGAGCGCCTCGTCGATCGAGTTGTCCACTACCTCGTAGACCAGGTGGTGTAGGCCGTTCTCGCTGGTCGACCCGATATACATGCCGGGCCGCCTCCGCACCGCCTCGAGGCCTTTGAGAACCTGGATGGACTCGGCCTTGTACTCGGGCCTGGCCTCGCCGGCCTTACGGTTGGCGTCGCCGGCCTGTCGGTTACCGTCCACGACGGCGCTGGGTTCTTTGGCCATGTCTCCTGTCGCGTTTAGGGCTGGGTCCGATCCAGGGGGCCGGGCATCCAGCGGATCTCCCTTACCCGGCCGGAACGGCCGGTGTTGAGCCGGGCCAGGATCTTGGGGGTCATCAGACTCAACTCGTTGGCCCACGCGGCCGTGGCCACGCGAACCCGAAGCACCCCGTCCGGGGTAATCGACTCCGGAGCGGTGACCGAGGCGATCTGCGGACCCACCAGCTGGGCCCACTCTTCGATGATCCCGGCCTGCTGCACCCGCTTGGTCAACCCCGCCTGCTTGAAGAAGCTGCTGAGGGCGTCGGCGAGGGGTGTCGGACGAGTCTTTTCAGTCATAGCTAATAGCCAATATTCCTTACCGAACTTCTCCACCCTCCACGACCCACACCGGCAGATCCAGATTTGCCGGAAGCTCGTCCCGCCGGGGGCTGGTCACGAACACTTGCCGGTTACGGGATCCCAACAACCGGACGGCGAGCCGCCTCTGACGCTCCGCATCCAGCTCGGCGAAGACGTCGTCCAGCAGAAGCGCCGGCTCGGTACCGCGATTCCGACTCAGAGTGGCGAGCTCGAGCAGCTTGAGCGCTATGGCGGCGCTTCGGTGTTGGCCGGTTGATCCGAACTCCCGGAGCCTGCGGCCTCTCACCTCGAGCAGGAGATCATCACGATGCGGCCCCGCCGTAGTGGTCCCCCGAGCACGGTCCTCCGCCAGCGACGCCCGCAACACCTCGTCCCAGGCCGATGCGTCGGCCAGCTCCACCCGGCCATGGTAGGTCAGAGATGCCGGCTCATGCTCTCCCAGGCAATCCAGCTCGGCGGCAAACTGTTCCGCCGCCCCCGCGAGCCAGTCCAGGCGCCCGCGAACGAGCGCCGATCCCGCCGCGGCAAGTGCGCCATTGAAAGCCTGAGCCAGGTCCGGCCGCCCTTGTCTTAAAGCGCTGTTCCGCTGCGCCAGCGCCGCTCGAAAGGCGGTAAGCGCCCGAAGATAGCGCCGGTCTGCCAACGAGAGCACTCGGTCGAGATACTGCCGGCGCTCTCCGGCCGGGCCCGAGGCCAGCCCCACGTCCGCCGGCAGAAACGCCACTGCGAGCCAGCGACCCACGGCATCGGCCAACCGGCCGACCGGGCAGCCGTTGACCGTGATCCGCTTCCTTTGTCCGGAGTACGTCTGGCCGGAGTAGGTCGCCGTGACCGAGACGGCTTCGGAATCGAAGCAGGCCTCGACGAAGTAGGCCTCGACGCTGAAGCCGGGCTTGCCACCCCCAACCACCTCCCGGTCGGCCGATCCCCGAAAAGAGCGGCACAATACGGGGTAATAGATGGCCTCCAGGAGGTTGGTCTTCCCCTGAGCGTTGGCTCCGAGGAGCACCACGCCCACAGCGGGTACTCCCCGATCCAGATCTGCCAGGTTCCGGAACCCCCGGGATACTACGCGTTGGAGCCGCACTTACCGGATGTGGATCTGACGTGTTGCCACATCGCCCCGGTTGCCCAGGGGATCGACTCCGTAGATCTGGACTGTGAATGTCTCACCGGAATGGCCGGTTGTCGTGATCGGTAACCCGAACCTCACGCTTTCGGCCGGCGGGTCGGGGTGAAACGGGTTAAAATTCTGGTTCCCGCCTATGACCAGGAAATAGACGGTATCCACTCCATCAGGGTCCATGGTCCGGCCGTTGACGAAGAAGTCGGGCCCGGCAGACACCGTGGTGTCCGGACCATCGGGCTGGTCGATCGTAGTGACCGGGCCTGCTCCATCGCCCGGGCTGGGGAAAGTCAGTCGGTCCCGCTCGTCACAGCCGGTTCCAAAAACCAGTACCACCCACGCAACCAGCACTCCCGAACCGCCTGCGAACCCAACGTTTCGCCCGCGGCTCCCGATTTCCCGCATCCCTAAAAAATAGTCGGCTGCCTGAGAGAATTGCAGGGTGTCAGATGCCCTTGAACACGGGTTTCCGCTTCTCCACGAATGCCCGGGTCCCCTCCCTCATATCGGCTGTGGCGGAGAGCAGGCCGAAGTGATTGGCTTCGCTCAGGAGAGCCTGGTCAAGGCTCGTTTCCAGGCCCGCGTCAACCGCCTCCAGACAGGCGCGAATCGCCAGCGGGCCGTTCTCCAAGATCGTGCGGAGAAGGGCCTCCGCCTCGGCCATCAGCCGGTCTGCCGGCACGACCCGATTCACCAGGCCGATCCTGTACGCCTCCGCCGAATCGATCATTTCACCGGTGAGCAGAAGCTCCAGCGCCCTGCCTTTGCCTACCAGGCGCGGCAGCCGCGCCGTTCCGCCGTAGCCGGGGGCTATGCCGAGCTTGACCTCGGGCTGGCCAAATCGGGCATGTTCCGAGGCGAGCCGGATGTGGCAGGCCATGGCTAGCTCGCATCCCCCACCAAGGGCGAACCCGTTCACCGCTGCAACGACCGGCTTGCCACATTGCTCCAGGCGGCGGAAGACCCGCTGCCCCAGCAGCGCTCGGGCCTTGCCATCCATGGGACCCTGTTCCACCAGGTCGGCGATATCGGCTCCCGCGACGAACGCCTTCTGGCCGGCCCCGGTGAGGATCGCTCCGCGAATCGCCGGATCGGTCTCGATCCGGGTGACGGCGTCCCCCAGCTCGGCGATCACCGTCGCGTTCAGGGCGTTCAGCTTGTCGGGACGGCTGATGGTAATCCGGGCGATTCCATCGCTGAGCTCGAAGAGCAGGGTAGTGGGCATGGGAGGGAGTCAGGAGTCGGGAGTCGGGAGTCGGGAGTCGGGAGTCAGGAGTCGGGAGTCGGGAGTCAGGAGTCAGGAGTCAGGAGTCAGGAGTCAGGAACCTACAAAGCTAATTGCACGCCGGCCGGCACTGCTCACACCCTGACTCCTCAGTAAACAAGGTCCCTCGCTCTGCTCGGGATGAGGAGCCTACCCGCCCAGCTCCCAGCTCCCAGCTCCCAGCTCCCAGCTATCTTCCCCGCATGCCTGTCCCATCCCCTATCGCCTGGACCGAGAGCCACGGGGTCCGGGTCCTGGACCAGACCCTTCTCCCCGGCGAGGAGCGGTACCGCGACCTGGACTCCGTAGAGGCGGTCGCCGAGGCTATTCGCACGCTTCGGGTGCGGGGAGCGCCGCTGATCGGGATCGCAGCGGCCATGGGGGTGGTACAAGCAGCGGGGAAGCGGGGAGGCAGGGAAGATGGCAAGGCTCGACTCGAAGCCATCGACCGGGCCTGCGAGGTCCTGGGATCCACGCGGCCGACTGCCGTCAATCTGCGCTGGGCGTTGCGCCGGATGCGCCGCCGCGCGGAGAAGGCGGTCGAGCGGGGCGAGGACCTTCGGGCGGCACTGATCGAGGAGGCGAACGCGATCTGGCAAGAGGACCGGGCGATGTGCGACCGGATCGGCGGGCTGGGGGCCACCCTCATCCCGCCCGGATCCACGGTGTGCACCGTCTGCAATGCTGGAGCGCTCGCCACCGGCGGAATCGGCACTGCACTCGCGCCAGTGTACACCCTGCACCGGTCGGGACGAGGTCCCCACGTGATAGTGCCCGAGACCCGGCCGCTGCTTCAGGGAAGCCGCCTCACGGCCTGGGAGCTGACCCGGTCGGGGGTGGCCTGCACGCTCATTTCCGACGGGATGATCGCGAGCCGGCTTCGCCTGGGTGACGTCGCCTGCGTCATCGTCGGCGCCGACCGGATTGCCGCCAATGGAGATGTGGCCAACAAGATCGGGACCTACGGGCTGGCACTGGCCGCCAGGGCTCACGGCATTCCCTTCTACGTTGCGGCTCCCAGCTCTACCATCGATCCGGGAACGGCGGAAGGCGCAGGGATCCCGATCGAACAGCGGGAGCCGGGAGAGGTGGCGGCCTGGCAAGGCACCCGCACCGCGCCGGCGGGTATCCAGGTGTGGAACCCGGCCTTCGACGTGACCCCGGCCGAACTGATCACGGCGATCATCACGGATCAAGGAATCTTCGATCCCGCCGAAGTAGCCGCACACCGTCGTTCCGAGCCTGGGCGCAGCAAGAGGAAGGCATCCACTTCCCGAGCTCCGAGGACCGGGTAAGCCAGGGTGCCGTCCATACTGGCACTCGACCAGGGCACCACTGGTTCCACGGCGCTCGTGGTGCGGCAGGATGGCGCCATCCTGGGCCGGGGGTACCGGGAGTTCACCCAGCACTTTCCCCGCCCCGGTTGGGTCGAGCACGATCCCGAGGAAATCTTCCGGGTGTCGGTGGAGGCGATGCGGGATGCGATTTCGGCCTCAGGCGAGCGGCCGGTGGGGCTGGGGATCGCCAATCAGAGGGAGACGGTGGTGCTATGGGAGCGGCGCACTCTTGCACCGGTAGCCCCGGCCATCGTCTGGCAGGACCGGCGCACCACCGAGCGCTGCCGCGAGCTCAGGGAGAAGGGACACGAGCCCATGCTCCGCGAGCGCACCGGCCTGGTGGCCGACCCCTATTTTTCGGCGACGAAGCTCGAGCTACTGCTCTGCGACCGGGGCCGCGCCCGGCAGGCCGCCCGCGGCGAGCTTGCCGCAGGCACCGTCGAGAGCTGGATGGTGGCAAAGCTGACCGGCGGACGGGTGCACGCCACCGACCACACCAACGCTTCTCGAACCCTGCTGTACAATCTCCGGTCTCGCGATTGGGACCCTGAGCTGCTCGAGCTTTTCAGCGTGCCCCGGGAGGTCCTGGCCGACATCGTGCGATCCTCCGAGGTCGTGGAGCACACCGACTCCGCCCACCTGGGCTTTCCTCTGCCCATAGCCGGGCTCGCCGGCGATCAACAGGCGGCGTTGTTCGGCCAAGGCTGTGTTTCGCCGGGCTTGGCCAAGAACACCTACGGTACCGGAATATTCCTCCTGGTGCTCACCGGTAGTCGCTTACCCTCGCCGGTCCAGGGCCTCCTCGCGACCGCCGCATGCGGGGCTCACGGCGAGCCGGCCTATGCAGTGGAAGGCAGCGTGTTTGTTGCGGGTGCCGCGGTCCAGTGGCTGAGGGATGGTCTGGGACTCATAGCGCAGGCGGCGGAAACCGATGGACTGGCGCGCAGCGTGACCGACACCGGCGGAGTGCATTTCGTGCCCGCATTCGTGGGGCTGGGAACACCTCATTGGGAGCCTGAAGCCAGAGGAACGATCACCGGGCTGACACGGGGCACCTCGCGAGCTCACCTGGCACGCGCGGCCCTCGAGGCGATGGCGTTCAGCACCGCCGAGTTGCTGGAGACCATGATTTCAGCCGAGCATCTGGCCGTGCCCGCGCTGCGGGCGGATGGTGGGGCGGCCGCCAACGACTGGCTGATGCAATTCCAGGCCGATGTGCTTGGCATCCCGGTCGAGCGGCCCGACCTGGTGGAGACCACCGCGCTGGGAGCGGCGGGCCTGGCCGGACTGGCGCTCGGGGTCTGGCAAACCCCGGAGGATTTTCTCGGAGGCCGGACATTCACCCGGTTCGAGCCCCGAATGGCAGCGGACGAACGAAAGGATCGCCTGGCCGGCTGGCGCCGAGCCGTCTCTGCCACGCTCGCATGGGCACGGGGCCAGTGATACGGACTATATTTCCGGCGTCGAGGTCCTTCCGGAGATGCTCATGAAGGCAGGTCACAAATTCCTGCTCGGTGCCACCCTCATTGTGGGTAGCGTGGCCTTCCTGATTGCCGAAGGCGTGAAGGAAACCGGGGTCTATTTCCTCACTCCCGCCGAGCTCGCCACCAAGACCGCCGCCGATCCCACCTTCGTGGAGAACGTCGGATTCAAGGTCGGCGCAATGGTGGTGCCCGGATCCATCCGCCGCGATCCGGGAGCCCGGCGCATCGACTTTGCGGTCTCCGATGGAATCAAGACCTATCCGGTTACCTACCACGGCCTGGTGCCCGATACCTTCACCGATGCCGCCGATATCGAGGTGATCGTCGAAGGGCGGCTGGGGCGAGATGGTGTCATCCGCGCAACCGACGTTCTCGCTAAATGCGGCTCCCGCTATGAGGCCGTTCCCAAGGCCTGAGCTCCTATGACATTGCTGGGTCAATTTTCGCTCTGGGCCGCCTTTGCCATCGGCGTCTGGTGCGTAGTGCTGTCATTCTCCGGCCGCTGGCAAGGCCGTCCCGACCTCAGCGGGGCCGTGGTGCGCTCGGTGTACGCCATCTGCGGCTGTCTGATAGTGGCCTCGCTATCCCTCTGGAAGGGGCTGATCTCCCACGACTTCAACATGGAGTATGTCTGGGCCTACACCTCCCGGAACCTTCCCTCGGCCTACGTCTTCTCCGCCTTCTGGGCCGGCCAGAAGGGATCTCTGCTGTTCTGGGCCGTAGTGCTGTCGTTGTTCGCGGCGGCGGCCCAGTGGCTCACGCCCCGCCGGTACGCTCACCTGATGCCGTACGTGGCGGGGGTGACGGCGGCGGTCATAGTGTTTTTCGTGAGCGTGATGCTGTTCGCAGCCGACCCGTTCGAGCGCCTGGAGTTCACGCCGGCCGATGGCCGGGGGCTCAATCCACAGCTTCAGAACGTGGGGATGGTAATCCACCCACCCATGCTCTACCTGGGCTACATCAGCATCACCATTCCGTTCGCCTTTGCGGTGGCCGCGCTTCTGTCCCGGCGGCTGGATACCGGGTGGATCCACGCTATCCGGAAATGGACTCTGGTCTCCTGGCTGTTCCTCTCCATCGGCATCACACTGGGAATGTGGTGGGCCTACGTCGAGCTGGGCTGGGGCGGGTACTGGGCCTGGGACCCGGTGGAGAACGCGAGCCTGCTGCCCTGGCTCACGATGACGGCCTTTCTCCACTCGGTCATGATCCAGGAGAAACGGGGTATGCTCAAGCGGTGGAATCTCGGCCTGGTCATCGGGACCTTCCTGCTGAGCATCTTCGGCACGTTCATCACCCGCTCCGGAGTGATCGCGAGCGTGCACAGCTTCACCCAGTCGAACGTCGGCTATTTCTTCCTGGGATTCCTGGTAGTCGCGGCGATCCTGGCCTTCACCCTGCTGTACACCCGGTGGTCCCTGCTGAAGGCGGACGTCGAGCTCGAGTCCGTGCTGAGCCGGGAAGCGGCCTTCCTCTTCAATAACCTGCTCCTGGTCGGGATCGCCTTCTCGGTACTGTGGGGCACATTGTTCCCCATCCTGTCCGAGCTGGTTCGGGGCACCAAGATCACCGTCGGCGTGCCCTTCTTCAACCGGGTCAACGTGCCCCTCGGCCTCCTGTTGCTGGGACTCACCGGAGTGGGCCCCCTGATCGCCTGGCGCAAGGCCTCTCCCGGCAACCTGAAGCGCCAGTTCGTCGCTCCAGTCGCTTCGGGGCTGGTCACATTGGCGGTACTGCTCGCGGCGGGCGCGCGGGATTTTCACGCGCTGGTGGCGTTGGCCCTGGCGGGTTTCGTGGCCGGAACCATCGCGCAGGAGTTCTACCGCGGCGTCCGGGCCCGCCGCCGGATGCACGGCGAGTCGGTTCCCCGGGCGCTCGCAAGGCTGATAGGCCGCAATCGGCGCCGTTACGGGGGCTACATCGTGCATGCCGGGATCCTGATCTACTTTGTGGCCTTTGCGGGAATGGCGTTCAAGCGGGAGCGGGAAGCGACCCTCAAGCCGGGCGACTCGGTCGAGATGCGGAGCCCCTTCGGCCACACCTATCGCTTCACGCACATGGGAATTTCCCAATATGAAGCACTGAACCGCATAGTGTCGGCCGCCACGCTCCAGGTGGCCAAGGACGGTCAATCGGTGGGCCTGATCACCTCCGAGAAGCGCCAGCACGTGGACAGCTTTCGGCGCCCCACCTTCGAGCCCTCCACCGAGGTGGGCATCCGGAGTAACCTGCAGGAGGACCTCTATATCGTCTTTGCCGGCTCCGTGGACGGGACCGAGGAGGCGGTCTACCGCTTCAACATCAACCCGCTGGTGTGGTGGGTCTGGTTTGGCGGGCTGGTCCTGACCCTTGGAGGGATAGTGACCATGTGGCCGGGAGGGGGACCGAAGAGCTCGGTTCAACGGCGAGCCCAGGCAGGGTACGAGGTGACGCTGGTGGGCGCGGAGAGGGCGTGACGATGGAGCGACGCGAGTTCATCCGGGCAGGATTGATTACAGCGGCGGTACAGCGGCTCACCCTGCCGGCTCATGCCATGGAGACCAACCAAGCTCCGGCGCCGGTGCAGGATACGCTGGCTGGCCGGGGTACAACGGGAACCCTGCGGGACCCGGCGGCCGTCGGACGGCCCCGGCAACCCACCAAGGCTCGTGAAAACGATGCCGAAATCCAGGCCATAGAGCAGCGGCTGGCTTGCAACTGCGGCTGCACTCTGGACGTGTTCACCTGCCGAACCACTGATTTTACCTGTACCTACTCACCGGAGCTGCACCGGGAGGTTCTGTCGCTGCGGGAGAGCGGGAAGACGGCTGAGGAGATTCTGGACGCGTTCGTGGCCAAGTACGGAGAAAAGGCGCTCATGGCTCCGAAGCCGCGAGGGTTCAACCTTGCAGGCTACCTCCTGCCTGGTGCGCTGATTACAGCCGCGGGGGCCGGACTGCTGCTGTTCATCGGACGGCGCAAAGCGGCGGTATCTGCCGCGACGCCGGCGGCGGACACCGCCACCGGCGCAACGGACCAGGCCAGCCCCGAGGAGCTGGAGCGGCTCAGGAGAGCCCTGGCCGACGTGGAGGACTGATGGGGCTCGAGGTGGCTGCCGCCGTTGCCGTTGCCATCGCGGCGCTCTGGGTGGTGCTCCAGCCGCTGGTCCAGAAACCTTCTTCCGGATTCGGGCCCCTGGAGCCGCTCGATCCCGAGGAGACCACCAAAGGGGTGGCGCTCGCGGCGCTCAAGGAGATCGAGTTCGATCGGGAGACCGGCAAGCTCTCCGACGCCGATTATGCCTTTCTCAAGGCGAAGTACACCGGCGCGGCACTCGATGCGCTGCGACAGGAGGAGAGGGGGGCGGCGTCCGACGATGTCGAGGCTTTGATTGCTGCAAGAGTCCGCTCGCTTCGCTCCGCTTCAGCCGTGACATCGCCGGACACCCATCCTGACGTTTCGGTTGCCCGCCCCCTCCAGGTGTCTTCCTGCCCCCCCGCGTGCCTCACCTGTGGGCCACGCCCGGAGGCCGATGCGATCTTCTGCTCCACCTGCGGCCTGCGCCTGCCGGGGAGCCTGGCTTGTGATAGGTGCGGCACGGCTCTCCTGCCTGGCAGCAGGTTTTGCGAGGCCTGCGGCAGACCGGTGGCCGCATAGCTCGACCGGACGGCATTGGCCGATCAACCGCGATTACCAGCGGTACTCCAGGCCGGCCGCGAGCCGCCGCCTCCAGAGTGCGCTCCGCTCGAAGCCCTCGTCCAACTGATCGGTCGCGAACGGTGAAGGCGTAACCGCCGCCCCTGCGGTGAAGGATCCGGCGAGCCGCGCCACGAGAGGGACTCTCAGCGACAGGGCAGCGTGGAGACCGATCCGGGTCTGGGAATGCTCGCTCCTCACACTCCACACCTCGAGCAACGGCCCGCCCTGAACCAGCAGCTCGTTGCCTGAGCCAAACCGGCGAAGACGGTGGCTGATCTCAGGCGCTACGCTGTACATGCGGAATATTCCCTTCAGGGCCACCACCGCCCTGGGACCCTCGAGGGCGAGGCCGGCCGACGCGTACCGGAACCGAATTCCGACACCCAGCCCGGCGGACTGCCGTTCGAGTCCGATGCCGAAGGTGGTGGGCCGGTAGGGACGGAACGACCGGTGCTCGGCCGCGCTCTCCACCGATCCGCCCCAGAAGCGGTCTGAACCCACCTCTCCCGTTACGGCCCATTGTCCCAGCGCAGGCGAACACCAGGCCAATGAGACGAGTGACGCCATGATGGTCGCGGCGAACCTGGCAGGCATGCGCATAACTCACCTCATCTCCAGTTTGATCCAACCGTTGGTGACGTTCTTCTCGCCCTTGATGATCCAGTTTGCTCCCGAATAGAACTGGCCGACGACCACGTCTTCGATAGCGTTGCCGATCAGATCGTCCTGGGTGGTGATGAAGGAGTAGGCGGAGCGCAGAATCTTCTGGAGCGCGTTGGCCCGCTTGACCCACTTTCCCAATGAGTTGGTCGTATCCTTGCTGCCGGTCAGGTCAGGATACTGAGCCTGGAGCGTGCTCTGAAGGTTCTTGAATCGGTTCGAGTCGAGCTTCATTACGCAACCCGTATCGTCGTCTTCCAGCGCGACGATTCTGAAGTTCTGGTTCGGGTGCGCGGCCCGGTAACTGTTCAGCTGGGTTTGGCTGAACAGCAGGACCCTGCCGCTCCAGTTGAGGCTGTTCTGATCGAACCGGTAGGCCCAATCGGCCCGCTCCCCGGCGCACTGGTAGTCGGTGAGTGAATCGCTCGTGCCCGATTGACCCAGTATGTGAATCTCAAACTCGGGGTTCCCCTTAAACCAACCCTCAAAATCCTTCACAAAGTGCGCGTACGTCATGTACAGCCCGGGAGGTATAGACGGAGAGGGCTGTGACGGTTCGGTACCGTCCAGGCAGCAGACAAGTGGTGCTGCTGGGGGCGGGCGGTCGAAATCGGTCTCGACCGGCACCACCGCGAGGACTGGAGTGTCCGGGGGCGTATCGGGACTGAGCACGAGGCGCCGGCCCTTTACGTCGTACGCCACCGGTGCTTCCCGGTCCTCCCGCGCACTTGCGACCAGGACATCGGGCCCCCCAGCCCAGGCCGCTCGGTGAGCGGGCACCGGGAAGTAGATCTCGAGCGGAATGGCTGCTCGGGCATCCGCCTGGACAGCAGACTCGGGCTCCGCGCTCAAGCGGGCGACGTCCCTGAGCGCCCTGCGGTTGGATCCCTCGAGAAACCTCTGCAACTGGAGCTTGTGTTCGGGAAACGGCGACCGGTCCAGCTCAGCCTTGACATAGGCTCTGAACTCGGGATTGCCGAGTGCGCGCGCCATCCGCCGAGCCAGGCGATCCATGGCGGAGCGCTCGGCCGAACGTTGCGACGCGGGTGACTCGCTGGCGGGTTTGGGCGCAGCTCATCACCGAGGGCGGTGGGGGCGGGCCGCTCGCACGATGCCAGGGTGGCGGCCAGCGCAACGGCGGTGCAGCTGATCCTGCGGGACATGGCTCCTCCTTGGGGTAGTCGAGAGCTTGACGGCGGCGCTATATCCGACGGCAAGGCCAAGGTAGGAGCGGCCTACTTTCTGTTACGGACCGGCTTTACGCGGCGTGGGACGGAAAAGGGAGGGTGCTGTCTACGGCAACAGCGCCACGATCCGAAGTGGCCCGCCGCTGCCTCCCTTGATCTTCATGGGCAGCGCCACGACAAAGCTCCCTCTAGCAGGCAGCCGGTCGAGGTTGGCCACATTTTCGAAGGCCGGGATGTTGGCCGCGAAGAGGATGCGGTGCGCTCGGTAGGTAGTTGACTGTCCGTAGTCGATACTGGGAGTATCAATCCCGATGGCCCGGACCTGACGATTCACCAGCCAGACGGCGGTTGCTGAGTCTATGCCGGGAAAGTGCAGCTCCGCTACCGCCTCTGGCCCGGTTCGAGCAGTCCCCAGATAGGCGGAGCGATCGGGCCAGCGGCGACCCCAGCCGGTCCGAAAGAGGACAATCGCGGCTTCTGGAACGTTGCCGTTGTTCCGCTCCCAGGCATCGATCGCCGCCCGGTCCACCTGGTAATCGGCAGTGCTATCGGATTGACGCTGCACGTCTATTACCACTGCCTGGCCCACCAGGTGATCGAGCGGAATCTGGTCTGTGGTCCACTGGCCTTGGGCGAAGTGTACCGGAGCGTCCAGGTGAGTGCCGCCATGCTCGGCGCCGCTGAAGTTGTTGGCGGCGTAGTAATACCCTGCCGGCGTGCGCTCCGCCGACACGACCTCCAGCCTGAATGGCTTGGCTGTGGGCCAGTAGATCGTTTGGGATGAGAAATCGTAGGTCAGGTCAACCCAAGTGCCGCTTTGCAGGATCGCGAGTTCGTTCTTTGGCCTATCGCAGGCGAGCGTCGCGGCCACCACAAGAACCGCAAGAGAGCGTGACATTGATAGGCCCTCCGGGGTAGGAGTCAGGTCTGTATTGCAGAGCGTGCCGCCTCCAGGGCTCGCTCGATACCATCTGGTGGAACGTCCAGATGGGTCACGGCCCGCACGCTCGTGGGACCCAGGACGCTGAACCGCACACCATGCCGTGCCAGGGTACGGGAGGCGAACTCATCGGCCGTGAGTCCCGCGCCCTTCACATCGAAAATCACGATGTTGGTCTCCACCTGCTCCGGGCTCAGCGCGATTCCAGGCAAGGCCGCAAGTCCACTGGCCAGTTGGCGGGCCCGCTCGTGATCTTCAGCGAGCCGGTCGACGTGATGCCGCAGGGCGTAGACGCCCGCGGCGGCGATGATGCCGGCCTGGCGCATGGCCCCCCCGAAACGCTGCTTGTATCGCCAGGCCTCCTCTATGAACTCGCGCGAGCCGGCCAGCACCGCGCCGACCGGTGCGCCCAGCCCCTTGGTGAGATCGATCCAGGCCGAGTCAAACGATTCGGCATACGCCCGGGCCGGTGTGCCGGTGGCCACCACCGCATTGAACAGGCGAGCCCCATCCATATGAGTTACCAGGCCACCGGCGTGGGCCGCGGCGCAGACGGCCTGGACTTGACTCAGAGGCCAGCACACCCCTCCGATCATGTTGCTGGTCTGCTCGATCGACACGGCCCGGGTACGCGGCATGTAGTACACCGGGGGCCGGATGGCGTCTCGCACCTGCTCCGCACTGAACCGGCCGCCAGGGCCGACCAGCGGGCGGAGCACGGCTCCCGCCAGCGCGGCCGCTCCACCTACCTCGAATAACAGCGGATGGGCGAGCTCCTGAAGCAGGATCTCATCCCCGGCACGGCAGTGGACGGAGAAGGCCACCTGGTTGCACATGGTGCCGGAGGGGAGGAAGAGCGCCGCCTCCTTTCCCAACAGCTCGGCGACGATATCCTGGAGGAGATTGACGGTGGGATCTTCGCGTTGCTGCTCGTCGCCCACCTCGGCTTCGCTCATGAACCGCCGCATCGGAGCCGTGGGGCGGGTCACCGTGTCGCTGAACAGGTCTACCTTTACCACTCCATGGCCTCGATCCTCCTGAGACCGAGCCGCAGGGGAATGAGAGTCGCCGCCACACAGACCAACACGACCGCGGCACCCGAGACCATGAGCTCCCGAGTGACCGCCACCGGCTGATTGGAGTATCGCTGAACCAGGAGATACTCCGTGACCGGACCAGCCTCGATCATGATGACGAGGGCCAGCAGACTCAAGCTGCTCATCATGTAGATCAGACCACCGAAGCTGGTAGGAATCTGGGCCGCGTTCTCGCTTCCGAATTGGGGATACAAGGCCCCGAAGGAGAGGGCCAGCGAGCTGACCGCCATGGTGTAAAACACGATCGTTCCGACCGCAACGGCCATCATGAACGGGCTGGCGTACAACAGCCAGTTGGTGAAAACCGTGACGACCAGCGCCAGGAGGAGCAGAGGCAGCGTCCCCATCCAGTATTTGCTCCAGAGCATGGCTCTAGGATCGAGTGGGCTCGAGCGAAGGAGCCACATCTGGCGCCCCTCCAGAGAGATGCCGGGAAAGATGAATCGGGCGGCGACCGCAGCCAGCACGAAGCCGGCGAGCCCGAGATTGAGAAACGAGATGAGCGTCACCAGCTTGAACGGCACCCGCTCCCCCGAATGGAGGGGAAGCGACTGGATATTGAAGAGGTACACCATCATGAGGACGGCCAGGAGAATCAACTGGCTCCACTGCGTGTTGTCGCGAAAGAACAGCCGCAGATCCTTGAGGATGAACTCGCGCTTCGAGGGCGGCAGCCTGACGAGAGCGCGCACCAGAGGGCCCCGCAAAGGACGGCGGATCTTGCGCTCGGCCCCCTCCTGAGCCTTGGAGAAGCCGCGATGATATAGCCGGCCATGCAGCAGCGCCCCCAGCGCCGCGGCCAGGGCCGCGGCACCCCAGAGCTTCATCACCGGCCCCGGGTCACCGACGCGGAGCAGCCAGTTCATGATCATCGTGGCGGTCCACTCGCTCGGGAGCAGCGGGCTGCTAGGAGTGCGTAGAACAGCGAGGTATTCGACCAGGTTTTTGAATCCCTCCGGTTGGGCCAGCTGCTCCGGACGCAGGAACCGGAGGCTGACAACCACCGTCACCACCGCACCGGTTGCGATCAGACCCATCAACTCCCGGGTTCGTCTTGCCGGGAACACGTTCACCAGTACCATCGTGACGGCCGTACCGACCACTGCCGGCAGGATGAGGTAAGGGATGAACGCTCCGAGGACCGCCACGGGAAACAGGAGCCCGCCTCGATAGACGATTCCGTATGCGGTAAAGATCGGCAGAGACAGGAGCGCCACCATCCAGGAGGAGTGCACGATGGTCTCCCCCAGCTTGGCCAGGTACAGGCGCCATCCGCTGACCGGCGCCGCCACCAGGAGATCGAGGTCCTGGGCCAGGAAGAAGGTGGAAAGGGCGGTGATGATGTTGGAAAGGAGGAGAATTGAGAGGAAGGCCAGCAGAATCACGTCCAGCACCTTGCCGGCCATGAGATTGCCGATCTCCTCGACGCCCTGGAAATAGCGGAGCACCCGGAAAGCGATTCCGAACACCGCCGCCCAGAAGATCAGGGCGATGAGGGCCAGGAGCAGGACGCGCATGCTGGAGCCGGACTGCTCCTGGCGGACCCGGGCGAGCGCGCTCCGCCACTTGGGCGTCAGCACCGTCCAGAGACGCGGCTGCACCCGACTCGAGGAGCTCACAGGATCAGGCGTCGAGGATGGTGTCGAGCTGACGATCGTGCATGCCGCCGGTGAGCTTCAGGAAGAGTTCCTCCAGACCGAGATCTTCGGAGGCGGTCTGTTCCTGGAGATCGGCCATGGTTCCGGAGGCCACGATCTTTCCTCCGTGTAGGATGGCGATACGGTCGCACATCGTCTCGGCCACTTCCAGCGTGTGGGTGCTCATCACCACGGTTCCGCCGCGGCTGACAAACTGGCGGAAGAGATCCTTCAGCAGGCGGGCACTCCGGGGATCGAGCCCGACCATCGGCTCGTCTACCACGATCACCTCCGGACGGTGCACCAGCGCCCCCGAGATGATCAGCTTCTGCCGCATCCCGTGGCTGTAGGATTCGGTGAGCTCGTGCTTCCAGCACGCCAGCTCGAACAGGTCCAGCAGCTCGTCCATGCGCCGTTCGACCGCTGGTCCCTGCTGCCCATACAGCGCCGCGGCGAATCGGAGGAACTCCGCGCCGGTAAGCTTGTCGTATACGAATGGACGGTCTGGAATGAAGCCCAACCGGGCCTTGGCCTCGAGTGGCCGGCGGTTGATGTCGATTCCCCCGACCTCCACCGTGCCACTGGTGGGCCGGAGAATCCCCGCGATCATCCGGAAGGTGGTGGTCTTGCCGGCCCCGTTCGGGCCCAGTAAGCCGAACAGCTCGCCGGCCGGCACCTCGAGATCGATCCCATCTACCGCCGTGAACCGGCCGTACCGCTTGGTGAGCTGCCTCAGTCGGATCACGCAATCCTCCGGACGATCGCCTCGACCAGGACGCGCTCTGCGTCCTGTTCCACCACGATGTGCAGCACTCCGGGGCATGCCTGCCCCCTGGGAAACGTCTCGGCCAGGAGCGTGGCAGCCTCTTCCACGCTAAGGTCTCCCGGCCCGGCGCCGACCAGCGGCGCTGCAATGGTGCCAAGCTCCCAATCCGTGGCGCGCTGCCAGGCCGACACCAGGGCCCGGCGCACCACCTCCCGGCCGATTCCGGAGTCCTGATCCCGGATGACCACATGGAGCACGAACGGGGCCGCGAGGCCGCCGCTCCCGGTCACCACCGCCGCCCCGGCCTCGAGAGGGGTCGCCAAACGCCGCTGCTCGGCAAATTGCGGGCCTGCGCGTTCATCCAGCCGAGACCCGGCGGAGGTGATGGGGCTGAGGCTCTGGTCGGCGGGGCGCACCACGGCGTCGGCCTGGGCCAGCGCCAGGTCGGTCAGGATCACCTCGATCACAGACCAGCCAGGTCCCGGCCCCGGCGATACATCTCCTGGGCCTCCTCCGGACGGCGCAAGCGGTCGAGAATTCTCCCCATGAGGTTGTACGCCTTGGCGTCGCCGGGGTTTACCCGGAGGGAACGATCGAGTGCGGTTTGGGCTCCAGCGAGGTCGCCCAGCTGGTTGAGAGCGTCGGCGAGGTAGTAGTAGGTCTTGGCGTTTTCGGGCTGAAACTCCAGCGCGCGACGAAAGCAGGTGGCGGCCTCCTGCACCAGACCCCGTCGCCATAGCAGGAGCCCCAGCTCGAACTGGGCCGGGGCATGGGAGGGGTGGAGCCGGAGCACGCGTCTCAGGTCGGCATCGGCCTCGCGGTAACGCTGCAGACGGCCCAGAAGCGCCCCGCGAAGCACCAGGAATTCGGTCTGGTCCGGAGCTCTACGCAGGCCACCCGAGAGCACGTCCACCGCCTCGCTCGGCTCTTCCAGCCGGTCGAGCAGGTGGGCGAAGTTCAGCCGGGCCTCTATATGATCCGGGTTCAACTCGAGCAACTCACTATACAGCTGCACCGCGGCACCGGGCAGCGGTCCCGCGGCCAGGTCAGCGGCTAGCTGCAGTTGGTGCTCGGCAGCGCTCCGGTCGCGCGCCGGTGGCGCCCCGGATGTGTCGCGCGCCTCACCTGGCGTGGCGGGAGACGCCGGGAGATCGGTTAGCTGTTCCGGGCCGCTGGCGGGGTCTCGAGCAGGGAGCATTGAGGCTCTGGGCTGGGGCTATTGGCTACTGGCTATTGGCTATTGGCTATTGGCTAAAGCCAGGTGTTCGTCGAGTGCACTTATGGTAGACCTGAGGCCCTCAAACTGGAAGTCAGGCGGTGCAGGCATGGTCAGTGGCCGCTGCCACCAGCCCATAGCAACCGGTCGTGGCCATCAGGCCACCGCCGCCAATTGACCCGAGGCGCAACCTTCGGGTACTTTTCGGGGCTATGGCTCAGGAATTCCTGGTTGTGCGCGGTGCCCGCGAGCACAACCTCAAGAACATTTCCGTCGCGATTCCGCGTAACCAGCTCACGGTCATCACCGGTCTCTCCGGATCGGGGAAGTCCTCCCTGGCGTTCGACACCATTTACGCCGAGGGGCAGCGCCGCTATGTGGAGTCGCTCTCGGCTTACGCCCGCCAGTTTCTCGGCCTCATGGAGAAGCCGGACGTAGATGCGATTGAGGGCCTCTCACCTGCCATCTCCATCGAGCAAAAGACCACCGGACAGAACCCCCGATCCACCGTGGGTACGGTCACCGAGATCTACGACTACCTGCGTCTTCTCTGGGCTCGGGTGGGCGTGCCGCACTGCCCCAACGACGGCAGCCCGGTCACCCGTCAGAGCGCGGCACAAATCACCGACACCGTGCTCGCCTGGCCGGAGGAGACTCGCATCGAGGTCCTGGCACCCCTGGTCCGGGGGCGCAAAGGCGAGTTCCGCGAGTTGCTGGAGGACGTGCGCAAGCGTGGGTTCGTCCGGGTCCGCGTAGATGGGCAAACCTACGATCTGGGCTCTGTCCCGGCGCTGAACCGCCGCCAGAATCACGACATCGCCATCGTGGTAGACCGGCTGGTGGTGCGCGCCAGCGACCGGTCGCGCCTGAACGATTCCATCGAGACCGCGCTGAAGACGGCCGACGGGCTGGTGGAGGTAGTGAGGTATGCGGGGCAGGGGGGTAGCGGGGCAGCGGGGCAGTCAACCGTATTTTCCGAGCGGTTTGCCTGTCCCGTGTGCGGTCTCTCCCTGCCCGAGCTGGAGCCGCGGCAGTTCTCCTTCAACTCTCCCTTTGGGACCTGTCCCGATTGCCACGGGCTCGGCACCAGGCGCGAGGTCAACGCCGACCTCGTGCTCGGCGATCCCAGCATTTCGATTCTGGAAGGCGTCATCCTCCCGTGGGGCGAGCCGAGCGGCTATCTCCGTAAGGTGGTGCTCCCCACGCTTGCCAAGGCTTTCAAGTTCGATGTCGGCGCTCCTTGGGGTCAACACAGCGAAGTGGCCCAGCACTCCATCCTCTACGGAGCGCCGGGCCGCTTCAGGTTCCAGACCGACGGGGCCCGTGGAAGGGGAGAGTTCGAGACCGACTGGGAAGGTGTGCTGCGCAACATAGAGCGGCGATATCGCGAATCCACCAGCGACGGGGTCCGGGCCACGCTCGAGGAGTTCATGATCGAGCAGCCTTGTCAGACCTGCCGGGGCAAGCGGCTCAAGCCCGAGAGCCTTTCGGTGCTGGTCAATGGCGCCAGCATAGGCGATGTCGTAGACCTTCCGGTCCAGCGGGCCATCGATTTCTTCGAGGCGATCCCCCTGCGGAGCGGCCGGACGGCAGATACCGGCTCCGGCAATGGCCGCCCGGGTCTCGATCCGGACGTAGCCGGCCCCATTCTGAAGGAGGTGGTCGACCGGCTCCGGTTCCTTCGGGACGTGGGGCTCGACTATCTCACGCTGGGGCGGGCCGCCAATTCACTTTCCGGCGGCGAAACTCAGCGCATCAGGCTGGCTACCCAGATCGGGTCTCGTCTGGTGGGAGTGCTGTACATACTGGATGAGCCGAGCATCGGTCTGCATCAGCGCGACAACGAGCGTCTGCTCGGTACCCTGCGCGGGCTCCGTGATCTGGGTAACACGGTGATCGTGGTCGAGCACGACGCAGAGACCATCCAGTCGGCCGATCACGTGATCGATCTCGGCCCCCGGGCCGGCCGCTTCGGCGGCGAAGTGGTCGCCGAGGGCACGGTCGAGGACATCCGGAGCCATCCGGACTCGCTGACCGGGCGGTACCTCCGGGACGAGTTGCGGATCCCGGTGCCGGCCGGTCGCCGGGAGACCCTTGACCGGCACCACCTCCGGATCGTCGGTGCCCGAGCGAACAACCTGAAGGACCTCACGGTGGATATCCCGCTCGGGCTGTTCGTGGCGGTCACCGGCGTCTCCGGCTCGGGTAAGTCTACCCTGGTGACCGATATCCTCTACCAGGCCCTGGCACGCCAGTTCTATCGCGCCAAGGTGGTGCCGGGTGCGCACACCCGGATCGAAGGTCTCGACCGGATCGACAAGGTGATCGACATCGATCAGAGCCCCATCGGCCGGACTCCGCGCTCCAATCCGGCGACCTATACGGGGCTGTTCACCCCGATCCGGGAGCTGTTCACCCAACTGCCCGACGCCAAGATGCGCGGCTACGGGCCCGGGCGGTTCTCCTTCAACGTCAAGGGCGGTCGCTGCGAGGCCTGCCAGGGTGACGGTCTGGTAAAGATCGAGATGCACTTTCTGCCCGACGTCTACGTGCCCTGCGAGGTATGCAAAGGGCGTCGCTACAATCGTGAGACCCTCGAGGTACGCTATAAGGGCCGCAGCATCGCGGACGTGCTCGACTTGACGGTGGCCGACGCAATGGACTTCTTCGCCAACCAGCGCCGCATCGCGGAGAAGCTCGAGCTGCTGAACGACGTGGGCCTGGGATACATCCACCTGGGCCAGGCGGCCACCACGCTGTCAGGAGGAGAAGCTCAGCGGGTCAAGCTCGCCACCGAGCTCGCCAAGCGCGATACCGGGAGAACTCTGTATATCCTGGACGAGCCAACCACCGGCCTGCATTTCGAGGACGTACGGCTGCTGCTCGAGGTGCTGCACCGGCTGGTAGACAAGGGGAACAGCGTCGTTGTCATCGAGCACAACCTGGACGTCATCAAGACCTCGGACTGGATCATCGATCTGGGTCCCGATGGCGGGGAGCGGGGAGGACAAGTGGTTGCCGCGGGTACACCCGAGGATGTGGCGGCAGTCGAGGCGAGCTACACGGGAGGGTTTCTGCAAAAAGTGTTGGCGGTGAACAGCGAGATAACAAAAATGTTAACGGTGAACGGTAAACAGTAAACGGACCGGCCCGTTCACCGTTCACCGTTCACCCTTTCGTAGGCCCGAACGACGGGGTCTTGGCTGCGGGATCGACCCTCATCCAGATCCACATTCCGGAGAGGCCGTGGCCGGGGACGCCGCAGAAGATGCGGTAGGTGCCGCTCTTCGGCACGCTGAAGCGCATGACGTCCGTCGCTTCCTGAGGCAATCCCTGCAATAGCTGGTTGGTGTATGCGCGCGGAATGGCCGGGTCTACCGCCGCGTTGGGCAAAGGGCCTTCCCCGGACATGATCTCTGCGCTGTGTGGAGTGCCGTCCTTGTTGACGAAGTTCATCACCACGTTCGCTTCCGATGGCACCGTCAGCGTGGCCCCGCCGCTGGTGTATCCGTTGAAGGCAAAGCCGGATGGGCCGCCGATCAGCTCGAAGGTCACGGTATTGGTGAGGGCGTCGTACTTGAGCCACTCGTCTTGGCCGAGCCTTATCCGCCCCTCGGCGCTCTTGCGGCCGGGATCGATGGATGGCCGGGGGAGATCCGGCTTCGGCGCCATCTTGGTCGTCTCCTGCGGTTGAATGGTGACTCTCGTATCGGCGCGGGCCGTCACCGAGTCAGTGTGCTCAGCCTCGCCGGAGCACCTCGCCGCTGGAAGGGCGGCAAGCGCGCCGCTGACGAGCAAGACGGTGAGCGGGCTGGTACGAGACGTGAACATGTCGCTCTCGCCTGATATGAGTGAAGATCGTTTATTTTCCACAGCTCGCCGGCGATACGAGGCAGCCGGCGACCCGATGAAGGGATAGCGTTGCTGCCCCGGCGTCGCAACGATACCAGCCGCGGCCTGCCTCCCACCTCTACCACGGAATTACCGTGAACCGTCTCGCACTAGCCGCTTTCGCGGGATCTCTCATCCTCGCGGCCCCCGTCGGGGCGCAACAGGCGGATTCGAGCCTTCTCTCAATCCATCGGATCTATGGTACCCGCGAGTTCCGAAGCCAGTCATTTGGACCGGCCCGCTGGCTGGGGGATGGTTCCGCTTACACCACCCTGGAGGACTCTGCGGGTGATCGAGGGCAGAACCTGGTACGCTACGATTCCGAGCGAGGCAGCCGCGAGGTGCTGGTAGCCGCCCGGCAGTTCATTCCGCAGGGCGACAGTCTTCCCTTGCGGGTCGAAGATTACGCCTGGTCAGCCGACACCCGCGCCCTCCTCATCTTCACCAACAGCAAACCGGTGTGGCGGTTGAACACCCGGGGGGACTACTGGGTGCTGGAGCGCGAATCGGGTCGGCTGCGGCAGCTCGGTGGGCCCGACGCCAAGCCCTCCACGCTCATGTTCGCCAAGTTCTCTCCCGAGGGACGGCGGGTGGCATACGTCCGGGAGAACAATCTGTATGTGGAAGACCTCGCGAGCGGAGCCGTCATCCCGCTCACCACCGACGGCTCCAGGACGCTGATCAACGGAACGTTCGACTGGGTCTACGAAGAAGAGCTGATGAACAACCACGCGGACGGGTGGCGCTGGAGCCCCGATGGCCGGAGCATCGCGTACTGGCAGCTGAACGCCGACCAGGTGAAGGATTTTCACCTCATCAACAACACCGATTCGCTGTATTCGAAGGTTACTCCAGTGCAGTACCCGAAGGCCGGAGACGTCAACTCAGCGGCGAGAGTAGGGGTGGTCAGCGCCACAGGGGGACCAACCCGGTGGCTCGAGATCGAGGGCGATCCGAGGAACCATTACATCGCCAGAATGGACTGGGCCGCAAGCTCCCATGAGGTGGTGTTACAACGGCTCAACCGGCTTCAAAACACCAATCAGGTCATGCTGGGCGACGCTCGCACGGGCAAGGTTCGCACCATCTTGACGGAGCGGGACAGTACCTGGGTAGAGCTGGTGGACCACGTCACCTGGCTGGGTGGTGGCAAGAGCTTCACCTGGGTTAGCGAGCGTGATGGGTGGAACCACGTGTACGTGGTCTCCCGAGACGGGAAGTCGGTGCGATTGGTGACCCCGGGCCCCTTTGACGTGCTAAGCGTAGTGGGAACCGATGATAAGGGCGGATGGCTCTATTACCTCGCCTCGCCAGGCCAGCCTGGCCAACGCTACCTGTTCCGTTCTCGGCTGAACGGAAGGGGATCGCCGGAGCGATTGACGCCGGTGACCGATCCCGGCACTCACGCCTATGACCCGGCCCCCAACTTCCGCTACGCACTGGCGACCTACTCCAGCTTCGGGAAGCCACCCATCGTGCGGGTAGTTCGCCTGCCCGGCCACCGGGTGATACGGACGCTGATGGACAACGCGGGCCTGCGCGCCCGGCTGGCCTTGCTCCGGAAGGGATCAGTCGAGTTCTTCAGTATTGCGTCAGAGGACGGGTTCAAGATGCCGGCCTATCTGATGAAGCCTGCCGATTTCGATTCGACGAGGAAGTACCCGCTGCTCTTTCACGTATACGGTGGGCCGGGGCGCTCCACCGTGGACGATGCCTGGGGCGGGTACTATCTCTGGCACCTGATGCTCACGCAGCAGGGTTACCTGGTGGCCAGCATGGACAACCATGGTACCCCCGCACCTCTGGGCCGTCAGTGGCGCAAGTCCATATACGGTCAGCTGGGGGTGATCGAGACCAGGGATCAGGCGGCCGCCGCCCGCGCCCTGGCCCAGCGGTCCTATGTGGACCCGCAGCGAATCGGTATCTGGGGCTGGAGCTACGGCGGCTTCATGAGCCTGAACGGGCTCTTCCAGCACCCCGATCTCTTCCGCGCCGCGGTCGCCGTATCGCCGGTGACCCACTGGTCGCTGTACGACAACGTTTATACCGAGCGTTTCAACGGATTGCCGGATCAGAACAAGGCCGGCTACGACCGGGGCTCGCCCATCACCTACGTCGACGGGCTCAAGGGCAATTTGTTGCTGATTCACGGAAGCGGCGACGACAACGTCCATATCCAGAACAGCGAGATCCTGATCAATGCCCTGGTGGCGGCAAACAAGCCGTTCACCATGATGGAGTACCCCAACCGGACCCACTGCGTCTGCCAGGGCAAGAACACCCAGGCCCACCTGTTCGACCTGATCACCCGGTATCTGGACCAGAATCTCAAGGCCAGCCCAAGGCCGGCGATCCTGCCGGAACGAGCCGCCGCCGGTGGTAGCTGACTCAGCCGCCTTCGGCTTCGATGCCGGCGAATGCGGGACAGGTAATAGCCACATCGAGTCTGGTCCCCGTTGCATCGTTCCCCTTGATCTCGAAGCGGCCGCCAGCACCGCTGGGTGTCAGCGTAACCTTGCCGTCTCCAATCTGGTCTCCTCGTCCCCCTGTGTTGATCCTGTGAGAGGTTGAGCCGGTCTCCAGTGAGAGCGAGATCTGGTCGGCGCTACCATCCTTTGGCCGCCAGAGGGTCAGGTTCAGCTGCTTGAGCCGGGAATTGTCTGAATTCGAATACTCGACCATCCAGAGAGCCGCAGGCACACTATAGATGGATGCCTCCGGGGTATGACGGCAGCGGCCCGGCCCGCTGGCTTCAAATTTCTTGGCTCCAACCATGCCGGAGATGATCGTTGAACTCCCGTTATCGGCTGCTTCGGGTGTCGATCGACGCTGCGCCGATCCGTCGCACGCGACGAGCGGGAAGAGCGCCAGGATGAAAGTAGAGCGGAACACGATTCCTCCATGATCAGTCAAGGTGACCAGTGGCCATCCGCACAATTATCTCTCCGCTATCGGCGCGTAGCGAGGGGGCCAGCCGGAGCCTAGATTATGAGGTCCCACGAATCGGAGGTCCAGATGACCTACGAAGAAATTGTGGCTTTACTGGGCTACGCTGGAGGGCACGAGCAGGCCGTCCGTATCACCACGACGGCGCGCACTGAAGTCATCGGGATTCCAATGAGTGTGGACACCCACATCACCGCCCATGAGGTCTACCTCAGGCCGACCGGCAGTGACGACACGGAGATCGCAGTTTCGTTGGCCGCCATCGAGGCGGTGGAGCTGGTGTAGCGCCCTTCCGCTGCCCGCACAGTCGCCTTGTTTCGTTGTGAAACAATGACATGGCTCGGCCCGTACGTCTTCGAGTCGAGCAGGATTGTGTAACGTCGGAAGGACGAACCCGGAATGGACATGGAAGGCGTTCTGGCCATCACGTTCATCTTTGGAGGGGGGACCCTCTTCCTCCTCTCGATTAGCCCCGTTGGGAAGGCCTTGGCCGACCGGCTGCGTGGCAGGGCGGAGCCGGCGCAGGATCCCGAGCTCCTGGCCGAGGTGGATGCCTTGCGCCAGGAGGTCGCTGAGCTTCATGAACGGGTGGATTTCGCGGAGCGGATCCTGCTGGAGAGCCAGGATCGTCATGAGCTCGGGAAGGGAAAAGGCTCCGGATGATCATTCAAACGCCGGCTCCGCCGGTCCCACCCACTCCACCCCCCCCTCCGTTTGATCCCAATCTGATCTTTCTGGAGGGCGGGCCGCCCGTCGTGCTGATGATCGTGGTCGCCGCGCTGGGGCTGGTCGCCACGACCATTATCCTGTGGCCCATCGTGCGGGCGCTTGCCCGCCGCCTGGAGGGCCGGGGAACCGGTGATGCCGCCCTGAGAGCCGAGATAGAGCACCTGCATGCGCGAGTCGGAGACGTCGATTCCCTGCAGGCGCGGGTGCTGGAGCTGGAGGAGCGGGTGGACTTTGCCGAGCGCCTCCTGGCCCAGGGCCAGTCGCGAAGGGAGATCGTCGGGGGCGAGGGCATATGATGATTGGCAGTCTGCGGGAGCGATTAGATTTCGCCGAGCGCCTCCTCGCGCACGGCGGACAGGCGGACCAGTTGCCGGGGGGAGAGCGTCGATGATCACCCGAGAAGACATCCAGTCGTTTCTCGATCGCCTGGACGGAGGCAGCCTCACCGTCACTGAAGTCGAGCCCAACCTCTGGCTGGCGCGGACGCCGGACGAGGCGGAAGTCGTCGCCCACTATGCACCCCCGGTCGTCATTCTGCGGGTTCGGGTAATGGAGCTCCCCGCCAGCGAGCCCCGCCGCCGCGAGCTGTTCCGCCAGCTGCTGGAGTACAACGCCCGAGAGCTGGTACACGGCTCCTATGGCCTGGAAGGCGACCACGTGGTGCTCACCGACACGCTCGAGCTGGAGAACCTCGACTACAACGAATTCGAGGCGAGCTTCGACTCGATTACGCTCGCCTTGGCCTCGCACCTCGGCGCGCTAGCGCCCTACCGCGAAAGGTGAAGCGTCATGGGAATATTTGATCGTCTCTCCACCATGCTGCGGTCGAACATCAACGACCTCATCTCCCGGGCCGAAAACCCGGAGAAGATGCTGAATCAGCTGATCCTCGACATGAAGACTCAGCTGGCCAAGGCCAAGCAGCAGGTGGCCTCGGCGATCGCGGACGAGAAGAAGCTTCAGAACGAAGCCGAGGCCCTGAAGAAACAGGCAGAAGATTGGGAGCGGCGGGCCATGATGGCGGTGCAGGAGGGCCGGGATGATCTGGCCAAGCAGGCTCTGGGCCGCTACAACGAACAGCTCCAGGGGGCGCAACAGCTCCAGGAGACCTGGGTTCGCCATAAGACGGAGACCGAGCAGCTCAAGCTCTCGTTGAGGCAGCTCAACGACAAGATCGAAGAGGCCAAGCGCAAGAAGAACATACTGGTCGCCCGTTCCAAGCGGGCCGAGGCGCAGCAGAGAATCCAGGAAACCATGTCGGGGCTCTCCGACAAGAGCGCCTTTGAATCGTTCGAGCGCATGGCCGAGCAGATAGAGGCCACCGAGCGTAAGGCTCTAGCAGCCGCCGAGCTGAACGAGGAGGTCTCGGGCGACCGGCTGGCCCGCCAGTTCGAGGCGCTCGAATACAAAGGCAGTTCCGACCAGCAGCTCCTCGAGCTGAAGACCAAGATGGGCATCCTGGGTCCCGGCCGGAACAATGAGGGACGCCAGCTGCGCGCCGGCAAGGGAGACGTGCGCGACGCCGAGCTGATAGAGGAAGGGGACGAGGGAAAGAGCCGTTGACGGCTCCACGTTTCCTGATTCTGGCCGATGGTGACTTCGGCCCGATGACGTCGAAGACCGCCAACTCGGTCATCCGCTACCTGCCCGACCGGACCGTCGCCGTTCTGGACCGGCACCACGCCGGTACGACCGTGCAGGAGGTTCTGGGGTTCGGCGGGAAGATTCCGGTGGTGGGATCGATGCAGGAAGGGCTGAGCCTGGGACCAGACGCCGTGCTGGTCGGCATTGCTCCGCAGGGTGGCCGCCTGCCCGAAGAGTGGCGCGAGTGGCTCGCCGAGGCGCTCGACGGAGGCTGCGACCTCTGGAGCGGACTGCACACCTTCCTGGCAGACGACCCGTTGCTTGCCGAGCGAGCCAAGGCCCGCGGCAGAAAGATCTTGGACCTGCGCCGCCCGCCGCCGGATCTGCCGGTGGCCTCCGGAGCCGCCAAGATGGTGGAGCCCTACGTCGTCCTTACGGTGGGAACCGACTGCAACGTCGGAAAGATGACCGCGCAGCTCCAGCTCGTCCGGGGGCTCGAGTCCGAAGGGCTTCGGACCCGCTTCGTCGCCACCGGGCAAACCGGAATCATGATCGAAGGGTGGGGGATCGCCGTGGATGCGGTGGTCGCCGACTTCCTTGCCGGTGCGGCCGAGCGTCTCGTACTTCAGGGGGCCACCGGCGCCGACGTGATTCTGGTAGAGGGCCAGGGCAGCATCAACCATCCGGGCTACTCGGCTGTTACCCTGGGGCTGCTCCATGGGTCCTGCCCCGATGGGTTGATCCTCTGCCACCAGCCGAGCCGGGAATACATCGGCGACTATCGCGAGGCGGCCTGGCTCCGGATCCCGCCCCTCAGCGAATACGTCAGGCTCTATGAGACGATCGGCTCCGCCGTGCACTCTACCCGCGTTATCGGCATCTCGCTCAACACATACGACATGCCCGAGGAGGCCGCCCGCCACGCCTGCGAGGCCGCTGCCCGGGAGACGGGACTCCCCGCCACCGACCCGGTGCGGTTCGACCCCAAGCCTTTGCTGGATGCCGTGCGGCTCGGCAGGCAGGCGTACCTCGCCTCGCGGCAAGGGTTGGTTCCCGCCTGATCCAGCGGGAATTCAGTACCGCGCGGGTGGGGAGGATTACACCACAGCCGCGATCGGGCGCGATCCTGGGCCATGTTCCTCGGGCCGCCTCTTCCACTCCCATCCGACCTCGCTCTCAGAGACCTGTGGGAATACGCTGGCGCCGATCCACCCGGAGAGCTCGGTGCCTGGGTTCGCTGCTGCTCGTCAGGACAGCGCATTTTTCGGGTTCCCCATGTAGCCCGCTGCTCGATCCTCGTCAGCTCGGACCTGGGTTTCCTGCTCACCCACTGCCATCGTGTGGTGCTCCGAGAAGGCCGCCGGCCGGTGGTGCTCGGAGTCGAGGCGGTAATCCACTGGCGGGCACTCCAGGTCGCCACGGCCACACCCCATCTCCCCGGCATCGAGCGCTTGCGAGCTCTCTTTCCCGGGTTCCTATCCGGTGCAAGTGCGATCCTGGTGCCGCTCAGGGCTCACTCTCCAGAAGAGGTGCTGGCGCGCTGTATAGCCGAGGGAATACAGATCAAGGGGAGTCGCGTGGTTTATTCCCCACTAGCCCTCGGTTGACGTGACGCAGTTCGGTGGCCTACGTTTTGGGCTCATGTAGTCGAGGTGCGTGGCCCAACCTGCGCTGCTTCCGGGAGTTACCTTGGATCTGCTGCTCTCCATCAAGGACATCATCGATCGCCTGGCCGAGATCCTGAAATTGGACGACGAGCGCCTCTTACAGGTGAGCGTTCGGATCATCGGAATCTGGCTGCTGGCCTGGCTCGGCGTGTGGTTGGTAGGAGCGGCCGCTCGACGCATCGAGATGTCGGTCGATGATGGAGACGACTCGGTCACTACCATGCGGGAAAAGCGGGGGCGTACCGTCTCCCAGCTGCTGCGCAGCATCGGCAGGATAGTCGTCATCGCCATCGCCATCCTGCTCACCATCAATACCTTCATCAACATCGCACCGATTCTGGCCGGTGCCGGCATCCTGGGCCTCGCCATCTCCTTCGGGGCCCAGAGCCTGGTCAAAGACGTGATCTCCGGGTTCTTCATCCTGTTCGAAGACCAGTTTGCAGTGGGCGACATAATCGAGGCGGCCGGAAAGGGAGGAGTGGTCGAGCGCATGACCCTGCGGGTCGTCATCCTTCGCGATCTCGAGGGAACCATGCACGTCGTTCCCAATGGCGAGATCAAGGTGGTCAGCAACCGGACCCGGATCTGGTCGCGGGCAATTGTCGACGTCGGGGTTCCCTATGATGAAGATCTGGACCGGGTCCTGGCCGTCATCCGGGATGAGGCGGCTCAGTTCTCGACCGACCCGGCCTGGGTCGTCCAGCTCGATGGGCCGGTCGAGGTAGTCGGCGTCGAAGCCTTCGGAGACAGCTCGGTAGTGATTCGAAGCCTGGTCAAGACCCAGCCCGGATCGCAGTGGAACGCTGGCCGGGAGTTCCGCCGACGGCTCAAGGGTCGCTTGGACCGCGAGGGAGTTCAGATTCCATTCCCGCAGCGTGACGTGCACCTGTCGATCAAGGGCGGTGGCGACCCCGAGGCAATAGCCAACGCCGCCAGAGCAGGGGCGGCTCGCGAATGAGCCTCAGGCTGTACAACACGCTGACCCGGCAGATCGAACCCTTCGAGCCGCTCCAGGCAGGTAGAGTGTCGCTTTATACTTGCGGCCCCACCGTATACAACTACGCGCACATCGGAAACTTTCGGACCTTCCTCTTCGAGGACCTGCTCCGCCGGTGGCTGGAGGCGAGCGGCTATCAGGTCCTGCACATCATGAATCTGACCGATGTTGACGACCGTACCATCGCGGCAGCACGGGAGAAGGGCGTCACTCTGAGAGAGCAAGTGGATCCCTTCGCCAGGGCATTCGAGGAAGATCGCGACTGGCTCCGCATCCTGCCGGCACACGAGCAGCCGCGGGCCACCGAGTACATCCCTGCCATGATCCGGATGATTCAGCGACTGCTCGAGAAAGGGGTGGCTTACCGCGGGGAAGACGGCTCGGTCTACTTCTCTATCGCCCGGTTTCCGGAGTATGGACGCCTGTCTCGCCTCGACCGGCGGGAGCTGCGAGCCGGAGCCGGCGATCGGGTGAGCGCCGACGAATATGCCAAGGAAGATGCCCGTGACTTCGTGCTCTGGAAGGCGGCAAGGCCGGAAGACGAGGCGGTGGGCGCTGCCTGGGACGCGCCCTTCGGGCGGGGCCGGCCCGGCTGGCACATCGAGTGCTCGGCCATGGCTCTCGAGCTCACCCAGAAGCTACTGGGAACCGACGTGTTGGACATCCACGCCGGAGGCGTAGATCTGATCTTTCCCCACCACGAAGACGAGATCGCGCAGAGCTGTGCCTACACGGGGAAAGACCGGTTCGCCCGCTACTGGCTGCACGGCGAGTTCCTGAACATCCGCGGCGAGAAGATGTCCAAACGTTTCGGCAACATTACGACCGCCCGGGATCTGCGAGAGGACGGCGTAGACCCGGGTGCCATCCGCCTGCTCATGTTTCAGACCCACTATAGGCAGAAGCTGGATCTGACCGACGAGGGTCTGGCCAGCGCGCAGGAGGGATCGCGCCGGTTGGGCGAGTTCCAGCGACGCATGCTCGAAGCGCGGGCCGAGGTGGACGGGGCGGGGTTCGGAGTGGCATCGGAGCGGTTGGAGCGAGACTTGACCGAGGCTCTGGACGACGACCTGAACGCACCGCGCGCGGTGGCGGCCATCTTCGCCTTCGCGTCCTCGGGCAACGCTGCGTCGGACGCCGGTGAGCGACCGGGACCACGGGCGGGAGCGGCCTGGGAGCGGGCCGAGGGAATCCTCGGGGTGGCGAGCGAGGTCCGGGCGGTGCGGATCACCGGTGGAGTCGCGGCGGGTGACCTGACCGAAAGCCTTCCGCCCGATCCGGCCGCCGCCGAGGCTTGGGCCCGGAACTGGGCCCTGCGGCGCAAGCAGGTCAAGGCGGGGAAGAACTTCGCCGAGGCCGACCGGATCCGGGGGCTGCTGCGGGCGGCGGGGTGGGAAGTCCGGGACAATAAGGATGGCTCGGTGGAGGTCGTGAGAACGACTATCAGGGTGAGGCAGTGAGGGACGCCCTTGCTACGACCATCGGGCGCGGCCATTATTGGCGATTAACGCCCTTCAATTCCTGCACCGCCGATCACTTAAACCCGACCGCATGGAATCGATCTACCAATCCGGGGAGTACCTGGAGCGCAATAAGGGCTGGCACACAGAGGATTCCGCGTGGAAAGCCCAACAGATCGCTCGCGCAATCGAGCGTTACCAGGTTGCGCACAACCGGGTCTGCGACGTCGGATGCGGCGCCGGCGAAGTCATGGGTCAACTCGCCGAACGTTACCCAGCTTCGGAGTTCGTCGGATTTGACCTGTCCCCCCAGGCGTACGCGCTTGCACGCGACCGACAGGCGGGAAACTGCAGCTTCGTGCTGGGCAGCGCTCTAGGCGAGTCGGGCTTCGACCTGGCACTGGCGATCGACGTTTTCGAGCACGTCGAGGACTGCTACGATTTCCTGCGCCGAATGAGAGGTATCGCCACCTGGAAGATCTTTCACATCCCGCTCGACATGTCGGTCCTGGCGGTGGCAATAAACAATCCGATGTGGGCGCGCAAGGAGGTGGGACACCTGCACTACTTCTCGAAGGAAACGGCGCTCGCGACCTTGACCGACTGCGGTTACGAGATCGTCGGCTACCAATTCACGAACAGCCAGTCGCTGAACTGGAAAAACCTGTTCGTCGGTGGCCGGACCGCACGCAAGCTGGCCAAGCTGCTGGTGCTGGGCGTGCCGCGGTTGGTAGTCTCGACCATCAGCCCGGCCTTGTCGTCACGATTCCTGGGCGGCCTGTCGCTGCTGGTCGTGGCGCGGTAGCGGGGCCGGCCCCGTCCTCAGGCACCCACCGGGGTCGGCTAGTGCCCAGGCCTCTGGCCGAGCCTCCAAGGCCGTTGACTCTCCGCAACTTACCTTTTATCATAAAAGTCTGTCAGTTTTCGGCCTGTTATTCAGGCTGACGTAGCTCAATTGGTAGAGCAGCTGATTTGTAATCAGCAGGTTAGGGGTTCGATTCCCCTCGTCAGCTCGGTAGCGCCGACACCCTGGGTGAATGATACGGACCCCGCTTCTTGCCGGCGGGGTTCTGTCTCAGATGAGGGGTGGGTGACGGCTCGGTGGGGTGACCGAGTGGCTAATGGTAGCAGACTGTAAATCTGCCGGGCTAACGCCCTACGTAGGTTCGAATCCTACCCCCACCATGGCGGTACGGCGGTACGGCGGTACGGCGGTAGGATAGCGAGGCGAGACCAGGAAGAGGCGGCGAGCTCGGAGAATTACCGCCGTACCGCCGTTCCGCCGTTCCGCCCGCGGGTGTAGCTCAGTTGGTAGAGCATCAGCCTTCCAAGCTGAGGGTCGCGGGTTCGAGTCCCGTCGCCCGCTTGTTCGACAGGACGGAGAAGGCGGAGAGGACGGAGAGGGCGGAGAGGGGTACCGTCATACCGTTGTACCGCCAGGGATGTGAGTGGAAGGGCAGGGTACCGCCCGACAGTGAGACCCGCTCGCGTAGCTCAGTTGGTAGAGCGCATCCTTGGTAAGGATGAGGTCCGCGGTTCAATCCCGCGCGCGAGCTTGTTTGAGAGGACGGAGAAGGCGGAGTGGACGGAGAGGGCGGAGAGGTGGGGTACCGCCGTACCGACTTACCGCCGTACCGACGCAGCAGAGGAACTCAACCGGACACCGGAGCCATGGCGAAGGCCAAATTTGAGCGGACCAAGCCGCATGTGAACGTGGGCACGATCGGGCACGTGGACCACGGGAAGACGACGTTGACGGCGGCGATCACGGCGATCCAGGCCAAGAAGGGGCTGGCGCAGTTCACGGCG
>JBOHSD010000005.1:0-226968 GCA_050733075.1 Gemmatimonadales bacterium
GGCCCACAGCGAGCGCATGCCGGCTGAACGGGCCGCTTCGGCCAGCTTCTCTGCGGTGGCTCCCTCAGCGATCCGACGCTCGAGCTCGGGACTCATCGTCAACACTTCCACTATGCTGAACCGCCCTCTGTAGCCGGTCATCGAGCACTCGGGACATCCGACTGCCTGGTAGAGAGTAGCGCCCTGGGGGACCAGGCGCGCCAGGCGCTCGCTGAGGGCCTCGGTGGAGGCCAGACGACACGCGGGGCAGAGCCGCCGCATCAATCGCTGGGCTATGACCCCCCGCATGGCCGGTGCGATCTTGTATGCCTCCATCCCGATGTCCACCAGCCGGGTGACCGCGTTGGGCGCGTCATTGGTGTGCAGAGTGGAGAGTACGAGATGGCCGGTGAGCGAGGCCTGCAGTGCGATCTGGGCGGTTTCCTTATCCCGGATCTCCCCCACCAGCACCACGTCCGGGTCCTGCCTGAGAATCGACCGCAGGGCTGCCGCGAAGGTCAGTCCCGCCTTCTCGTTGACCTGGACCTGAACGATGTTCGCGCCCAGGCGGTACTCGACCGGGTCCTCGACGGTAACGATGTTGACTCCCTCGCCCTGAACCACCCGGAGTGACGAGTACAGCGTGGTGGTCTTGCCGGAGCCGGTCGGGCCGGTAACCAGGATGATCCCTTCCTTATGGGTCAGCAGGCTTCGGATCGACTGTTGCTCGTCGTCGGCCATGCCGAGCGCGTCGAGCGAGAGCGACGTCGCCTTCTGGTTCAGTATCCGGATGACCACCTTCTCGCCCAGCGAAGCGGGCAGCGTGGAGACCCGGAGGTCTATCGCCTCGCCATTGACCGAGACCCTCGCCCGGCCGTCCTGGGGCCGGAGCCGGTCGGCGATATCGAGGCCCGACATGATCTTTACCCGCGATACCAGAGGGATGCCGGCGCTGCGGGGGATCTTCATGGCCTGCCGCAGCACGCCGTCAATGCGGTACCGCACCGCGACGCCGCCTTCGATCGGCTCGACGTGGATGTCGCTGGCCCGGTTGGTGACCCCATCCGCGATCATCATATCCACCAGCCGCAGGATCGGCCGCTGGCTGGCCTGCTCCGCGCTGGCGACGGCATCCTCCTCATCCCTGATCTGCTCCACCTCGAAGTCGCCGCTGATGCCCTCTAGAAGCCGGGCAACCACCGTGTCGGTATCCCGGTAGAGCTCGTCGAGCTTTTCCCTGATCTTGGAGGGAGAGCCAAGCAGCATGCGGACTTCACGTCCGGTTGCGAAGGCCAGCATCTTCTCGGCGTCGATGTCGAACGGGTTGGCGGTTGCCACCTCGAGAAAGGAGTCCGTCTGCCGCACTGGAACCACGTTGAACCGGCGAGCCAACTGCTCGGGAACCGCGGTGATCAGCTTGGGATCGGGCTTGCCCAGGTCGGCCACCTGAAAGCGGAACCGGCTGGCAATGGCGCCCAAGATCTGCTCGTCGCTGGCCAGCTTCCGCTGCACCAGCGTCTCCCAAAGGGATACGTCCGGCCCGGCTTCTCCCCGCAGTTCCTTAACGAGCTCGCCGGAGAGGAGAGTCTCTATCGAGGGCAACAACCATTCATCGGTGAACTGCATGACACTCTTGGCCAGGTGAGGGGCAGTCGGGACGGATGGTCCGGGGGAGCCAACGGAAAGATAAGAAGGTCACAGTAAGCCCCACCAGTCCCGATTGATGTCGAGAGTGATCCCCACGTCACCATCTCTCAAGCCGACACCGGCTTCCACCCTCACCAGGCGCATGAACCACTCCAATGCCACCCCGGCAACCGGACGAATCCCCCCGGTAGAGCCCCAGGGAAGTCCGGGGAGTGGGTGCCCGGCATAGCCGGCGGCCACGAACGGTGCCACGGTCATACGTCGGCCGGTGGAGGCAAACGATCCCAGGCGAACGGCCGGGATCGGAAGATCGAAGCGCCACTCCAGGTGCGCCAAAGCGACCGTCCGGCCTCCGTACCCCCGAAAGGGCTCGCCCGGCAAGGTGCCGCGGCCACCGATCGCGAAGCTCCGGTGGGGAGGGAGCCGGTTGCTGCCGGCGCCGAGATACACCCGGCTAAGAACTTCGCTTCCGTCGAATCGCGCGAGCCAGCGGCCTGCGGCTGTGGCTCGAACGTATTCCCCGGTTCCCTCCCCCGCCTCGATTGCCAGCCTGCCCTGAAAATCGCTCCGCACCGCAATCCCCCCGCCGGCTCGATCGAGATGCAGCCGGGCCAACCGGTGGGTTCCCGAGCCGAGAGCAGGGTTTGCCCGATAAGTGCCTCTCGCCGGTGTGGCATCTACTCCCACCGAGCGACTCTCCTCGACCGCCAGCTCCAGGGCCGCGGAGGTGCGGCCGCCGAAGCGCCGTCGTACGCTCAGCTCGGCGGAGTGCAGCAAGACATAGTCTCCGTAATCCCTGCCGGCCTCCTGCGCCAGCAATGAGTTCACGATCGGCGCGATGACGGGCAGGTCGCTGAAGTCGGTCACGCGTCGGGACGCTGCGAGACTCAGCTGGGTGGCCCCGCTGGTCCAACTGGCCGAGAGCGATCCGGTCAGCCGGTCGCCTCCGGTGGCATAAGCGACGAAGGGCCGGAGCTGCAAACGGCTCCGGGTGAGACCGAGGACCCCGCCGAAGCCCAGACTGAGGCCCTCTACCCGGTTCACCCGCACCAGATCGCTGATGGAGCCGGCTGCGAGACGCTTCGAAGGGAGACCGCCCAGGACCCGGGAGCCGGCCAGCCGGTCGATTTCCACTCGTAACGCCTCCATGTCCTGCTCGTTGACCGGCTCGGCGACGCCCGCGATGGCACGGCCGAGCGGCTCAGCCCATCCCGAATCCGCCTTCCCCGGCTGGAGCAGGCCGCCGATGGCGGGACCCTCGAAGAAGTAGGGGGGCAAGTCCAGGTTGAGATCGTAGTCGCCCACGTCCCAGCGGCCCCGGATGATCCCGCGCGCGGGAAAGTCCAGCCAGGTGATCCGCCTGCGGATCTCGATCTCCTGGCGGTAGGGTAGCCAGTAGCGGTTCTGATAGAGCGCGTTCTCCAGAACCACCGTGATGTCTTCCAGTTGCCGGTCGAGATAGGCTGCCGCAGTGAAGCTGAACCGAAACCGCACCAGCTCCGCGCTGGCGACGTCGATGTAGAGAACTCCCACCACGAGAGGCCTGTCGAATGAGCGCGGCCGCACCTGAACCTGGTGGACCATCACCTCGCCCTGGATGGTGCGGATGGCGAGCGAGTCGGTCAGGGCGTAGTCGTACAGCGTCAGCCCCACCGGCGACAGTGGGTGCACCGCGTCGCGAACCTCGTCGCCCTCACCGATCCGGATGAGGTCTCCAAAGTTGTTGGTGACGATACCGAGGTGGTCACGATGGTAGTTGATGTCGGTGGGAAGAAAAGTTCCGTCGCGCCAGCCCAGGATCACCTGCTTGCTCCTGCCGGGGGCCTGCCAATACACTTCCACGTCGAGCTCGTCCGCTTTGACCAGCCGGGGCGGCTCGGTCAACCCCTCTCCTACCTGGGCCAGGAAGAAGACGAATCCGTGGGCTCGAGCGCGATAACTCGTGAGCCCCGAGTCGGCTTGAACCGCCGCTCTGCGGTCCACCGCCCGATGCACGAGGTCGAGAGTCTCGGTGGAGTTCCAGCTTTGGGCGGTAATGGGTGAAACGGTGAGAGGTGAGAAGTGAGAGGTGAGAAGGAAGATTCCCAGCATCAGGCCCACTGGTGACCCACGCAAGGTTTCCCGGGAGGCGTTCCTCTCACCTCTCGCCACTTACCTCTCACCTCTTACTGTCTGGAATGCCCTTCTCACATCTCGCCTCTCACCTCTCGCCCGAGTGATGGGCGCAATATCCCGGGCCAGGGAAGCTGGCACAACCTGGCTCCAGCTCACGGTATTGGCCGCAATCTGGGCCTGCGGGACGCGCCAGCCCCCACCAGCAGATGCTCAGCCGGCAACGACCGCTCCCCGGGTGTTGCCGCTCGCCCGGGTCTACGTGCTGGAGACGTCGGGACCTGCCCCCTCGGATACTTCGGTGACCTTCACCGCCGGTACCCCGCGCACCATCGTGCTGTACCACAGTGGCGAGAACATCGCCTTTGCCCGGCTTATCTTCGGTCCCGATGCCCTTGCCGACACCGGTCAGGCCGTGCGGGTGGACGCCCGCCCTCGCCCGGGCATCTATGGCCTGGACGTCGCAATCAGCCTTCCTGTGAGGGAGAACCGGGCCTCGGTGGTCTTCGAGTATGCCCGCTACTTCTCCGCGCCGTTGCGAGCCCGCCAGAAGTATGGCAGCGACGTCGCCTTCGAGCGCGCGCTGGCGGTAGGCCGGCTGCTTCCGGATGGCCAGATCGAGCTGCTTCCGTCTACCCGCCCGGCCGCCGACCATCTCCAGGCTTTTCTGCCGGCGCCTGGCAGCTACGTAGTCGCGGCGCCCCAGTGACTACGAGCTTTGAGGTGTTTGCCGACCGCGCCCGCGGCGGTGGCATGGTACCGGTAACCCGGCAGGTCGTTCTGGACGGTGACACCCCGGTAACGGCTTTCGCCAAGCTCCATCGAGGCCCGTACGGGTTCCTGCTGGAATCGCTCGAGGGTGGCGAGCGCTGGGCTCGATACACTTTCCTGGCCACGGACCCTCGCGAGGTCTACCGCTATAGAGGCCGCGAGTGCTCGCGCTGGACCGCGAGCGCGGGCTGGAAGGTCATCGAAAGCGACGTGGCTCCGCTGGACCATCTGGCCAGCACGATGCGCCGGCATCCGCCGGTGGAAGTGCCGGGTCTCCCCCGGTTCACCGGCGGCGCGGTGGGCTATCTGGGCTACGACATCATTCGCACCCTGGAGTCGCTGCCGGATCCCCCAGGCGACGACCGCGACCTGCCCGACGCGCTTCTGATGGTGGCAGACACTCTGCTGGTACTCGACAATCTGTTCAACCGCGCCACCGTCATCGCCAACGTGGAAGTGCCTGCCGGGGCCGGAGCCGATGACCTGCGGGTGCTGTTCGGCGAGGCAGAAGCCAGGATCCAACGCTGGCTCGAGCGGTTGGCCGCACCCGGAGGCAGCTCTCCCATCGAGATCGAGCCGCTGCCCACCTTGCCCCCGCCGTCCTCAACCTATTCCGACGGCCGGTTCCAGGACGACGTGCGCAAGATCAAGGAGTACATCGCGGCCGGCGACACCTTTCAGACCGTGCTGTCCCGCCGGCTGGATCTTGCCGCGCCCGACCCTTTTCTCACCTACCGATACCTGCGGGCCCTCAACCCGGCGCCTTACCTCTACTACCTGCACTGCGATGACATTTACATCATCGGCAGCTCGCCGGAGATCCTGGTACGGGTGGAGGATTCGGAAGTGACCGTGCGCCCGATCGCGGGAACTCGTCCCCGGGGCCTCACCGCCGACCAGGACGCGGCCCTGGCAGCAGAGCTCGCGGCCGATCCCAAGGAGCGTGCCGAGCACCTGATGCTGGTGGACCTCGGCCGGAACGACGTGGGCAGGGTAGCCGAGTTCGGCTCGGTGCGGCTCACCGCGTTCATGGCCATCGAGCGTTATTCCCACGTCATGCACCTGGTGAGCGAGGTGCGCGGGCGGCTTCGGCCCGAGCTCGACGCGATCGCTGCCCTGGCGGCCTGCTTTCCGGCGGGCACCGTGTCCGGCGCGCCGAAGCTCCGTGCCATGGAAATCATAGACGAGCTGGAGCCGGTTCGCCGGGGGCCGTATGCCGGTGCAGTGGGATACGTGGGCTGGGGGGCACGGACGCTCGACACCGCCATCGCAATCCGCACCTGCGTCATGAAGGGCAAGCGCGCCTGGATTCAAGCCGGAGCCGGCATAGTGGCCGACTCCGACCCGGCGTCGGAGTGGCACGAGACCGAGGCCAAGGCCCGGGCGGTGCTGCTGGCGCTGGCGTTGGCGGAGAAGGCGGAGAAGGCGGAGAAGACGGAGAAGACGGAGAAGACGGAGAAGATGGAGAAGACGGAGATCAAAGGCAGACGGAAGTAACCTCTCCGTCCTTTCCGTCCTCTCAGCCTTCTCCGTCCTATATTGAACCATGCCCTACCGTCTCGTGAGCTTCAACGGAGATCAGACCTTCGAGCTGCCACAGGGGCGGAGCGTGATCGTGGGTCGCGGGGTCACGAGCGACGTTGCCATCTACGATCCCACCATCTCCCGCAGGCACGCCGAGCTGACCATAGGCTCCGATGGGGTCCAGGTAAGGGATCTGGGAAGCTCCAACGGAACCTGCATCAACGGCAACCGGGTGACGGCGGGACGGCTCCAGCCGAACGACTCGATCACGTTCGGCAAGGTGGTGTTCCAGCTCAAGGAGATGAACACCGGCGGCGACCGTTCCGGCGGCAGCATCGGCCTCCCGTCCAGTCTGGCTCCGGGAGACACGATCGTTCGCCAGCTGATGGTCAGCGGCGGTGGCCCGCCGGGAATCACCAGCCGCGACCAGGCGTCCGGCCTGGGGCAGCTCCGGGTCACCGCGGCTTCCGCCCAGGAGCGCCAGGCCAAGAAGCTCTCCCTTCTTCTGGACATCTCCCAGAGGCTGTCCGGCGAGTTCGATCTGGAGAGGCTTCTGCGCAACGTGATGGACACCATGTTCGAGATCATGAACGTGGACCGGGTCTCTATCCTGCTTCGAAACGAGGGCACCGGCGAGCTGGTGCCCTCGATGTCGAGGAGCCGCCTGGGGGACACCCAGTTCCCCCAGGTCCCTCGCTCGATCGCGGAGAAGGTGATCCAGGAACGGGTGGCGGTGGTCTCGGACAACACCGCCGCCGACAGCCGCTTCAAGGGACAGTCGATCGTGATGCAGAGCGTGCGCAGTGCCATGTGCTCGCCGCTGATGGCCGCCGGCGACCGGGTGCTCGGGCTGCTCTACGTGGACAGCATAACCGCCGCGAACTCGTTCAGCGACGAGGACCTCCAGTTCCTGGTGGCGTTCAGCGGCCTGGTGGCAATCGGCATCCGGAACAGCTCGTACGCGGAGCAGGTCAAGCGGGAGGCGCTGGTCCGGTCCAATTTCGAGCGGTACTTCGCCCCCAACATCGCCGCCGAGATTGCCCAGCAGGAGGCGGTAGTGCCTCTGGGGGGCGACCGGAGGCCGATCACCATCCTGTTCAGCGATATCCGGGGGTTCACCTCGATCGCGGAATCGATGGGGCCGGATGCTATCGCGGAGCTGCTGACCGAGTATTTCAGCGAGATGGTGGACATCATCTTCGAGCACGGCGGAACGCTGGACAAGTTCGTGGGCGACGCGATCATGGCTCTCTGGGGCGCTCCCATAGCCCACGCCGACGATCCCGACCGGGCTCTCAAGGCCGCCGTCGCCATGCAGCACGGCATCCGCGGACTCAACGATCGGTGGGTTAGAGCCGGCCGGCCGGAAATAGGAGTCGGGATCGGCATCAATTACGGCGAGGTCTTCGCCGGCAACATCGGAAGCCACCGGCGGCTGGAGTACACCGTGCTGGGAGACGCGGTGAATGTGGCCAACCGGCTCTGCGCCGAGGCGGCTCCGGGTGAGATTCTGGTCAGCGAGGCGGTGTGCCAGGTGGTGAAGGAACAGGTCGAGTATGAGTACCTGCACCCCATGGCGCTACGGGGGAGGACCCGGGCGGTGCAGGTGTACCGGTTGAAGGGAGCTGGGAGCTAGGAGCTTGGAGCTCCCAGCTACTTCCCAAACCGGTATTCCACTCCGGCCTCGGCAAGCAGACTCAGCACCAGCCGTACCGGCAATCCCATCACGCTGAAGAAGTCGCCTTCGATCCGCTCCACCAGAGCCGCGCCGTAGCCCTGGATACCGTAGGCCCCCGCTTTGTCCATCGGCTCGCCGGTGGCGACATATGCCTCGAGGAAGGCGTCGTCCACCCGGCGAAAGGTGACGTTGGTGACATCGGTATCCTGGTGCATCACCTCCCGGGCGACCAGGGCCACTGACGTGACCACCTGATGGGTGCGGCCTTGCAGCCGCTTGAGCATCCGCAGCGCGTCGGCCTCGTCAGTGGGCTTCTCCAGCATCGCATCGCGCACCACCACGGTGGTGTCGGCCCCGAGCACGAACTCTCCGGAGACGCTCAGGGCCTTCTCTCGGGCGAGCCGCTCGACGTAGTCCACGGGAGTCTCGATCGAGCGCCGCACCTCGGCGACCTTCGAGGGCACCACCCGGAGCGGGATGCCGAGCATCTCGAGCAGCTGGCGCCGGCGCGGCGAGGACGACGCCAGGGTGAGTGGAGCGGTAGTCGTCATGGCGTGCGGTCTATGATGAGGGTCACGGGCCCGTCGTTGTGGATCTCGATCTGCATATCGGCGCCGAACTCGCCGGCGGCCACGGCCAGGCCCCGCTCGCGCAAGGCCGCGAGAAACCGCTGGTAGAGCGGGATGGCGGTTTCGGGCCGGGCGGCGTCGATGAACGACGGCCGCCGCCCCTTGGCCACGTCGCCGTACAGGGTGAACTGAGAGATCACCAGGAGTGCGCCGCCGACTTCATTCAGACTCAGGTTCATTTTCCCTTCGGAGTCGGTGAACAGCCGGAGCCCTGCCACTTTCTCGGCCATCCAATCTACCTGCGCGGCGGTATCGCCGTGCGTGAACCCAACGAGGAGGCAAAACCCCTGACCGATTTCGCCCACCACACGGCCCTGAATCCTCACCGACGCTCTCGAGACCCTTTGCAAGACTACCCTCATTCTCCTACTCGCAGCTCAGTAGAATGCCGTCCTGAAAACCGAAGCCCCCGAGAGTTGATCGGGGGCTTCGAAGAGAAGCCAAGTGCGGTGGGGTGTGGCGGCGTTGTCGGCTCGCCGGCTACTCGACCGTCACCGACTTGGCCAGGTTTCGCGGCTGGTCGACATTGCAGCCCCGGCTCACCGCCACGTAGTACGACAGAAGCTGCAGGGGGATGCTGGTGAGGATCGGGGTCAGCAGGTCGAGCGTCTCGGGAATGGTGAACGTCGCGTCGGCCAGCCGCTCGATCTCGGTATCGCCCTCGTTGATCAGCGCAATCACCTTGCCGCCCCGCGCCTTCACCTCTTCGATGTTCGACACGATCTTCGAGTGCACCGCATCGCGCGGCGCAATGAACACCACTGGCATGTTCTCATCTATCAAGGCGATCGGCCCGTGCTTCATCTCCGCCGCTGGATATCCCTCGGCGTGGATGTAGGAGATCTCCTTCAGCTTGAGCGCGCCTTCCAGCGCCACCGGGAAGTTGACCCCCCGGCCCAGGTACAGCGCGTTGCGGGTGGTCCGGAGGAACCGGTCGGCCAGCTGCTCGATTTCACTCGAGCGCTCCAGGATCTGGGCCACCTGATCGGGCAGCTTCTGGAGCGCCTGGATGAACTGGCGGCCCTGGAGGATGCTCAGGTTTCTCAGCCGGGCCAGACGGAGGGTGACCAGAGCGAGAGCGGCCACCTGGCTGGTGAAGGCTTTGGTGCTCGCCACGCCGACCTCGGGACCCGCGTGCAGGTAGATGCCGCCGTCCACCTCGCGCGCTATGGTCGATCCGACCACGTTGACCAGCCCGATGGTCCGGGCGCCGCGCCGTTTGGCCTCCCGGATGGCGGCCAGCGTATCGGCGGTCTCGCCCGACTGGGAGATGCCGACGACCAGGGTGCGCGGATCCACCACCGGGTTCCGGTAGCGGAACTCGGAGGCGTACTCGACTTCTACCGGTATCCGGGCCATCTCCTCCAGCATGTACTCGCCGATGATGCCCGAGTGCCAGGAGGTGCCGCAGGCGGTGATGATGATCCGGTCGAACTGCTTGAGCTCTTCGTCGCTCAGATTGAGACCGCTGACCCGCGCGGTGCCCTCGTCCTCCAGCAGGTGGCCCCGGAGGGTATTGCACAGGCTCTCCGGTTGCTCGCAGATCTCCTTCAGCATGAAATGGGGATAGCCGCCCCGCTCCACCATGGCGAGGTCCCAATCGATCTGGTTTACCGGCTTGCTGATGCGGGCGGTCTCGAGGTTGCGCACCCGGTAGCCTTCCCGGTTGAGCACCACCATCTCGCCGTCATCCAGGTACACGACCGACCGGGTGTGCTGCAACAGGGGTGACGCATCGGACGCGACGAACCACTCGTTCTCGCCGACACCCACCAGCAGCGGGGAGCCGTTCCGCGCCGCCACGAGCACACCGGGCTCCTCCGACGAGATGAAAGCCAGACCGTAGGCGCCTTCCACGTCGCGCAATGCGGCCGAAACGGCCTCTTCCAGATTGCCGTGGTAGAACTCTCCCACCAGGTGAGCCAGTACCTCGGTGTCGGTCTCGGACTTGAAGATGTGGCCGCGCTGCTCGAGCGCTTTCCGGATCGAGCCGGAGTTTTCGATGATGCCGTTGTGGATGACGGCGATGCGGCCGGACTGGTCGGTATGCGGGTGCGCGTTGGTGGTGGTGGGTGCGCCGTGCGTGGCCCAGCGGGTGTGGCCGATGCCGATGGTCCCCTGCGGCATTTGCTCCTGGAGCTCGCTCTCGAGCGCCGAGAGCTTGCCCGCGGCCTTCATGACCTTGAGCCCGCGGCCGTTGACCACGGCTATGCCGGCGGAGTCGTACCCCCGATACTCCAGTCGGCGGAGTCCCTCCAGCAACAGTCCGGCGGCCTGGCGTGGCCCGATGTAGCCAACGATACCGCACATCGCCGTACCCTCAGTACAGGAGTTCTCGGCCCGTGGCCACGAGAGCCTCGGCCTCGGCCGTGGTCGGTGCTTCAGCGATCAGGCGTACTATCGGCTCGGTCCCCGACGGTCGCACGTGCAGCCAGCGGTCCTGCCAGGCCAAGCGAAGGCCGTCACGTTCATCGGTAGACGCATCGGGAAAGCGCTGCCGCAGTTGATTGTAGAGCTGCCGGAGGTCAGGGCCTAGGGGTCCCTTCGCCTTGACGATAGTGTACCGGGGCGCGGCGGCAACCAGTCGAGAGAGCGTTACCCCAGTCGTGGCAAGAAGATGCAAGATCAAGGCCAGCCCAAGGGGGGCATCCCTCCCGATGTGGAGCGCAGGAAGCATCACTCCGCCGTTACCTTCGCCACCGATGACCGCATCCTCTTCGCGTATGGCGCGGGCCACGTTCGCCTCACCCACCGGAGCCCGGACGAAGCGCGCGCCGCGGGCCCGGGCTGCATCCTCGACCACCAGACTGGTAGAGAGGTTAGCGACCACGGTAGGTATTTTCGCCCCAGTGATGCGCCCGTCCAACACCGCCATGACGGCAAACGCCAGCGTGTAGTCTTCCCCGATGGGTTGGCCCGTCTCGTCCACCAGGGCCAGGCGATCCACATCCGGATCTACGGCCAGGCCGATCTCCGCTCCGGTTTCGCGGACCAGCCGGCTCAGGTCACCGAGATTTTCGGGGACGGGCTCGGGAGGCCGGGGAAACCGTCCGTCGGTCTCCAGGTTGATGCCGTGGATGCGGCATCCCAATCGCTCGAGCAGCGGCACCATGGCCATGGCCCCGGCCCCCCGCACACAGTCGAGCGCAACCCGGAAGCGTCGCTGCTGGATGGCACCGACATCGATAAGGGACAACCCGAGGATCGCGTCGATGTGCCGCCGGACAGCCTCCCTGTCCTCGCTCACCTGTCCGATCTCGGACCAGCCAGCTCGGGGAGGCCCCTTGTCGGCCAGGCCCCTGACCAGACGCCCCGCCTCATCATCGAGGAAAATTCCGTCCGGGCCGACGAACTTCAAAGCATTCCACTCGACCGGGTTGTGGCTCGCCGTAAGGATGAGACCGGCTGCGGCCCGATGGTGTTCCACGGCGAGCTGGACCGTGGGTGTAGGCGCAATCCCGAGATCTATGACGTCCACACCCACCGACATCAGGCCGGCCGTGGCGGCCCGCGCGTACATGGGGCCGCTGTTACGGGAATCACGGCCGAGTACCACGGCCGGACGGGCCGGGTACCCGCCCGGGGGGCGGTGGCGGACCGATTCCGAGGAACGCGACCAGGCGCCCAGCGCGGCCGCGTAGCGTGAGACTAGCTCCGGGGTGAGATCCGTGCCCACCAGGCCACGTATCCCGGAGACGCTGATCATCAAGGTGTCGGACATCGAGCCGGGCCGGGCTGCGCTCAGGTGGCCATTGGGAGTGCGGATCCGTCGCGGTGCGCCCGGAGAAAGGCGTCGACCGCGGCGACGTCGAAGTGAACGCCCGCGCACCGGCGCAACTCGTTGATCGCCTCAGCGGTATTGCGCGGCTGCCGGTAGGCCCGGTTGGTCGTCATCGCATCGAAAGCATCCACCACCGCTATGATGCGCGCCTCCATGGGGATCTGATCGCCCTGGAGGGCGTCGGGAAACCCGCTCCCGTCTATCCGCTCGTGATGCGACCGGACGATCCCCAGCACGGCCGGTGAGGAGGAGAGGAAGGGGACCAGGATCTTCTCGCCCAGGGTGGTGTGCGCCTTGATATGTTGGAACTCCTCCGGAGTCAACGGCCCAGGCTTGTTCAGGATGTCTTCCCGGGTGCCGATCTTGCCGATGTCGTGCAGCTCGCCGCCCAGCCGAATGTGCTCCAGGGTGTCTCCGGTAAACCCCAGCAGCACAGCGGCCCGCATGCCGTAGCGCGCCACCCGGCTCGAGTGCCCGCTGGTGTAGGCATCCTTGGCTTCCAGCGCGTGCACCAGCATCTGCACCCCATTGAGCACCGAAAGCTTGTTGCTCCGGTCGAGCTCCCGCACCCTGGTTTCCAGGTGTTGCTGGTAGAAGCGGTTCTGGAGAATCAGCTCGCGCTTCTCCAGGGCTTTGTCCAGCCGTGCCCGGACCTCCTCGACCATGACCGGCTTGGCGATATAGTCCAACGCGCCCAGCTTCAGACACTCCACCGCCGTGCTCACCTCGGCCACCCCCGTGAGCATGATGACGGCCATGTCGGGATAGCGCTTGAGCGCCTCGCGGAGGAAGGTGACCCCGTCCATCTCGGGCATGTAGATGTCGGAGATGCAGATCGGGATTTCGCCTTCGCGGTCCAGCACCGCCAGGGCCTCCGTACCGGTGCAGGCCTCCAGGGCGGACAGGCCATGCGTCTGGATGACGCGGGTCAGTACATGACGCACCTGCACGTCATCGTCCACGATGAGGCAGCGCGCCGTCACGCCGTCGGGGGAACCGGAAGTCACGGTGCGAAACTAAATCAGGCGGTGCGCTATTGGCTATTGGCTATTGGCTATACCCAGTGGCTAAGAGCCGCCGGCTGCTGGCCAGGCACTAAAAGTCAAGCGGAGTAGCCAATAGCCAACAGCCAATAGCCCATATTACGCTTCACGGCATCCTCTCCCCCATGGGCCCGATGACCCGGATTCTTCCCCAGGATCGCAATCACGGCTTTGCTACCCGTTCGGTGCATGCGGGTCAGGTCGTCGAGCCGCTCGCCGGCGCGGTAATGACCCCCATCTACCAGACCTCGACCTACGTCCAGGAGGGTCTGGGCAAACACAAAGGCTACGAGTACGCCCGCACTCAGAACCCCACCCGGGAGGCGCTGGAGCGAAACGTGGCTAGCCTGGAGGGCGCCGCCCACGGGTTTGCGTTCGGCTCGGGTCTGGCCGCGCTGGACGCCGTGCTCAAGCTGTTCAAGTCCGGAGACCACATCGTGTGCGGCGAGAATGTCTACGGGGGAAGCCACCGGTTGATGGAGCGGATCTACGGCAACCTCGGTATCCGGGTCAGCTTCGTAGACATGCGCGAGATCGGGAACATAGAGGGGGCGCTCACGCCGGCCACCCGGATGGTCTACTGCGAGACGCCGACCAACCCGATGATGAACCTCACGGACCTGGCCGCGGTCGGCGATCTGACCCAGGCTCACGGCTACCTGTACGTGGTGGACAATACCTTCGCCACCCCCTGCTTCCAGCGGCCGCTCGAGCATGGCGCGGACATCGTGCTCCATTCAACGACGAAGTATCTCAACGGCCACAGCGATATGGTGGGAGGGCTGCTGGTGACGTCCAGGGACGACCTCGCCGAGCGGCTGGGCTTCATTCAGAACGCGGCCGGCGCGGTACCGGGGCCGATGGACTGCTGGCTGGCGCTCCGCGGCATCAAGACCTTGCCGCTCCGGATGCGGCAGCACGATCTGAGCGGCCGCCGGATCGCGGAATGGCTCAGCCACCAGCCGGCGATCAAGAAGGTGTTTTATCCCGGTCTGCCTTCCCACCCCCAGCATGAGCTCGCCTGCCGCCAAATGAGCGGCTTCGGGGGGATGATCTCCCTGGAGCTCGGCAACCCCGAGCGAGCCCGCCGCTTCGTCGAGCGAACCCGGATCTTCGCCCTCGCCGAATCGCTCGGAGGCGTCGAAAGCCTGATCGGCCATCCGGCGTCGATGACCCACGCATCGGTGCCACCGGCCATGCGGCTGGCGATGGGACTCACCGATAGCCTGATTCGCCTGAGCTGCGGGGTGGAGGACACAGACGATCTGATTGGGGATCTGGAGCGGGCGCTGGCCGAAAGCCATGAGTAGGCGTGAACGGTGAACGGTAAACGGTAAACGGTGAACCGGGATTGCCGGAACAGCCCGTTTACTGTTCACCGTTCACTGTTCACCGTTCACTGTTCACCATTCACTGTTCACCGTTCACTGTTCACGCTTTTTACCTGGTCCCGCACCTCCAACCGCCGAGTCCTCGATGACTACGCTTCCCGCCCCCCGGCCCCGGCAAGCTCTCCCCCAGATCTCCGCCGTCAGCTGGGAGCACCCGGCAGACCGTGCCGCTCTCCAGACGCTGCGTGGATTGCCAGGCGTCGATGAGGTAATTCGCAAGGTGCTCGGACTGCTCGGCGGCGAGCGTGGAATCCGCCTGTTGTTCCAGGGCAATGCAGTTCGGGTCGGCCCGGCTCAGTTCCCCCGGCTCTGGCTGCTGCACCACGAGGTAACCACGACGTTCGACTGGCCCACCGTCCCCGAGCTATACGTCTCCCAGACGCCGTTCTTCAACGCAGGAGCGTACGGGGTCGATGCGCCCTTCGTGGTGGTACACTCGGCGGCGATCGAGCTGCTCGACGACGACGAGCTCCGGGTGCTTCTCTCTCACGAGCTGGGGCATGTCATGAGCGGTCACGCCTTGTATCACACGATCGCGGCGATTCTCGCGATGATGAGCCTGGGCGCGATTCCGGTCCTGGCCGGCCTTGCGGTACTCCCGATCCGGCTGGCATTCCTCGAGTGGTCGCGGAAGTCCGAGCTCTCCGCCGACCGCGCCGGCCTGCTCGGCAGTCAGGACATCGTGGTGGCGCAGCGCTTGGACATGAAGATGGCCGGCGGCGGTAGGGGCGCCAACTTCACCGGCCAGCTCGACGTGGATGCCTTCATGCAGCAGGCGCACGAGTACGCCGGCAGCACCGAAGGGCTCGACGTGATTTACAAGCTATTGAGTACCCTCGCACTGACTCACCCCATGCACACGGTTCGGGCAGCCGAGCTGCAGCGTTGGCTTTCAACCGGTGAGTACGAGCGTATCCTGAGAGGCGAGTACACCCGCCGTGACGGCGAGCCCGGGGACCGGCCGCTTCGCGACGACATGGCCGCAGCAGGCGCCTACTACGCCGGCGAGGCCAGGGAGCTGGCCACCCAGGTAGCCGGCGCGGCCCGGCGCGCCGCGGAGCGGGCCCTCGAGGCGTTCCGCAACGCACAGAAGCCGTGAGATTGCTCGTGGTCGGAGGCGGCGGCCGGGAGCATGCGCTCTGCTGGGCGCTCCGCCGCGAGAACCCCCAGGCTCGTCTGTATTGCGCGCCGGGAAACCCCGGTACCGCCCAGCTCGGCGATAACCTCCCCATCCCGGCCGACGATCTGGACCGCGTGGCCGATGCCGCCGATATGCACGGTATCGACCTGACCATCGTCGGACCCGAGGTTCCCCTGGCGCGTGGACTGGCCGATCGGCTCCGGGCCGAAGGACGGCTGGTCTTCGGCCCCAGCGCCGCCGCAGCCCAGCTCGAGTCATCCAAGGCGTTCGCCAAAGAAGTCATGCGGGCGGCCGGGGTGCCCACCGCGGCCAGCCGGACCTTCACCGAGCTCGCCGCCGCGCTCGCTTACATAGACCGCCACCCGGCGCCGCTGGTGGTCAAGGCCTCCGGTCTCGCAGCCGGGAAGGGAGCCGTGGTATGCGCCACCCGAGCCGAGGCATCTCGAACAGTTCGCGCCATGCTGGAGGGCGATCAGCTCGGCCCGGCCGGCCGGACTGTAGTCATCGAGGCGTTCCTCGAGGGTGAGGAGATATCGGTTCTGGCCCTGACCGATGGCCGGGAGACGGAGCTCTTACCGGTCTCCCAGGATCACAAGCGCCTCCTCGACGGCGACAGGGGGCCCAATACCGGCGGCATGGGTGCCTACAGTCCGGTTTCGCTGGCCACACCGGCATTGCTCGACCGGATCAAGCGGGAAGTACTTTTCCCAACCTTGGAACAGATGCAGCGGCAGAAAACGCCGTACTCGGGCGTGCTGTACGCGGGGCTCATGATCGACCCCGCAGGCTCACCCCTCGTGATCGAGTTCAACTGCCGGCTGGGTGACCCCGAGGCCCAGGTGGTGCTGCCCCTGGTATCGGGTGGACTGACTGAATGCCTGCTGAGCGTGGCGCGACGAGAGCCACCTTCACCTCTAGTTTTCAGCCCGAGGGCAGCGGTGACGACGGTGCTCGCAGCCAGGGGATACCCGGATTCACCCGACGTGGGCGCCGAGATCACCATTCCCGAGCGGCTTCCCCAGGACGTGACGGTGTTCCACGCGGGAACTGCGCGAGGTACTGACGGCGTGCTCCGGGTCAATGGTGGGAGAGTGTTGACGGTGACCGCGACGGCGGCCAGCTTCTCCGAGGCCCAGCGGCGCAGCCGGGAGGCAGCCGAGGCGATTCACTTCGAAGGCAAGATCTATCGGCGCGATATCGGCTGGCGGGAAGCGGCCAGATTGGAGCAACACCCCACCCGTGTGTGAAGAAATAGAACGGGGGAAGGGTGGAGCAGACGACGCGGGCATGGGTTCGATGGCAGGCTCCCAGGGGAAGGGCGGAGCGGTTGTCGCGGAGCCTGCCGGAGGGCCCATGTCCGTGGCGGCTGCGCGGCTGGGTGGGAAACAACGCTCACCCCCACCACACTCGGCCAGCGGCCCTGGACCGAGCCCCTCCGGCTGTGCACGAACCGCCTCACGCCTCCCCCCTTGCGCCCAGCCTTCGGAGCTCAGCCCAGTTCCGCTGGCCGCCCCACCCTGGTGCGCAATAGAACGGGGAAGGGTGGAGCAGCCCACGCGGGCATGGGTTCGATGGCAGGCTCCCAGGGGAAGGGCGGCCCGTTCACCCACGATGAAGGGAACGATCACCATCACGCCCTGACGGCCGCGAATGCCCGAGCTTCCCGAAGTCGAAACCATCGTCCGCAACATTCGACCCAACCTGATCGGCCGCCGCATCGGCCGGGTCACCCTGAGCCACGACGACGTGCTGCGTGGGGTGACCCGACGTCGTCTGCTTCGGCGCCTGACCGGGGCCAGGATCCGGCGCGTGTTCCGCCGTGCCAAGCACGCCGTGCTCGAGCTGGATTCGGCCAGGCTGGTTATCCAGCCGGGCATGACCGGATCGCTGCAGGTCCATCGACGGGGGTTGAGCGAGGATGAGGCCCACTATGCGGTGCTGCGTGCCGAGCTCACCGGGGGGCGGGAGCTGGTCTACCGCGATGTGCGCCGGCTCGGCACTCTGCTACTGCTCGATGAGGACGAGTGGGAGGACTATACCGCCGCGATCGGGCCGGAGCCGCTCGACGACGACTTCTCGGTCGAGCGTTTCGCGGCCGCCCTGGGGAAAAGCCGGCAGGCCATCAAGAAGGTAATCATGGATCAGCGGCATCTCGCCGGGGTGGGAAACATTTATGCCAACGAGGCGCTCTTTGCGGCGGGCATCGATCCCTCCAGGCCGGCCCGACGGCTGGGTCCCGAGGAGCATCGCCGGCTGCACTCGGAGATCCGCGGGATATTGGCCGCTGCCATCGCCTCCAGTGGAACGACCTTTCGTGACTACCGGACCGGCACCGGAGAGCGAGGCAATTTCCAGCTCGAGCTGAAGGTCTACGGCCGCGAAGGAGAGTCCTGCCCGGTTTGCGGTACCCGGCTGGCGGGGACCCACGCCATCGACGGCCGCATTACGGTCTTCTGCCACCGCTGCCAGAAGTGAGCCGAAGCCGCCGAGCCCAGCGGGCTGCGCCGCTTGCCTCCACCGACCTCGACCAGTTGCGCGGGCGGGTTCGCGCGCTCGCCGAGAACCGCCCGGCGGTTTATCAGATGTTCGATGCCACGGGCCGGGTGCTGTACGTGGGAAAGGCCAAGCGGCTCCGGAACCGATTGCTTACCTATTTTCGGGCGGCCTACCCGGACGACAAGGCGGCCCGGATACTCTACGCGGCCAGCGAGATCCGCTGGGACTATGTTCCCAGTGAGTTCGCGGCCTACCTCGGGGAGCTCCGCCAGATCCGCCGATTCCGTCCCCACTTCAATCACAAGGGCAATCTCACTCGCCGTTCCGTGCTCATCAAGATCGCGGGCGGTCCCGCTCCGAGAGTTTACGGCGGTGGCACCGTGGCGCGCGACGACGTGCGATGTTACGGGCCGTTCCGGTCGTTGTCGCGAGCTCTGGAAGCGGTGCGCACGCTGAACGACCTCCTGGGTCTGCGGGACTGCGCCGCGACGATGCCGGTCGTTTTCGCCGGCCAGGGCGATCTCTTCGACCGGCCCCGCCAGGCCGGGTGCATGCGGCACGAGCTCGGATTGTGCAGCGGGCCCTGTGCCGGTTTCGTGGGGCAGCGGGAATATCAGCGGCGGGTAGACACCGCCGTGGCCTTTCTGGAAGGCCGCACTCTCGAGCCGATCGATCGGGTGGTAGCGTCCATGCAGGCGGCCTCGGCGGGCGCCCAGTTCGAGCAGGCGGCGCGCTGGCGGTCGAAGTTCGAGCAGCTCGAGTGGCTGCTCGCCGCCACCAGCCGGGCGCGCACCGCCATCGATCTGCTCACCTTCGTGTATCGCGATACGGGGGACTTCGGCGACGATCGGGCCTACATAATGAGGCAGGGCATCGTGCGAGCCTCGTTCCCCTACCCCTCCACCCCAATCGAGCACGAGGCGTTCCGGGCGGTGGTGGCCCAGGAGACTCGCCAGCCCGAGCCGCCAGCCGGGCCCCTCCCCCTCGACTCAATTGATGAGATCCTGCTGATGATGGCGTGGTTCAGGGCCCACCCGGACGCGCTCCGCCGCACGACGCCGCTGGAGCAGTGGATGTAGTGAGGTATCCCTCGATCAGTCGAGTGGCCGGTCTTTCCGGCGTGCCGTGGCCGACTTGACGTAGCCCCAGAGCGACGGCGTCTGCTCGACCGAGGCCGGCGTTACTCCAGCGGATGCCGGCCAGGCGAACCAGCCCCCGGGCGAGTTGTCGTAGATCCTGAACGCCAGCCGGGGCGGCCGGCCTTCACTCCCCTCCAGCCAGGCCGGATCCAGGCGGAGAATCAGACTCCAGCTCTTCCGATCGTCCCGCACGCTAACCTCCCAGCCGCCTCCCGACCGCGCGGAGCCCAGCCGCCAGTCGGGATCGCCCCTGGGCGCCTCCCAGCGGCCGCCCCGGCCCCGATAAATGACCGTGCTATCGAGCACGCGGCGCAAGTACCACTGGAAGTCATCGTGCCCAGGATGGGCTCCCGGGGTTCCCCCGACGTTCATGCTGACCACGAAGTCATCACCCCAATAGGGTGTGCTGTCGGGAATGGTTGCGGCAACGAAGAAGGTGTCCGCCGCTCGCAGGAGCCACACCCGCGCCGTTCCCTGTCCGGTACGCAGCTCGAGCTGGGGAGGGCCATGACGAACGCTGTCGAGGGCGGCTCCCACTGATGGAGGGTATTTGACCGGGTGGATCTCCAGGGTGTCGGGAGGAGTACTCTGCAGCACCCAGAGGAGGGGAAGCAGCACGTTACTCCTGGTCCAGATCGAGGAGTGGCAGCAGGCGTCCGCGCGGCGGAATACCGGGCTCCAACTCGAGGATTCCGACGGAAGGCGGCAGACTGAAGCGGCGAGCCCCCGCCCCGCCCGGATTCATGACGGTGACCACCACGTCCACCAGGGTCAGCAGCGGACGGTGAGTATGACCGTACACGATGATCTGGGCCTCCGGGTATGCGGCGTTGAGCGCTTCTGGGGTGGGCGAGCCGAGCTGGTCACCGTGGGTGACCACGATGTCGAACCCATCGAGCCGGAGCCTGGCGACTTGCGGTAGCCGCTGGCGCAGCTCCATCCCATCGGTGTTGCCGTAGACCGCGGTGACGGGTGCCAGCGCCTCCAGCTCGGTGAGCAGCTCCGGCGGGCCCACGTCGCCGGCGTGGAGGATGTGATCGACCTCTGAGAACGCCTGGAATACCTCGGGACGCAACCAGCCGTGGGTATCCGCGATGACGCCCAGCCGCATCAGCGCTCGGCCAGGACGGCGAGCAGCCCAGCCGGCGCAGGTTTGACATCGTCCATGAGATCCGCGAAGGCGCCCAGGACCTCGGACACCTCAAAAGTGCAGTGACCGTGCCGCTCGACAGTGAGCGCCGTCAGCCGTCCAGCCGCGCCGGCCCGGCTCGCCTTGTCTCCATATAGCTGGGCTTGGCTGAATGGGACGATCTGATCGCCGGTGGTATGCATCGTCACCAGCGGCACCTCGAGATTGCCCGAGGTCTCGAACCGGCCTATCGCTGGGATGGCATCAGGGTCGGCGGCGAAGCGAGCTACCCCGGCGTTCAGGGCCGCATCGTTCGAGGAGCCAGCATAGGCCCGAGCCGAATTGTCGAATGGCTGCCCGCCGAGGCGGGCCTGAGCGTCGGCGGTTCCAAAGACGTTGTACCAGAGTATGCCTATCGTAGTCTCCGCCATGGAGCGAAGATCGTTCCCGGCCACCGGGGCGCCGGTGACGCGCATCAATTCGCTGGCGGCCTCGAAATCGACGGCGAGCGCAAGGACTATCGCCGGGATGTAGACCTCGTCCCACCGGTCCTGGAGCGACTGCGGGATTTCCACGGCGCTTCCCGGAAGCACGCCGGGGAACAGGTAGTCGAATACCACCCGGAAGTCGCCGATGTAGTTGAGCTGAGCCCCGAAGTCGCCGATTGGGCCGCAGCCGGCCACCGCGCCGTCAAAGAGCTCCGGGTGCCGTTCCGTCGCGAGAGTCGCTACCAGACCGCCCTCCGAGAATCCGATTATGACCGATCGGCCCGGATCGGGACGATACAGCCGCCGCACGGTGGCCTCGAGCTCTACCAGATCCTCGACCGCCTCGGGGGCAACCAGCCCATTGGCCCGGTAACTGGTCGTGGCAAAAGCGTAGCCCATGCCGGTCAAGGTGCCGGAAATGGACTGGCCGCCGATAACGTCGTCCGGGAGCGCAACCGGCCGATGAGCCGCCACGTATCCGTGGGCGTAGAGCGCCAGGTTGCCGTTCCAGGCTTCGGGGAAACAGATCCGGTAGAGTGCGCCGTGCTCGAGCGCCCCTTCGCTGCAGCCCGCCGCTGGTGTCACACCCTCGTCGGCCGGAGGCGTTGGCTCGGGCACCTCAGGACCGGCCAGATCCCGGCCATCCCCGCCGCACGCCAGAAAAGCGCTACAGAAAGCTAGAACGGCGCCCGAACCGAGGCGCCGAAGACTGTCGAGAGTGCCCCTCACGTCTTATCTCCTCCCCATCGCGGTGCGATCTCCAGGTCCATGCCCAACTGGTCCAGGATGCGCTGGACGATAAAATCTACCAGCTCACTCACCCGTTTGGGGCGATGGTAAAAGCCTGGTGCCGCCGGAATGACGACCGCGCCGGCCTCGGTAACCGCTACGAGATTCCGCAGGTGAACCAGCGAGAACGGAGTCTCCCGGGGTACCAGGATCAGCCTACGCCGCTCCTTCAGCGTGACATCAGCGGCGCGCTCCACCAGTGAGCGACTGGTGCCACCCGCGATCGCCGCCACCGTGCCCATGGAACAGGGGCACACCACCATGCCGCTGGTGCGCTGCGAGCCGGACGCCGGCTTGGCTCCCCGGTCCTCGTCGGAGAACACGACCACCGAAGTCCAGTCACCCCCGGTCGCCTCGCGCAATCCCTCCAGCGACTTGATCCCGCACTCCTCCCGCATCAGGCGTACGCCGTGCTCGGACGGGATGAGCCACACGGGGATCCTCTGGCGCGCGAGGACGTCGAGCAGCCGCACGCCGTACAAGGCTCCGGATGCTCCGGTCAAAGCGAGGACGACCGGGTGGGAAATCATCGGCCCCGGCGGTTGGGGGTGGGGGTGTGCGGAGGATGCTTGGGCGGAAGGGGCGGACGAGGCGGACGAGGCGGTAGGAGCGGACGAGGCGGAAGAGGCGGAAACGCTCCCTTGCGCTCGGAAGGCGCAGGAATCCTACCTTTTTGGTCACCTTGTGACTTGTCCGCCATTTCCGCTCCTTCCGCCTTTTCCGCTCCTTCCGCCATTTCCGCTCCTTCCGCCTTTTCCGCTTTTTCCGCCTCTTTCATTTCCGCCATCACATCACCCGATCGATGAGTGCAAACCCGAACACAGTGAGCGACATGACCCCATTCATCGTGAAGAACGCGGCATCGAGTCGCGAGAGATCTCCCGGACGGACCAGCCGGTGCTCGTACACCAGAATGCCCGCGGCCACCATGAGGCCAAGATAGTACCACAGCCCAAATCCGGCCCCGTATCCGAATATCGCGAGCGCGGGAATAGTCACGCCGTGGAGCAGCTTGGCCAGGGTAATGGCGCGCGGCTCGCCCAGCCGCACCACCGCGCTCCTGAGCCCCTCGGACCGGTCGAACCCGGCATCGGGTAGGGCGTAGAAGATGTCGAACCCGGCCACCCAGGTGGCCACCCCGATCGTGATCGCCACCAGCATCCAGGCCGGATCGCTCCAGTGCCCGGTCACGGCCAGATAGCCGCCGACCGGCGCGATCGCCAGGCTCATTCCGAGCCACAGGTGGGGCCACCAGGTGAACCGCTTGGAGAGGCTGTAGAGCATGATCCAGACGAGCGCCAGCGGGCTCAGCAGCAGGCAGAGTGGGTTGAGCAGCGCCGCCGCCAGGATGAAGACGCCGGCCGCGAGTACCACTGAGATCCAGGCCTGGGTGAGCGAGAGCTTACCCTGGGGCAGCTCCCGGTTGAGGGTCCTGGGGTTGCGGGCGTCGAACCGCCGGTCGGCGATCCGGTTGAAGCCCATGGCCGCCCAGCGAGCCGCCGAGAAGGCCACGACCACGAGAGCAACGTCCCACGGTTCCACCGGAGCGACCCGGGAGGCAGCGAGCACTCCGAGTAGCGCAAAGGGCAGGGCAAAGAGCGTGTGCGGTAGCTTGACAAGGTTGACGTAGCGGACGAGGAGTGAGTCCCCTCCGTAGGTTTGACCCTCGCGAGCGGTGAACGGTGAACGGTGAACGCTGAACGGGTCGTTCACGAAACCCTTCGCCTGGTGCTATCGCTCATGAAGATCTCCCGTTGAGCCGTTTACGGTTCACTGTTCGCGCTTTTTCAGGCGGATGCCCAGCTTCCCCCACATCTCGTCCACCCGGCGCTTGGTCTCCGCGTCCATGGTGATCGGCTCGGGCCACTCGCGGTCGAAGCCCTCCTCCTTCCATTTCCGCGTGGCATCGATCCCCATCTTGCTGCCGTAGGTGAACGCCCGGCTGGAATGGTCCAACACATCGATCGGCCCCATGGTGAAACGCACGTCGCGCTCTGGATCTATGTGGTTGAGCGCGATCCACCACGCCTCGTCCGGATCACGCACGTTCACCTCCTTGTCCACCACCACGAGCACCTTCGCCAGCGACATGAGCCCCTGTCCCCACAGCGCGTTCATCACCTTGTACGCCTGGCCGGGATACTGCTTGTCTATCGAGACGAACACCAGGTTGTGAAAGATTCCCGGAGCAGGCATGTGGTAGTCTACGATTTCCGGGATGGTCAACTTGAGCAGCGGGAGGAAGATGCGTTCGGTGGCGTGGCCCAGGTAGAAATCCTCCATGGGAGGACGGCCGACCAGAGTGGCCGGATAGATCGGGTCCCTTCGAGAGGTTACTGCGGTGACGTGGACCTTGGGGTAGTAGTCGGCCAGGGAGTAAAACCCGGTGTGATCGCCGAACGGACCCTCCAGCACCAGCGGCTCGGCCGGATCTACGTAACCTTCTATGACCAGCTCCGCTTCGGCCGGCACGGCGAGGTCGCACGTAAGCGCCTTGGCTAGCTCGACTGGCTGCCGCCGGAGAAATCCCGCGAACAGAAACTCATCGATGGTGGGTGGGAGCGGGGCGGAACCGGAGTAGATGCTGGCGGGATCGCCACCCAGCGCGATCACGACCGGCATCTTCTCGCCGCGTGCGGCCATCTCCCGCCAATGAGCCGCCCCGACCTTGTGTCGTTGCCAGTGCATGGCCAACGTGTTGCGGCCGAGCACCTGGACCCGATACATGCCCACATTCCGAATCCCCCGATGGGGGTCGGTGGTAATCACCATGGGAAGGGTGATGTAGCGGCCCCCGTCTCCGGGCCAGGTGGTGAGAAAGGGGATCTCGTCGAGGTTCACCGCGTCGTCCCGGTGCACGACCTCCTGGCAGGCCGGCCGGGCTCCTTTCGTCCGGGGCGGAAACTTGCCGATCTCGGCCAGCTTCGGCAGCAGGGCCAGCTTCCCGAAGAGTCCCTCCGGAACCTTGAGGTTCAGCATCTCCGAGATACGGCCGCCGATATCGTCCAGCTTCTCGGCACCCAGAGCAAGGCACATGCGTCTCATGGAGCCGAAGAGATTGATGGCGACCGGCTGCGAGCTCTGCCGGCCATCCTCCAGCAGAACGTGCTCGAACAGCAAGGCGGGACCACCGCCGGGACTCTTCATGGCGCGATCGGCGATCTCCGCGATCTCCAGCCGCGCCCGGACCGGATGGGTCACGCGGGCGAGCTCGCCGATCTCGTCGATCGCCTTGATAAAGTCGCGGAGGTTATCCAGCGCCATTCAATCGGATGCCCCCCCGAGCGGCACGAGGGGGCGATGCCACGTTCCGGCCCCTTCGCTTCGCTCAGGGTGACACCTCTCCTGTCGAACCTCGTTCACTGTTCACCGTTCACTGTTCACCGTTCACCGTTCACCGTTCACCGTTCACCTTTTGTCCCCACATGCATCGCGCACACGCCGCCCATGAACAGGTGGTAGCGCACGTCGACGAAGCCCTGCGCCTCCATGCGGCGCGCCAGCTCCGCGGGGAGGGGAAAGACCCGGGTGGACTCTGGAAGCCAGCTATAGGCCGTCGTATGTTTCGAGACCCAGCGACCGACCAGGGGCATGATTCGCCTGAAGTAAAACTGGAATGCAGCGCGGAGCAGGCGCTGCTCGGGGATCGCCATCTCCAGAATGACGAGCCTGGCCCCCGGCCGGAGGACGCGAGCTGCTTCGGCGAGCCCTGCATCGAGGTCCACCAGGTTTCGAACTCCCCATCCGACCATCGCTCCGTCGAAGGCGAGGCTTGGAAATGGCAGCTCGAGGGCGTCGGCAGCGACCGGGACCAGTCTGGAGGACTTGCCGCGGCCTATCTCCAGCATGGCCCGCACGAAATCGGCACCCACTATCCGCCCGCGAAAGCCCGGCCGCCGGGCCAGTGTAGCGCCGAAATCGAGGGTGCCGGCACACAGGTCGAGGTAGATTCCTTCCGGGTTCCGTTGCCATTCCAGCCAGCCTACTGCGAACCGTCTCCAACCCTGGTCGAAGCGGAAGCTGATGATGCGGTTGAGGCGGTCGTAGGTGGGAGCGATGGCGGTGAACATGGAACGGACGTAAGCTCGCTTCTCAGGACCGCCTGAAACCGGTAACTGACGATCCGAGGCTAACATAGGCGCTGAATGTAGTCCCGCGGGAAGCCGCTTGGCAAGCAACCCGGCCCGTGGCCGCTGACGCTTCGGACTGGGGTGGCCTGAGCGATCAGGAGGTGGTGCTTCGTGCCCGCTCGGGGCAGGAGGCCGCCTACCGCGAGCTGATCCGGCGCTACGAACGTCCCATCTTCGCGTTGCTCTTCCGAATGGTACGAGACCGGGAGCTCGCCGAGGATCTGGCTCAGGAGACCTTCGTCAAGGCGCTGAACGCGATCGATTCCTACCGTCCCGAGTTCAAGTTCTCATCCTGGATCTTCAAGATCGGGAACAACGCGGCGATCGACCACCTCCGCCGCCGGGAGCTGGACACCCTTTCTCTCGATGGCTCACCTCACGCCGAGACTCCGGAGGCCATGCAGGCCACCGCACTGCAGATCGGCGCGCGGCAGGAGTCTCCGCTGGACACGGTCGAGGCCAAGGAGCTCGGAGGGGCTATCGAGACCGCCATCGGTGCGCTCAGGCCGGAGTACCGTTCCTGCATTCTGCTCCGGCATGTGGAGGGTCGTGCGTACGAGGAAATCGCCGAAATGCTGAACCTCCCGCTGGGCACTGTGAAGACCTATATCCACCGCGCCCGCAACGAGCTGCGACACTCGCTCGCACACCTGAAAGAATGAAACCTTCACCTCAACCCCGACGTAGGAAGGTTCACTTATGACCCGTCCTTCCGGATCTCACCTATCTCCGGACGAGATCGACGCCTGGCTCGCCGGAACGCTCGGCCTGGAATGGCAGCATCACCTCGACCACTGCCAGGAATGTCTCGAGCGGGCACGAGCCGAGCGCGAGATCGCGGACCAGATCTCGATGCTGCCTCTCCTGAGCCCGGCCGAAGGTTTCGCGGAACGGGTGATGGCTGCCGTCATCATACCGGATCCGTTTGCCATCCGTTCTCTCCAAGCCAGGCAGCGGCGGCTCTTTGCCACCCCGAAGTCGCTGGCGGTGGCGGCCGGCCTGGCGTTACTGGTGCTGGGGTCGATGGCGGGGAGCATCGCCTGGACGCTCGCGAACCAGGAGACCCTCGCCTCCATCGGCGCCTGGCTCATGGCGCAGGGAGGTCAGGTTGTCTGGCTCAGCGTCCGCAGCCTGGCCTCCAGTCTCATCGAGCAGCCCTGGTATCACGGCATGCGGTCGCTGGCCGAAAGCCCGGCACGTCTGGCACTGGCATCGGCCCTGGGGTCTCTCGCGTATCTGGGCGGCATCGTCGCCCTGCGCCGCCTTCTGGCTCTCCCGACCCAGCAGGTGGCCCATGCCGGCATATAAGCGGTTCCTGGCGCTGGTACTCGTTCTGGCCGCGTCGGCGCGCCCGCTACGCGCGGAGCTCCCGCGGGACTCCCTCGGCTCGAGGCCGGCAGAACTGATGCACGATTTCTGGAGCCTGGTGTCGGATGTCTCCCTGCGCGTGGGGCTCCAGCGCCAGGGCCCGGCTGCCCCCCACCCCCAGGCCATCCCTGCCGGCGGCCCCGCCGTCGACCTCTCCGATCTGAGCAAGCCCCGACTCATCGAGGATCGGCTTCGCGCAGCCCTCCAGCCCGAACGGGGAGAGGTTCGGCTCACTGTTCCGGGAGGAACGGCGCGGCTGGGGAATTTCAGCCTTGGCTCGGCCGAGAGTCTGAGCGGCAACCTGCTCGTGGTCGAGGGAACCGCCGACGTGTACGGCAGGCTCCGCGGCAATCTGGTAACCATCGAGGGCGACGTGATCATCCACCCTGGTGGGGTGATTTCCGGCGACGTCCTCACGCTGGGTGGCGAGGTAAGAGACCAGGGTGGCGAGATCGGCGGTGAAGTGCGGACCCTGAGTTCCACGGACATCCTCTCCCCCGCTCGAGAGCTTCAGGCGGAGGTTACCTCCCCGCTCCAGAGCACGCTTCACCGTATCGCCGGCGTGCTCGGCGTCTTTCTCACGCTCTCGGTGCTGGGTTTCGGACTGGTGATGTTCGGCCGCCAGAATCTGGAGGTCGTGTCGGACACGGTGTCGCATTCGTTCGGCCGCGCCTTCGTGACCGGCCTGCTGGGACAGATCCTCCTGCTGCCCACGTTCGGCATGCTGGTGGTCGGCCTCATTCTCAGCGTCGCTGGAATTCTGCTGCTGCCATTCGCGGTGGCCGTATTCGCCCTGCTGGCCGTCGTGGGTGTAGTAGGCGGGTACTTGGCAGTGGCTCACGCAATGGGCGAGACATACATCCGGCGGCGCATGGCGCTTGGCGTTATGACCGGGTCACCTAACAGCTACCGCTATCTTCTGATCGGCCTTTTGGCTCTGGCCATCCTTTGGGGGGCCTGGGCCCTGTTCGGCTGGGTGCCGGTGGCCGGCAGCATCGTCTGGGGGGCGGCGTTCTTCGTGACGTGGCTGCTGGGCACGGCGGGCTTCGGCGCAGCGCTGCTGAGCCGGGGAGGCATCAAGGAGAACTTCTCCGGCCGCCTGCTGCCTCCCGAGGCACTGACTGATGAATACCTCTGGGCCACGCCACAATTCGGCGTTCCCGCGGGCCGGCGGCCAGGCACCCGGTCGCCCTCGCGAGGTCTCTGAGTCATGCGTCGGATGGTGCTCGCCGTGGGACTGACCCTCTGGGCCGGCCCGGCGCAGGCCCAGACGATCAGGCCGTTCACCACCTTTCGCCAGCTGCACGGGGAGACCCGGCTCCATATGCGGGTCGAGTACGCGGCGGGGACTCTCCGTCTCGCTCCAGGCCGGCCGGCCGAGCTGTACCGGATGGACCTCTCCTACGACGAGGATCGCTTCGAGCCGGTTAGCGATTTCGACGGCGGCAGTGCCTCCGTTGTGCTCGGACTGCGGTCGTTGGCTCAGGGAGGTGTCCGCGTCGTCACCCGTAACCAGTTCCAGCAGGTCGCCAGACTTTCCCTTTCGCCCCGGGTAGATCTCGCCCTTGACCTGAGTCTGGGTGCGGCCGATGCGGAGGTCGAACTGGGCGGGCTCCGGGTCAGCGCCCTGAATCTGACGACCGGCGCCAGCCGGACGGTCGTCAGCTTTTCCCAGCCCAACGCCACCCGCTGCCGCCGGGCGACTTTCAGTGCCGGCGCGGCCGAGCTCTCGGTTTTGGGGCTGGGGAACAGCCGCTGCGATGAGATCACCTTCGAGGGAGGGATAGGAAAAGTCACGCTCGATTTCAGCGGTGCGTGGAGTTCCAGCTCCAACGTGAAGGTGACCATGGCCATGGGCGGTCTCACCCTCCGGCTACCCCGTAGCGTGGGTGTACGCCTGCACATGGACCGGTTCCTCTCCAGCTTCGAACCCACCGGGCTGGTTCGCCGAGGGGACGCATTCCTATCGGAGAACTACGACCGTGCGACCCGCCGGCTCAATCTGGAGATTACGACTGCAGTCGGCGGGGTCGGTGTGGAGTGGCTCGATGAGTAGGGACGAATTCTGAAGGCATTCTCTCGCTAAAACTGACCCGTGACCATAGCGCTAGCCCCTGCCCTGGAGGCCTCAGGATACTAGGTCGGCAGCAAACTTAGAGCGGGGAAACCGCCCCCCCGCTCTAAGTTTGGCCGAGTCTAGTACATTCCGCCCATGCCACCGCCCGCGGCGGCCAGAGCCGGCTTCTCTTCCTTCTTCTCCACCAACACACACTCGGTGGTGAGGAGCAGGCCCGCGATCGACGCGGCGTTTTGCAGCGCCGTGCGGGTGACCTTGGTCGGGTCGATGACCCCGGCCTTGACCAGATCCTCGTAGGTATCGGTCGCGGCATTGTAGCCGAAGTTCTTCTCCTTCGACTCCTTCACCCGCGCCACGACGATCGAGCCCTCGGCGCCCGCGTTCTGGGCGATCATGCGGATAGGCTCCTCCAGTGCACGCCGCACGATCTCGACGCCGACCTTCTCGTCCTCGGTGCCCTTGATCTTGTCCAGCGCGCTCTGCGCCCGGATCAGCGCGACTCCCCCGCCGGGCACGACGCCCTCCTCGACCGCGGCGCGGGTGGCGTGCAGCGCGTCCTCGACCCGGGCCTTCTTCTCCTTCATCTCGGTCTCGGTGGCCGCCCCCACGTTGATTATGGCCACGCCGCCGGAGAGCTTGGCCAGCCGCTCCTGCAGCTTCTCCCGATCGTAGTCGCTGGTGCTCTTCTCGATGGCGGCGCGAATCTCGGCGATCCGGCCCTGGATGTCGTCGGGCTTGCCCTTCCCATCGACGATGGTTGTGTCGTCCTTATCGATCACCACCCGTTTGGCGCGGCCCAGATCGGCCAGCGTGACGTTTTCCAGCTTGAGGCCGACCTCTTCCGAGATCACCTGCCCGCCGGTGAGCACCGCGATATCGCGGAGCATCTCCTTGCGGCGGTCACCGAAGCCCGGCGCCTTGACGGCAACCACCTTCAGGGTGCCCCGAAGCTTGTTCACCACCAGCGTCGCGAGTGCCTCGCCCTCGACATCCTCGGCGATGACCAGCATCGGCTTGCCGCTCTGCGCCACTTTCTCCAAGATCGGGAGCAGCTCCTTCATCGAGGAGATCTTCTTGTCGTGGATCAGGATGTAGGGGTCGTCCAGCACCGCCTCCATCTTCTCCGGGTCGGTAACGAAGTAGGGCGACAGATAGCCGCGGTCGAACTGGGTGCCGTCCACCGTCTCGAGGGTCGTCTCCAGGCCTTTCGCCTCTTCGACGGTGATGACGCCTTCCTTGCCCACCTTTTCCATCGCATCGGCGATCAGGTTACCGATCTCCCTGTCGGTGTTCGCGGAGATGGTGCCGACTTGCGCGATCTCCTTCTTGCCCACCGTAGGAACCGAGATGATCTTGAGCTGCTCGACGACGGCGGCGACCGCGCGCTCGATGCCGCGCTTGAGCTCCATCGGGTTGGCGCCCGCGGTGACGTTCTTGAGACCCTCACGGTAGATCGCCTGAGCCAGCACCGTCGCGGTGGTGGTGCCGTCGCCGGCGAGATCGGAGGTCTTGGTAGCGACCTCCTTCACCATCTGGGCGCCCAGATTCTCGATCGGGTCGCTCAGCTCGATTTCCTTGGCGACGGTGACGCCGTCCTTGGTGACGGTCGGCGACCCGAATCTCTTGTCGATGACGACGTTGCGGCCCTTGGGGCCCAACGTGATCCGGACGGCTTCCGCCAGCTGGTCGATGCCCTTCTTGAGCTTCGCGCGGGCCTCGGTGCTGAAGAGCAGTTCTTTCGCTGCCATATGTTCCTCACTCCCCTGGGTAGTCTGTATCAGCCGATCTTGGCCAGAATGTCGGACGCCTTGATGATGATCAGCTCATCATCGCCTACCTCATACGGCGTCCCGCTATACTTACCGTAAATCACCTTGTCGCCCGCTTGGACGTCCATCTTCACCCGCTGGCCTTTCTCGATTCGCCCGGGCCCGACGGCGAGCACCTCGCCCTGGGTCGGCTTCTCCCTGGCGGTGTCCGGGATGTGGAGCCGGCCGCGCATTGTTTCCGCCTCATCATCCGGCAAAATCACCACCCGGTCTTCGAGGGGATGAATCTTGATCTTGAGTTTGGACTTGGTAGCAGTGGTCATGGTACTCCTCCCAGCCAGTCAGACGTGGTGATGCGCGACAACCGACTCTTACGCCGTGTGGAAATGGAGCGCGTCTCTCAGGTTCTGGAGCTCCCGATAGTAGTAGAGGGAGGTCGGCCGCTTACCATTGAACCTCAGCCGCTTGAGGAACGCGATTTCCTCCTCGGTCGCGGTGCCGCTGAGAGCGGGCTCCTCCAGAAACTCTCTGAGCCCCGGTTCTTCGGCGAACAGCTCGCCCGATTTCCTCTCGATAAACTCGAATCTCTTCACATGCCCAGAGACCACTCTCGGGTTTAACACGATGTCCAGGGCAAACGTCGTGAGGTCGATATCCCAGGATTGGATGAGCGGATCCAAGAACGACACGCAGTGTTCCCTCGACAGGTGGAAGATGTCCGTGTCGAGGAACTCGAGCACGATCACGCGGGTCTCTTCATAGCTTCGGCTGCTGAGCTCCGCCACCATACGGAGCCAGTAGTCATTCTCCAATTCCTCGGTGGCCACTCCCTTGACTACATCGAGCAGCGTCTGGGTAACAAGGCGTTCGAGCTCGCCGAAGGGCTCCTTCTCTAAGATCGCGCGTACGTGTGCTTCTTTGTCGGGGGCGCACTTACGGAGCACCACTTGGCGGACTTCGCGGAACAAGGGCGTGGGCTCCTCTGCCAACTCCCTCTTTAGTTCCTGCTTCCGCTGGACATCCGCCAATCGCGCCAGCTCCCCGCTCGGAAGCTTCAAGAACTTGTCCATCTTGTCATAGATGTCCGTGCGATTCGGCGCGGGAGGCGCCTTCCGCCGGGTCAGCAACTGGGAGATGTACGACTCGGTCACTTGCGCAGCCCGGGCCAGCTCTCGCTGGTCCAGCCCGAATGCGTCCAGCCGCTGCCTGATCACTAACGACACATCCACGGGATTCCTCCTTGGGCGGACTCAATGCAATTAACAGGACTAAGTTAAGTCATTCGGCCCATTTTAGCAAGCTGGACCATGTACTTGACAAGTTTAGTACAATGCAGTACGTTGCGCTCCAGTCAACTAATCATAGTGAATCGCCACTATTGAGTTCATATTCCAAGGAGTTTCCTATGTACGCACGACACGTCTCTTTGAATCTGAAGCCCAACCAGCGGGAAGAGTTAACCCAGACGTTCGAGAGGGAAATTCTGCCCCTACTTCAGAAGCAGAACGGCTTCACCGATGAGATCACCTTTGTCAGCCCAGACGGCAAGCAGGTGATCGCGATCAGCTTGTGGGAACGCAAGGAGAACGCGGACATGTATAGTCGCGAGACCTATCCCCAGGTGCTCAAGAGCCTAACGAGACTGGTTGAAGGCACGCCAGAAGTTCGTGGCTACGAGGTGGCCATCTCGACCCTCCACAAGACCGCCTCTACGAGGTAAGCCGAGCCGGTTGGTACAGCCAGGGGGAGCGGCACACCTACGTGGCACAAGATCGCCGCTACCATCTAAGCCTGACTGATGGGTGCGACGAAGGGGGGAGAGCTGCTTGGTCCGCTCTCCCCTTTTCTTGTCCGGCCTCGAACCCAGGTCGGCGCGCGCCGCCCCTCGCAAGGTGAGTAGAACGGGATCGCTCGCGGGTGACCCCGCGCACACCCTCAAGCAGTCCCAAGGCTCATATTTCAGTCGCGGAGTTTGACGGACTGCAGGTGGGTCGACTCTGCGGGAGGGTCAGGTGGGCGTTACGGCTACAGTTCGCCAAGCGCAGCTCAAACCTGAGCGCGCGGATCGCTATCCGACGCTCCCCGCCCGCATGTGGACCCAGGCTGCCTGCCTGACCGAGCTGGTGGCCTCCTACCGGCGAACGCGACCCCACCAGCCCGGGAATACCGAGAAGGGGCGCACTCTCCCCGAGACTGACTTTGAGTTCCAAGGCGGCTTACCCCGCCGGCTGGGCGGGTGGTTCGCGCGCACGCGAACCGGCGAGCTCACGTACAGCGGGTCATGACCGCAGGTGCCGTTCGCAAACGCAGGCATCCCCGTCCATCAGCGTCACGCACCGCGTGGTAGAGGTCCTCGGCGCTGAAAGGTTTGAGGATCTCAGCGCGGTCTCGCCGTCCCCCGCCTCTTCAACATGAAAGTCTCCGGCTTCGAGCATTCGGCGGAGGATCCGCACCAGAATGCCTCCTGAGGTTATAGGTTACACATGTCCCCGCTCGAGACCCTCGGCTTCGCGCTTGGCACCTCGTTCGCCTCCGGCCTGAACCTCTACGCCACGGTTGCCGCCGCCGGCCTGTTTCAGCGGCTCGGCCTGGTCCAGCTCCCCGATCCGCTCCAGGTCCTCTCTCACCCCATGGTACTCGGCGTAGCGATCACGCTTTTCGTCATAGAGTTCATCGCCGACAAGATCCCCTACGTCGACAGCGCATGGGACGCGCTGCACACCTTCATCCGCCCGCCCGCCGCCGCGGTCCTATCCTACAGTGCGTTCGGCAGCGTGCCCGAGGAATGGAAGATCGGGGCAGCCCTCCTGGCCGGGAGCGTGGCACTCACCTCCCATGGAGCAAAGGCGACCTCCCGCGCGGCGGTCAACACCAGCCCGGAGCCGGTCAGCAACTGGACCCTGAGTCTTCTGGAGGATGGTCTGGCGGTGCTTCTGGTATGGCTGGCGGCCGAATATCCGCTGGTGACGGCAGGCATCGTGCTGGTGCTGGTGATCCTTGCGGTGCTGCTGATCCGCAAGCTGTGGAGGTTCTCGCGGCAGCTGGTTGAGCGGTTCCGCCCTCGAGCACCGACAGCCTAGGGTCCTCTGTGTCTCTGTGGTAAGGCTTAACCCAATCGGGCCCGAACTCGTCCCCCCACGCCGACCCCGAGCCGCCGGGCGGCAGAGCCGTTGCGGACGGCGATCTCGATGGCCCCCCCGGATCCGACATAGGCCAGAAGTCCGCCGGACGTCACGTCGCTGAACGTGCGCCGCAGCGGCCCGAGATCCAGGTCTTCCACCTCGAGACGGGCATAGGTTGGAACCAGCTCGGAGGTCAGGTTGGTGACCAGACTGCCGAAGCGGTCGATGTAGATGACTTCGCCCACTACCGTCTTTCCCTCGTAGTGCGGCGCGGTGTATGCCAGGCGCTCGGGAATGCCCAGAAAGGGCTCTCCCAGCGTGTGGAGCGGCACTCCACCGGCGAGCGCCGCGGCGGCGGGCGCGAAGAGATCGCGCCCATGGAAGGTCGGTGAAGCAGATTCGGGTGTCGGAAGCACCACCGCCTCCACCTCGGCATCTATCAGGACTGGTGTGAACACACCGTTGTCCGGACCTACGAAGCGATGGCCGTGGGCGGCCAGAGCCAGAGCAGCTCTGTTGCCGCCGACACCGGGGTCCACCACCGCCATGTGAACGGTGCCGGGCGGGAAGCAGTGCCAGGTGCGCCCCAGGATGTAAGCCGCCGATCGAATGTCGCCGGGCACGATGCCATGAGTGACGTCCACCAGCACCGCTGCCGGTACCCGGCTCAGGAGCACACCCTTCATTTCGGCAACGTAGTGGTCGGCGCTACCGAAGTCGGTCAACAGCGTGACGATCGACATTTCTGAGAGTAAGGTTCTTCCCGCCTCTTCCACTCACCCCCGAAGGATCGGAAGCGAGACACTGCGGCCCGCCGTCTGTTCCTGGAGACTGTTCGCGATCTCGCGCAGGCTCTGGGCGGCGGGGCTCTCCGGCTGCGCTATGAGTATGGGTTGGCCGGAATCGGCGAGCACCGCGAGCTGAGGCTGGAGCGGCACAGTACCCAGTAAGGGCGCGCTGATCTCATCGGCAAGGCTTTGACCGCCACCCGCGGAGAAGAACTCGAAGCGCCGCCCCGTCTCCGGGTCGGTGAAGCCGCTCATGTTCTCGACCACCCCGAAGACCGGCACGCCGACCCGCTCGAACATCTTGGCGCCGCGGAGGGCGTCTCCCACCGCAACCTCCTGGGGGGTCGTGACTATGACCGCGCCTGAGACGTGAGTGGCCTGTACCAGCGAGAGCTGGGCATCTCCGGTGCCCGGCGGCAGATCCACGATGAAATAATCCAGCTGACCCCATTCAACGTCACGCAGGAACTGGTTGACGATCTTCATGATGATAGGGCCCCGCCAGATGGCCGGCGCGTCGCGCTCGACCAGTAAACCGAGCGACATCAGCTTGACCCCATGGGCCTCGAGCGGCTGGATCTTTCCCCCGAAGACCGGAGGCCGCTCGTTGACCCCGAACATCCGGGGGATATTGGGGCCGTAGACATCCGCATCCATTACACCGACCTGGAAGCCCGCCTGGGCCAAGGCCACCGCCAGGTTCGCGGCGATGGTAGACTTTCCCACGCCGCCCTTGCCGGACGATATCGCCACGATCTTTCCCAGATTGGGTTGGTCCATCGGCCGCGGTGCCGGCGGCATCTGAGCGCTCGCCGTCGGGCCGGTGGGTGGCCCGTGCGTGGGCTTGGCTGGTCCTGCCGGATTGGTCACGTTGATCTTGATGCCGTCCTTGCGTACCCCATCCACCGCCGCTACGGCACTGCGGGCCGACCGGACCAGGGTGGCCGGGTCTTCCGGGGCGAGGAGGAAGGTGAACGAGACCTTGCCGTCTTCGCTTACGCTGAGGTCGCGGATCATACCCGAGGAAAGGAGATCGTTATCCAGCCGCGGGTTCTGAATCCGGGACAAAGCCGCCGTGACGCGCGCCTCGAGCGACTCGGCCACCTACACCGCCTCCACGTGCTTCACTTCCGGCACCATCTCACGCAGCCGGCTTTCGATGCCCTGCTTCAAAGTCACCGATGAAGCCGAGCAGCCGTGACAGGTTCCGCCCAGGCGGAGGAGGAGAACGCCGTCCTGCTCATCGAAGTCCACCACCTCCACCTGTCCTCTGTGCGAGGCTATGTAGGGCCGGAGAGTGTCCAGCGTGCGTTCGATTCGGTCGATAGTGTCCATGTGCGCCTGTGTGAGAATTCCTACTCGCTCATTCGGAATATAGCGAGTCGGGAGTCGGGAGTCAGGAGTCAGGAATCGGTCTCGCCGAGGTTGTGGGAAGCTCCTGGCTCCCAGCTCCCGACTCCTGTCGAGACGCCCCGTTCGGCCCCAAATACGTCCGGGCCGCCTGGAGAACGGTATTCTGCACCTCGGCGAGAGACCCGGTAAGGGAGAGCCCGGCTGCCTTGGTGTGCCCACCCCCGCCATAGGCCTTGGCAAACGCCGCGACGTCCACGTTCCCCACGGAGCGAAGCGACACCTTGACCCGTCCTCTGGAGATCTCCCGGAACAGGAGCGCCATTCTTACCCCCTCGATAGACCGGGGGAACTCCACCACGCCATCGAGGTCGTCGGACGATACGCCCAGGCGCTCGATGGCGCCCGGCGGCACGGTGACCCATGCCAGCCCGTACTCATGCTCGACGACCAACGTCTGGAGCGCTTCGGCAAACAACCGCGGCCGGCCCTCCGGCGCCCGGGCGTAGACCTCCAGGTAAATCTCCTCGTTGTCCACGCCGCTCTCCAGCAGGTCCGCCGCCACCCGCAGGGTCCGGGCTCGGGTGTTGCTGAAGCGGAACCCGCCGGTATCGGTCAGGATGGCGACGTAGAGCGCACGTGCCACCGCCTGGGTAAGCGGCCAGTCGTTTCCCTTGGCCAGCTCGTAGATGAGCTCGCCAGTGGCAGCCGCATCCGGGTCTACGTAGCGGGGCCCCGGAGGCAGCAGGCCTACGCTGGCGTGGTGATCCACGCAGCCCACAGGGACGCCGCGGTTCTGCACCGTGTCGATCAGCATGCCGAGGCGGGTGAGATCGGAGATATCGAGGACGATGATCAGATCGGCTCTGCGGAGCTCCTTCACCGCTTCGGCCGAACGATCGACCCCGGGCAGGTCGTCGAACAGGAAGCTGAACCGCGGAGGTGTCGGGCTGGGATTGGTGATGACCGCTTCGACCCCTTGGCCCCGGAGGAGGTGCACCAAGCCTACCTCGCTGCCGAGGCCGTCCCCGTCCGGGTTCACGTGGGTAGTGAGGCAGACACGCTGTCCCCGCCGGAACGCAGTGGCGAAGGCTCGGGCCAGATCGGCCTTCTCGGGGGGCAGCGAGAGCGGCATTCCATAAAACTAACCGACTCAAATCCCGGTGTGAGAACCCCTCAGTTCCCTCTCCCGGAAGCCAGCTTGGAGTGGTACCGGCTATAGAGAAAATAGATGGCCAAGCCGATTCCCAGCCAGACGAGCAGCCGAATCCAGGTCTGGGCGTCGAGGTAGAACATCAGATAAGCGGCCGAGAGTGCGCCCGCCGGAGCCACAAACCATACGAAGGGAGTCTTGAACGGCCGGTGCAGATTGGGCTCGCGGATCCTCAATACCAGGACGCCGGTGCACACGATGACGAACGCCAGCAGGGTCCCGATGGATACCAGCTTGGCCGCGTCACGCACCGGAAGAACCGCAGCCGGAATGGCCACGGCCACTCCGGTGACGATCGAGGTGATATAGGGAGTCCTGAAGCGGGGGTGGATCTTCTGAACCAGCGCCGGCAGCAGCCCGTCACGTGACATGCTGTAGAACACCCGGGACTGCCCCAGCAGCTGGACCAGTATGACCGAGGTCAGGCCGGCTATGGCGCCAAGCTTGATGAGGCTGGCAAAGACGCCGAGGCCGGCGTAGTCGGCCACCCGGGCGATCGGGTCCGGCACGTCCAGCTGTTGATACGGCATCACGCCGGTAGCTATGGCGGACACGGCAATGTAGAGCACCGTGCAGACGACCAGCGATCCGATGATGCCTATGGGCATGTCGCGCTGGGGGTTCTTAGCCTCCTGGGCCGCGGTGCTCACCGCATCGAAACCGATGTAGGCAAAGAACACGATGGCGGCGCCCGCCACCACCCCGCTGAACCCGAAATTTTCCCGCTCGCCGGTGTTCGGCGGAATGAACGGCTTCCAGTTGTCCGGGTCCACGTGCCGCACGACCAGCACGATGAACAGCACGACGACGGCCAGCTTGATGAAGACAATCACGTTGTTGGCCGACGCCGACTCTCTGATTCCGATCACCAGCAACGTGGTGACGACCGCGATGATGAGGACCGCCGGTATGTTGAAGAGGGCGGTGACCGTGGTGCCGTCGGCCATGGTGACTATGGTCCCCCGCGCCGCCTGAAACTGGGCCGGGACATAGATGCCCAGGTCGGCCAGGAACGAGACGACGTAACCCGACCAGCCGACCGCCACCGTCGTCGCGCTGAAGGCGTATTCGAGGATGAGGTCCCACCCGATGATCCAGGCCACTACCTCGCCCAGGGTCGCGTAGCTGTAGGTGTACGCGCTCCCCGCCATCGGGACCAGCGAGGCGAACTCGCTGTAGCACAGAGCCGCGAAGATCGAGGCGACCCCGGCCAGGGCAAAGGACAGGACGACCGCCGGCCCGGCGTTCTGGGCCGCTACCGTCCCGGTGAGCACGAAGATTCCGGTGCCGATGATGGCACCGATGCCGAGGGCGGTGAGATTCAGCGGGCCCAGCGCGCGCTTCAGGCTATGGTCGCCCGCGGCTTCGGCCTGAAGCGCGGTGACGCTCTTACGCCGGAAAAGGTTCATGTGAGCCTCGGAAGCCTGAAGGGATGATCAGGTCTTACCGCCGCCACCGAGCCGGGAGTGTCGATAACCGTAAACGAAGTAGATGACGAGCCCGATGGCAAACCAGATGAGCAGCCGCTGCCAGGTGTACCAGGGAAGCGAGATCATCAGGTATAGAGCGGACAGTGCCCCCATCGGCGCCGTGAACCAGATGATCGGAGCCTTGAAGGGCCGATGCAGGTTGGGTTCCCGAATGCGCAGCACGAGGATTCCGACCGAGACGATGACGAACGCAGCAAGGGTGCCGATCGCCACCAGACTCCCCGCCTCCCGTACCGTAAGAAGAGTGGAGAAGATTGCCACGCCAATGCCGGTCACTATGGAGGTGATCCAGGGGGTCTTGAACCGCGGGTGCACCCGCGCGACCACCGGCGGCAGCAGGCCGTCCTTTGACATTGTCCAGAAGACCCGCGACTGGCCGAGCAACATGACGAGAATCACCGAGGAGAGCCCCGCAATCGCGCCCAGCTTGATCAAACCGGAGATCCATCCCAGTCCGGCGGCGTCGGCAACCTTGGCGATCGGGTCGGGCACGTCCAGCTCCGTATAGGGCATTACCCCGGTCGCGATGCCCGAGACCAGGATATACAGCACGGTGCAGATGAGCAGGGAGGCGATGATCCCGATCGGCATGTCCCGCTGAGGGTTCTTGGCTTCCTGCGCCGCGGTGCTCACCGCATCGAAGCCAATGTAGGCGAAGAAGACCACCCCGGCGCCGGCCATAATACCGGTCCAGCCGTACTGCTCCCGGACTCCGGTATTCTCTGGAATGAATGGTTGCCAGTTATCCGGGTTGACCGCCTGGGCGGCAAGCGCGATGAAGACCAGAACCACGCCAACCTTGATGACCACGATGACGTTGTTGACGTTCGCCGATTCCCGGATCCCCACCACCAGCAGGGTGGTGACGAGAGCTATGATCAGGACTGCAGGGAGATTGAGAAGCGCGGTGGTGGTGCCGCCATCGGCCAGGGTGACGACCGACCCCCGCGCGGCGGTGAGCTGCGGCGGGAGGTGGATCCCCACGCCGTTGAGGAACGATACCACGTATCCGGACCAGCCGATCGCCACGGTGACCGCACCGAGCGCGTATTCGAGCACCAGGTCCCACCCGATGATCCAGGCAATGAACTCGCCCAGCGTCACGTACCCGTAGGTGTAGGCGCTCCCCGCCATCGGCACCAGCGCGGCGAACTCCGCGTAGCAGAGCGCCGCAAAGACCGACGCGACCCCCGCCGCCACGAAGGAGAGGACCACCGCCGGGCCGGCGTTCTGGGCTGCCACTGTGCCTGTGAGCACGAAGATCCCCGTGCCGATGATCGCGCCGATCCCCAGCATCGTGAGGTTCAGTGGCCCCAGTGCCCGCCTGAGACTCTGATCCGTTCTGGCCAGGGCCTGGAGCTCGGCGACGCTCTTCCGCCGGAAGAGGCCGGATGGGCGCGCCGGTGCGGCGGTTTCGACCTCGGGTAACGACATGGTCACCTCGTGTTGCGTTGGGTTGGGCGCGAGGGCAGTGTTGCCGAGCCAGCTCGCGAAGGGGCGACTCAGAACCAGGGCGGGACCGCCGCCGATATCAGGCGCTGTAGTTCGGAGCTTCCCGCGTGATCGTCACGTCGTGCGGGTGGGACTCCCGCAGGCCGGCGGTGGTGATCTGGATCATCTCGACGTCGCATTGAAGCTGGGGAATTGTGCTCACACCGCAGTATCCCATACCGCTGCGGAGCCCGCCGACCATCTGATAGATGACGTCGGCAACCGGCCCCCTGTACGGCACCCGTCCCTCGATCCCCTCGGGCACCATCTTGGAGGCCGCCATCTCGCCCTCCTGAAAATACCGGTCGGCCGAGCCGTCCTGCATGGCGGAGAGGCTGCCCATGCCCCGGATCATCTTGAAACGGCGGCCTTCGGCGAGCACCGACTCGCCGGGACTCTCTTCGGTCCCGGCGAGCATGGATCCCATCATAACCGAAGAGGCCCCCGACGCGAGCGCCTTGACGACATCCCCGGAGTATTTGACGCCGCCGTCGGCGATGATCGGCACGTCGTCCACGCCGCGGAGCGCGTCCAGGATGGCAGTGACCTGTGGCACCCCCACGCCGGTGACCACACGGGTAGTGCAGATGCTGCCGGGGCCGATTCCTACCTTCACCGCATCCACGCCTCGCCGCACCAGTTCCCGGGCGCCGGCCTCGGTTGCGACGTTGCCGGCGATGAGCTGAACGTCGGGGAAGGCCTCTCTCAACTCGTCTACCGTGGCGAGAACACCTTCGCTGTGCCCGTGGGCCGAGTCCACCACGATGACATCTACGCCGGAGCCGACCAGGCTGCGCGCCCGGCTCAGTCCATCGGTTCCGCTCCCGACCGCGGCGGCCACCCGAAGCCGGCCATGCTGGTCCTTGTTGGCGTGAGGGTGCTCGCGGCGCTTGAAGATGTCCTTCACCGTGATGAGCCCTTTGAGCACGCCCTGGGGATCGACCACCGGCAGCTTCTCGATGCGATGCTTTGCCAGAATCCGTTCCGCTTCGTCCAAGTCGGTGCCTACCGGAGCGGTGACGAGCTGGTCCCGGGTCATGGCATCCTTGATCGGCTGGTCGAGATTGCGCTCGAACTGGAGGTCGCGGTTGGTGATGATCCCGACCAGGCGCCCCTGACCATCCACGATCGGAACGCCCGAGATCTTGAAGCGCCGCATGAGCGCGTAGGCCTCGCGCAACGGCCGGTCGGGACCGAGCGTAATCGGATTGAGGATCATCCCGCTCTCGCTCCGCTTCACCCGGTCCACCTCGGCCGCCTGGCGCTCGACCGTCATGTTCTTGTGCAGCACGCCTATGCCGCCCGCCCGGGCCATGGCGATGGCCATGTCGGCCTCGGTCACCGTGTCCATCGCGGCGGAGATCAGGGGGATGTTGAGGTAGATGCTGCGGGTGAAGCGGGTGGCCGTGGAAACGTCGCGCGGATGGACGGCAGAGTGCCGGGGAACGAGCAGAACGTCATCGAACGTGAGGCCGATCTTGGGACGAATCACGCTCACGTGCACTCCCCCTCCAGATGCACGATGGCCCACCGGTGCCCGGATAGGGCTGTCGGCGGGCCTGGCATCGATCGGTCCATCTCCAAGACTAGTAGTCGGTTGCGGCGAAATCAAGCGGGTCGGAGCTATTTCTAAGCTCGAGCCCGGCGCCAGATCAGGTACACCGGAATCCCGGCCGCCACGATGGCGAGGCCGAGAGCGGAGAAGGTGCGCTGCTGCGGCGAGGTGAGCAGCACGACCAGCAGGAACGCCAACGCCGTGATGTAAAGCGCCGGAATGACAGGGTACCCGAAGGCCTTGACCGGGCGAGGGAGGTCGGGGCGAAGTCGCCGCAGCCGGAAGAGCGCCACGGTGGTGAGCAGATAGAAGATCAGCGCCGAAAAGACCACGTAATTCAGCAGCTCGGCGTAGGTGCCGCTGAGACAGAGCACCGAGGTCCAGACGGCCTGAGCCACCAGGCCGAACACCGGTGTCCTGTATGCCGGGTGGAGCTGACCTGCCCGACCGAAGAACAGCTTATCCCGCGCCATGGCGTAATACACTCGCGGTCCGGCCAAAATGAGCCCATTGTTGCAGCCGAAGGTCGATACCAGAATGGCCACCGCCATCACCGCTGCCCCAGCGCCGCCGAGTATCACCTCGACCGCCGCCGTGCCGACCCGGTCCTGGGTGGCGTACTGAAGCCCGCGGGCCATCACATCCGAGCCGTTGGGGTCGCCCCAGAACGGCAGAATGTTGAGGTAGGAGAGGTTGGTGATGACGTAGAGCAGGCTCACCAGGCCGGTTCCCAGGCCGAGGGCGAGAGGCAGGTTGCGGGTCGGGTTGCGCACCTCCGCCGCGGCGAACGTGACGTTGTTCCAGGCATCGCTGGCAAAGAGCGAGCCCACCATGGCCGCGCCCACCACCGGAGCCAGGGCGAGGGTCCAGTCACCGGTGCCCCAGAAGTTCTCGAAGTTCGCGCTGGCCACTGCGGGGTTGCGGAAGACCGTGAGTGGAAGCAGGATGAGCGCCGCCAGCGCGCCGACCTTGGCGACGGTGAACACGGTCTGGATCGTGGCACCCAGAACCACCCCCCGGATGTTCACCGCGGTCAGGACCACGACCATGAGCACTGCGATGATGCGCTGGGGACTGAGCCCGAGCTGGACCGGACCGCCACCCGGCATGGTGAACGAGCCCAGCGCCAGGAACACGTCGGGAGTGACCGAGGGCACCAGCACGCCGAGGAATCGGGCGAACGCCACGGCGACGGCCGCGATGGTGCCGGTCTGGATCACGGTGAACAACGTCCACCCGTAGAGGAAGCCGGCCGCGGGCGAGAGCCCCTCTCGAAGAAAGACGTACTGCCCGCCGGCCCGCGGCATCATCGCCGCCAGCTCCGCGTACGAGAGCGCGCCCGCCAGCGTCATCAGTCCAGTCGTGATCCAGACGAGGAGCAGGGCACCCGGTCCCCAGTCCGACACCTGCCGTCCGATATCGGCCGAGACAATGAAAATCCCCGAGCCGATCATAGACCCCACCACGAGCGAGATGGCCGCGATGGGACCTATGCCGCGAATGAACTCGGAGGGAGGCGAGGAGGCGGGCGGAGCCTTCGCAGGGGCGGTCATTGGGGATGTGCTCCGAGCACTGTCGTCACCCCGAGCAGGGCGAAAGGGCGGAGCTTGGCTCCTTCGCTGCGCTCAGGATGACATCGATGTCAGGGGGATGTCGTTCGTATCTGAGATGGTGGTGGGGACTCCGGCTCCTCGGGAAGCTTCGAGGTGCTCTCCGCCGCTTTGATCGCCTCGTCCACCACCGCTTGCCCTGCCGCGGCCAAACCCTTCATGACCTTCGCGGCGCTGTCCATCAAGGTCATCGTGCCGCTGATGGCCTGGATCGGCAGCTTGCCGGCCCGCATGGTGTTCTCCACCGTGGCGGTGATCCTGGCGAACAGATTGTCCGGCTGGGAACGCTCGGCATACTTGCTCTCGAGGAACTCGATGTAGTCGAGAATCTGGTATCCGCGTTCGTCACTTGCGGCGTCCAGCAACCGGTTGATACGCTGCTTGAGGAGGTCGTTCATGGTTCAGTTCACCCTCGAGACCAGCTCGACGACAGGAGTGGCGAGGAATCGGGTCCGGGGAGCCTTTATGACGACCCGCAGGGTGAGCTCCTCCAATGCCTGGAGGGCCCGGAACTCGGCTGCCTGGCTTTCCGTCACCATGACGTAAACGAAGCCCGGCTCCGGCAGGGGACCCCGGGTGAGCAGATAGGTGTGGCCTTCGGGGATCTCCGGCCGGAGGGCGTCGGCCTGCTGCACCGCAATGAGCTCCAGCCGCCAGTCTACCGTCCCGCCCACATACCGCGCCGGGTCGGACCGGACCTCGGCCGCGGTAATACCGGCAAGCGCGCCGCCCGAAGCGGCTCTGAGATCGCTCTCGCGCACCCATCCTTCCACCTGCACCCGGGTCCATTCGCCCGAGCGGCTCAACACCCGGGTTGGAGTCCCGGCCTGGAGAGTGGCGTACTGGCCGCCCTCCGGAGCCGCGTAGACCGCCGTCTGCCTGGCTACCTCGGCGCGCTCGGCTGAGTCGGGCGGCGGAGGCGGAGGTGGGCCCGGGCCCTGCGCCGGTGCTTCAGGCTGGACGGGGGCCGGTGCCACCGCCCCGCGAGGCACCCAGCCAGTGCGGCGAACCCGGGTCCAGCCTCCCCGCACTTCTCCCTTGCGCAGGAGCGTGCCGGCCCGCACCCGCCCCACGATCTCACCGTTGGGCGAGCGGCGGATGTTCTCCCCTTGGGCCGCGGTAACGACCAGATCGAAGCCATCGCGCCGGGTGGATTCCGTCGAGCGGGTGAAGATCCAGCCTTCGATGGAGACTTCGCGCCAGTCGCCCCGGGTTCGTTTGGGCTCCACCGAAGTGCCGGCCGGTAGCGACACCAACGCTATGCCTTTGGGCTCCTTGTGAAGCCGAGTGGCGGTGGAGATCTCCCTCAGCTCCTGCGCCCTCAAAGAGGGAGACAGCAGCAGAAAGACCATCGCCACGCAGGCTGGTAGCCGGCGCAGGCCGGGACTAAATTGCGGCGCGTAACTCACAGTGGCGCATTGTAGAACACGCGGAGACCCATGTCAAACGGAAGCGCTCCCGGCGTGGTCCTGGTGGTTCTGGACGGCTGGGGCTATCGGCAGGAGCGTGAGGGCAATGCGATCGAGCTGGCGGCAACCCCCACCTGGCAGCGGCTCTGGCGGTCCTGCCCTAGAACCCTGCTCCAGGCGAGCGGTCTGGCCGTGGGCCTGCCCGAAGGGCAGATGGGCAACAGCGAGGTGGGCCACCTGAATCTGGGCGCCGGCCGGGTGGTGCCCCAGGACCTCGTCAGAATCTCCCAGAGCATACAGAGCGGCGAATTCTACCGGATCGAGCCCTTGGTGCAGCTGTGCGCCGGACTCAGACAGACCGGAGGCACCCTTCACCTGGTCGGGCTGCTCGGACCCGGCGGGGTGCACGCGCTCGATCGCCATCTGCTCGCATGCGTGGAGCTCGGCATCCGTCACAAAGTGCAGTCCATCGCCATCCATGGTTTTCTCGACGGCCGCGATTCGGCGCCTACCCTTGGAGCCGAGGTGGTTCGGACCCTGCTCCTGGACATGCGCCGTATCGCCGGCAGCAAGGTAGACATCGCGTCGTTGACGGGCCGGTACTACGGCATGGATCGGGACCGGCGCTGGGAGCGGACCAGACTCGCCTACGAGGCCATGGTCCATGGGCAGGGGACTCCGGTGGAGCATCCGGTGCTCGCCGTTCAGGCCGCCTACCAGCGGGGAGAAACCGACGAGTTCATCAAGCCCCTGGTCCACGTACGCCACGGTGCTCCCGTGGCCACCATCCGTGAGGGCGACGGGGTGTTCTTCTTCAATTACCGCAGCGACCGGATGCGGCAAATGGTGGCGGCGCTCACCTCGCCCGGCTTCGATGCTTTCGACGTGAGCGACCGGCCCCATATCGTGCCGGTGACCATGACCCAGTACGACCAGACCTTTGCCATAACGCAGGCGTTCCCCCCCTTCAGCCTGGCCCGGATCCTGGCAGAGGTGCTGGCTGAGCGGGGTCGCACCCAGTTTCGCACGGCCGAGACCGAGAAGTACCCCCACGTTACCTACTTTTTCAACGGCGGATACGAGCCGCCGTATCCCGGAGAGGAGCGCTGTCTGGTTCCATCGCAGCGGGTGGCCACCTACGATCTGGCGCCTGAGATGAGTGCGGCAGGAGTCACCGACGTCTTCTGCGGCGCCATCGAAGCCAGGGCCCACGATTTCCTGCTCTGCAACTACGCCAACGCGGATATGGTGGGTCACACCGGCGTGCTTCCTGCCGTCATCAAGGCGGTGGAGACGGTTGACGGATGCCTGAGCCGGGTACTGGCGAGCGCGGAAAAGGTCGGCACCAGCGTCATCATCACGGCCGATCATGGCAACTGTGAAATGATGATCGACCCCGTGAGCGGTGGAGTCCACACCGCGCATACCACCCACCCGGTTCCCCTGGTCGCGGTGCGGGCGAATGCGGCTTCGCTTCGGTCCGGCGGCTCGCTGCGCGACGTCGCACCCACCGTGCTGGGTCTCCTGGGCATCGAGCGGCCTGCCGAGATGACCGGGCACGACCTCCGGGAGTGCGACTGATGGATCGAGAACCGCTAAGTGATCTAGGTTGTCGCCCGGAGCGAAACGAAGGGGCTGAAACGAGGTTTTGGCTCAGGCGCTCGCGGAGCCTGATCCGAGCATTGGCGAGGGGCACCCTCGGGATGACAATCGTACTGTTCCCGCTCGCGAGCGGCTCCCTTCTCGCCCAGGTCGGTCACCCCCCCGAGTCTTCGCCTTACCGCGACATCCGCAAGGGCCACACCCTTACGGTGACCGGCGGCTACTTCTCCGGCAAAGGCGGCGACCTCAACGTCGGACCGCACAAAGGACCGGTATTCGGAGGCCGGTACGACATACGTACCGGGAGCACCATCCAGCTCGGTCTGGGTTTTGCGCGCGGCGATCTTGAGCGGTTCATCGTAGACCCCTTCGTTCGGCTGGAGAATCGAAAGAGTGGGCCGGTAAAACAGTCGGTCACTTTCGCGGAGGTCGATCTCCAGTTCAACGTAACCGGGGGCAAGAGCTGGAATCGAATCGCTCCTTTTGTCGGGCTGGGAGGAGGGCTGGCGTTTGCCAGCGACACGCCGGCAGATACCAGTGGATACGACTTCGGGCGGAAGCTCTACCTGGTTCCCAGTCTGGGAGCCCGGGTCTTTCTCAGCCATCGGCTTCATTTCCGGGCTGAGGCCCGAGCCACCTTCTGGAAGCTCAACTACCCCACCACATTTCAGCAGGAGCCGGTAGAGGAGCCCGGAACGCCGGAAGACCCCAACGCAGTGATCGTGGGGGACAACCTCTCGGAGTGGACCGCCAGCCCCTGGTTTCAGTTTGGGCTGGGCTACTCGTTCTCGCCCTGACGATGGGGGCCTCCCTGACTCGCACCGTCGGGTTCAATGCACGGCACCGGTATTACCGGGCGGACTGGAGCGAGGCTCGTAATCGTGAGGTGTTCGGCTCCCTGGCCGACCCGGAAGGGCACGAGCACAATTACCGGTGTGCGGTGACGGTGGGCGGACCACTCGACGAGTCAGGCATGATCCTCGATCTGGCGCAGCTGGACCGGATCCTGGGCGAGGAGGTCTTGGCGCCGTTTTCCGGCAAGCACTTGAACCGGGACGTTCCGGCGTTCGCCTCCGGGCGGACCCAACCCACCTGCGAAGCCATGGCCGCATACCTCTTCGGCCGCATTGGCGCCCGCCTCCCGCCCGGGCTCTCGCTCGAGCGGGTGCGGATCATGGAAGACCCGACACTGTATGCCGACTGCACCGGACTCACCTGACCTGATCCAACCATCGAAGCGTGGTGGCCGGATGTCCCAGCTGGCGGCGGTCGAGGAGGTGGCCGTCTGGCTCGAGGTCAATGGCCGACCGGTCGTCACCTGGATGTGCACCCCCGATCTGTTGGAGGAGCTGGCCATCGGCTGGCTTTACGGAGAGGGCTATATCGATTCGGTCGAGCAGGTGCACCTGCGGCCGTGTGCGACCGATCTGGGTTTCTGGGCGGAGGTGCCGCCAGACCGGGTCGCGGCGGTTCAGGCGGAGGGGCGGCGACCTGTGCTCGCTTCGGGGTGCGGCGCCGTCTCCACGTTCCTGGGGGACGCTGCCACGGTCGAGGCCCAGCCAGCCCGAGGAGTCCCGCCGGGAATGGAGCAGCTGCGGGGCCTGTTCAAGGCGCTGTTCGCCAGCGGCACGCGGTACAAGGATACCGGTGGGATCCACGCGGCCGCCCTAGTGGACCTTTCCCCGGACCGGACCGATAGGCCGGAATCCGGGTCCGAGCTCGTCGCCCACGCCGAAGACATCGGCCGGCACAACGCGGTGGACAAAGTTCTCGGAGCGGCGCTACTCGCCCGTCGTCCGGTGCCCGGCATGGGCCTGCTGGTGACCGGCCGCATCTCGGCCGAGCTGGCATTCAAGGCAGCTCGCGCCGGGCTGACGTTTGTCGCGACGCCATCGGTCCCTTCTACTCTTGCGGTCGAGATCGCCCGCCGGAGCGGCATGGTGCTGGTAGGTCGCGCGGTGAGCGGACACCCCCAGCATCATGGAGCGGCAGGACCGAGTGCCACCTGACCGGGCCCACCTGGCGGTAATTCTCCGGGCCGCGCGCCGAATCGCCGTGGTTGGATTGAGCCGAAAACCCGATCGTCCGAGCCATCAGGTCGCGGCCTATCTCCAACGCGCCGGCTACACCATCGTTCCGGTCCACCCGGTGGCAGGGGAGACCCTGGGCGAGAGAGTCCACCCGGACCTGCGCGCGGCGGCAGTCACCGGACCCATCGATATCGTGAACATCTTCCGACGCTCGGAGCACGTCCCCGCCCTGCTCGACGCCCTGCTGGAAATCCGGCCCGCGCTCGTCTGGATGCAGGTGGGCGTCCGGCATGACGAGGTGGCACGGAGACTGGAAGCGGCCGGCATCGCTGTGGTAATGGATCGGTGTCTTGCTGTAGACCATCAATTTCTGGGGGACTGATGCTCCGAAGGCTGTGCGTTGCGTTGCTCGGCACAGGCATCGTTCCCCTGGCAGCATTCGCCCAGGGAACCGGCGACCAGGCGCGTCTCATCTTTACGGTCTCGGCCGGCGTGGTGGGCGGCAGCCGTCTCTGGTCGGCCGGGCCTCAGCCCATTCAGTTCACCAGCCCGGCGGACACCTTTGCCCTCGAACGGCGGATCCGCTCTACCATCGCGATCGGCTTCGGCGGTGCCTACTTTCCCGGTGAAAACCTCGGCTTTACGGCCGAGGGGTTTCTCGTGGGTCTGGGTTTCGAGGACAACTGCCGCCACGTTTTTTCATCTGGGTCGGCCGATATGGCCGCCGTCTGTGAGTCGATCCAAGGCAGGAAGAAGGCGGCTACCTCAGTGATTCTTTCGGGCGGGACCATGTTCCGGCTCAACAGCCGCAAGCTCATCTCGCCGTATGGCCGGGTCAACCTGGGCCTGGTTTTCAGCAATCAGAGCTCGCTACGCACCTGGGGCGAGTTCCCCACCAGCTCCGGCCCGTCCACGGTGGAGGTGTACCCGGATAACCGCACCTCGAGAGTGGACCCGGCGCTCGCCATCGGAGTGGGATTCACCGCGGCGGTTGCTAAGGGCTATAACGTGCGCTGGGAGATTCGGGACAACATCGTGGGGGTGCAACGCGTTACTGGCACAACCCCGAATCTCGGTTTCGTCCCGCCCAACGAGCGCGTCTTCAAGCATCTCTTCAGCATGACGGTGGGCTTCGACGTCGTTCTGGAACGAAGGAGAGGGAGAAGGTATTGACGGGCAGCGTGGCGGCGGGGCAGCGGGGCGGTGTCCGGGGGGCCATTCTCGCGGGTGGTGGGGCAACCCGGTTCGGGGGCAAGCCAAAGGGCCTCGAAGTGGTTGGGGGGGAGCGGATCCTGGATCGCCTGGCGCGCACTCTGAGCAGCGCGCTCGGAGAGCCGCCGCTCCTGGTGGCCAATGCGCCGGAATCCGCGAGCTGGCGGCCGGACCTCCGCACCGTCGGAGACGTCCGCCTGGGCCTGGGCGCGCTCGGCGGCATCTACACCGCCGTGATCGAATCCCCCGCGCCGGTGGTGTGCGTCGCGTGGGACATGCCCTTCGTGTCCGAGCCGTTGATCAGGGCCCTTGCCGAAGGGCTGCAGCGGGCCGACGCCGTGCTCCCCCAGAGCGAGGGCCGCCGGGGACTGGAGCCGCTCTGCGCCGCGTATGGACCGGCCTGTGGGGAAGCCATCGCCGCGAGCCTGGCAGGCGGCGACCTCCGCGCCATCGGCTTCCACGATCGAATCCGGGTCGGTATCCTCCCCCTGGACGAGGTGCGGACTCTCGCGGATCCGGGCCTGCTCTTCTTCAACGTGAACACCGCGGACGATCTCGTGCGAGCGGACCAGCTGTGGCGTCAACACGCATCCTCTCCATAGTCGGCCGGAAGAACGCGGGAAAGACGACGCTTGCCGTCGCTCTGACGACGGAGCTGGTACGCCGGAACTACCGCGTGATGACGATCAAGCACGGTCACCATCCCGCCGACGCCGACCGCAAGGGCAGCGATACCTGGCGACACTTCCACGAGGGCCGCGCGGAACGGGTGCTGATCGCCAGCCCGGACCTGCGGGTGCTCTTCGAGCGCAGCCCGGACGACTACGACCCGATCGGGCTGGCTCGCCGCTACATGGAAGGCGCCGACCTGGTGCTCACCGAGGGCTTCAAAGCCGCGCCGTTGCCCAAGATCGAAGTGTTCCGCCGCTCCGCCGCTGACCAGCCGCTCTACGACCCGGCCGCTGCCAATGCCCGCGAGTGGATCGCCGTGGTAACCGACGATCCCGATTTCGACGCGGAGTGTCCGGTTCTCCGCTTCCACCATACCAACTGGCTTCAGCTACTCGCCAATCTGGCCTGGGATCGATCTCTGGTACTCGAGTGACGACAACCGCTCTCGGCGCCGCCGAGGCCGCCCAGAGAATCCTGGCCGACGTCCGGCGGCAGCCGGCGCTCCGCATGCCGTTGGACGATGCGCTGGGCAGCGTGCTCGCCGAGGACGTCGTGAGCCCGCTGGATATTCCCGCCTGGACCAATTCGGCCATGGACGGCTACGCGGCCCGGGGCGAGGATGTGCGCGGCGCCTCCGAGACCAGCCCGGTGCGCCTCCGGGTAGTGGAGCACCTGCCTGCCGGACGGTTTCCGACCCGCACGATCGGACCCAGCGAGTGCGCCCGAATCTTTACCGGGGCCCCGCTGCCCGAAGGCGCAGACAGCGTCATCCGCCAGGAGGACACCGATGAGGGCGCCGAGACGGTCAGCATAGTGAAGGACCGCGATGTGGGGGTGAACACCCGCAGAGCCGGCGAGGACATCCGCAAGGGAAGCACCGTCCTTATCGCCGGGACCGAACTTGGTCCGGCCCAACTCGGCGTCCTGGCCTCGCTGGCTGTGGCTCATCCGCTGGTCTATCGCCGTCCCCGCGTCGCCATCCTGGGTAGCGGAGACGAAATTGTCGACATCGATCAGCCGGAGGAGATCCTCAGCGGGCGAAAGATCGCCAGCAGTAACACTCATACGCTGGTAGCGCTGGTGCGCCAGGCCGGAGGCGAGCCGGTCAACCTGGGAATCGCGGGGGATACCCCCGGAAGCCTGCGCGAGCACCTGAACCGGGCGCAGGATTGCGATCTCCTGGTCACGACGGCAGGAATCAGCGTGGGGGAGCACGACTACGTGCGCGGGGTGCTGGAGGAGCTCGGAGCGCAGCAGCGTTTCTGGAAACTTCGGATGCGTCCCGGCGCCCCGGTAGGCTTCGGGTTGCTCGGTGAGGTGCCGTGGATCGGCCTTCCGGGAAATCCGGTGAGCACGATGGTTACGTTCGAGCTGTTCGTGCGCCCGGCGATCCGCCGGATGATGGGCCATGCCTGTCCTTTTCGCCGCAGCGTTCCGGTTCGCATGGCCGAGCCGATCAGGCTGAAACCCAAGCTGCAGCACTTCCTGCGGGCCATCGTAAACCAGGGGCCCGAAGGTCCCGCAGCCAGGCTCACAGGTCCACAGGGCTCGGGAATACTCACCTCTATGACTCTGGCGAACGCGCTTTTGGTGATTCCCGAAGGTCAGCATGAGACTCCCGCCGGCTCAACCGTTCGGGCGCTGATCCTGAACGATCCGGTGCATCAGGAGCTGCCGGGGTTCTAGGGCAGAAAGCGTGAACGGTAAACGGTAAACGGTGAACGGACGGGTGGTGAGAGGCCCGTTGAGACCGCCTCCGTTGACTGGGTCTAACATGCCGGATAGATTCGACATTGCAGAAGGGGAGTAGCTTATCCGCCGCAGGGCGGACGGGTGGATCGTCAAGACTGTTCGCCAAGTGCGGGCACGGTCCATCCGGGAGGCGGCAGAGCGGCCGGCTTGCATCTGCACCTTAGAGCGAGACCTTCGTCCACGCGAAAGCGGAGCGGACGGGGTCTCGCTCTTTTTTGGCCCCATGAGAGGCACACCGAGGAATTGATGAACAACGTAAAGACATTTCTCCTGCTGGCCGCGCTGATGGGCCTGTTCCTGATGGCGGGCCAGCTGATCGGCGGCTCGACCGGCCTGGTAGCAGCGCTCATCATCGGGAGCATCTTCAACTTCATTATGTACTTCTTCTCCGATCGAATGGTCCTGAAGATGTACCGGGCGCAGGTAGTGGGGCCGCAGGAAGCACCGGAGCTGTATGCGATGGTCGATCGTCTCCGGCAACGAGCCGGTCTCCCGATGCCGGTGGTCGCGGTGGCACCCCACGAGCAGCCCAACGCCTTTGCCACCGGCCGGAACCCGGAGCATGCGGTGGTAGCGGTGACCACGGGAATTCTGAAATACATGCCCCAGGCCGAGCTCGAAGGGGTGATCGCGCACGAGCTGGCGCACATCAAGAACCGCGATATGCTGATCGCCACGGTAGCGGCGGGGATCGCCGGAGCCCTGAGCAATCTCCCCTACCTGCTCTTCTTCGGGGCCCACGATGACGAGGGCGGCCACCCATTTGCCCGGCTCGCTCTGATCCTGCTGGCTCCGCTGGGAGCGATGCTCATCCAGTTTGCGGTATCGAGGCAGCGGGAGTTCGAGGCTGATCGAGTCGGGGCTCAGATCCTGGGCCACCCGACGCCGCTGGCCAACGCGCTCATCCGACTCGACGATATGGCACACCGGATCCCGATGCACGTTGCACCGGCCGTAGCTCCCCTGGCCCAGGTAAATCCGCTGGCGGCACAGGGTGGCGGCGTCGCAAAGCTGTTCAGCACTCACCCGCCCACGGCGGAGCGGGTGGCCCGGCTCGAGGCAATGGCGCTGGGCGTTTAGGTGGGCCAGCACGATTCGGCAGTATGGTTGGGCTTCACCGGCCTGGTGGTGGGTCTGCTGGTCCTCGACCTGGCCGTGCTCAACCGCCGCTCCCACGTCCTGAGCTTCAAAGAGGCGATCGCCTGGAGCAGCGGCCTGGTTGCGCTCGCCCATCTCTTCGGCCTGTTCCTGCTCTGGCAGGAGGGCACCCAGCATGCCCTCGAGTTCTATACCGGCTATCTCATCGAGCTCTCCCTCAGCGTAGACAACCTCTTCGTCTTTCTCCTGATCTTCTCCTACTTCGACGTACGTCCAGAAGCGCAGCCGAAGGTACTCAAGTGGGGCATTCTGGGTGCCATCGTCATGCGGCTGATCATGATCACCCTGGGCGCGCTCCTGCTACAGCGGTTCCACTGGATCGTGTATGTCTTTGGCGCCATTCTGGTGGTCACCGGCATCAAGATGTACGTCCAGAAGGACCAGGAGATCGTTCAACTCGAGCGGAATCCGGTGGTACGGCTGGCCCGGCGGCTGCTCCCGATAGAGAAGGCATACGACGGAACCCGATTCTTCACCCGCACGTCTGACGGCCGGTTGCTGGCCACCCCGCTACTGCTGGTCGTGCTGGTCGTGGAGTGGTCCGATCTGGTGTTCGCCATCGACAGCATTCCGGCAATCTTTGCGATTACCCGGGATCCCTTTCTGGTCTACAGCTCGAACGTCTTCGCCATCCTGGGGCTCCGCGCGATGTTCTTCGTGCTGGCCGGAATGCTGGACAAGTTCGTGTATCTGAAGCCCGGGGTCGCCTTCATTCTGGTCTTCGTCGGCCTCAAGATGACCCTCAGCGGCTGGCTCCACATACCCACCTCGCTATCCCTTGGGGTCATCGTCGTAGTGCTCGCCACCGCAATCGGTCTCTCACTTCGCCGGAGCGCCCGAGAGAGCCGGCTGCCCGCCTGAGATGGCATCCTCGCTCCTGGCCCGCCTGGGCCTCGGCCGGCCGGAGCTTCGCGCCTGGGCCATGTACGACTGGGCGGCGTCGGCCATGCAGACCACCATCATGGTGGCCGTCTTTCCCATCTACTTCGTCAGAGTAGCGGGCGCGGACGTGCCGCCGAGCGGAGCAACCCAGCGGCTGGCCGCCGTGAACACCCTGGCGCTCGTGATCATAGCCCTGCTCTCTCCCATTCTCGGTGCCATCTCGGATTATGGTGGAGCCAAGAAGCGGCTGCTGGCGGCTTTCATGGTCCTCGGTGCGGCGGCCGTTGGGGGGATGTTCTTCATTCAGCGGGGCGACCTGGACCTCGCCTCGGCGCTCTTCATGGTGGCGCTGATCGGCGCGGCCGGAAGCTTCGTCTTTTATGAGGCTCTGCTGCCGCACCTGGCCGGGGCCGACGAGATCCACCGGGTCTCCACCGCCGGATACGCAATGGGCTACATAGGCGGCGGAATCCTGCTGGCGCTGAACCTGGCCTGGATCCAGCAGCCGGCCTGGTTCGGGCTACCATCGGGCCCCGGCCTGGACGAGCACCAGGCCACCCTGCCGGTGAGGCTCGCCTTTGTCTCGGTAGCGGTTTGGTGGGTGGCGTTTGCCTGGCCGCTCTTCCGGCGGGTACCAGAGCCCCCGCCCCGGCTGGAGCCGGATGAGCGTCCCGGCGAGAACCCGGTCAAAATGGCTTTCGTGCGCCTGGCCGAGACCTTCCGTGAGCTTCGGGGGTACCGGCAGGCTTTCCTGATGCTGCTCGCCTTTCTGGTGTACAACGACGGCATTCAGACCATCATCAAGATGGCGACGGCATACGGTACCGAGATCGGTATCGGCCAGGGCGCGCTGATCGGGGCCATCCTGCTGGTCCAGTTCGTGGGTATACCCTGCTCCTTCGTGTTTGGCATGCTGGCCGGCCGGGTCGGCGCAAAACCGGCGATCTTTCTCGGCCTGCTGGCGTACACCGTCATCAGCGTCCTGGGCTACTTCATGACCAGCGCCACTCATTTCTACCTGCTGGCCGGCCTGGTGGGGATGGTTCAGGGCGGCACCCAGGCGCTCAGCCGCTCTCTCTTCGCCAGCATGATTCCCAGACACAAATCGGGGGAGTTCTTCGGGTTTTTCAGCGTGTTCGAGAAGTTCGCGGGTATTTTCGGGCCGCTCATTTTCGCGGGCACCATTGCCGCAACCGGCTCGAGCCGGAACGCGATCCTGTCGGTCATAGGGTTTTTCGCGGTGGGAGCGGCCCTCCTCTCGCTAGTCGACGTCAAAGAGGGCCAGCGGGCCGCCCGCCACGCCGACCAGGCGACGGTGCGGGTGGCGTAGGCGACCTCGGTGACGGCCTATAGAGCGGGTTGGGGCTTAGGCTGACGCGGCAGCACCTGCACCGCGGAGCTCTGAAGCCGACCTTGCGCGCGGGCCGTAATGGCAGCGCGCCCTTCCCCCCGTCCGGTGACGGTTCCGTGGGCCGAAACTATCGCCACCGATTCGTTGCTGCTCGTCCAGGTATAGGTCACCCCCTCGATCACATCCCCGAATTCGTCGCTCAGGCGAGCCGTGAGCTGAATGACCTGGCCCGACTGGATCGTCGCGAAGCGTGGAACCAGGGTCATGGCTCCGAGCTCCGGCACGGAGCGGTTGGGATTCAACGAGGAGTCATAGTCGCAGGCCGCGGCGCCGAGGAGGATCGCTACGGCAGCAAGAGCTCGCGCGGGGTGGGCGGTGCGCATCGTAACCTCCGGTGAAAGTTCTGACCCACGGCGCGACCATCGCGTCATTGGTTACAGGGAGGTTACCAGTCGAGCGTAAATCGGGCGTGAATGGGGCCGGAGATGATCGTGAATCCTGGCGTCGAGACGGCTCCCTGCCTCTTGCCCGGCCTAGCGCCGCTTCCTAGCTTACAGCAATTCTCGAAACCGAATCCGAACTCATGCATCCTCGCACCCGCGCAGCCGTTCAAGCCGCTCTCCCGACCACGGCAGAGATGCTGAAGTGTGGAATGAAGCGGGACAGGCGCGGCAGGCTCGGGTCGGCATAACGCCACACGGATTCTACCATCGACCAGGAGCCCCGCCGCGGATGCCGCTGGCGGGGCGCTTCCGTTCATGGATGCACTCGCGCTGACCCGGTCCCTCGTCTCTCTCGAGACCCCGACAGGAGCCGAGGGGCCGGCCACGGATCTTATGGATGAGACGCTCCGGCACGCCGGCTATCGGGTAGTGCGCCAGCCGGTATCGCCCGGGCGCGAGAATCTCTACGCCTACCGGGAACCGCCGAGTGTGGTCTTCTCCACCCACCTGGACACGGTGCCGCCGTACGTTCCCCTGGCTGAGGACGACGAATCCATCCACGGACGGGGCAGCTGCGATGCCAAGGGCCTCGCCGCGGCGATGGTGGCCGCCGCAGAGCGGCTCGCGGCCCGGGGCGAGCGGCGGATCGGGCTCCTGTTCCTCGTTGGGGAGGAGAATGGCTCGGACGGGGCCCGCGCCGCCGCCGACCTCGGGCCCAAGGGACGTTTCCTCATCAATGGCGAGCCCACCGACAACCGGCTCTCGGTCGGGCAGAAGGGCTCGTTGCGGGTAGACCTCGAGGCCACCGGGCGCGCGGCTCATTCGGCGTATCCCGACGAGGGGGTGAGCGCCACCGCAGCGTTGCTCGATACCATCGAGCGCATCCGGCGGATGCCGCTACCAGCCGACCCCCTGCTGGGACAATCGACTCTCAATATCGGGCTCATTGGCGGTGGCGTGGCGCCCAACGTGATCCCGCCGGCCGCCAGCGCACAGCTTCTGATTCGCACCGTCGAGCCTACCGATGCACTCAAGGGTGCCATCAGGACACTGGTGGCTCCGGGCGTGTCGGTGGAGTTCCCAGTGGAGCTGCCCTTCTACAAGGGTGGAGCGGCACCGCCGGGCTGGGAGACCACAGTCGTGAGTTACGCGAGCGATCTTCCGTTCCTGGCTCCCTGGGGTGAGCGGTATCAACTGGGGCCGGGAACGATACTGGTGGCGCACACGAGTCACGAGCACATCCGCAAGGCCGATCTGCTCCGGGGGGTGGATCTCTATGAGCGGCTGGCCCACGACCTGCTCGCGCGCGAGGCGGCATGAGCCAGAGGATTCCGGTCACCGTTCTCGGCGCCACCGGCACGGTAGGGCAGAAGTTCGTCAGCCTCCTTGCCGATCATCCCTGGTTCGAGGTTGCGGCGGTGGCCGCCTCATCGGCGAGCGCCGGCCGGCCGTATGGAGAAGTAGTGCGCTGGCGCGAGTCCTACCCGGTTCCGCCACCAGTAGGAGCGATGGCGATACGGGAGTGCGCGCCTCCGCTGCCGGGCTCCATTGTGTTTTCGGCGTTGGACGCGGAGGTCGCCGGCCCCATCGAGCAGGAGTTCGCGCGTGCGGGAGCATACGTCGTCACCAACGCCCGTACCCACCGGATGGATGCGGACGTGCCCCTCCTGATTCCCGAGGCCAACGCGGATCACCTGGCGTTGATCGATCGCCAGCGGCAGGCTCGGGGGTGGAAGGGCGCCATCCTCGCCAACCCAAACTGCTCTACCGCCGCATTGGTCATGGCACTGGCACCCCTGCACCAGGCGTTCGGCGTCGAGCGGGTCTTCGTATCCACCATGCAGGCGGTCTCGGGCGCCGGTTACCCTGGCGTGCCCTCGCTCGACATCGTCGGCAACGTGATCCCTTATATCGACGGGGAGGAAGACAAGATTGAGCGGGAGAGCCGTAAGATCCTCGGCTCCGTTGGTAAGGGCGCCGTGCAGCCGGCGCAGTTTGCGGTCAGCGCCCACACCAGCCGGGTCGCCGTGGTCGATGGGCACATGATCACGCTTTCGGTTGGCTTCAACCGCCGCGCGGGGGTGGACGAGGCTCTTGCCGCGCTCCGCGAATTTCGAGCGCCGCCATGCGTGGCCGGCCTCCCCTCGTCGCCGGCAGCGCCCATCGAGGTCGATACCCGCCCCGACCGGCCCCAGCCCCGGCTCGACCTGGACCGCGGCCGCGGCATGGCCGTCACGGTGGGGCGAGTTCGGCCCTGCCCGATCCTCGACCTCCGCATGGTCGTGCTGGGACACAACACGGTCCGCGGTGCGGCGGGCCAGGCTATCCAGATCGCCGAGCTGCTGGTGGCTGAGGGGTGGGTCAGCAGGGGATGAGCCCCGAGGAGTCGTCTCTTCCATGATGGTCGCCAAGTTCGGCGGCACCTCGGTGGCCGATGCGGAGGCGATCGCCCGATTGATCGAGATCATCCGATCGAGGCTCGTTCGCCGCCCGGTAGTCGTAGTTTCGGCGCTGGCCAGGGTGACTGATAGCCTGCTCGATCTAATGGACCAGGCCGAGGCGGCTGGTGCCCCCAGCATCGATGCGGCCGTCGCCGGGTTGGTGGAACGCCATGACCAGGTGGCGCGGGCGCTGCCGGGTTGCTCGGCGGCCATGGATTCCATCGCGGCAGATGCCGGCGAGCTGCGGCGGGAGCTGTCATGTCCCCGCGACCGGAGGCTCTCGCCCGGAGAGCGCGATGCCATCGCGAGCCGGGGTGAGCTGTGGAGCTCCCGGTTGGTGGCGGCGGCCCTCGGGGCCGCCGGGATCGATGCGGCCTGGGTGGACATCCGGCCGATCATGATAACCGACGGCCGCTTTACCCGGGCCACACCATACACCCAGGTGGTGAACCAGCGGGCTCGAGATCAGCTCCAACCCCTGGCCCAGGCCGGACGCGTTCCGGTGACGCAAGGCTTCATCGGTGCCACCGCCACCGGCGTGACTACCACGCTGGGCCGGGGCGGCTCCGACTTTACCGCCGCCTTGCTCGGTGCGGCTCTGCAAGCCGAGCGGGTGGAGATCTGGACCGACGTGGATGGCCTCATGACCGCCGACCCCCGGATCGTCTCCTCGGCTCGCACCCTCGCCGCCGCCAGTTACGAGGAGGCCGCCGAGCTCGCCACCTTCGGAGCCAGGATCCTGCATCCTGCCACCGCGCTCCCTTTGGTCCGGGCAGGTATCCCCATAGTGATTCTCAACTCCAGACATCCAGAGCGGCCGGGCACCACCATCGGGCCGGAGGCGCGGCTCGAGCGGATGGGTGACTCACCGATTCGCTCCATCTCGTGGAAGCGGGGCATCACCGTGGTGAACATCCGGGCCCCTCGTATGCTGGGGGCGTACGGCTTTCTCCGCGCTCTATTCGAGGTGTTCGAGCGCCATGAAACGGTGGTGGACGTGCTCGCCAGCGGCGAGGTGAGCATCTCGCTGACCATCGAGGACAGCTCCCGCATAGCCGAGCTGGTGCGGGATCTGAGCCATCTGGGAGACGTCTGGATCGAGGAGCGCCGTGCCATCGTGGCGGTCGTGGGTATCGGGCTCCGGCACACGCCCGGTCTTGCGGCCAGGGTGTTCAACTCGGTGTGGCCCGCCAACGTGGAGATAATCTCCCAGGGCGCGTCGGCGATCAACATGACCTTTGTAGTCCAGGAGCAGGATGGCCCCGATGTGGTGCGGCGTCTCCACCAGGAATTTTTTGGGTCGTGTTGAGAAGAGTCGGGAGTCGGGAGTCAGGAGTCAGGAGGTTACCAGTGCTTGGTAATCTCCTCATTCGGATCTCCCGACTCCCGACTCCCGACTCCTGACTCCTATGCGTATCGCGATAGTCGGGAAGGGGAAAATGGGTCGAGCAGTGGCAACGCTGGCAGAGGAGCGTGGCCATACCATTCACACAATCGTGGGGTCGACTGAGAACGCGGGAGGGCGGGCGCTGGCCCGCGAGCGTTTGTCGGATGCCGATGTCGCCATGGAGTTCACCCGGCCGGACGCAGTGGTCCAGAACCTGGAGCGGCTCATCGAGCTCGGCGTTCCGACCGTCACCGGAACCACCGGCTGGACCGAGTCGCTGCCCCGGATCACAGCCCTGGTCGAGCAGCGTGGTGGAGCTCTGCTGCATTCACCCAACTTCTCGGTCGGAGTGCATCTCTTTCTCAGAGCCGCCCGCGAGATGGCCCGGCGGTTCCGCAGCCGCCCCGAGTTCGAGGGCTCCATCGTCGATGAGCACCACGCGGCCAAGCTCGATGCGCCCTCCGGTACCGCGCTGCTGCTCCAGCGGCAGCTCGAGCGAGAGGATCCGGACCGCCGGTTTCCCGTCACCTCGCTGCGTACCGGAACCGTTCCCGGCACCCACACGCTCACCTACACCGGAGCTCACGAAAAAATCACTCTGAGTCACGTTGCACTGAGCCGGCAGGCCTTCGCCGCCGGAGCCCTCGCAGCGGCCGAGTGGCTGCCCGGGAGGACCGGAGTCTTTACTTTCGAGGACCTGCTCTTCGGAGAAAACCCATGACCCGCCTCCAGGGATGCGGCACCGCTCTGGTTACGCCGTTCACCGAGCCGGGGCTGGTCGACTTCCCCGCCTTGCGAGCCTTCGCGGACTGGCAGATTGCCGAAGGCATCGACTTCCTGGTGGCGTGCGGATCGACCGGTGAGGCGCAGACCCTGGACCAGGTCGAGCGGGAGCGGGTGGTGGCGGCGGTGGTCGAGGTCGCGGGCGGGCGGGTTCCGGTGATGGCGGGGGCCACGAGCAACGACACGGCGCGCGCGGTGGACGAGACCAGGCGAATGTGTAAGGTGGGCGCCGATTACATCCTCAGTGCCACTCCCTACTACAACAAACCCACCCAGGAAGGTCTCTACAGCCATTTCATGGCGGTGGCTGACGCTGCCACCAGGCCGGTTTGCCTCTACAACGTGCCCGGCCGGACGGCGGTGAACCTTGCCCCCGCGATCGTCCTCAAGCTGGCCCTCCATCCCAACATCATGGGCATCAAGGAATCCAGCGGCGACCTCAAGCAGGTGATGGAGATCCTGCGAGAGCGGGCGGAGGGGCTGACAGTCCTGTCGGGCGACGACTGGCTCGCTTTCCCGGTCATCACCGCAGGGGGAGATGGGCTCATCTCCGTGGCCTCTAACGAGGTTCCGGCTGCAATGACCGCGCTCGTCCACCTCCTGCTCTCGGGAGACCTGGACCACGCCCGCACCTGGCACTACCGGCTCCTCCCGCTCATGGACGCCAACTTTCGGGAGCCGAACCCGTCTCCGGTCAAATCGGCGCTGCACCTCATGGGAAAGATCCAGAACGTGCTGCGCCTCCCGCTGCTTCCGGCGAGTGAATCGACCAGGGCAGCGCTCCGGGCCGCGCTCAACCAGGCGGGCGTCACCGATGTCTAGGACGCCGGCTTCGGCGGACCTGCGCTTGGCGCTCGAGCGCTACGCCAAGGGAGTGCCGCCGGGAGAGGAGTCAACTGCGCTGGAGGCGTTCCAGTCGCTGAGGGCTGAGCTCAACGCCGGAACCGTTCGCGCCGCCGAGCGGGGGCCGGACGGCCGCTGGCGGGTGAACGGCTGGGTCAAGGCCGGGATCCTCCTGGGGTTTCGCCTGGGCCGCGTAGCGCCGGCGGCTACGGACGGGCCTTTCCCCTTCTTCGACAAGGACACCTTCCCCCTGCGCGCCCTCGGCGCGGATGACGGGGTGCGCGTGGTCCCCGGAGGCTCGGCGATCAGGGACGGCTGCTACGTGGGGCCCGGCGTGGTCTGCATGCCTCCGATGTACATCAATGTCGGAGCCTACGTGGGCGAGGGCACCATGGTAGACTCCCATGCGCTGGTGGGCTCCTGCGCCCAGATCGGCCGGCGGGTTCACCTTTCGGCGGCGGCGCAGGTCGGAGGCGTGCTGGAGCCGGCCGGGGCGCTGCCGGTGATCATCGAGGACGAGGTCCTGGTGGGCGGGAATTGCGGAGTGTACGAGGGGACGGTCGTGCGCGAGCGGGCGGTGCTCGCACCGGGGACCATCCTCTCGGGCGGCACCGCGGTGTTCGACCTGGTTCGCGACCAGGTTTACCGCCGGGAGGGCGATCAACCGCTCGAGATACCGGCCGGCGCGGTGGTGGTGCCGGGAACCCGGCCGGTAAAGACAGGACCCGGCGCGGCGGCCCGCATCGGGCTCTATGCTCCCGTGATCGTGAAGTATCGCGATGAGAAGACCGACACCGCAGTCAGACTGGAAGATCTGCTGAGGTAAACGGTGGAAGGCAACGGTCTACGGAGAGTGGGACGGGCAGCGGCGCAAGAGAGTCGTGATCAAGGTGCTGGGCGAGAGCTGACACTGGCCGGGCCAGGGCAGCCCTCATCGGCTACCCTGACCAGGCCGTAGTGCCGGTTATTTCCTGCTAGTCGAAATGCTACCTCCCTGAACCGTCGCTTTATCCCCGGCCAACCCCTCTGGGTCTGGTGTTCCACCGATTCTGGTTGGCCTGGCCGGCGGTGGAAGGCTTCACGAAGCGGAAGAGCGCTTCGTGCCTGCTGCCATCCACCAGCGTCACCACCAGCTTCCGGCAGGTGCCTGCCCATTCGGAGCTGGTCTTCCAGACGTAGGTATAGTTCTGGCCCACGACCTCTAGACGGCTCGCCGCTCTGGTAATGCTTCCCTCGACCGGCCGTTCAGTCAGGTTCTCGCTACAGGTGACGGCAGTCGATGTGGGCGACCCCGGCTGGAGGACCCCCACGCGGCGGTTTCCCTCCACCGAGAACTTCACCGGGATGGCTCGGCCCGCGGTTGCCCGGTTGACGAACGGCATGTTGTACACCGGCGGGAAGAAGCCGCTGAACTTGAGGCTTCTGGCCGTGACCGTAATCATCACAGTCTTGATGGCTCCGGTGTAGTTCCCGTCACTGGGAATGAACTCCACTGAGAGCGGCCAGTCCCCCGTGGTCAGCAACGTGCCTTCGGCCGGGAGATATACCCAGCTACCGGTGAGACTGATCCCACCAACACCCGTGGCGCTGGCGTTGAGCTGGGCCCCACTGAGCGGAGTTCCCTCGGAGATCGGCTCCGGGGCGGCCCAGTGGATGAGGGGCATGGCCTGAGCGATGGTGAACGAGCGCACCACGTCCTCGGCTGGGTGATAGTTCGTGTTTCCGGCCTGCCGAGCGGTGATGGTGCAGGTCCCCGCGGCATTGAGGGTAACGGTAGAGCCCACGATCGTGCACTCACCGGTGGCGGTGAAGCTCACTGGCAGATCAGAGCTGGCCGTCGCGCTGATAGAGAACGGCGGATCGCCAAAGGTCTTGTCTGCCAGAGCGTCGAAGGTGATGGTCTGTGCCTCGGGCTCGCCGACTGCCGAGCCCGCCATCCACCGAGCCGCATTGACATACAGCCCCTGAACGTTCCCGTCGTGGAGCGTGAGCGGGTCTCGAGGCATACCGCTCTCATCGAACGGGTAATTTGGCGCGAAGCTGAAGTTCACCACCTTGCCGGTGCCAAGCTCCCGGACAAGCACAGCGGGACCCCCGCTCGGCACCTGCATCAGCACGGTAGACAGGGTATTTACCTGAGGCCCTGCATCATGCCCGTCGGCCGTGAAGGTGAAGGTGGATGGAAGGCTCGCAAGCACCGGATGCGACTCCTGCCCCGCTATCGTTTCATAGGTGACCTGGCAGGCGGCGCAGTTTTTCTCCGGCCCATCAGGCGAGCCGCCGGCGCTCTGGAGCACCAGGTCCGCCATGCCCGGGGTCCATTCGACCCCATTCCACTGGGCGCCCACGTATCCGCCCCCATTCTCCACGAAGCTGTTCAAGGCCTGCTGGGCGGCGAGACCGAGAGTTCCGTCGTAAGTCGACCCGTTGAGATGGACCACCACGTCGAATCCGGCCAACGCCGGGTTGGTTCCATCCCAGGTGTACTCGGGAGGCGGCCTGACAGTGACCTGGAATCCCGCTTCCGTCAGCGCGTCCGCTAAAGCCACCGTCGATGCTCCGTCGGCATCAGCCAGGATCAGCACGCTCGGTCCACTACCGGTACCGACCACGCTGAAGCTCAGAGACGCTCCGGACTTCGCCGCCCGCATGGATGGGCTCGGTATGTGGCTGCCCTGGATGCGGGCGCGTGGGTGCGAGCCGGTCGCGGCGGCTAATGGCGCCACTGACGGCGAGGGGGCCTCGGTAGGCTGATCGCTGGTGCACGCCAGCGGGGCCAGGAGAATGGCTAGAAACGGCAGGAGGCGCCGACCCCGGCGGCGGTGCGGGTGCACAGCTGGGATACATGGGCCGGTCATATTGCCTCCAATGCTGCGAAGGTGGAACTACGGTTAATTGCCCTCTCGTTGAGCGTGAACCTGTTCAGATTCCAGTGGACCCGTAGAAACTTGTTGTCACCGTCTACCCAGCACCGGCACAAACCTGCTGCTCGACCCAACCCTTCGACCTGTACCAACTTTCAGTTCAGCGGCTCCAACCTTTGTATGCGTGTATGCGCTCTATCGAGACGCGCGTTTCACCGTTTGCTTTGTAGCCGGCACATCCTTCCGGGCCGGGATCTCCTTCCGGGCCGGCGCCGGCGTAGGCGTTGGCGGCTCCAACACGAACGTGGCCCGCGCCTCGGTACCTTTTACCAAAGCCAGCAGTGTCCGTTTCCCGACCTTCGAGGCCGGGGTCCATCGCGTGTGGGCGCGGCCCCTGACGTCGGTCATGACCTTTGCCGGGCTGACGCTGCCGGACTTGGTGCTGAATACCACCGGCTGATCCGCCACCGGATTGCCGTAGGCATCGGTCAGATCCACATCAACCGACTGGATCGTCCGCTTAGCGGTGCCGGGCTTGGACACCACGAACGCCAGATTGGCCGGCGCTGCCGGACGGGCTCTCGCGGTAACCTCGACCCCGCGTTCGATTCCTTCGATCTTGGCGGTGAGCCGGTGCAAGCCGGCCTTGCGTCCAAGGGTCCAGGCCACCACTACCCGGCCCGTAGAATCGGTGGTAAGGATGCTGTCGGCCACTTCGCCGCCGGATGGCATCAAGGTCACCGGCACTCCCGGTACCGGATTCTTGGCCTTGTCCCAGACCCGAATCTCCACCGCCGGCTGCACCACCTTGCCGACCGATCCGGTCCGCTTCGCCAGGTCCACGACCGAGGCGGCAGCGGGGCGGCCAGGCAGCGCCGAGGCTGACACCTGGAAGCGGGGCACGGCTCGGGCGCTTCCGACCTGTACGTAGGCTCGTTGTACCCCTGACCTGGGACCCAGGGTCCAGCGGGCCCGGGTCTCACCGAGTGAGTCGGTCCGCGTCTTAGCCGCTACCACGCTCCCGCCATCCTCGGCGGACCAGGCTACCGGCACATCAACCAGCGCGATGCCGCTGGAGTCGGTTACCCGAACAACCACCGGATCTGGCAGTATTCCACCGGCAGGGCCCTCGAGCTGTTCGCTCACCACGGCCAAACGGGTGTTGCCCGCGACCGGCTCCGCCTCGGCGGTAATGGTCGTGGGAGTCGCCACCCCCTCGGCGAGTATCGAGAGGGACTGACGTCCCGCAGCCGATCCGAGGGTCCACGAGATCCGAGCGATGCCTTGGGTATCGGAAGGAGCGATCTGAGGATCGGCCCGGCCGGTACCACCATCTTCGATGACGAATCGGACCGGTACGCCCTCGATAGGTCTCCCACTGCGAGAAACGACCTGAACCGTGACCGGCTGGGTCAAGCGGCGTCCGGCGAGGGCCCGCTGCCTGTCGCCCGTGAGCAGGGTCAGGGAAGCGGGGACCGGGTACACCTCGGCGGCCACGCTCGCTACCAGGCCTTCATGGGCGGCGGTGAAGGTGGTACGGCCTGGGGCGGTCCCCGACACGTTGCCGAGGCTGTCTACCGCGGCGATCGAGGGGTGGGCGGAGTGCCACCGCACCGGGAGTCCGGGAATTTCGTATCCCCGCGCGTCCACTACCTTTGCCGCCATCTGCCCCCGCTCGCCCTCCGGAACGCGAAAGGTGGAGTCCGAGACTCGGAGAGCGACCGGTACCTGGTCTACGATGACCCGAGCCCGCGCGACCTTTCCACCCACTGTCACCGTGATAGCAGCCGTACCGCCGCCCCGGGCGATAACGGTTCCCGCACTGTCCACCACCGCTACCGTGGTGTCCGCACTACTCCAGAGATTGGATGCCCCAAGCAATGCATTTCCCCTGGCGTCCTTGGCCGTTACCGATAGCTGGATCGTGTCTCCGATTGCCCTCGCGGTATCCAGGCGCGGCGAAAGCCCGACCCATCGGACCGAGCTGGGAGAGACCGGTAGCCCGGAGTCAGGCTCCAGTTGGGCCTTGATCGAGTTGGAATCGGAAAGGATCGATGCCAACCCCGCTCCAACCGAGATTATGCCGGCGGCCCAGCGCCACAAATGACTGACCACCGGGCGGAGTGCCTCCTTGACCACTGGCTTGGATCCAACCGCCTGCACCGGCTTACTCCATCCTGTCACAAAGAGGTACCCTTTCCTCGCCGGCCATCTGGCCGTCGGCTTCGGTCTTCGGAGCTTCGATGCCAGGCTGTTGTCCCACGAATACCACACAGCTCCGGCCCGGGCGCGCCCGATGACTTGCCTTCGCCCGCCAACCGTGCACCGTGGCACCCAGGATATGGACCTTCACATCCGATCCCGGTCTCACCCGCAGCGCCTCGAGCGAGCCGGCGAAGGCCGGGTTCGAGGCACGATACTGGTCCTGCGCCGCCACCACGCTGCGTAGCGTGCTCTTCAGGATCGAAGCCGGTGTAGACTGCCAAGCAGGGTTCGCACTCTGAGCCGGCGCCACCTGGACGGCACTGAGGCTCACGAGGAACACGACCGCCGTGACGGATCGCGGTTGAGACATGCTTCCTCCGCTTCGGACCGCGTAGAGAGGTGGCGAGCGGCAAGAGAGCGCACGACGCCCCGAGGTGAGACACCTCGGAAACCGTACACCCCTTGCCGCCCGCCCCTCACCGACATGCACCGAAAGCCTTGAGGCACTTCTATTTTCGGAACCTCTCGGGGTTCTCACAAGTCATAAGAATGCGACGCTGTCGAAGAGCGAGGCATGCAAATCGAGACTGTATTGCTGGAGGAGGCGGTAAGCTGCGGAGGGAATGCTGAATACGTCAACGCAACAGCTTGCAGTATCAGTCTGGAACTATTTCACATCAGGCGGTATTTCGGCCCACTTCCCCCCTCCCGTGGGGTCCACCGCGGGCCCAGCACGTCGGTGGCCTTGCAGTCCACACAGTTGGGGGCGTTGACCCTGAGCTCGTTTCCTACCCGCTCGTAGACCCCGGCCGGGCAGACGTGAGAGTAAAAGTCAGCCACCTCAGGACCGATGTCCTGACCCACCAGCAGATGCGTGGGGATCGTGTCCCGAGTGGCGTTTCCCGATTTGAAGACCGCGTCCAGCTTGCTGAAGGTCAGCACGTTGTCGGGGGTGAACGGCCGCTCGGTGCTGCTTACCCTCGGTGTGGCCGCGTCGCTCTCGGTGGCGAGCTTGCCGCCGGGGAACCGCCCGCGGGTGAGGGTCATCAGGCCGGCGCTGGCGCCGCCCCTGAAGAAGCCGGCCTTGAAGGCCAGCCGCATGTTACGGGTTCGATAGAGATCGGCGATGATGTAACTGTCATCCACCATCCTGTCGTACGCCGAGAGGCTGGCTGCGGAGGCATCCGCTGCCCTCAGGGCGGCAAACGCAGCTCGAGCGGCGTAGATGCCCGACTGCATGGCGTAATGAATGCCCTTGAGCGAAGGAACGTCCACAAACCCCGCCGCATCGCCTGCCAGCAGAATCCCCGGTCCATGCCGGCGTTCCGGCAGAGAGAAGTACCCGCCCTCCGGAATGGTCTTGGCACCCCATTCGAGCAGCCGACCGCCTTCCAGGTGCTGCCGGAAGAGGGGGTGGAGCTTCATCAGTTGCAGCAGCTCATGGACGTCGAGGCTGGCCGATTGATAATCGAGTCCAACAACGAGGCCGATGGCGAGCTGTTCAGGGCCCAGAGGATACATGAAGCTCCCGCCGAAGGCGTCGGCCGGAAGCGGCCATCCGAGGGTGTGCACCACGCGGTCCAGCGGCCGCCTCGTCTGCCAAACCTCCTTGACTCCCAGCGCATAGAGCTGGGGGTTGGAGGAGCCGATTCTCTGCCATTCGCAGTAGGCCTGGGTGAGGAGACCGCGGGTGCCCTCGGCCAGGACCGTGATTCGGGCGGCGAGATCGGTGGGCTCCGCAAAGGTAGCGGTGGGCTGCCGGTCGCGACCCAACCCCGCCGGGGTCGTCCGCACACCCCGCACGGTATTGCCCTCGACCAGAAGCGCTTCCACCGGGAACCCGGCGAACAGGTTGATCCCGAGCGCTTCGGCTCTATCGCCGAGCCACCGCACGATCTCGCAGATCGACGCCGTGTAGTAGCCCCGGTTGTGCATGGTGGGCGGGGTGGGAATGCGCTGGGCCCGGCGGGCGCCGAGGAGATAGACCGCCTCCGACTCCACCGGCTGACGGAAGGGAAAGTCCCTGATGTCCATATCGGGAAAGAGCTCCCCGAAGGCTCGGGGATTGACCACGGCGCCGGAGAGACTATGCTCGCCCAGGCTCCCGGCTTTCTCCAGCACCGCGATGTTTAGATCGGGCGTCTTCCCCCCCGCATTCTGGTCCTGCTTCACCAGGCGGGCTAGCTCGATGGCGCAGGAGAGCCCCGCAGGGCCGGCACCGACGATCACTACGTCCATCTCGATGGCCTCTGTCCCCGGTGGGTCGCTGAGGATCACCTGGTCGAGCGGCAGCGCACGCTGGTGGCGGACTGGGAGGATCGTGGGCACGGTGGAACTTAGATTTACCCATGGACCTGGCCAAGGCGGCTCGAGACCCGTGGGTATGGGCACAGCTCGCACTCTTCGTGCTGATCGGCCTCGCCGCACCGCTCCTTCCGCGCCATGTCAATCTGGGCGACGCTGACTTCCTGCTGAATCGGGTGGACCCGCCGGCGATCCGCTGGCTGGGCGCGGCACTGATCGCCGCCGGGGCTGCCATCATTGGGTGGGGAGTCCGTTCCCTGGGCCCCAATCTGACACCGGGCATCGAGCCGTTGGCCGGCGCCGACCTCGTCACCAGCGGCGCCTATGCCCACTTCAGGCACCCGATCTACACCGGCGTGGTGTTGCTGCTGGCCGGCTACACCCTGGTGTGGAGCAACTGGACTTTGGCTCTGGTGATGGGTTTAATCGCACTGGGGTTTTTCGAGGCCAAGGCGCGGGCAGAGGAGAAGTGGTTGCTTGCCCGGTTTCCCGATTACGAGGCGTACATGCGGCAGGTGCAGCGGCGGGTGCTATGACCATTCCCGGCTTCCGTTCCGTCCCGTTTACCGGGGTCATCTTCGTGATGGCCGAAGCAGGACGGCGCGGCTACCGCTACGGCCACCCGGACTGGTGCAACCTCGGCCAGGGCCAGCCCGAGACCGGCTCGCTACCCGGTGCGCCGCCGAGGGTAAGCCAGATAGAGATCGGCAGCGGAGACCAGGACTATGCCCCGATTCCGGGACTCTGGGAGCTGCGTCGCGCGGTTGCCGACCTCTACAACCAGCTCTACCGCAAGGACCGGAGCTCGCAGTACACCGAGCGCAACATCTGCATCTGCGGCGGGGGGCGCGCCTCGTTGACCCGTGCGGTAGCCGCCCTCGGAGAGGTGAACCTGGGCCATTTCCTGCCTGATTACACGGCGTACGAAGAGCTGCTCGACATCTTCAAGCTGTTCACCTCGATTCCAATCCTGCTCGAGGGCCGGAGCGGTTACCACTTCAGCCTGGACGAGCTGCGCCGGGAGATCACCGGGCGCGGGCTGTCGGCCCTGCTGCTTTCCAACCCCTGCAACCCCACCGGTAAGGTCATTCAGGGAGACGAGCTCGAGAGTTGGGTAGGAGTGGCCCGCGAGCTGGGCTGTTCGCTGCTGATCGATGAGTTCTACTCCCATTATGTCTGGAAGACCTCCGGAGACGGCTTCGTGTCGGCCGCGCGCTACGTGCGCGACGTGGATGCCGACCCTGTGGTGCTCTTCGATGGCCTGACCAAGAACTGGCGCTATCCGGGCTGGCGCTGCACCTGGATCGTGGCGCCGCAGCAGGTGATCGAGGCGGTCTCCAGCAGCGGCTCGTTCCTCGACGGCGGTGGCAGCAAGCCACTCCAACGCTCGGCGGTACCCCTGCTCGCACCGGTTCACGTCCGGGCCGAAACCGAGGCGATCCGAGCGGCCTTTCTCCGAAAGCGGCAGATCCTGAGCGAAGGGCTTCGAGCAGCAGGGGTCCGTTTCGATGTCGAGCCGGAGGGCACCTTCTACTGCTGGGGAGACATCTCGGCTCTGCCGCCGGCGATCAACGAGGGGATGGCGTTCTTTCGCGCCGCGCTGGAGCGGCAGGTCATCTGCGTGCCCGGCGAGTTCTTCGACGTCAACCCGGGCAAACGCCGGAGCGGCCGCCCCTCGCGGTTCCGCCACTACGTGCGGTTCTCATTTGGCCCTGAAGAGTCTTCGGTGGTGGAAGGAGTGAGGAGAATCCAGGCCCTGGTGCGCGACTACTGACCTCCTCGCAGCTTCAGGATCTCACCGGTGAGCCGGGGGACGACCTCGAAGAGATCGCCCACGATTCCGTAATCGGCAACCTTGAAGATCGGTGCATCCTTGTCCTTGTTGATCGCCACGATGGTCCTGGCGGTGCGCATGCCGGCCAGGTGCTGGATTGCACCCGATATCCCCACCGCGATGTAGAGGTCCGGGCTGACCAGGCGTCCGGTCTGCCCGATCTGGTCGGTGGCTGGACGCCAGCCGTCATCGGTCACCGCGCGGGTAGCCCCCACGGCTGCGTTGCCGATGGCCGCAGCGAGATCCTCGACCAGCTTGAAGTTTTCGGCGGTGCGAAGACCGCGACCTCCGCTTACGATGATCGAAGCCTCACCCAGGTCGACTTTGGACTCGCCCCGCTGGGTCACTGCGGTCACCTCTACCCGGGCCGCGGCAGGATCCAGCGCTGGCTGAACCTTCTCGACCCTGGCGCTGCGAGGCACCTCGGCGGGGGTGATGGAGCCTGGACGGACCGAGACCAGTGCCGGTGTGCCGGTCAGCCGCAGCGTGACTATGACCTTGCCGGTGTACGCGGGGTGGCGGGCAACGACCGCGTCGGGCTCGAGTTGGAAGCTCGTTACATCGGAAACCAGGCTCACCCCGAGCCTGGCTGCAACGCGGGGGGCGAGATCCCGGCCCTGAGCCGAGGTGGAGAACAAAGCCGCGCGGTAACCGCCGGATCCGAGCCGCTCCGCCAGGGTGGCGGTGAATACCTCAGGGCTGTAGTGCCCCAAACCGGGGTGCTCCACCGTGACGACGAGGTCGGCACCGTGACGCCCGAGCGGGTCGGATCGCGCCGCTACGCCTGGAGGTCCGAAGAGGATTGCATGGACCTCCCCTCCCCCCGCCGAGTCGGCGGCCTGCCGGGCGGCAGTCACCGCCTCCAGGGCAACCTTGCGCAGCTCGCCGCTCCGCGATTCCGCGAAGGCGAGAATCGGCCCCGTCACAGCACCTTTGCTTCGGTCTGAAGCAGCCTCACCAACTCGGGAACCGCTTCTGCGCCTTCGCCGATGATCCGCCCCGGAGGCCGCTCGGGCGGCAGCGCCATCGCTTCAACCATCAGGCGCGACTCGCCCAACTGCGCAGGCTTTACGTCCAACGGTTTCTTCTTGGCGGCCATGATGCCCTTGAGGGAAGCCAGGCGAGGACGCGCGATCCCTTCGTCGATCGTGAGCACGGCGGGGAGCGGGAACTGCACGCTCTCCGTGGCGCCCTCGAGGTCCCGCCTGGCGTTGCCCCGGCCCTCTGCAATCTCGAGATGGGAAATCGAGGTGACGCAGGGGAGGTCGAGCAGTTCCGCCGTCATGGGGCCGACCGTCCCATTTGCTGTGTCGGTGGCCATCCGGCCGAATAGGATCAGATCGTAGCCACCGTCTCCGAGCTCGGCCGCGAGAGCCCGGGCGACGGCAAGGCCGTCGAATGGGACCTCGTCGACCTTGAGGTGGACTGCCCGGGTGGCGCCCATGGCGAGACCCTTGCGCAGTGTCTCCTGCACCCCGTCGGGGCCGATCGAGAACACCACCACCTCGCCGGACCCCTCCTTCTCCAGCAACCGGAGACCGACTTCGAGAGCGTACCCGTCGAAATCGCCCATCTCGTATTTCAGCCCCGCCTGGTCCAGTGATCTGCCGTCACCCGCGATCGAGAACCGCAGCTCCATGTCCGGCACGCGTTTGATGCAGACAGCGATCTTCATGGCTATTGGCTATGAGCTATTGGCTATGAGCTATTGGCTATTGGCTATTGGCTATTGGCTATGAGCTATTGGCTATTGGTGGTTGGCTTAGCGCCGACGCGGCAAAGCTAGCGGCGGGGAAGACGGGAACGCAACGAGGCCACCTGCGGGGTGGCCTCGTGAGCAGCCCGATGTAGAGTGGGTCAGCCGGCGGAGCCGTTTCCGGTCCGCCGATCCCTCATGCCGGGCCGCTCGACCCGCCGCCGATCGTCCTCCGACCGTTGGGTCCAGGTATCGTCGCTCCTGGCCACCGGTACCTGCTGGGCCCGGCTTTGGGCTCCCCGGCTGGCGGCCTCGGCAGCACGCTCCAGCTGGGGCCGAGCCCGCTCTGCGGTCCGTCCCCAGGTGTCGAGCAGCTGGGCCGCCCGGTCGCGCCCCCCGAGACCGAAGGCAAGCCCGAACGCGATGGCGAACGCGCCTACGATGCCGATGAGCAGTGTGTTCATCAGGGAGGTGGCAATGCCGAGCTGATTTATGGCGACGAGGATCGTGAACCCCCACACCGCCACCCGGGTTACCGTAGCCAGGAGCTCAGGGTTGCTGAACCCCGCTTCGGCCGTGGCACCCCGTACCAGCTGTGAAAGCGCCCTGGCGGCAAGGCCGCCGATAACCAGCACCACCAGCGCCACCGCCAGATTGGGCAGCCACAGCAGCAGCTGCTGAAGCACGTTCGAGACCGCCGGAAGGCCCAGCGTGTCGAACGCGACTACCAGGGTGATCAGGCGAACGAACCACTTGACGATGCCGGCAATCACTCCCGCGGAGTCGTCTCTGACGCCCATCTTCTGTACGAAATCGGAGAACCCGGAGCGCCGGGCGAGGTCGTTGAACCTCACGGCGTGCAGCAAGGCCTCCATCCCGCGCGCGAGGAGCGAAGAGATGATCCAGCCGACGATGAGGACGAGCGCGAAGCCGAGGATGCGAGGTATGGCCGAGAGGAAATCATTCAGGGCGCCGGCCAGCGAGGCCCGGAAGGCGTCGCCGGCGTCCTGGACCGGTACTGCTACGGTTGTGCCTTGCATAGGGAGCCTCCAGCCTGTCAGGTCGTGATAGAGTCCCCATCAGGATGGTGGCGCAGTGGGGCACGCTCCGTGATCAACGTCACGGAACGGCTCCTCGAGCCCGCCGGGCTCAGCTCCCGAAGCTGCGCTGCAGGATGATTTTGAACTGCCGCGGCTGGGCCGGAGTCAGGAAGCGCTCCAGCTGGTCGGTGGTCTGGTTGATGTTGAAGGTACCAAAAGTGGCGTGATCGCTATCGAACACATTGGTGACTATGCCGGCGACCTCCCAGGGCCCGAGCTCCCACCCCAGTCGAGCATCGGCGACAAAGTATCCGTCTAGCGGTTGCTCCACGTTGGCCTCGTCTCCCCGGAGGTACTGCTGGCCGATGTAGCGGCCCTCGGCCCCGAACGAGAGGCCGTTGGGCAACTCGAACAGGGCGCCGGCGCTGAACTGGTGGTCCGGAACCAGGGGGAAGCGATCGCCCTTCTCGACGTCGTTCTCGCCGCCGGCCTCCTCCCGGATGCTGAAGATCTCGACGCCGTCCACCTGGAAGGTGGCGCGGGAATAGGCGTAACTGGCATAAATGGAGTGGCCTTGGGGGAAGAAATACCGGCCGCCGAGCTCGAGGCCTTCCCGCCGGGTGTCGCCCAGGTTGGCGAAGAAGCCGTCGATGGTGGAGCCCTCCGGCTCGCCTGCCGCTTCGTCATAGGGGAAGAGAAAGATGTCGCTCTTGACCCAGGTGCGATAAAGTGAGGCATCGAACCCCATTCGGCTACCCAGGAAGCGGACGCCGGCCTCAACCGTAGTTGCCGTAACCGGATCGAGCGGTGGATCGTCTCCCAGCGCGAACGGCAACGGGCAGGGATCCTGGGGATCGGCACAGGCCAGCTCGATCACGGCCGGCGCGCGAAAGCTGCCACCCGCAGAGGCGTACACCGAGGCACCACCTCCCACGTTGACGCTGACGCCGCCCTTGGGACTGAGCCGCGAGTAGGAGCTGGTCGTGTCGGCCGTCGGGTCCAGAAGATTGTTGAACGGCACCCGCACGTAGTCGTACCGCAGCCCGCCGGAGAAGGTCGTGCGTCCCACCGTGTAGTCCGCGGTAGTGTAACCGCTCAAGTCCCAGATGTCGCTCTCCACGTTGGTGGTCTGCCCCGGGTCGATCCGCTCGGCAAAGAGCTGGATTCCCACGTCGTTGACCGAGCCGCCTGCCCCGACCCGGAAGCTCAGAATTCCGCCTCCGGCGGGCGCGGCGTAGCTCCAATCCAGAGACGCTCCAACCGTCCGATTTTCGTTGAAGCTCCGGACATCGGGGTCGTTGATCTGATTGACGTTGAAGCGCTCGGCGTCATTGCGGCGGTAATACACCCGGGCGGACCCGCGGCCCGACCCGACCTGGCTGTAGCCGGAGAGCGCGACGTGCCACTGCTGGAGATCCTCGAAGTCGAACGCAGAAAGGTTGGAGTCCGGCTTCACGCTGAAAATGCTGAGCGGAAGCGATCCAGCCGTCTCCACCAACGAATTGGCGCCGAGGAGCTGAAGGTTGAAGCCCGATCGGGGACCCGAGCGTCCTACGTTCACAAAGCCGTTATAGCCCTCGGCTCCGGTGACCTGGCGCCAGCCATCTTCGGTGGTATACCCGCCACCCGCATAATAATTCCATCCCCGAGAGCCTCCGCCCACCGAGGCCTCGGCCGAGAACGACTCATACGAACCCCCTGTTACCTCGATTTCTCCTTGGGTGGGCCCGCCGCCATGATTGGTGAGCAGGTTGATCGATCCGCCCAGGGAGTTGGGTCCCAGCAAGGAGGCGGTGCCGCTGAGCAGCTCGACCCGCCGCACGTGCTCGAGCGGCAGAAGGTCGAAGTTTACCTGCGCCGCGTCCGGCTCGTTGACCGGCACGCCATCCAGGAAAACGGATACGCCCTGGGGCAGGCCTACCACCGGACTGGCGTAGAACCCGCGGGTGCCCACGGTGGTCTTGAAGGGACTGCCCAGATCGTCATACACCGAAAATCCGGGCTGGCTGCCCAGCAGGTCCGAGATCAGCCGCGGCTCCCAGGCCTCGAGCTGCTCGTTGGTGATGGTCGAGGTGCGGGCAGGAACCCCGGACCCGATCCCCGGGCCGCCTTCGGGCAGGATGGATCCTACCACCTCGATGGTGGGCAACCTCGCCACCGAATCGGATGAGACGGTATCCACCTGCTGGGCGGCGAGAGGGGCGGCGAAAATACCCGCTGCGGCGAGTGCGGCGCGCAGACCGGATGTGGGCATGGTGAAAATTCCTCGAGGGTGGAGTGGGTTCGGCCGAGACGGTCAGCGCAGAAGCCAGCGGTCGGTGCGAGCCTCCGCACCGGTTTCATAGATGGCGGCCATGAGCACCCGGTCGGGGGGTATCCCGATGACGAGGAGTCCGTCATCCTCCGGGCCACCGCCATCGAAGTCGAGACAGCACTGTTCGACAGTGGTGATTCCCTCGCCGGCGAATCCGGCCATCGCGGGCTCTCGACCGCGGTCCAGCCGCACTAGGTCTCCCGGCGTGTAGCTGCGGGATCCATCCAGGTCCTCGTAGACCCGGAGGCGATGGACTCTCGCATCGCGCTCGGCCAGGATCAGCACCCCATCATCCGCCTCGCCACCACCATCGAGGTCGTAGCAGCACCGATCAACGGTGACTGCCGGGGCCCCAGCCCAGGGGCGGAGGGAAGCCAGCCCCAGCGCGCTTCCGGCGATGAGAACGGCGGCGGCGGCCAGGAGGCTGCGCCGAAGGCGCCGCGGCGCCCCTCCTCTGGGGTCGTCGCCGCGATGCAGCCGCCCGAGCAGCTCAGGGCCCAGCGAGGCTCTGGGCTCAAACCGGAGCGAGCGAAGCTTTCGGTCCAGCTCACGGAGACCATCAGGCACTTGGGTCATGGCACGAGCGTCTTGCGCAGCCGCGCCAGAGCCCGCCAGAGCCTGGTTCGAGTGGCCGTAGGGCTTAGACCGAGAATCTCTCCAGCCTCCGCCATGGAGAGCTCGCTACCGTAACAGAGGCCGATGACCTCGCGGTCGTTGGCGGAGAGCTCCTCCAATGCCGCCAGCAACCCCGCAACCTCTTCCTCCCAGAGTAGGCGCTCCTCGGGCGAAGGTGAGTCGCACTTTAGATCGCGCATACCGGCAAGCGACACCACCGGCCGGCGCCGGGCCTGACGCTGATGATCCCGGAGTGCATTCTGGGCGATCCGAAAGAGCCAGGCCCTGGCGCTCCCCCGTGAAGGGTCGAATCGGCCGAAGCTCCGAAGCGCCCGGAGGAAGACCTCCGCGGTGAGATCTTCGGCCAGATCCGGTGAGGGCAGGTGAAAGCGGAGATAGCTGTAAAGCGGCCCGCCATATGCCTCGTACCAGGCACGGCAGGCCGCTTCGGCGGACGGATCGGTACCGGCCGGGGCGGCAGGATCGGTCGTTCGGGGGTCGAGCATAAGCGGAGGCATTACTCCTAATACGACGAAGCCCCCCAAACGTCACCGGGTGCTTCGGTGCCGCTGGGCTACTGGCGGTTTACATCGAGGGCGGGCCGAGCGGAGTTCCCTTCGAGCCAATCAACGATCTTCTCCTTCACCGAGACCGCCCGTTCGCCGGGCTGCGCGGCAAAGCTGGTTACGAGCGCACCGTCTCGCATGACCTGCCAGGTCGGCCCGCGACCAGCAGTCGCGCGCTCGTCACTCCGAACCGCGTCGTACTCCTTACCGTGCCAGAACACCGTCACCCGATCGGTCATTGCTGCTCCCTGGAGGCTCTTCTTCAGGGTCGCAATCGGGGCCGCATCAGGCGGTGATGAGGGTCACGTGTAAGCGGAGTGCCCGGTGATGGCCTGTCCCACAATCAGCGAGTGCATGTCGTGGGTGCCCTCGTAGGTGTAAACCGACTCCAGGTTGGCCATGTGCCGCATCGAGTGGTACTCGGCCAGGATGCCGTTGGCGCCCAGCAGCCTGCGCGCCTCGCGCGCGATGTCGCAGGCAATGTTCACGTTGTTGCGCTTGCAGATCGAGACCTGGTCCGGCGTCATCGTGCCGGCATCCTTGAGCCGGCCGAGCTGCAGGGTCATGAACTGCGCTTTGGTGATCTCGGTCAGCATGTCGACCAGGCGAACCTGCTGGATCTGGGTGCCGGCGATCGGTTTGTCGAACATCACCCGGCTGCCGGCGTACCTTAGCGCCTCGTCGTAGCACGCCATTGCGGCGCCGATGGCGCCCCAGGCGATCCCGTAACGGGCCTGGGTCAGGCACATCAGCGGGCTCTTGAGCCCGGCCGACTTGGGGAGAATGGCGCCTTTAGGGAGATGCAGGTCCTGGAGATGGATTTCACTGGTATCCGAGGCCCTGAGCGAGAGCTTTCCCTTCTGGTCCTTGCCACTGTAGCCCTTGGAATCCGTTGGAACGATGAAACCCCTGATCGATTGGGGATCCTTCACGTCCCCGGTCTTGGCCCAGATGATGGAGACGGTGGCCTGGGAGCCGTTGGTGATCCACATTTTGGTGCCGTTGATCACCCATCCGTCCTTGGCTTCCCGAGCGGTGGTGATCAAACCGGCAGGATTGGAGCCGTAGTCCGGCTCGGTGAGCCCGAAGCAGCCGATCTCCTGCCCCGACGCGAGCAGTGGCAGCCAATGCTTCTTCTGCTCGTCGGAGCCGAAGGCATAGATCGGGTACATCACCAGGGCGCCCTGCACCGAGGCAAACGAGCGGATGCCGCTATCGCCCCGCTCCAGCTCCTGCATGATGAGCCCATAGGCCACATTGTTGAGCCCAGCGCAGCCATATTCCTCGGGTAGGTTGGCGCCGAAGAGCCCCAGCTCGGCCATACCCGGAATGAGCTGCTTGGGAAACCTTCCTTCTATATAGGCCTGCCCGATGATCGGGATGAGGTTCTCATCCACCCAGGTGCGGACCGTGTCGCGCACGGCGCGCTCGTCTTCGGACAGGAGCGAGTCGAGGTTGAGGAAATCGACGCCGGTGAACTGGGTTGCCGCTGCCGCGGTTGCCATCGGGTAGCCTCGTTGGGGGTATTGGTCCGGGTCAGAAATATACTAGCCCGCTGCCTCGCTGCCCCTCTGCCCCGCCGGCCGGCCCACCGCCCTCTTCGCCACCGGCAGTACCCCCACCTCGCGGGCTTTCCGCCGGAACGTCCGTCCATGGTCGATCGGCAGCCCGTTCTCGGCCTGCCACTGATGCACCATTTCGTGGAGCATCGTGTGCTCAACCTCGGCCCAGGGGTGCCGTGCCAGATGACGCCGGCTCAGCCCCATTTCGATGGGTCTGCCGGTCTTGAGGTCTACCACGAGCTCGCCCAGCCGGGTGCGCATACGGCTCGAGAGCCGGATGGTAATCCGGCCCAGCTCCCCGCCGAAGTGGTTTGCGTTGAGGTGCCGGTGCAGGTTCTCGAGCCGGTGGATCAGCGCTATGTCGCCCGGGCGAGCGCGCTCGCACCGCACGGCTCGGGGCCGCGACGGCGCATACTCCTGGACCGGAAATCCCAAAAATTCCCGCTCGGCCAGCCGGCGCAGCGCCCGCGGCACCCGGGGGTTGAGAAACCGCACGATCGCCCTGAGCACCCGGTCCGGCGCAAAGGCGTAACCCCGATGGATTCGGAGAACCCCCGCCGAGGTGAGGTGGAGCATTACACTCCGATTTGTATGGGTGAGGACATGCTTCAGGGCATGCAGCCCGAGCGACTCGAGGCGCTCGGCGAGATGGCGTTCCACTCAGGACGCTCCTGCTCTCGAGCTCATAGACCTGGCCTGGACGAACTCTTCCCGATTCAGCCTCGGTGCGCTCAGAGCGCCCAGGTTCTCCTCAAGCTGCGCCCGGTTCGCCACGCCCGGGATGACTGTACTGATACCACTTATCTGGAGAACGAATCGCAGGGCTGCCTGGGCCATGGTCCGCTGGCCGCCGGCAAGAGAGTGAAAGCTCTGGCTGTGGCGCTTTCGACGGTCGATCTCTTCCCGGCTGCGCGACGACTGCTCCGCCATCGTCCGCGTTGGCGTTCGGGTCAGCAGCCCCTGGCCCAGAGGCTCCCGCGCAATCACGGCGACTCCTCTCTCGGCGATGCGGGGAATCACCGTGTCTATCGGCTCCTGGTCAATGAGGCTGACCGGGATCTGGATCGAAGAGATTCCGGGAAAGCGGAGGCAAAGCAGTGCATCCTGGGCGGTGCGGCAGGAGATCCCCCAATACCGGATCTTACCTTCGGCCTTGAGCGCTTCCAGCGTGGTGGAGAAGTCACCGGCCTCGAGCACCTCCCGCGTAGGATTATAGAGCTGGTAGATGTCGATGTAGTCGGTCTGCAGGTTCTGGAGGCTGGTCTCCGCCGCCTGCCGGAGGTATGAGTCCGAGAAATCGTACTGCTTCTGAGAGTGGCGCAGCAGGTTGAAGAACCGCTTGAACGGGCGCAGGGTCTGCCGCAAAGGAGCGAGCAGCGGCGTGGACTGGGCCGCCGATCGCCAGAGGGGGGTGAACCTCGATCCACCCTTGGTGGCAATGATCAGTTTGTGGCGCCTGCCGCGAAACGCCCGGCCTAGCAGGCGCTCGCTGTTGCCCAGGCTATAAGCATCGGCCGTATCGAAGAAGTTGATGCCCCGCTCCACCGCGTAATCCAGGGCCTGGAGCCCGTCCTGATCGGCATCGTGGCCGAACACCGTCCCGAGAGAGGAGCAGCCAAACCCGATCTCCGAGACCTGAAGGCCGGTCTTGCCGAATGCCCGCTGGTCCGGTACCGGTGGTGTCGGGGTCAGGACGATACCCCCGACGGAGCAAAGCAGCAAATCGGCTCGATCACCTGTCCCTTTAATCCATCCGGTACCGGCTGCCCGAGAATACTCAGCCAGGTGGGGAGTAGATCGAAGATGGTAGTATCGGAGACCTCGGTTCCCGGGCGAATCTGCGGTCCCGTGGCGATCAACACCCCGTCAACCCGATGGCTGCCGGTGGTCGGCCAGGACATCCCTTCGCGCCAGCGGGTGACGAAGACCTTGTCCGACTCTCCCTCCTGTTCCGTCGGCATGTACATATCGTCACGCCATTCGATGAAGAGGTCGGGAGCCAGATCGGTCCAGGGACCGTCGAAAAGCTCCTCACGCCGGTACACGTGCGTCACGGCCGGCTCGCTGGTATCGGGGTCGCGGAGCTCACCGAGACGATCTATGATCGCCTGCCGAACAGTCTCGTACTCGGCTCCAGGAGCGACGATGCCATAAGGATCGCGGCCCTTCAGATTGATGAAGAGGCTGCCTTCCTTGCCCTGAGCGAATGCCCGGGTGCGGGCCCAGTCTATCGAGTGATTGACCCCGTCGCCCTGCGCCCCCTTGAGTGCGGGCAACTGCTGATTGAGCCAGAATCGGACCGACTGCGGCACATGACGCTTTGCCAGGAGCCGCCCTCTCTTACCCAACGCCCGCACCGCCGAGCCCATTCGTTGCAAAGGACGGAGCGAGCCGGATGGGCCCTGGCCGTTCCAACGGAGAAAGCCCTCCTGATGCAGCCAGGTATTGATCTGGACTCCGTACCGCAGCGGCCCGGCTCCGCACTCTGAAACGACAAAGACAGTCGCCTCAGGGCCGGCGACCGCGATCAGGCGCGCTACGCTCTCGTCGAGACATCGATATGCGGTCCGTAAGAGATTGCGGTAGGGGTTGTCGGCATCGCCCGAATCCATGTCGGCCCAAAAGTAGTGCTGGGCCATTGCGGCGTCGGCGAAGTATACCAGGCCAAAGTCCCACTGATTGGTGCTGAGGAGGTGCTCGCAGACGTCGGTCTGGTGCGCCGTCTCCCGCTCGAAGAGGCCGAGGTAATCGGATTTCTGGCGGCCTCCGGGGAACACGGCGTTAGGCCGGTAACTGCCAAAGCGCTTTGTGATCTGGTCGTAGATCTCGGGTGGGTCGGCGATCGCTCGGGTGACACCGGGGGTGTCCGGCCCGGCGATCATGAATCCCCCTGCGGCCTGAGGGGGGAAGGTGAGCGGGACGTTGACGATCGCGGATTTGAGTCCCTGTTCCTCGAGAATGCTCCAGACCGGCTTTTCCCGCAGTGACCTCCGGCTCGTGGGGTAGAACCGGCCGGTGCCATCACGTTGCCAGAAGTCGAAGACTCCGTGGCGTCCCGCACCCATTCCAGTAAGGATGTTGGCCCAGTTGTGAGGCGTTGAGAGCGGCTCCATGCCGCGAATGCGGCCGCGAATTCCGCCGTCCATCATCTGCTTGAGCGTGGGCAGCGTCCCATCCTCGGCCCAGGGCTCGATCAGGTCCAGGGTGGCCTCCTGGATGGCGATTACGAGCAAACGGTCACGCCTGCTCACCGGCCGTTCCCCAGCGCCGCGAGTGTGCCGCCATGCTGTCTGCCGGCGACCCGGTCGTAGACCTCCAGGTGCTGGGCGATGGAGCGCTCTGTTCCGTACTTGCCCGCCACATACGCATGGGCCTCTTCCCCGCGTCTCCTCCACGTGTCTTGGGCCAGCAGGAACCGCAGCCCCGCGCCAAAGTCGTCGTTATCGACCCGCCAGCCGAAACGAGACGCGAAATCGTCGGGATCGACTCGGCTCAGGATCGCGCACTTGAAGTAGGCGGCCTCCAGAAAGGACCGTGGGAGCCCTTCGCGCAGCGCGGCATTCACCAGGATCCAGCTCCGGGAAAGAGTCTGCTGAAACTGTGCCGAGGAGAACTGATCTATAAAGCCTTGCAGCTCGAGATTTTTCAGCTTGCCGTACCGCCGCCGCAATGCCTCGGTGCGAGCGCGGGTGCGCGCCTCTCCCATCGCCATGAATCTCACATCGGGAAATGCCCTGGCAAGCTCGAAGAAGATCTCGGGCCGCTTGCGCTGGTCCCAGCGGCCGACGAAGCACACGGTCGGCTCCTCCGCCTTCCTCAGCGGCACCTCCGGTGCCCTAACGGGACTGGGAAGAAAGCCCGGCAGGCTGTCGAGCCGGTATTTTTTCTTGGCGATGGGGCGGGAAAACTCATTGGGACAATAGACCGCATCGGCCGCCCGAACGGCCCTGGTGACCAGAGCGTTGTTCTCATAGGGGAACGTGAGAAGTGTCTTGAAGCTGCCGTCCAACAACCATGACCGCATCTCGATGAGCCAGTCGGTATAGAGCCGGGTGTCCCTGCAGGTCACCACGTGGGCCCGGCGTGGCGCGGCCTTCATCGCCAACCAGGTACCCAGTGACGGCTCCTGGGAATGGAAAACGTCGGCGTCGCACCCGCGCAGGAGCTTGAACTGGGTTCCGATCGAATGGGCAGGGTATGACATGACCTCGACGCCCTGAACCACTTCCCGCTCGGGCTGCTTCCCGCGAGCAGGCGTAATTACCGTGACGCCAAGGCCGCGCCGGGCGAGCTCGGTCGCTACGATTCGGGTCGCAGTGCCATAGCCTCCGTACTTCCCCCACGCAAAGAACTCACTCACGAGGAAGCAGACTCTCATCGGAGCTCTAACGTACCCCTTCGATGATCACCTGCCGGTACAGGTCCTCCGCCATTGCGGCCGAACGCTCCCAGCTGTGCTGCGACTCGACGAATCGCCTGGCATTGCGACCGAGCCCGGCGGCCAGTTCCGAGTCTTCCAGGAGAGTCAGGGCTCCTTCGGCGAACCCGTCCACGTCGCCGTCGGGTACCAGCCACCCGGTTTCCCGGTGGCGGGCCCCGGGCGCAGATCCGGCGAACGATATGATGGGCTTTCCGGCAGCCATGTAGTTCAGGAGTTTGACGGGAATGCCGTCGCACTCGGTGCGCGGGTTGACCGCTACGGTGGCGCGGGCAAGCAGCTCGGGAATCTCCTCGAACGGTGCCGGCACGATGTCGATCGCTTCCGTTATTCCCAGCTCTCGAGCAAGCGCGTCGTAACTCTCGAAGGAGGAGTTGGTGACGATCTTGAGCCGTACATCGCCTCGGCGGTCGAGAACCTTCCGAAGCGCCCGGAGCATGAGGTCGATGCCCTGGTAGGGAGCCAGGTTGCCGGTAAAGATCAGGGTGGGGCTCCCATTCTTGCTTCTGGCGCCGGGGGCCGCCCCTTCCGTGAAGAAGTGAGACTCCACCCCGTTTGGGATCACAGACACGCCGTCTTCACGCAGTGCCCCGAGCTGAAGCAGGCGTTTCCGAATTCGCTCGGTTACAGTAACGACGTGATCCGCCAGAGCTGGGGTGTGCCGGTCCGTGGCTGCTGCAAGGAATTGCTTGAGCCGATGGGGAAGACCCAGGTGGTAGAACGGCAGCTCCGAGGTCAACAGGGTATGGGCGTCGAAAACGATGGGAATTCGGGTACCCAGCCGGGCGGCGCTGGCGACGAGCAGGCCCTCAAAGTGGTGCGCGTGGATAATGTCCACGGGGTAGCGCTGGAGGATCTGCCTCAGCTTGAAGGCGAGGAGGGGATCGAGAAGCGCGAGCTTTACATAGGTTGGGCCCGGAGAGAACCTCTGGTACCACTTGATCGGGGATGCCCGATGAACCGAGAGCTCCGATGCAACCTGGCCGCTGCCAAAATGATACGTCACTACGCGGACCCGGTGACCACGCGCGGCTACTCCTTCCGCCAGCCGCTGGATCCGGACCGGTGTCCCCCGGGGTGCCGGGAAAGGGCAAGCGGCCACCACGACGACGTTCAGCGGCCGCGCCGGCTGCCCATGCCTGTAGCCTTCTCCCGATGAAACCGTCGTAGGCCCTCCACAGCCTCGGAGTGCAAAAGGGGAACTGCACCGCCATACTGCCCCCGCCGGGCGTCCTTAATACGCCAAATCTAGGGCTTGGAGATCGTCTTGGTTAAGTGGCGCGGTGAACGGACCGCGGGGTTGCAACCAGTATGCCGTGGTTACAAGCCCTGATCCCCACCGGCCACGGATACCGCCACCTGGGGCGGGCCACGACGGGCAAAAGAGAACGTGTCTGATGGTATGAATAGCTGATCGCGGGAGACCCAGCGGAAGTGCTGAATGTGCACCGCCTGGTCGTCGATCTTCACCAGGTTGAAGACCGAGGGCCGGCCGCCCCGGACGCGTGAGCTGTGGGTGCCGGAGGTGCTGACCGCGAGCGAGCCCTGAAGCTGTCCCGCACCCTCCTGATGATCGTGGCCGCAGAGGATGACGTCGGCGCCGGTGGCGAGGAGCCTTCTGTGCGCCGAGCGCCAGCGGGCCAGTCCCATCCTGCCGGAGAGGCCGCCAGCCAGCACATTGTGATGAAATACCAGCACTCGGGCCACGCCGGGTGCCGCGGCGTCGAAGATCTTCTTGACCCGGTTGGTCTCCGATTTCGGTAGATGGCCCTTCACCGCCAGGTCGCGCAGCCTCAGGGTGAGGGAGCCGAACGCCACCCCGTAGCTGCTGACGGAGCCTGCTATCACCGCACCGGGAACCTCCAGGACCGAGCGCAGATTGTCGCCGAAGTAGCGGGTGAACTTGGCGTACTTACGTTTCTCGCCCAGAAGACCGAGCGGGCTCTTCCACCACTCGATGTCGTGGTTACCGGGAACGACCAGTGCGGGAGCCACCGCGCGTACCCGTCGCATGAACAGGTGCGCCGCCTGGAATTCACCGTGGCGGGCTCGTTGGGTGAGGTCGCCTGCCACCACGACCGCGCTCGGGTCGAGGCTGGGCAGGAAGCTGTCGAGGGCCTCGATCTGCTTGAGATCGGCGTAGCCACCGAAGTGGAGATCGGAGAGGTGGACGATGGTGACGGTTTGGCTCACCAGATCACTCTGATCTTATAGGTCAACACCGCCTGGCCCCTCGCCGGAATCCGTACCCGGAAACGGGTGAGGGTGGACGAGACCTTTTCCGCCGGCGCCGAGCTGGATACCACGCTCCACTCTCCGGCGCGCTCCTCCTCCACCGTAACAGTGACCGTACTGTCGCTCGCGTTCTCGAGGGTGACACGGTAGTCGGCCGTGGCCAACGTACGCACACCGCCCGCCTGGGTGCTGTCCCTCCGGGTCACGTAGCTGGTCTGCACTCGCTTGGCAGTGATGTCGAAGGCGGTGCCGGCGTGGAGCTTGAGATCGGTTCCGGCGGGAGTGTGGTCCAGCGATGCTTCACCCACGAGCTGGAGGCTCCCGGCACTGTCGGCCTGGTACATGCGGGCCACCCCGCCGGGGAGCGGCCGGTCGCCGAAGCTGGTCTTCCGCGGGCGCGTCAGGGTGTAGATCACCTCGACGGGGGTCTCGGTTTCCTCTCGCTGCTGCGGAAGGAAACCCCAGTACGGCACGTCGCCCCGCACGACATAGTCCCGCACATACCTGACCTGCGCCGGCTCGAACAGGGCCACCGATGTGGTCAGTCCCGGGAGAAGGGTGTTGCGACCGGGGATGGTATACAGGTGAAACTCTCCGACCCGCTGCTCGCCGGCGAACCCCGAGGCAGCCTCGGCTGCCGCCACTCTCCGGTCCTGCATCATCAGTGGTCGGGGCGGCCCCGGAGGCTCCTCCGCCCGGCCCACTGAGCCCGCGAGCAGCTGGACCTCCGCGTTCTCCACCCTGAGCGATTCGGACGCGAGCACCGCCGTGCCAGTCACCCGTGCCTCCGCTTCCCCAAGCACTAGCTGGTAACTGGCCTGCCACGACGCTCCCGACGTGAAGTAGCCGAGGCGGATCTGGTCCTGCGCCGTCGTGCTCCGTACCGCTAGCCTGGCGGCGGGCTCGACGACGACCACTTCCGGTGGGTACAAGGCCGCACCGGGCGGAGCGAAGCTGATCCGGCCGTCGGGAAGCTGAAGACGCACCGGATCGACGCCCAGCACCAGCGCACTCAATGTGTCCCGTGACTCCGGGAGCCGGAAGACGAGGCGCTTCCCCACCGATCTCCGGAGCGCACTCGCCTCGTCTACCGCGCCGTCGTATGACAGGCCGACCACCGTCACGGCCGGGTCGAGGGAGAAGAGTGTCGCGGGATCGAGAGCGCCGAGGGCCAGCCGGTGGGTGGAACTGCCCCGGGGCACGGCGAGCGGCAGAGTTCGGCGCATCAGCACCCGCCCGTCGTTGTAGATGGTTAGCGAGGTCTGGGCGTGTAGGGGGGCAGCGGGGCAGATGGGCAGCGGGGCGGTAAATACCAGCACGACCAAAGCAGCCCCGCTGCCGACCCGCCCTGCTGCCCCGCCGCCCCGCTGCCTGTCTGTCACTTGAGATACTCCATAGCCACTCGGGTGGCTATTCGCCGAACGATGATGTAGGTGGCCAGCACCGCGATGGCTGCATAGAGCCGGGCCATCGGCTCCGCCGGCATGCGAAGGGCGACGTACCCTGCCATCAGCAGGGTCGCGGCGAGGGAGATGCGTCTCCCCAGGCGACTTGCACGCCGCTCTCGCTCGGCCAGGCACTCGGGGCACAAATCGCCCCAGCGCAGCCCACGAAGCCGGCGCTCACACCTGGCGCAGGGTACCTCAGGCAGCCCGCTTTGCGACAGCACTGCCGAACTCCTCGGTTGTTGCGGTGCCACCGAGGTCGCGGGTGCGGATTTTGTCCCGGACGATGGTGGTGACGATCGCATCGCGGATCCGCTGGGCATGGTCCAGCTCTCCGATGTGGTCGAGCATCATGGCCGCGGCCAGGATCTGCGCCGACGGATTGGCCAGCCCCTTGCCCGCGATGTCGGGGGCGCTTCCATGCACGGCCTCGAAGATCGCCGCCTTGGTCCCGATGTTGGCACCCGGAGCCAGCCCCAGGCCGCCGACCAGTCCGGAGACCTCGTCGCTGAGGATGTCTCCGAACATGTTGGTGGTGACCATGACATCGAACTGCTCCGGCTTGAGCACCAGCTGCATGGCGGTGTTGTCCACGATCATGTCGTTGGACTCGACCCGTCCCTCGTACTCCCTGGCGACCGCGCGACCCACTTCGAGAAAGAGCCCGCTCACCATCTTGAGGATGTTGGCCTTGTGCACGATGGTGACCTTGCGGCGGCCGTGCTTGAGCGCGTACTCGAAGGCATAGCGAACGATCCGCTCGCAGCCCCGGCGGGTCACGATCGCCATCGATTCACCGACAGCGCGGGGGTCGTCGCCTATGGCCACGAAGTGCTCGACCCCGATGTACAGGCCCTCGAGGTTCTCTCGCACCATTACGATATCTACGTTGTCGAACCGGCCGCCGGGGATGATCGTGCGTGCCGGACGCACATTGGCGAAGAGCTCGAACTCCTTCCTCAACCCGACGTTGACGGAGCGAAATCCGGTGCCTACCGGTGTGGTGAGCGGTCCCTTGAGCGCCAGCGCATTCTTCCGGATGCTTTCGACGGTGGCGTCGGGAAGCGGGGTGCCGGTGGCTTCGACCGCCGCCATGCCGGCAAGCTCCTCGTCCCAGTTGAAGCGCAGGCCGGTGGCCTTGAGCACCTTGAGCGTCTGGGCGGTTACCTCGGGCCCGATCCCGTCCCCCGGTATCAACGTCACATCGTAGGTCATTGGCCTCCGGACACCGGGAGCACGGCGGCCAGCGCGGCGTTCAACGCTTCATCGGGCGACTTCCCTCGCCCCAGCGCGAGCGATCGCCACAGCACCTTTCCGGTACGGGCATCGGCCAGTACCAGCGAGAGATCGGCGCGAATCTGCCCCTCGGGCTCCGGGCCGAAACCGAGCGAAGCCGGCACCATAGCCAGTCGCCCATCGGCAATCGCCAGCAGGCTCCTGAGGGAAGAGCGAAGCGGATCGGGAATGACGGTGAGCTTAGGCGCCCGCAGCACGGCCTGACCCATCTGGTCCGGGTCGGGAACGAAGCCGGCGGAGCGCCGGGCCATCTTTCGGAGCTCGGGCGGGAGCACCCACCCCACCTCGGGCCCCCGCGCGAGCAGTGCTTCGCCGATCAGGGAGTCGGCCCGATTGAGGGCGGAGCGACGGTCGCGGTAGGGGGAATAGACCGTGTCGGCGTGAAGCGCGGGATCTGCGACCACCAGCGTGAGCGGCAGGACTCCCACCGTCTGGCCGGCCAGAGCCTGGGTGGAGAGGGCCGCTACGGCGGGGAGGGGATTCGGCTCGGGCTCGCGCTGAGCCTGGGCGCACGCCGGAGCCAGCACGATGAGAACCGCGCGGCCCAGGAGCATGGGGAGCTGTTTTGATTTGGGGATCATGCTAGAAGCGTAAACGTTTCACGCTCCTCATTCCAGCGACAGCCCACCATCAACGACGATGGTCTGGCCGGTGATGTGCCTGGCTGAGTCGGAACAGAGAAAGGAGATCACGTGAGCCACATCGTCCGGCTCGGCCACCCGGCCCAGCACGGAGCTCTTCCGGGCCCGCTCGATCACCTCGGCAGGGAGCATGGCCATCCGCTCGGTCCGGATGAACCCCGGGGCGACGGCGTTGACGTTGACGTTGGCCGGGCCGAGCTCGACCGCCGCGGCGCGGGTCAGACCGAGGAGGGCCGCCTTGCTGGCGGCATAATTGGCGACGCCGAAGCCGGGTCGTTGAGCCTGATGGGCGCTGACGCTGACGATTTTGCCGTAGTGTTGGGAACGAAAGATCGGAGCGACAGCCCGGATACAGTTGAAGGCTCCGGTGACGTTGGTGTCCAGAACCTCGTCCCAGGCCTCCTGCGACAGGCGCCAGAGCGCGCCGTCGCTGGCGATGCCGGCGTTGTTGATCAGAAAGTGAACCCCGCCAAGCCTCTGCTTGGCCCCCTGGACGAACTGCTCCACCGCCTCCCGGTCGCGCACGTCGCACCGCCGAGCGTAAACCTCGATACCCATGGCGGTGAGCGCGGTCTCGGTGAGGAGCGCCTGCTCGCTCACGTCACGACCTGGCAGGTTCACGAAGCAGAACGCCACGTGGCAGCCCAGCCGTCCAAACTCGATGGAGATGTGCCGCCCCAGCCCGGTGGCGCCGCCGGTGACGATGGCGACCTTACCCCGCCAGCCCTTACCAACCGGCTGCGGCCGGGGCTCCTCGAGCGCCGCCCCGGCGCCCTCCGGAGCCTGATACTCCCACGAGGGCCGATGGCCGAAGCCGAAGGATGGCAATGGCATGGAGTCCGAAGGTACGGCCCGCCCTAAGCGGGGGCAAGGAGCCCGCCATCAAACCGTGAACGGTGAATGGTTAACCGTAAACAGGTCTGTGAGAGCGAGCTCCCCGTTCACCGTTTACCGTTTACCGTTCACGGAGTTATACCTTCTTCCATGCTCCTCAAATATCTCGGCTGGTTTCTCCTGGCCCTGGCCGGCGCGGTGGCTTGGGGCGTCCTGGCCCTGCATCGCGGTGAGACGATCAATGCCGCCTGGCTGATACTGGCTGCGGTCGGCACTTACCTCGTGGCCTACCGGTTTTACAGCCGGTTTCTGGCGGACCGGGTCTTCCAACTGAACGACCGCCGGGCCACTCCGGCGGAGAGGCTGGCCAACGGGAGGGACTACGTACCCACTCAGCGCTGGGTGCTCTTTGGCCACCATTTCGCCGCCATCGCCGGCGCCGGGCCGCTGGTAGGACCGGTGCTGGCCGCCCAGTTCGGGTACCTGCCGGGTACCATCTGGCTCGTATTTGGTGTGGTCCTGGGCGGCGCCGTCCAGGACTTCATCATTTTATTCGGCTCGATGCGCCGGAACGGCCAGTCGCTGGGTCAGATGGCCAAAGAGGAAACCGGACCGGTCACCGGCCTGCTCGCGATGGTGGCGGTGCTCGCCATCATGATCATCCTGCTGGCGGTGCTGGCGCTCGTGGTGGTGAACGCGCTGAAGGACAGCCCCTGGGGTGTGTTCACCATCCTCTGCACCCTTCCTATCGCGCTGATGATGGGATTCTGGATGAAGGTGTGGCGCCCCGGGCGGACCCTGGAAGCATCCGCCTTCGGGGTCATACTGCTGCTCGCCGCTCTGGTAGGCGGCCGCTATGTCGCCGAGTCTCCGGTACTGGCGCCCTATTTCACCTATTCCGGCATTACCATCGCCTACGGGATGATCGCCTATGGCTTCATCGCCAGCGTGCTGCCGGTGTGGATGCTGCTCTGCCCTCGCGACTACCTCTCCACCTTCATGAAGGTCGGGACGATCCTGCTGCTGGCACTGGGCATCCTTCTGGTGCTTCCACCCCTCAAGCTGCCAGCCATGACGCAGTTCGTGGACGGGACCGGCCCAGTCTTTGCCGGCAAGCTGTTCCCCTTCGCGTTCATCACCATAGCCTGTGGAGCGATCAGCGGCTTTCACGCGCTGGTAGCCTCGGGCACTACACCGAAGATGCTGACCCGCGAAAGCGATGCGCGGCTGATCGGCTACGGCGGAATGCTGATGGAGTCGTTCGTAGCCATCATGGCACTGTGCGCCGCCGCGTTACTCGACCCGGGGATCTATTTCGCCATCAACGCTCCGCTCTCCACTCTGGGAGGGAACGTCCATACCGCCTCGGAGGTAATCCGCGGCTGGGGATTCACGGTTACGCCTGGCGAGATCGAGGGTCTGGCCGCGGCGGTGGGGGAGAAAACCTTGCTTGGCAGAACCGGTGGAGCCCCGTCACTGGCCGTGGGGATGGCTCACATTTTCAGCAGCGCGTTCGGCCAGGGTTTGATGGCGCTCTGGTATCACTTCGCCATCATGTTCGAGGCCCTGTTCATCCTGACCACGGTCGATACCGGCACCCGGGTCGGCCGTTTCATGCTCCAGGAGCTCGCCGGGCAAGCGTGGAGACCCCTGGGCCGGACCTCATGGTACCCGAGCACGGTGCTCGCTTCGGCGCTGGTCGTGGCAGGATGGGGCTACTTCCTGGTGCAGGGCGTGCTGGACCCGCTCGGCGGGATCAACTCCTTGTGGCCGCTCTTCGGCATAAGCAACCAGCTGTTGGCCTCGGTGGCGCTGTGCGTCGGTACCACGCTCCTCATCAAGAGCGCCAAGGCCCGATACGCCTGGATCACGCTGCTGCCGCTGGCCTGGCTGCTGATGGTGACTCTCACCGCAGGCTGGCAGAAAGTGTTCGCTCAAGACCCCCGCCTTGGCTTTCTGGCCCACGCTGCGGTGACCGCCGAGCAGGTGGCTGCCGGTGCCATCGGTCCCGCCCTGGGAGCCCGTCTCATCTTCAACGACCGTCTGGACGCCGTGGTAACGCTCACCTTCATGGTCATTACCGTACTTGTGGTGCTGTCGTCCGCACGGGAATGGGTGCTGATCCTCACCCGGCGAAAGCCAGCGCAGGCACGGGAAGCGCCGTTTGTCGAGACAGCGTATGCGAGCTAACGCGAGAGGTGTCACTCCGAGCGCAGCGAAGGGGCCAGAACGAGGGCTGCGCGACAAGCTCCTCAGCGCGCTGCGAAGAATCGCAGGCATGCCAGACTACGCCGCCTACACCAGCCATTTGCGGCGTTGTCATCCGGAAACCGCGATTCCCAGCGAGCGGCAGTTCTACGAGGAGTTCGTCCGGGTTCGGTATGGCGACGGCCCCAGCCGCTGCTGCTGAGGCACCTTGCCCGGCGATTTCAGCTCCGCGATCCAGGCAGTCAGCCACTTGCCCGTTCGTGAGATCACCGCGGAGCTGTCATTGGCAAGGAAGTCGTACCCGCCTCTGGCGAGTGACGAGTCGGCGTACACGCCGCGGCGGCGAGCCCGCGATCTGGCATCCAGCAACGCCGCCAACGCATCCTTCGTTCCGATCCACAGGAGCCCGTCAGAGGCCCGGATAGTGTAGCGCTTGGGCACACCGAAGCTGTCCGGAGCCACGTACACGCGGCTGAGCAACGGGATCAGCCCGGGATCGGTGAAATAGGAGAGCAGCGTCAGATAGCGCACCCGAAACTCCTCCGAGTCTGCGGCTCGGAAACGTGCCGCCACCGAGTCCATCGCCCCGGCGCCGAGACGGCCCAGCACCCATGCATCGCCGTGGTTGTACTTCCGGCCAGGGATCCGGTCCAGAATCTCATCCAATACGGCGCTGTCGCCCTTCACCTGGCGGCGGCGCTCCAGCAGGATGGCCTGCATCGAGGGCTCCAGATCCTCCGCCTTCAGACCGGGGTTGTTCGGAAACGGCGGCCACTGGGCGGCTTGCAGATGCTTCAGCAGCCGGGCAGCACTGTCGGCATAAGCCGGGCTCCGGAGCTCGGCCAGGCGGGTGAGCGCCAGCAAGGCCGGGTTCCACTCTCCCTCACCATCGATTGCCCGTCGCGCCAGCCGCCAGAGAGGGCCGGGGGCTTTCGTACGCAGGATCTCCAAGACCGAATCGGCCCGGGGAGTTCCCTGGCGCAGCGCCTCGTGCAGCTCGGAGTATGTGGCTCGAGTAGGGTGGCCTACCCGCACCTGCACCTGCGCCACTCCCGAGACCGGGAGCGCGGGCAGGATCAGCATGACGACCGCTATCGCCTTCATCAGCGCTGAGGTCCCCCATCTGAAGGTGAAACGACCAGCCAGCCGAGCACGGCTGCGCCCATGCCGGCCGCCGAGGCCCACAGGGCGGCCCTGGCCCCGATGGACTGGTACAGCACTCCAAATACCACGCCCGCCGGCAGCGCCGCGGCGCCCACCAGCGCGTGGTAGGCGCCGAAGCCTCTGCCGGTTCGCACTGGAGCCAGCCTGGCCACCACAGCCCGCTCGCCCGATTCGGTGAGGCCCGCCACCAGGCCCAGCATGAGGAATAGTCCGACCGCGGGAGCGGGTGCAAGCGGCGCACCCAGCGCAAAGGCAAGGAAGGCGAACAGTGATCCCCCTGCCGCCACCATGCGCCGGGGGCCTATCCGGTCGCACAGCCATCCACCGGGGTACGAGCTGGCGCTCCGCACCACGTGAAGGCCGGCCCAGGCCAGCGGGATCACAGAAAGAGCCACCCCACGATCCTGTAGCCTGAGTATGAGGAGCGTCTCGGGCAGGCGGAAGAACGCGAGAGCGGTGAGGCCGAGGACCGGGGGCCAGAAGGAGTCGGGAGCCAGGAGCTGGGAGTCAGGAGTCAGGAGCGGGGAGCTGGGAGCTCGACTGGCTTCGGAGTTACGGACTCCGGACTCCCGACCCCCGACCTTCCGCAGCACGAGGGCCAACACCACGAACGCCACCACCCCGGGCACCGCGCTCCAGGCGATCACCCCGCGCACGTCGGTCCCAATCTGGAGGAGAGCCCAGGCAGCCAGCGAACCGACCACGGCTCCCAGGTGGTCGCCGCCGCGATGGAGACCGAAGGCCCGGCCCCGGAGAGCAGAGGGTGTGACCTCAGCTATAAGGCTATCGCGGGGGGGTGTCCGGACTCCCTTGCCGATCCGGTCAACCACGCGGAAGCCGACAACCTGCCATGCCGCCCCGGCGAGCGCGATCAGTGGCCGGACCAGAACCGCGGCGGCGTAGCCCCCAAGGATCAACGGCCGCCGCCACCCCGGCCGGTCGCTCAGGCGGCCGCTGATCCATTTGACTACCGCTGAAGCCAGGTCGGCGGCCCCGTCCAGAATACCCAGTGCCAGGGGCCCGCCACCCAGGGTGCGGGTGACGAACGCCGGCAGGAGCGGATATACCATCTCGCTGGCGAAGTCGTTGAACAGCGAGACGAGCGCCAGTCCCCTGACGGTGGGTGGCACCCCGGCTCTTGGAATGGCTCCACTCTGGGCGCCAGGTATGTTTGTTTCCATGTCGTCAGAGCCTCCGCCCTTTCACGAGTCCAATCTCTGGTCTACGCCGATCCGGGATCTCGGCCTCACCATCGAGGGCACCAGACTGGAGCCGATTCTGGCCGAGTTCGAGGAGGAGCTGAGAGGGGCAGGGATCACCCGCCTGCGGCCCCGGTGGTATCTCTCCAGCGAGTGGGGCGTGCCTTTCGAGACGATCGCCGTTGCCATCCCATTTTACCTGGCTCATCCCGACCTCACCGCGCTTCACGCCGAGCGGATAGGCCACGTCGAGGGGTTCGACCGGGCCGACATCCTGCGCTATCTGCGGCACGAGATGGGCCACGTAGTCAACTGCGGCTACCGGCTATACGACGATGAGGAGTGGGTGAAGCAGTTCGGCTCGATCACCCAACCATACTTCGAGGAGTATCGCCCGGAGCCGTTCAGCCGGCGCTACGTCCGCCACTTGCCCGGCTGGTACGCCCAGAAGCACCCGGATGAGGACTGGGCGGAAACGTTTGCGGTGTGGATGACGCCGGGGTGCGACTGGCGCGCGGAATACGGCGCCTGGCCGATCGCCTCCGGCAAGCTCGCATACTGTAACCGGATAATGGCCCTGCTCGAGGACCGCGATCCCGCAGTCACCAACACCGAGCTGGATGAGGATGTGGGAGACATCGAATACTCCCTGGGCCACTACTACGGCAAGGATACGCCGGGAGTGGGGGAGCTGCTGCCACCGGGTCTGGATGGGGCGCTCCTCGCAATCTTCGAGGACCTGGGGGGGCAGGGCGGGTCAGCGGCCGACCAGCAACTCGAAGCCGCCTCCGAGCTGATCCGCCGCCTGGAGCCCGAGCTCATGGCCAACGTGTTCCGGTGGACCGGGCACTTCCCGGAGCGTACCAGGGCGCTGCTGCGGTATCTGGCCGACCGCGCAGCCCAGCTCGGTCAGGGATATCCGGCCCACCGGGAGGAGTCGGCCATCATGGCACTCACTACCCTGGTTACCGGCCTGGCGATGAACTACGTGCAGCGGGGCAGCTACTTGCCGTAGTCCTCTACTTGCCGTACCGCTCCAGCGTCAGGTTGACGATCCGCTCCATGAGCCGCGGGTAATCGATGCCTGCGGCCGCCGCCGACATAGCGAACTCGCTGGAGCGCTCCAGGTAGCAGCTCGCGTTCACCTCGAGCACGTAAATGTCACCGGTCTCGGTCAGCCGGAGGTCCACCCTGCCGTAGTCCCGTACCCGGAGAGCCCGATAGGCGTCAACCGCCACCTTCTGTAACCGGGCCCGCAGCTCGTCCGGGAGGGTGGCGAGCACGGACCTGGTCCCCTTGTATTCCTTGCTTCGCTCGTCCCACTTGGCCTTGCTGTCCAGCACCTTGGGTGCTCCCTCGGGGAATCCGGTGAAGTCCACTTCCACCGGCGGTAGTGCCTTCGGCTGGCCGTTCCCGAGCACTCCGACATAGAACTCCCGGCCTTCGATGAACTCTTCCGCTAGAGCCGAGTCGTTCAACTCCTTACGGATGAAGTTCACCCGCTCCATCAGAGCCGCGGCATCGTGCACCAGTGACTTGCCACCGATTCCCAGGGAGGAATCGGAGCGAAGCGGCTTTACGAACAGCGGCATCCGCAGATTACCGCCGGTCTCGAAGGCCTGTTGCCGGGAGAACACGGCGAAGCGGGGGTAAAGTATGCCGTCGAAGGCGAGGAGCTTTTTGGTGAGCCCCTTGTCCTGACTCAGGTACAGTTCGCCGGGCCCGCTACCGGTGTACTTGAGTCCCAGGAGATCGAGAAGCCCGGCGACCGGGATGTCGCCGAAGACGTTTTCTCCGATCATCTCCATCAGGTTGAACACCAGCTCGGGCTTGCGCCGGTGGAGGCCGGCGATGAGGCGCTTGACGTCACTGTGCACGCCGAGGATGGACACCCGGTGGCCGAGACTGCGGAGGCTCCGAGCCACCTGGGGCACCACGGCCTCGTAGTCCTTGGAGTTCTCGTCGTCGCTGTCGAGGTAGGTCAGGACGGTGATGTTCATGCGGTCGGTCCTCCCCGGTTCCGCCCGTTCACTCGGCCAGCCCCATGCCCCAGCCTGCGAGCGAGACGGGTAGTCCCCCGTATTCCATCACCTCATCGTGGAAGCGTCGAGCCCGGTAGCCGGGGCCTTCTCGTTGGCGGTATGCGTCTCTGAGGCGCAGCAGCTCGCGGCGTCCAACGGCGTAGCAAAGCTGGTACGTCGGCCAGGCGCAGTAGCGGCGCACCTCGGCCTCGGCGCTCGCACGCTCGATCGGGAGGTGCTCCACCATGTAGCTCACGGCTTCGGCAGGAGTCATCCCCCGGGTGTGAAGCCCCACGTCGAGCACGACCCGGACCGCGCGCCAGAGGAGATTGACCAGTTGAAACAGCCGCGCCTGGTCGGTGCGATAGTACTCCGCCTCCCGGAGTAGCTGCTCGGAGTACAGCGCCCAACCCTCGACCATGACCGGGCTCCAGACATGGCGACGCACCTCGGAGCCGAGCCCCTGTGCCGTCACCAGCTGGAGATGGTGCCCGGGATAGGCCTCGTGCGCTACCATGGCAGGGATGCCATGCACGCAGTGTCCCCGCCGCTGCTGGGCGAATGCGTCGGGCGGGAGCGCAGGATCGGGTCGGGTTACATAGAAGCGGCCGGTCCGATCGGGAAGGTATACCGGCGGGGGCTCGTAGGCGGCGAACGGCACCAGCGCCGCGAGGAATGCTGGAGTCGCGACCACGTTCACCGGCGCGTCGGGCACCCGGGCGAGATCCCGTTGCTGCACGAAGTCACGTGCCTGGTCGAGCTCCCTCCGGTATGCCTCCAGCAGATCATCGGCCGCCGGCATCTCGTTCCGGAGCTCGTCTACCACTTCGCGCCAGGGCCGGGCGGCGAGCCGCCCTGCCAGCGCCATGATCTCTTCGGTGACCTCTTCCTGGAGATGGAGGCCGTAGCGCCACAGCTCCGAGGGGGCGGCTGCCAGGGCGTGCTCGTGATGCAGGCGGCGGCTGAACTGCTCCTCGCCGATCGCGAAGGAATGCGGGTCCGGGCTGGGCTCGACCTCATCACGCAGAGCCCCACCAAAACCCACCAGCGCACGGAGGGCTGCCTCTCCCGCCTTCTTGAGACCGTCCGCCAGCTCCGGCGTGCTGGTGGCAAAGACGCTCACCACCTCGGTGACCAGCTGTCCTCCGCCTCCCAGCATGCTCAGGGCGGTATCGACGAAGACCGACGGGGGATCATCGATGGTGGCGCGTGCTGTATCGAGAAAAGCCGGCGCCGCATCCAGTCGTGCCATCACCGCGGATGTCCGCCCTGCCAGCTCCGCCGGATTCCGCGAGAGCAGTGCATACAAACTCTGCAGAAGATGAGAAAGCCAGAAGGCAGGATTTCGGACGTTCGGCCGCTCGTAGTCCAGGCGATGGATGGTGCTGCGGATCTCGCCCAGGAGGGCGGTGCGGTCGATCTCTTCCTGCACGTGCTCCGGGTCGAGCTCCTCTACCGCTCCCGCCAATGCCCGCAGCGCGGCGAGGTGCTCCCTGGTGGTCTCGAGGTCGAAGCTGCCAAGTCGCGCGTCCTGCACCAGCAGCCCGGCGGCGCTGGCCGCGGCCGGGTCGAAGTGGTACTTCAGGTCGAGGTAGGACCGGCAGAGACCATCGACCGACGTGGCGGCAGTCATCGGAGTCACCTCACCGCGTCGGGCGGCTCGTGGCTCGCGGCGCTCGCTCAGGACGACCTCTCGGAAGTGACCTCGGAATGATCGCCCAGAGAAGCGCTTCCCCGGAATCCATCCAGCACCACTCCGTTCCCCAGCATCGAACGGTCGAGCCTTACACCGCTCAACCGGGCCTCGCGGCCTACGATCGTGTTGCGGATGCGGCTGGCGGTTACGCTGCTGCCGGTTTCCAGCGACACGTTGGGGCCGATCTCGCTCCGCTCGATGGTTACCCCGTCTTCGATGTACACCGGATCGTGGATCGTCACGCCGGGAAAATCCTTCCGCCGCGCCGCTCCCTTGCGCAGAAGAATGTCGTTGGTCTCCAGGAGAGTCTCCAGCTTGCCGCAGTCGTACCAGCCGCCCACCTCCGCGGTGAGGATCCGCTTGCCCCGCTCGATCATCCATTGAAAGGCGTCGGTCAGATACCACTCGCCCTTGTTCGCCGGGTTGGCCAGCACGTGGTCGATCCCTTTCCAGAGGCTGTCCACCGCCCGGACGTAGTAGAGCCCGATGTTCGCGAGCTTCGAGATCGGCGTCGAGGGTTTTTCCACTATCCGGGTCATGTAGCCCTCGGCGTCGGTCACCACTACACCGAAGCGCTGGTAGTCCTCCACCTCCTTGGCCCAGATGATCCCGTCGGCCTGGGTGCGGCTGATGAGCGTCAGATCGGCCTCGAACACGGTATCCACGAAGATGATCAGCACCGGGCCGGTCACATGGGGACGGGCCAGATTCACGGCGCCCGCAGTGCCGTCCTGCACCTTCTGCTCGATGAACCGGGAGGGGATCGAATACCGCGACCTTGCGAAGGCCTCGACCTGCTCCTTGAGGTGGCCGGTGATGAAGATCAGCTCAGTGACCTCCAGCCCCTCCAGCCGGTCCATCACCCAGTCCATGACCGGACGCCCGGCGACCTTGAGTAGGGCCTTGGGCACGAGATGAGTGTGGGGCCTCAGTCTGGTGCCTTTGCCCGCGAGGGGGATGATCACTTGCATGTCAGCCTCTGCCGTAACGGTCCTGGAGGCGCACCAGATCGTCGAGCTCGGGCGTGGAGGCCTCGAGAATGTCACTGTCCACCACCGCTTCGATCTGGTGGATCAGCCTCGGTGGAATGTGAACCGTTTCTCCTTTCCTGAACGGACGAGATACCAGAGTCTCGCCGGTCTGGGTCCGCAAGGTGAGCTCGCCGGAGAGCACGTGCATCGTCTCATCCTTGCGGTTGTGGTACTGCAGGCTCAGCACGTGGCCCGCTTTCACGTGGAGGATCTTGCCGACATACCGGTCGGTGCGGGCCCACACCAGCTCATGGCCCCACGGTTTCTCCACCCGGTAGGGAACGTCGGGCACTCAGACCTCCACCGAGGTGAGCTCGATGGACGAGAGAGCCTTGAAGCAGCCCGGTGCCGGATGCGGCAGACTGGGACGATGAGAAACCAATGGCGGGAGCATGCGGAAATATAGAGCGGCAGCGGGGCAGCGGGGCAGCGGGGCAGCGATCAAAACGCCGGCTCGAAGCTGAAGGTCCAGCGAAATTCCATGGGGTCCTCGCCCGGGTCGCGATCTTGCGCCAGCTCCGGCCGGCTGAGATAAACCGGGAAATCGAACCGGGTAGTGAACCTGGTGTCACCGATGCGGTGGTCGGCCCGCAGACCGAGACCAAAATCGGCGATGAACCCGATCCGATCTGCGGTGAGGGGCTCCGCCGGTCCGCCGATGGTGTGAGCCAGATCGCTGAACGCCGCGAGCGAAATTCGGCTGAAAAGCCGAGCGGAAGGCCGCGACACCAGAGTCTGGTCGAGCTCGAGATTCAATGCCACCACCGCCGAGGTGGAGACTCGCGGGTCGACGCCGCGTATGCCGGCGCCGCCCGGCGCGTGATAGCGAAAGTCGTCGCCCACGAGGAGCGCCCCACGGGAGCGCAGAAACGGATTGGGGAGTCGTTGGAGCGGATCGGCCCCCTGGAGATACACCTGGCGCTGCTTGGCCGTGGCCTCGTCGCCCTGGGCGACGCCGGCGAAGGCGCGAGCGGCAAAGCTGCGCTTCGAGCCAAGGGGCCGCCGCGCTGTCCCTTCCAGTGAGCCCCGGAAGTAGAACGGATTCAGCTCCGGCCGGCCGGTCGCGGCCAATCCGCTGCGGTTGTACACCAGTCCGCCGCCGGCAGAGCTCCGGAGAGCGAGCCGCCATTTCCCGCCCTCGGTGGTGACGCCATTGGCAACCTGCAGCTCGACGACGCCAACCTCGTCGTAGTAACCGGGGTCGACATAGCGCATATCGTCCGTGGCCACCCAGGTCAGGCCCAGCCCGCGATGCCAGGTAGGACCGAAGGTGAGGTGCTCCCGACGACTCCACTCGACCGTTGCGGCCAGACCGTAGCGCCCCTCTGCCTTGAACGCCTCCAGCGTCTGTGATGTATTGGGAGACCGGAGAAACACCGGATTCCGGAGCCGGATGGAGAAGTCCACCTCCTTGATCCCGTCATCTATCCCCCAGCCGGTTGCCACGCTGAGCAGGTGCGAATTCTGCTCGAAGCGGCCCAGGTAGTCCTCCCGGCTTCTGGCGCCGAGCGTCAGTCCACCTGCGTCGTTGTACCACAGAGTGGGTTGAAGTCCGAGGGTGCGCCGGTCGCGCCGGCTCCGGGTGGAAAAGTATGGATGGAAGTAAACGTCGGTTCCTGGCGGCGGCAGGAATGCCCGGGACAGCAGCCCGCCCAAGCGCTTGCGGTTGTTGAGCAGGTTCCAGTCATGGCTGCGCACCCGGGGATCGAGCAGCACCAGCTTCGGCTTGCTGGCCGTGGGGACCTCCACCCGAACCTTCTCGGCGAGCCCATCCACGCGGACCAGTCCGGTGTCCCGCTCGGCGACAACGGCTACCTCGACCGGAATACGCCCGGGCCCGTTTCGCACCACTTCCACGCTGGTCGTCCATCCGGGCCCGGCCACTCCGCCGGCCGGCCGCCTGTCGGCCTTCACCTTACCGACGGCGTAATCAACCAGCTCGGTCGCATGCAGCCATTGGCCGAAAAAGGTGGAGAGATCCCGCCGGGACACCTCCTCGGCCACAGCCTGGAAGGCGGCACCATCCACGTGCTTGAGCTTCCATCGCTGGTAGAACTCGCGGAGGATCCGGTGCATCGTCGCGTCGCCCACGATGTAGCGAAGCTGGTGGAAGAACAGCTCGCCCCGGCTGTAGATGGCGATGTTGTAGGAGATGAAGTCGCGGTACGCCTCGCTCACCAGGCTCACCGGCTCGGCGTAGCCGTCGAGATCGAGCTCCAGGAGGCCGGCTTCCAGGCGCTGGTAGGCTCCGGTCCTGCCCTGCGTCTCCCAGAACCAAGTGGTCTGGAAGCTGGAGAATCCTTCATCGAGCCAGCCCTCGCGCCACTCGTTGTTGGCGAGAATTCCCATGGTGTAGTTGTGGCCCACCTCGTGGACGATGAGTCCCTGATCCGCCGAGCCATCCATGACCAGCATGGGGAACTCAGTGCCACCGCCTTCGATCCGGTGCACATTGGTGAGCTGGGGCCAGGCGAACTTGCCGAAGAGCCGGTCAAGCCAGGCGAGACCCGCCTCGGTGCGCTCCACCGCAACCCCGTCGCCCCAGGTGTCCTCGTCGCCCGGCTGATAGAGCACGTGCACTGCCACATCGCCGTAACGGCCGCCTTCATAGCGGTACTCCGGATTCAGTGACAGCGCGAAGTGGTGCACATCCTCGGCGTACCACCGGATCACCTTCCGCCCTGCCGGCGGCGCATCGCAGACATCGTTCGCCGGAGTGCGGGGGCCGTAGTAATCACGTAGATGCTCGACCGGGCGCTCCGGCTGTTGGTTGGCGTCCTGCCATCCCGGATCGCCGCAGACCGGGACCCCGGTGGCGCCCACCACCTGGTCCTCGGGCACGTCGAGATCGACGAGAAACGATCCGAACTCACCATAGAACTCTCCGGCGGGGTAGAGCGGATGCTCGTTCCAGCCGTGGCGATCGTAGACGACCACCTTGGGATACCACTGCGCGAAATCGAAGCGCCGGCCCTCCCGCCCCTGGCGGCGCGGCAAGGTCGAAGGCCGGGCATCCCAGGCCATCTCCACCGGCACCGATTCACCGGGGAGCAGCGGGCGAGGAAGGTCGAAGCGAACCACCGTGCTGTCGGGAGCGAAGGGATAGACTGCCTGCACCGGCGTTCCCATGATTCGAACGTCGCGCACATGATTGAAGGCGAAGTCCGGATCGCGCAGGTCATTGAACCGGCGCCGCCCTTCGGCCGAATCCACGTCTGCCCAACGGGAGGCCGGGCGGAAGGCATTGAGGTAGAGATGAAGCGAGAAGGTGGTCAAGGTATCGGGTGAGCGATTGGTGTAGCGAATCCGCTGGGTTCCGCTGAGCACGCCGCTCGGCTCATCGAGCCGGGCCTCGATCCGGTATGCAACCTCCTGTTGCCAGTAAGCCCCGGGATATGCTCCGGCTGTCGTCTGCTGAAGGACGAGAAGCGCAAGGCCGATCACGAATGACTCGAGGTCTGGAGAGGCGGAAGCGTGACTCGCAGCCCCACCACCGGGGCTGGGGGAAACATAGATATTGCCCGAGGAAATTGGCACCACCGCGCGTACGCCAGGTTGCTGGTGGGTGTGCCTGCCTCATATCGTGTGAAGCCGACCGCACCACCCTTTGCTGGCGCCCGATGTCAAACAGTCATCTCTCTCTTCGCGTGCATCTCGTCTGGGCCACCAGGAACCGTCGGCCGTGGCTCGACCCGGAGTGGCGGTCACGGCTGTTTAGCTGCACGGCCGCTGCCATCGAGCGCAGAGGCGGAAGGCTTCTGTGCGCCGGTGGAACGAGAGACCACCTCCACCTGTACCTCGAGCCACCCGGTACGCTCGCGCTCTCGGACCTGGCGAGCGGCATCAAATCGAGCACCTCCCGGTGGATTCAGGAGAACTTTTCGCACCGGCGGGAGTTCAGATGGCAGCACGGCTATGGCGCGTTCAGCGTCACCTCCTTCGAAGACGAGCGTCTCCGCGACTACATCCGAAACCAGGAAACACACCACCGGGAGACTCGATTCGTTCGCGAATATCTCGGGTTGCTCGTCCGGCACGGCGTTTCGTATGATCCTGCGAATGTTCTGGACTGATAGTGGTGAGGCAGATGTTGGGCGTGGTGGACGGGGCTCGCTACCGCATCATTAATTGCCGCCGGAGCCTGGTCATCCGCCGGCGCACCGAGCCATCCAGCACTCGCTCGCCCAGGCGCACAACCGCCCCGCCCAGAATCTCTGGATCCACCGAATACGCCGCGATCACCTTCTTGTCGAGCTGGCGGCTCAGGTTCTCCTCGATAGCCTTCTTCAGCTTCTCGTCCGGCTTTCTGGCCAGGGTTACCGACGCCCTGATCCGGTTCAGCTTGATATCCAGGAGCCCGAGGTATTCCGTCGCCATTTCCCGCAGGAGCGGATGCCGCCCCCGCTTGACCACGGCCTGAAGCCAGAGGACAAACTCTCTCGGCGCTCCCTTCAGCGCCCCACTCAGGAGTCTGGCCTTCTCGGCCTTGGGAACCCGGGGCGACATGAGGACCGCCTTTACCCGAGGCGTGTCCTCGATGGCTGCGGCAACCGCATCGAGCAGATCGGCGTAACGATCCGCCTTGCCGCTCCGCTCCCCGAGCTCGAACAATGCCTCGGCATAATTTCGGGCAATCGTCTCGGACCTCACCGCTTCGCATCCAGACTGGAGAGGTACTGCTCTACCAGCTTACGATCGGTCTCGGAAGTGAGCCGCTCTCCGATCAGCTTGGACGCGGCCGCCAGCGACAGGTCTACCGCCTCGCGCCTGAGCTCGGCTATGGCGCGCTCCCGCTCGGCCACGATGTCGCGCCTGGCTCGTTCCAACAGCTGTTCTTGCTCCTGGCGGGTCTTCTCCATGGCAAGCGCCCGCTCCTTCTCCGCGGTGGTGCGGGCCTCGACCAGCAGCGCGTGCGCGGCAGTCTTGCCTTCGGCGATCAACCTCTTGTGCTCGGCCAGGAGGGCCTCGGACTCGGCCCGGTTGCGCTCCGCCTCCTGGATCTGCGCTTCCAGTGCCTTCTCCCGCGCCTCGACTGCACCCAGGAGAGCCGGATAAGCGAACCGCTTCAGGATCGCGAGCAGGAGCAGGAAGACGACCACGGTCCAGATCATCAGACCTGGCTCGATCGCCAGCGGACCTCCGGCGGCATGCTCCTCCTGCTGGGCGAGCGCCGGCAACGTCATGAGAGATAGCGCCAGCGCGAAAACCAACTGCTTCATGCCAATGTCTCCGATCAGAGAAGCCATTACCCCTAAAACGTAATCTTCCCCTGAATCAGGAACGCAATGACCGCCACGAACAGCGCCACACCTTCGACCAGAGCGGCTGCGATGATCATTGCGGTCTGAATCTTCGCGGTTGCCTCTGGCTGACGCGCGATGCCTTCGGTGGCCGAGCCGCCGATCCTGCCGATACCCACCCCGGCGCCGAGCACTGCGAGCCCGGCCGCGAGGCCGGCGCCGATGAGACCAAGGCCCTTGCCGCTGGCAGCCGAGGCGGCTGCCGTCTCCTGGAGGAGAGCGAGCATGTACAGCATGTCTGACTCCATAGCTTGAGCGGGAGACCGTGATCCGTTTGCGCTCGCCAGGCGGGGACCGACTCTCCCGAAACGGTCTCGCACTGGCAACCCGCCGGCGTTCCCGGCACCCTCCCGAGAACAGCGGGCTTCGTCCGCCGCCCGGCGGACTACTGATTTTCAATGCCGCGCGAACGCTCGCGGATTGATAGGCCCATCACCCCCTGATCCGCCCACCCACCCCTTACCCGCTTACCCCCTTACTCGCCTCTAATGCTCCGCCCGCATCAGACCGATGAACACGGCTGTCAGCAGGGTGAACACGAACGCTTGAAGAAACGCCACGAAGACCTCGAGCAACATAACGCCCGTCGCCAGCGTCGCCGCCGCCAGACCGACGGCGTAGCTCTGAAACAGAAAGATGAGCCCGAGCAGCGCCAGCACTAGCACGTGGCCCGAGGTCATGTTGGCGAAGAGCCGCACTGCCAGCGCAAACGGCTTGGCCAGCTTACCGATGATCTCGATCGGGGTCATGACCGCGAGCAGCAGCACCTTGAGTACCGCTCCTCCGACCCCGCCGGGGAGGCCCGGCGGCAGATAGAAGATGGTCTTCATGTAACCCTTGAACCCCAGCGTCCGCATTCCCGTCACCTCGATGACGATGAACGCCATCAGCGCCAGAGCCGCCGTCACCGCGATGTTGCCCGTCGCCGTGGCTCCCCAAGGCAACAGCCCCAGGAGGTTCATCGCCAGGATGAAGAAGAAGATGGTGATCAGGAACGGCGCGTATCCCTCGCCATGATGGCCCACGTTGGGGAGCACCACTTCCTGGCGCACCCAGAGCACCATCGCCTCCATTGCTCCGGCGAAGCCCTTGGGCGGGCGGGACCGGGCCTGGGCGTTGGCGGCGGCCCGGGCGCTGCGGATGAGGATGAGCGTCACGATCGCCGCGGCCAGCAGCATGTAGACCAGGTGCTTGGTGGGCGAGAGGTCTATGTAGCGCGGCTGCCCGTGCGAGTCCGTCCCCAGCGGGATTTTCCAGTTGTCGGGCAGGTGCAGGACACCGAACGGCGTCTCGACCTCGTGGGCATTCGCTATATGGTGGGCGATGTCGATCTGGTTGCCGCCAGCCGCGTGTTGGCTCTCCGGGGCAACCAGCTCACGGGTCACTTCCGCCGTCGGCTCCTGCGCCAGCATGGGCCTGAACCCGATTACGGCTGCGGCCAGCCCCAGCCCTGCCACAATGGAGCGAACGCTTCGAATCATCGTCACCCGATCCTGGATTGTTCCCGCACAGCCGTCACAGCTTCAACCCCCAGCAGCACCAGCAGCGTCGCCACCAACGCCGCCAGCATGGCGGTCACGTGCCAGCCGTATTCCGGAGCCAGCACCAGGCCGGCCAAAACAACCACTACCAGGCGGATTGCCATCGCTGCCACCCAGACCAGCTGGAATCGTTGGCTGCCGATGCTCCGTATGGTCCACCAGCCGAGCGGAGCCTGGACCAGAAGCCCGATGAGGATCCCCCAGGCCACTTCCTCGCGCAGCTCCGGTCCCAGCACCCAGGCGAGTACCCCTCCGGCCACAGCCGCGATGCCGAGGCCCGACAGATACCGCTTGCCGGCGGTCACTCCTCGCCATCTTTCCGGCTCAGAGACCGGACCAGCCAGTACATTGTGCCGCCGAACCCGAGGAATGCCCCCAGCACCGTCAGCAGACCACCGGTACCGAGCTTGCGGTCGGCCCATTGGCCAATCCACACGAAGACGAGAAGGCTCACTGCCAACTGGATACCGAGCCCGGCGTACCGGATGGGGCCAGGTCCCTGCTTCTGCCCCGGATCAGGGGTCTTCACGGCGCTAACCTACCCCCTTGTGAAATATTTCGCAAGCAATCCCGGCCCCGCTGTAAGGCCTGCCGTTGCCCGGCTGTTCAGGATGTCTGGCCGGCCGGCGCTGGCATCCTCTTCCCCACCCGGGTAATCTCAACCGAATGCCTTCTTCCGAGAGACCATGACAGCTACTCACGCCGTTCCACACGACGACGTCCAACAGCTCGAGCGTCTGGTCGGCGCCGTAACCCGGCTCCGCTCCCAGGTGGCGCACCGCATTGTCGGCCAGGAGGACGTGGTGGACGGCATCCTCACTGCCGTGTTGGCGGGCGGACATGCGCTCCTGATCGGGGTGCCCGGGCTGGCCAAGACCCTGATGGTTCAGACGGTAGCCGAAGCGCTGCACCTGACCTTCAACCGGGTGCAGTTCACTCCCGACCTGATGCCGAGTGATATTACAGGCACCGACATTATTGAAGAGGACCTCACCACCGGCCATCGCGCCTTCCGTTTCGTCCAGGGGCCGATCTTTGCCAACGTGGTGCTGGCCGACGAGATCAACCGCACTCCTCCGAAGACTCAGGCCGCCCTGCTCCAGGCCATGCAGGAGCACCAGGTGACCGCCGGCGGCACCACCTATCATCTCCCGGACCCGTTCTTCGTTCTTGCCACACAGAACCCGATCGAGCAGGAGGGCACCTATCCCCTCCCTGAGGCCCAGCTCGACCGGTTCATGCTCGAGCTGAGGGTCAGCTATCCCAGCCGGGCGGACGAGGAGGCCATCGTGGAGCAGACTACCGGCACCGCCCGCGCGGCGTTGCATCCGGTTCTGGATGCGCAGTCGGTTCTGGCCATGCAAGCTCTCGTCCGCCGCATTCCGGTTTCCCGGGGGCTCATTCGGGCCGCGGTGACTCTCGCCCGCATGACCCGTCCGGGGGACAGCGACGCGCCTCCATTCGTGAGAGAGTATGTGGAATGGGGGGCCGGGCCGCGCGCTTCGCAATATCTAGTGCTTGGCGCCAAGGCGCGCGCGGCCATCGCCGGCCGTCCCATGGCGGATCTCGACGACGTGCGGACGGTGGCGTCATCGGTGCTGCGGCACCGGCTGGTCACCAACTTCGCCGCCGAGGCGGCGGACCGCACCAGCGAAGATCTGGTAAGCGAGCTGGTGGAAGGGAAGGCCTGGTTGAGCGGCTGAGGGTCAGCAGCCGGTAAAGAAAAGAAGCCCGGTCGGTTAGGCCGGGCTTCTTTCTGGCACCGCGCCTCTCAGGTGGCCGGTTGGAGGAACCCGCCCACCGGCGCAAACAGTTGATCGAAGGAGGTGAACGCCTCTCCGGTAAGATCGAAAATCCCACCGAGCGCCTCGACCTCCTCGTCGGTCAAGGGTTGGCCCCCCGCACCGGTGATGACCGGCTCGGAGCCACCGCTGAACGTTATGGTCGCAAAAAGGTCACCGTTGTTGCGCACGCTAAGCGTGCCGCCGCTCGTGGTAAACTCGCCGCTCAGGGCAATCCACCCATTCGGTCCCCGCATGTCGAGCCAGATCTCGATGGCGCCGGTCTCCGGATCGAAGCCGCTGGTGCTCATGGTCAGATCGATGGAGACATCGCGGGTGGGAACGTCTATGCTGTAGGTCAGGGTGAGGCCGGCGCTGAACGTGAGGGTGGACCGGAGATTGATGGTCGCCCGGTTGGTGCCATCGGTAATGAAACCGAACATACTGACTCGCCCACTGGATGTGGTGCTCGTAACGCTCACTGTATAGTCGAGGTACGTGGTCGTGCCCGAGATCACCTCGACCCGTGCCGCACTGGTGCTGCCCGAGCTGAGATCGGTGATGTCCACGTAACCGGCCTCGACCAGCGGCTGGGCCGGCGCAAAGGTGACCGGGTCCAGTGCGTACAGCATGAACCGGACTTTGTTGCTGGCCAGTGGCGGCAGATCCGAGACCACGTAGGCGCTGGTGCCCACGTCGTACACGAACGTCTTGCCCGCGATTTCGGCCGGAATCGCGGCTACGGATGCACTCAAGCTTTCCTTCGAGGCAGATGGCATGATCGCGGTCAGGCGCTGGGCGCTCCGCACCGCGGCGGCCCGCAGCCCAGCCATGGTGCCGGCGCGGAGGTCCATGGCGGCCGATGAAGCCGAGATCATCGGGGCCCCCACGGCGGCGTCGAACAGCAGGCTGAGGTTGGAAAAGCTGGCGAAGATCGGAGACTCGAACGTCGCGTTTACCGCCTCCAGGTCCGCCGAGGTCCCGGCAGGGTTGAACGGGATGTCCGGGCTCGAGTCGCCGCAGCCGCTGACCACCGCACCCGCTGCGGCCAGCGTCAGGACAGATCGCTTCATCAATTGCAGAACGCGCATTGGTCCCGTCTCCCTCGTCAGGATGCTGCAACCTGGCTCGGCTCAGGAGCCGCCGGTTGCAAGCCGGTAAGTTAATAGGGGGCTGAAGCTTGGAATCAGGCCAGGAGGCGATGAACGAGCCAGGGCCTGGTTTCAGGGTGGGGATATGGCAACGGCTATGCCAACCGTTGCATCTTCCTCTTCGTGGCGCTCAGGGCAAGCTCCTGGGCTCGACCGGCATTCCCGCTTCCTTCCACGCGGCCCAGCCGCCGGCCAGCGCCCGCGCCTTGGGCCAGCCTGCCTCTCGAAGCTCTCGCGCCACCCGGGCGCTTGTGGCTTCGTCCCTTCAAGCACAGTAGACCACCATCGTACCGTGATGGTCCAGTCCCAGCTCACGGGCTTGTCGTACGGCATCATCCGGGTCAAGGCGCACGGCGCCCTCGGCCCGGAGATTGTCGGTGGCATAGGTCCGCCCGGTTCTGGCATCCGCCAGAACCACGTGCTCGCCGTCTTGGTAAAGCCGGCGAAGCTCATCCAGGCTGATGCGCTCGGGAACGGCTGCCGCGGCAGAGGGTTGGGTGGTGACGGCCTGGGCCGGCGGCACTACTCCGGGCGTCCCAACCTCCGGTGCTGGAGGCATATCCTTCCGGAGCACCACGGCGATGCCGGCCCCGTGCAGGACCACCGACAACAAGACGACCAGGCAGGTGATCGCGAACAAACGCTCGCTGCCCGGCATTCCAGCAAATACCGGCAGCAGAATCAAGAGTAGCGAGCTGAGACCACGGGGGCCGATCCAGGCGATGAGGCGGCGGCTCCGCGGCTCGAGGCCGGACCCAGCCAGCACCGGCAGGAGCACCACGGTCCGAGTCGCAAGAGCTATCACCGCGAACAGAAGGGTGCGGGGCTCCGCTACCGTAACTCCGCTCCAGATGAGCCAGGCCCCGAACGCCACGAATGTGAATAGGAGGAACATCTCGGCCGTCGCCTGGCCGTAGTCGAGGAAGCAGTCGCACAGCTCCACGTCCAGCGCCGCCACTACCACTCCTGCGGCGAACGCCGCTAGGAAGCCGCTCCCACCCACCGCCTCGGCGGCCGCAAAAGCTGTGAAGGCGATCCCCAGGGCATACAGCGACTCGTAATCCCGCCTGACCCCGACCCGGGCCCGCACCTGCTCCAGCAGAGTGATGCCGGTATAGCCGATCAGCGCGCCCAACGCCGGACCCAGGATGAAGAGACCAACAGCGTGGCTGGCGAACTCCATCGGGTCGATGCTGTCGCCCGAGTGAATGGCCAGAATCCCGAGCACCACGATGGGCAGGAGCACGGCGTCGTTCATGCCGCTCTCCAGCCGGAGCCCGACCCGGGCGGTGCCCGGCAGGCTGGGCCGCCGGAGCAGGTTGCGCAGAAGTACCGGGTCGGTGGAGGCCAGCGCGGCACCCAGGATGGCGGCGGCCGCGGGAGACAGGTCGAGCAGCAACCATCCGGCCACCCCGATCAGCCAGGCCGGGATCAGCGTTCCCGGCCCCAGCACCAGCAGGGCGAGACGATGCTGCTTCCTGACCTCGCTGAAATCCAGGGTGATGGCGTCGGTGAAGAGGACCAGCACCAGTGCCAGGGTAGCGATGACCTGAAGGGTGGGCGACTGAAGCGTCAAGTCGACCAGACCGAGCCCGGCCGGACCGAGCACCGCTCCGAGAAGCAGGAAGAGGCCGACCTGGGGGATCCCGCTCCGTTCGATGATGCCCGAGACCAGCGAGGCCAGCAGGATGACTATTCCGATGAGCGCGAGTGCAGCGGGCAACTCGGGAAACATGGGCTCAAGTATCGCCTCACTTGCAGAAGCGGCGCCAGAGCGTTGCACCGGCACCGGCTCGGCGGTAAAGTCGGGAGACTCTCCCAAGGGAACGCATGCAGATCGACACCGCTATGTCTGCCAGCGAGCCGCAGGCCACCGCGCTGGTGCTCTCGACCTGCGGTCTGCTCCTGGCCATCAGCGTACTGTTCAGCCGGGCCTCTCAGCGGTTCGGGCTTCCGGTAGCCCTGCTGTTCCTGGTCATCGGCATGCTCGCCGGCTCCCAGGGGATCGGCGGCATCGAGTTCAGCGATTACCCGTTTGCCTTCCGACTCGGCACCGTGGCGCTGGCGCTGATCCTGTTCGATGGCGCACTCAACACGCCACTGAGCGCGCTCCGCCAGGTGGGCGCCCCGGCCGGCTTGCTGGCCACGGTCGGGGTCGCGGCCATCGCGGGGCTTACAGCCGTGGGAGCGCATCTCCTGGGCCTGGGTTGGGGAGAGGCGCTGCTGCTCGGCGCAGTGGTGTCGTCCACCGACGCCGCCGCCGTATTCTCGGCGCTGCGCGGCAGCGGATTGCACCTGAAGAAAAGGGTGGGGCTCACGCTCGAGGTCGAGTCGGGAATCAACGATCCTGCGGCCATCATACTCACTACCGTGCTCACCCAGAATCTCATGACTCCGGGCGCCGCGGCGGGGTGGCCGATCCCACTCGAGATCCTGCTCCAGATTGCCGTGGGTGGCGCGGTCGGGGTGGGCATGGGCTACGCTGGACGGCAGGTGCTTTCCCGGCTGACGCTCTCGACCGGAGGCCTGTACCCGGTGCTGACGCTGGCGCTCTGCTTCCTCTCGTTCGGTGTGGCCACGCTGGCGCAGGGCAGTGGTTTCCTGGCGGTGTACCTGACCGGGCTCGTCCTGGGCAACGGACCGCTGCCGTACCGAACCGGCTTGCTCCGAGTGCATGACGCACTGGCCTGGCTGAGCCAGGTGGGGATGTTCCTGATCCTGGGCCTCCTGGTATTTCCCGCCAGGTTGCTGGAGGTAGCGTGGGTAGGGCTCGGGATCGCCTTGCTGCTGGCGTTCGTGGTGCGGCCACTGGTGGTGGCCCTCTGCCTCCTCCCGTTTCATTATCCGCGTCGTGAAGTGCTCTATATAGGATGGGTAGGCCTCAGAGGAGCCGTCCCGATCGTGCTCGCCACTTTTCCGGTGCTGGCCGGAGCTCCAGGCGCCGAGCGGCTGTTCGATCTGGTGTTCTTCATCGTGGTAGTGAGCGCCCTGGTGCCGGGCTCGACTGTCGCCTGGGTAACCCAGAAGCTCGGGCTTCAGGCCAAGGAGCCGCCGGGGGCACAGGCGGTGCTGGCCATCGAATCACGCCAGCCGCTTCAGGGCGAGCTGATGTCGTTTTATATCGACGAGGCGCTGCTGGTGACGGGGGTGCCACTGGGAGAGCTGGAATTTCCCGCCGGTTCCGCGGTGGCACTCATCATCCGGGGGAACACGTTGGTGCCGCCGACTCCGAGCACGGCGCTCAAGGCCGGCGACCACGTACACGTGATTGCGCGACCGGAGGACCGGCCGCTGATCCAGCTTATGTTCGGCCGGCCCGAGGAGGAGTAGGGATAAAGAAAGGCGGCCCGCACTCCCCGAAGGAAATGCAGGCCGCCCTACATACCGGCTACCCGGAGTCGAGGAATTTACTTCCTCGTTCTTCTTCCGTTAGCCACCGCTAACTGAAGCGTTTGCGGTAAGGCCTTCGGAGCTCCGGCTTCCATCCCCAAATGGCTTGCGGCCATCTGGTTCGCCGGTACGGGCGCTGCAAGTCGGCTGAATCGCGGATCAACCTCTTGCACGGCACGCCGCCGCGCTACTGCGGCATGGACGAGACGCGCGATTGGTCTCGTCTCTCCAAAATCGAAAATGATCAGTTTTCGCTTTGGCGAAGACATAATATGAATCGGTTCACGCTCGCGCAAGAGTCAATTTAGTTATCCCCAGACATGCACATTGCACACATTTCCACAGCGGAAATTCCGGCCGCGAATGCCTACTCAGCAGCCTCGAAACTGAAGCTCGGCTCCCGGCCGCATTCGCTCCAGCGCAGCCGCACGGACCCTTCGATGTCGTCGAACGTTCCTGCCGCATGCAGCTCGCCGCCGTCGATCCGCTGCACCGTATCGGTGCAGTCGCCGTTGTAGTGGAGCGGCGTAGGCGTCGTGAGCACCAGCGCGAAGTGTTCGTCGCCGCGGAGCCAATCCACCGTGCCCGCGATGTCGAGCGAGCCGGTCGGCAACGTCCCGTTGATCTGGAGTGGCGCGGCCGGCGTGTAGTTCACCGCCCATTCCTTGTCGATCGCCGCGTCGGGGTGGCCCGCGAAGGTCCGTTTCACCTGGAGCTCGGCGGTGAGGAGAAGGCCTGCAGTGGAACCGCTCAGAGTCCGGGTGCCGTTTCGGGTCACGTCGTACATCACCTTGTTGTCGGCGCTGCTGAATCGCGATCGCAGATCGGTGATGGTGGCCTCGTAGCCGAAGCCGGCGCTGGAGGGAGTGGGGTCCTGCAGCCGGAGTTGCCCCACGATATCCAGGGTTCCACCCCGCCAGCCGGTGTAGCGGCACGGAGGGGCGGTAAAGAGGTAGATGGCGTCGTCGGGCACCCCGTCGCCATCGGCATCGGCGTTGGAAGACGGAGTGACACAGGTGACCATCAGAAAGGCGGCCTCGCCTGCGGCCTGGGTGGTGCCGATCGGGGCGAGCAAGGTAGCGACGGTGAGGGCGCCTACGGCGGCCTCCACCTCATCGCGGACAGTGGCGCCGATGTCGGCAGTCAGCGCGTCGTGAGGGCCGTCGAGGTCGAGCGAATCGGCGCAAGCGGCGGTAGCTAAAGCGGTTAGGACGGCAACCAGAGCGGCCGATCTGGTCCGGGATGGATTCATCCGTGCTTCTCCTTCGTGTACAAATCCATAGGGCGCACCGCCCCGGCACCGGAGGCCAACCACTCGGACCGGCCCAGAGGCATTCGGCCGGTCATGGGAGCATAACCCGGGCCTCAGAAACGGATCAAGGTCCATTACAGGCTGTCAAATGAGAAAAGACCTTTCCTGGTACGCTGTTGACGTTCGGTTGTACGGCCTGCATACTCTGGAATCCCCTCATCTCGAGCGAGACCCTGTGGAGTCGCAACGGTATCTCCGTTGCCTGGGTCATCCTGCCCTGTTCTCGCCCGCCGGCGACCTGGTCCGCTTTCGTACCAGAAAGCACCTCGCGCTGCTGATCTATCTCGCGGTCGATTCCCGCTCGCACCGGCGCGAGCGCCTGGCCGAGCTGCTCTGGCCCTGCGCGTCGCTAGCCGAGGCTCGCCACTCACTCGCCACCGCTCTCTCTACCTTGAGACCGAGGCTCGGTCCGGAGGGGCTCGAAGCCACCCGGGATCACGTTCGTCTTGCGCCGGGCAGGGTGCGTCTCGATCTGGACCGGCTCATGGCCGGCGATATTCTGGGGACCGAGGTCACCGGGCCGCTGGAGGTGGCGGCGTTCCTGGATGGCTTCGACATAGCCGAGTCTACCGAGTTCACCCACTGGAAGGATCGGCAGCAAGCCCGGCTGCTTCCGGCCATCAAGGATGCCCTGGTTGTTCTGATCGACCGGTGCCGTCGGACGGGTGACTCCCGGCAGATCGAGCAGTTCGCCGACCGCATGCTTGCGCTGGACGAGCTCAGTGAGGATGCGATCCGGGCCAAGATGGAGGCAAGGGCGTTTGCCGGAGATCGACTGACGGCGCTGGAGATCTTCGAGGAGTGGAAAGCCAAGCTGGCGGAGGAGCTGCAAGCCGTTCCTTCGGACCTGGTAGAGGGCATGGCAGTTCGCCTGCGGCGTCGCGGCTGGGAGCGGACCACACTCACCCATATTCCCAACGTTCCCACCGACCAGTGGCGGGGCCGCCCATTCATCGGACGCACCGCCGAGTATCGGGTGCTCTACGAGGCGTGGGAGGGGGTTAGGAAAGGGCTCCCCGGCCACGCCCTCGTGCTCGGTGATTCCGGCGTCGGCAAGACCACTTTGGTAGAGAGGCTCACGACCGCGGCCGGGCTCGAGGGAGCGGCCATCAGCCGGGTCCAATGCTACGACCTGGAGCGGGAGATCCCGTACTCGACCGTGAGCGGGCTGATCCTCGGATTGCTGGATCGTCCCGGGGTCTCGGCTACCCCGCCCGAATCTCTTGCCGAGCTTGCCCGGACGGCTCCCGGCGTGCGACACCGGTTCCCCGGCATCCCTGCGCCCAGCGAGAGCCAGGGCGAGACCGCACGTATCCGTCTGACTGAGGCCTTCCACAGCATGCTCGCGGCGATGGCGGAGGAGCATCCCGTCATTCTCGTGGTGGATGACCTCCACCTCGCGGATGACGTGAGTCTGGCGGTTCTCCACCTGATCATGCGCCGGGTCCGGGGCCAGCCGATCATGCTATTGCTGATCGCGCGACCGGGCGAGCTGCCCCAATCTCCCGCGGCAGCGAAGCTGCGAGCCGTTGGTGGAGCCCTTGGCATCCGTGAAATGGAGCTTCTGCCCCTCACCGAATCAGAAAGCCTCCAGCTGCTGGATTCGCTTCTGCCTTCGGATCAGCCGCGTCCCGGTCCGGCGGTGCAGCGGGCCTTGCTGCGTGGGGCAGCCGGCTACCCTATGGTTCTCGAGCTCCTGGTTCAGGATTGGCAAAGTAGCGGTGAGCAATCTCTCGCCCTGTCGGTCGACGCGATGACCGCCGAGGCTGGCTCGGGAGGACCTGCCCCGGCGGTCTATCGCGACATTCTGGCTCGCATCACTCGCTCCCTCGACCCCACGACCCGCAACGTGCTGAACCTCGCATCTCTGCTGGGCCAGCGTCTCACCGATCTCAGCATGTTCGCATTGGTGGACTTGAGCGTGGGCCAGACGATGAGCGGGATGGCAGAGCTGGTGAACCGGCGGGTGCTGAGAGATGGAGCACGTGGTCTGGAGTTTGTGAACGAAATGGTGCGAGCGGCTGCCTACGTTGGCGTGCCGGTCAGCCTTCGGCGGGTGCTTCACGGGAAGATTGCAGGTCGGCTGATGCAGGAGCACGAGCATGGCGCCGAAGATTTGGGGCTCGAGATCGCCTGGCACTGCATACGAGCTGGACGGATCGGCGAGGCCACATCTCATCTACTGAGAGGTGCACGAGAGGCCATACGCTCGGGCGTCCCGTACGGGGCAGAGCGCGGATTGTCCACGGCGCTGCCGAGCCTGACCGAGCCAGATAGGTCCAAGGCGCTGGTGCTTCTTGCAGAAGCACTTCAGGAGCAGAGCCGGTGGGAGGAATCAATTTCAGTTCTAGATCTAGTCGAAGACATAGACCGGTCGCATTTGTCAGGCATGGCCTTCGTGCTTCGGACTCGAGCGCGGCGACGCCTCGATACTATAGGTTTGGAGGAGCTGCCAGACTTTCCTGCCCGGCTCCTTGCCTTTATCGAGGCCGGAGGAGATGCAAAGAGCCGCATCACGGCTGCCGTCGAGGCGGCATCTATCATTGATATGACTCACGACAGTACACTGACTCGACGAATACTCGAGGGAGTATCTGGAGTAAAAGAAGAGGACTTGGAATTGGATGATCGAGCGCACCTTCTTTTAGCAAAGTCCATGCTTTTCTATGCTATCAAGAATTTTGGGTCGAGCTTGAGGTACATTTCCGAAGCGATCAGGATGCTAGAGGAACGTAGCGCACTTAACTCAGTTCTGGCGATGCTTCTAAATGGCGTAGGTGCAGTTTTGACTAAGCAGGGCATGTATGCGGACTCCGTACCCGCACTCCAACAGTCCTGCCATACGGCGCTCCGTATCGGCAGTGACAACATCTATACTCAAGCAAGTGCGAACCTCGCCCTCAGCCTTGCGAGACTGGGGGAATATCAAAAGGCTGCGGAATGCGCTGAACAGGTCCTAGCGTCCACAGTGGCTGGCTCGACGATCCATTTCCACCTGCCGGCTGCACGGAGTGCACTCATTGCGTATTCGATGTTAGGGAATGCAGGTAGAGCAGAGGGATTGATTCGACAAGGCTTTGAAAAGTTTGGGAGCTTTCGGTTAGGTGGGATCTCTCATGCGTGGTCGCTCTACGTAGCCGATGGCTACGCCGCACTAGGCAAAACTCAGGAGGCGGAAGAGCAAGGATATCAAGGTACCACTGGTGAGAACTGCCAGGCTCATACAGACTATTTTGCAGGCCCATATGCTCGTTGGATAGCCCGAACCAGTTTGTACTTAAATGATGCTAAGAGAGGGCATGAGAGGCTGGAAGAGTCTCTTCTGAATCTCAACAGCTACGATGCGATTGATCGAGCAGAGATCCTAAATGCCAAGGCATGGCTAAGTGCTCGAACAGGTAGACTCTCATTGATGCACGCGGAGGAAATGCAAGCGCATCTGGAAAGGCTCCCTCAAGCCGTATCACTTCAGCTCCGACGCATGGGGATGCTGGATTTCTGCTAAACTAAAATGTTCGGCCAGCTAAGCGTTTCGCTTCCATATGCCGCCAGTAGGCCAGCTCACTCTCTTTGACCGCCGCGGGCCGCTTTCGGCGAGCTCTGCCGCACCTGCCGCTCCACCGATTAAGCGCCTAACGGCCACCGATGCAACCACAACATCAATTAACTCGGGGTCGAACTGCGTGCCTTTGCACTTCTGCAGCTCCGCTATCACGGTTTCAAGCGGCAAGCGCTTTCTGTATGGCCGATCCGTGGTCATAGCGTCGATCGTATCTGCAATTAGTATGATACGCGCCCCGAGCGGAATGTTCTTCCCGGACAAGCCCTCAGGGTATCCTTGACCATCCCATCTCTCATGATGATGGCGTACCGACTCCTGAATGAATCCATGAAACTTCGAAATAATCCCCACAAGGTCGGAGCTCCTCACAGAGTGGGTCTGCATGAGCGCGGTCTCCTCATCCGTCAGACGCCCCTCCTTGCGAAGCAAGGGCGCGAACTCCTCATGGATCTTCCCGACGTCATGGAGAAGGGCGGCAGTTTCGACGTGCTCGATCTCCCGTGCGGCTAAGCCGAGCTCGACAGCCATAGCTCTCGACATTTCGCTAACACGAACAGAGTGGCCAGAAGTGTAGGGATCGCGAGCTTCGATGGCCTTAACCATTACCTGTAAAAGTTCTTGACCGCTCTCCTCTAGCTGATGGTAAAGCCCATAGACATGGCGTACTGCAATGACGGGGATAATCACCCCTATCAAGCCAAGAGACCCAAATCCTAGCCAAAGGTCGAAGCGCACGTAAAGCCATGCCACAAGGACACCAACGAAGCTGGCCGTGAGATCGTAGATCAAGACGCCACGGCTATTCAAGTTCCAAACCTCTCTAAATGCCCGTCCTGAGCTAAGGACGATTGCGCAGTTCACAGCGGCGGAGCTGACAAGGAAGTAGATAGACGCGAAGATCAGAAATAACCCGAGATCACGCTGCACCGACTCCGAAGACAGACTGACAGCGGACGCGAGATAGGCAGGTGGGAGATCGCCACCAAGTCTATGGTAGACTATAGCAGCCAACGAAACCGCAAGTACACGTTGTGAAACGTTAAAGATGATTTTTATAGGCGGATTACTGCGGGCCAACTCGCCGCAGAGAGTGGAAATGCCGGCTATGATCGCGCCCCACCACCCGCCGAACAGCAAGGCACTTGCCATGTGCATTATAAATGACGTCGATCCCTTGGCGGCGAGTCTCAGTTGAGTATTCAAACTCTCAAGGAGTGTGGCAACAAAAAGAAACGTCGCAAATGGCCACCAGCCCGGGAATGGCAAGCGCACCACCCAGACCCCGGCAGCCGAAAGCGCGGCCAGGATGGCGATGATCGTGACGAACAGACCTATCCGTCCTTGTAACGGCATAATAGAAAAGATGGGATCCCAGTCCCTCCAACTTATGCCCAGGTCATTCCTTCACCGCCTCCGATCAGGCGGGCAAAGAAGGAACCGACCTGCGTGAGAAAACTGATCAGCAACATGAGCGTCACCTCCCCTGGGAAAAGCCAGAAACAATGGGAAGTGGCAAGCCTCGCTATGGCCCACCAGACGCTCCGCTCGACAGTTCTCCTCTCGTCTTCGCTGTACCACGGTACTACGAAGACCGGGATCCCTTTTCCTCTTTCGTCCTTTCTGAATTGGGCACCACTACTTACTCCGACGGCGCTTCTTCACAGAACCGGTAGGGCACGCCGCGACCCCGGTCTAAAACCGGTGCAGTGCGCCTGATTGTCTCGCTTGGATCTCTCTACGGCCGCGGGGGGACGCGCCGCTCTCGACTCACGCTACGTCTGATATCGCCGGCCCGCTAGAGGCCGATCCGCGGACGGCAGTCAGGCCCGACTACGACGGCCTCCGGGCCTCGGTCCACCGATTGGTGGCATCGAGCACCGCGAACACCGCCGCCCGCTCCGCGCTCTCCTTGATCTCCGCCGTGCCACTCAGCAACAGCGTCTCCCGTCCACCCAGTCCCTGTACTCCCACGAACGCGAACTCCCGGTCGAAGCCTTCCACGATTTTGGCCCCCTCGAGCGCCAGCGACGAATCGGCCAGCAGCCGGTCCAACACGGTCACCGCCGCCTTGGCCGCCGCCTCGACCCGGTTCCGGGGAGTGTCCGAGCTCTCCTCCTCTGCCGTCTCGGTCTGACCCCGGTACGACAGCGTCACCGTGATCATTATCCGGTGCTGCCGCCGGCCCGGCGCCACGGTCAGGTTCTCGAACAGTACCGCGCGCTGGAGGACCTTCTCCCGTACCGCGTCGCGCTCCAGCGCCTCGATCGGCTTCACGTCGGCGGTCTGGGCCACGCTGATCTTGCGGTGATCGATCTTGAGGCCGAGCTGGGCCAGCAGCGCCGACTCGATGTTGCGCACCAGCTGCTTGGGCGACAGACCGGACTGCGCCAGCACGTGAACCTCGCTCACCTCGCCCAGGGGCGTGGTGACGACCCGGGCCGAGAGGATCCCCTCCAGGCTCGTGAGCAGGTTCTCGGCCCGACGCACACCCCACGGATCGGGGATCGCATCGGCGGTTCCGGGTCGGCCCGCCTGGGCGGCAGCCGGCGGCTTGGGACTGAACGGTCCGGTCACGGGGCTCCGAGCTATTAGCTGTGAGCTATTAGCTGTTAGCTATTAGCTGTGAGCTATTAGCTGTTAGCTATTAGCTATTAGCTGTGAGCTATTAGCTGTGAGCTATTAGCTGTTAGCTATTAGCTATTAGCTGCTAGCTGTTGAGTTTGTTAGCTACTAGCTAATAGCTAATAGCTACTACCACGTCATCACGCTACGGCGTTTCTGCCCGCCGCCTTGGCGCGGTACAGCGCCCGGTCGGCGGACACCAGCAGGTCTCCCTCGGGCTCGTGGAGGTCGAACTCGGCCAGGCCTATGCTCACCGTGATCAGTCCGGCCGGATATCCCAACCTCCGCCCGATCCCTTCGATGCCGGCCCTCAACGCCTCGGCCACCCGCGCCCCGCCCGCGAGATCGGTGCGGGTCAGGATGACCACGAACTCGTCACCGCCGTAGCGGGCCGCCACGTCCGAGGCGCGCACCGCGTTACGAATCTCCTCGGCCACGGCGCGCAGGATGTCGTTGCCGGCCTCGTGCCCGTACTGGTCGTTCACCTGCTTGAAGCGGTCGAGGTCGAGAAAGAGCACCGCGAACCCTTCGTTGCTTCGTTTGCTGCGCTCGATCTCGAAGGCCAACCGGTCGCGCAATACTCTATAGGTGGAGAGCCCCGTGAGCGAGTCGGCCGCGGCCTGGCGCGACGCCTCCTCGGCCCGCTTCTCCTGGTACGGCGTGCACTGTCGCATCGAGGCGCGGTTCAGCGCGGCCGCCTCGGCAAAGCGCTGGCAGGTACTGAAACCGCAGGCCCCGCAATCCCAGGGCCGTCCGTTGGGCCCCCTCCCGATCTGGTCCAGCACCGCCGCCACCGCCTCGGGATCCGGCCGCAACGGCCGCTCCTTGATGCCGAAGGTGGCGCCCACGCTGGCGACCACGGCGGTGTCCACCACCGGGTAGCGGCTCCGGGGCGGCTCGGTGCTGGCCAGCAGCTCCCGGCGCCAGAACAGCTCCTCCCTCGGCCCGGACAGCGGGTGGTCCAGCGGCCCCTCGGTCGAGAGGATGTCCACGAACCCCAGGTCCAACCGGTCCACGGCCACTGCCCGCGCCACCGCCTTGAGAGCGTCCAGCCCCCGGAGCTTGCGAAAGCGCCGGCTGGAGTAGCGGGCCTCCTCCAGTAGCTGGAGCGGCAACCCTCCGGCCGCGCTCAGATGGCGCCGCCGCTCCTCCGGCACCCGCTCGAAGAAGATCGGCTGGCTCAGCACGTTGACCCCCCGGATCCGGAAGATCTGGTCCAGGTCGCTGAAGGTGATGGCCGCATCGAGCTCGGGACTGCTGAATGGCGGGCTGATTCCCGCGTACACGGTCTTGAGTCCCGTACCGTACTGCGCTCGCAGGTATCGGGCCTCCGCCACCGGTGGCACCGTCACCGGGGCGAGATAGGGCACCAGCTCGGGAAACTGGAGCCGGACGGTGTCCACCACCACCGGGTCGGTGGAGCGGATGAGGGTACCCCACGGCTCCTCTTCCCAGAGCTTAAGATATTCTGCCGCAACTAGTTCGTCGCCTATAACGCCCCGGGTGACCGCCCGGAAGCCGGCTCCGTAGCAGGCGTTGATGACCTGTTCCGGGGTCGCTGGGTAAAAGTGCGCCACCGACTCGGGGCTGAGGATGAGCACGCCGTCGCCCTGGGCAGCGATGGCAAGAGCCCGTCCAATCTCGCCGTTTACCTTGACCGCGCCATGGGGACAGGCCTGAAGGCACTGGCCGCAACGAATACACGGTTCCTCTTCGATCTGGAGGAGCAGCGGCTCATCCGCCGCCACCGCAATGGCATCGGTAGGGCAAACACGGACACAAGCCAAGCATGCAACACAAAGCTCGGCGTCAATAACAAAATTCAAGGACTGGTCCGTCAGAGGGAGGGAATCGGTTGCAATTTGACAGCCGGGTCGGCGACTGTCAAGGCATCGCGTGGTGCAAAGTATGTATACAGTAGCACTTAGCTCGGTGCATCATACTGCCATATCACTGGCGAAAAAAGCGGGCTAACTCATTCAAGATGATAGGCTTTGATCTTACGGTAGAGGGTGCGCTCCCCGATACCGAGTACCTCCGAGGCGCGCCGCCGGTTGCCCTTGTACTGCCGCAGCGCTGCCTCAATGGTGGCTTTCTCCACCTCGGCCATGGTCATGCCGGGACGGTAGAGCACCGGCTGCTCGCCATCGCGGTCTACTTCCGACATCACGTCGGCTACCGCGCTGTGGTCCGCCAGCTCGATCACCTGCACCCTCTGGGGATGGTCGTCCAACCGGCGGCGCAACTCCTCGATCTGCAGCCTCAGGTCCACCAGGCTGCGGAGAATGAACTCCAGCTCCTGTACCGGGACGTCCCGCCCCAGCTGCTGAAGCCGCATCGGCAGCAGCGTCCCCGCGCCCTCGAGCACGTCCTGCGGTATATCCGAGGCCCGGATCTCGGCGCCCGGGGCGAGCACCACCATGGACTCGACCAGGTTTCGTAGCTGTCTGACGTTTCCCGGCCAGGGCGCGTTTACCAGCCGCTGCATCGCTTCCGGGGTGATGCCCCGGAACTGCCGCTCGTGCGTTCTGGCGAACTCGCGGATGAAGCGCCGGACCAGCAGCGGGATGTCACCTCGGCGCTCGCGGAGCGGCGGCAGGTAAACGTTCAAGACGTTCAGCCGGTAATAGAGGTCGTCCCGGAACTCGCCCAGGGTCACGGCATCGCGAAGGGCGCGGTTGGTGGCGGCGATGACCCTGACGTCCACCTTGATGGGCTGGGTGCCGCCCACCCGGAAAAACGAACGGCTCTCCAGCACCCGGAGCAGCTTGACCTGGGTGGAGAGCGGGATTTCTCCGATCTCGTCCAGAAAGATGGTGCCGCCATCGGCCAACTCGAACCGTCCGAGCCTGCGCTCCGCCGCACCGGTGAAGGCGCCTTTCTCGTGGCCGAACAGCTCCGACTCCAGCAGCGTCTCCGGCAACGCGGCGCAGTTGACCGTGATGAAGGCCTCGTTTCGGCGAGGCGAGAGATCGTGCAGCGCCTTGGCGACGAGCTCCTTGCCCGATCCGCTCTCTCCCTGGATGAGCACCGTGCTGGAGACCGGGGCCATCTGCTCGATCTTGACCAGCACCTCCTGAATCGGGGCGCTCTCGCCCACGATGCCGGTGCGCTCCTGGAGATGGCGCCGGTCGATCAGCCGCCGGGCGGTGGCCACTGCGTCATCCGGCGTCACCGGCTTGGTCATGATCTCCGTGGCCCGAAGCCGGCCCACCCGCTCGGCCCGCTCGGAGTCGGTGGGCTCCAGGAGCGCCAGGGTGGAGATCTCCGCGTCGTGCGCCAGGGCCGCCAGCTGCTGCACGTGCTGCTCGTGCACCGAGCCGGTCAGAATCACCAGCTCGGGGCTCTCCCGCCTCACGGTCCCGCGCGCATCATCGTGCGAGGAGAACATGGCGGTGGAGAACTTCGCCGCTTCGAACGCCGCATTCAGGCGCACGGCGGTCTCGAGATCGTCCATGGCGATGAGGATCTGGGAGGCCATGGATGCAATTAAACCGCGTGAGCCGGACTAGGGCAGGCTACCGCTCACGCTTTCTCGCCTTTAGTGTCCCGTCTTCACCCCGCTGACCAGCTCCACGGCATGCTCGATGAGGTCGTTCAGCAGCCCGAGCCCGTCGCGCACGCCGCCGGGGCTGCCGGGGAGATTCACGATGAGGGCCTTGCCCCTGACGCCGGCCAGGCCGCGGGAGAGGGCGGATCGAGGGAACCGGGGGAAGACGCTCATGCGGAGCGCCTCCGGAATGCCGGGCGCTTCCTTCTCGAGAATCGAGCGGGTGGCTTCGGGGGTGACATCGCGGGCGGTTAGCCCGGTGCCGCCCGTGGTGAGGATGACGTCGGCGCGGTCGCCATCCGCCCACTCGGCGAGAATGGCCGCGATCCGGCCGGTCTCGTCAGGTATGAGGGCCCGCTCGACCACCGTGTAACTCCGCTCCTTGGCCCAATTCGCGATGAGATCACCGGAGCTGTCGGCGCGCTCTCCCCTGGTGCAGGCGTCCGAGATGGTGAGAATAGCGAGTCGGAGCGGCATGGGCCTTCCTACAGTTGCCCCGCCGCCCCGCCGCCCGGCTGCCCCGCTTTCCTCGCGCTGCCCTTCTTCCAGAACGGCCGGCCTACCACTTGCGCCGGCATCCGCTCGCCCCGGCACTCCACCTCGAACCTGGTTCCGACCTTGGCGGCCTCGGCCGGAAGATAGGTCGTCCCGATGGCTACTCCGAGCGATGGACTCATCGTGCCACTCCGCACGATATCCACCTCGCGGCCCTCATGATGCACCGGATAGCCATGTCGCGGGAAACCGCGCCCCTGAAGCTGAAAGCCCACCAACCTCCGGGTAACGCCGCGTTTCTTCTGCGCTCTGAGCGCGGCATCGCCGGTGAAGCGGGATCCCTTCTCCAGCTTTACGATCCAGCCCAGGCCCGCCTCCAGTGGCGTCACCGTGTCGTCGATCTCGTTGCCATAGAGCGCGTAGCCCATCTCGGTCCGGAGGGAGTCGCGCGCGCCCAGACCGATCGGCTGGGCACCGGCACTGAGAAGCGCTTCCCAGAGCTTTACCGTGTCGCGCTCCCGGCAATACAGCTCGAAGCCGTCCTCGCCGGTGTATCCGGTGCGGGAGATGAAGCAGTCGGCGCCGGCCACCTGACCGGTGGTGAAGTGGTAATAGGCGAGGTCGGCCAGCCGGGTCCGGGTGAGCGGCTGGAGCAGCGGCTCGGCCTGAGGCCCCTGCACCGACAGGAGCCCCACATCGCTCGAGATTTCCTTGAGCCGGACGTTGATGCCGCCTTTCTGCTCCACGACGTGCTCCCAGGCCCGGGTGGTGTTGGACGCGTTCACCACGATCATCAGCTTGTCCTCGAAGCGATAGACCGTGCAGTCGTCCACGAAGGTGCCCTCGGGCGTAAGGATCGCCGAGTACTGGACCTGGCCCACCCCGAGCGCGCCGACGTCGTTGCAGGTGACCCGGTTCACGAATGCGTTCCGGTCGGGGCCGGTGATCTCGAACTCGCCCATATGGGAGACATCGAACACCCCGGCGCCGATACGAACCGCACGGTGTTCGGCCAGAATGCCGGTGGGATATTGTACCGGCATCTCCCAACCGGCAAACGGGACCATCTTGGCCCCCAGACTTCGGTGCGCCTCGAACAAGGCGGTGCGTTTGAGCGTCGGGGTAGCAGTCATGTGTGGTCTCAAAAGCATGAACCGTTAACGGTAAACGGTGAACGGGTCGTTAGCGAGAGAATCCGCTTACCGCGCACGCTTCTTTGTTGTGGCTGGCTTACGCTTGGCCTGCCGTTTACCGTTTACCGTTAACCGTTCACGTTTTTCTCCCATCAAAGAAGCCATGATCGCCTTCTGGATATGCAGCCGGTTCTCGGCCTGATCCCAGACCCGGGACTGCTTCCCCTCGATTACCGCTTCGGAGACTTCCTCGCCCCGGTGCGCCGGCAGGCAGTGAAGAAATATGGCCCCCGGGCTGGCCGCCTTCATCAGCTTCTCGTCCACCATGAAGCCCTGAAACGCGCGCTCCCGATCGGCCTGCTCCTCTTCCTTGCCCATGGAGGCCCACACGTCGGTGTTGACGACGTGCGCGCCGTGTACGGCCGCCTCCGGATCGGTTGTGAGGGTGATCTTCGCCTGCTTCCGGTTTCGCTCGAGGATCTCCCTGTTCGGTTCGTAGCCCTTGGGGCATGCCAGCCGGAGCTCGAATCCCAGACTGCCGGCCGCGTTGATCCAGCTGTTGGCCATGTTGTTGCCGTCCCCCACCCAGGCGATAACCTTGCGGTCCCAGCCACCCAGCGACTCCCGCACCGTCATCAGGTCGGCCAGCACCTGGCAGGGGTGCAGCAGGTCGGTGAGCCCGTTGATCACCGGGATGGAAGCGTAGCGGGCCAGCTCCTGGATGTCGGCGTGATCGTAGGTCCGGATCATGATGCCATCGAGATACCGCGAGAGCACCCGTGCGGTGTCGCGGATCGGCTCGCCCCGGCCGAGCTGGATATCGCGCGATGAGAGAAAGAGCGCGTGGCCGCCGAGCTGAAAGGCGCCGGCCTCGAACGAGACCCGGGTCCGGGTCGAGCTCTTGGCAAAGATCATCCCCAGGGTCTTGCCCGCGAGCGGCTTCTCGCGGTAGTCGCCCCGCTTCATTCGGGCCGCCAGATCGAAAAGGGCCAGCAGCTCGGGCCTGGTGAAGTCGGGAATCGCGAGGAAATGCCGCACCACGGGAGGAATCCTTAGCTCACTCTAGGGAAAAACAAAAGCAATCACGAAAGCAGGCAAACACAAAACCACGAAAGGCAACAACCAGATCATTCATGTTTTCGACCTTTCGTGTTTTCGTGATTGAGGGGGCTGCCGGGTGGGGATTGTAGCGGAGCACTGCGACTAGGGCAATCGTATCTGGCGCAGCAGGCGGGAGAAGCGGCGGTCGGTGCGAAGTGAATCGAGCCGGGGATCGATGCGCAGGTAAGCCACCAGCTCCGACCGGTCCCTGACCGCGCGGTTGAGCGAGACGAACGCCTGATTTCGTTGGCCTAGAGCCCCCTGGAGACAGGCGAGGAGATAGGGTGAGATATAGCGCTCCTCCGCCGCATCGCGGAGCCACTCGAGACGTGCCAGGGCTTCCTCGTTTCGGCCCGAAAGGGCGTGGACCTGGCCCAGCGCCACCTGGACCTCCGGTCGCTGAGGCGCCACCTGAAGTGGAATGCGAAGATGCGCCTCGGCCTCGGGATAGTTGCCGGTAACCTGCTCCAGCAAGGCCATATCCAGGTGCGGACCCCAGGCCGTGGAGTCGAGGTCGACGGCCCGCAAGAGCGTTTCCCGGGCGCGGCCGTACTGGCGGGCATGAAGGTAGTGCCAACCCAGATGCTGAGTGAGGTCCGGAGCCGCTGGGCTCAGCTGGAGAGCCCGCTCGCTCGCCTCCAGTGATTCGTCGATCCGCCCCACTGCAAGTAGTAAGTGTGAGTACGCGTGATATGCGTCGGGCGAGCCGGGCTCGAGGGCGATGGCCCGCCGGAACTCCGCCTCCGCGGCGCGCCAGTTCCGGTCATAACTGAAGCGGATGGTCCCCAGCGTGACGTGCGGCCGGGACAAGGTACTGTCGAGCTCGAGCGCGCGCTCCGCGGCGGCCTGGGCCATGGGCACCCGCACTACCGGCGCCAGGGCTTCCGCGTGACCCTGGTGCATGTACGCCTCCGCGAGCGCGACGTAGGCCTGGGCAAAGTTGGTGTCGAGCCGGACGGCACGGGTGAGGTAGGGTATGGCGCGTGGTACGCTCCCGGGCATGAGCTGGTCCAGCAGGTATTTGCCCGCCAGGTACGAGTCGTAGGCCGGGACGCTCGCGGTGAGCCGCGCCGGCTCGGACGCGGAGTCGCGCAGAACCTGAGGCCTCAGGGTTGCCGCTACGCTCTTTCGGATCTCGTCCTGGATCGCCAGTAGATCTCCAGGAGTCCGCTCGTAGGTCTCCGACCACAGATCGAAGCCTTCCTCCACGTCGACCAGGCGAGCCGTCACCCGCAGCCGGCCGCCGGAGCGGCGGATGCTGCCCTGGAGCAGCGTGGCCACGTTGAGCCGCCGCCCCGCCAAGCGGGGGTCGCCTAGCCGTCGCTTCAGACCGAAGGTGGAGGACCGGGCCGCCACTCGAAGGCCGGGTACGTGGTCCAGTGCCCGGGTCAGCTCGGTAGCGACTCCATAGCCGAGGTAATCCTCCGCGGAGTCGGGGCTGGCATTGGCGAACGGCAGGACTGCGATGGAGTTGGGGCGAGTCGACCGCACCGGTTCGCCCCGAACCGGCGCCGTGGCTCGTTGCCAGAGGCTCACGGCGAGCAGGGCCATGACGGCGCTGCTGAAGAAGGCCCAGCGCGGGGGCACTCGGCGCAGGAAGAAGGTGCTGAGATCTTGCAATGTCGTCCTAGAGGATGTAGCGCCGCAGGTCGTCGTCGCTGATGATGCGGGCCAGGCGCTGCCGCACGTTGTCGGCATCGAACACTATACGCTTCTGGGGATAGTCCGGCAGCTCGAACAGTACGTCCTCCATCAGTGCCGCCATGACCGTGTGAAGTCGCCGCGCTCCGATGTTCTCCATCCGGTCGTTGGCCATGAAGGCCACCCGCGCCACCTCTGCGATACCCTCGACCGTGAACTCGAGCTCCGCGCCCTCGGCCGCTACTAGCGCCTGGTACTGCTTGGTCAGCGCGTTCTCCGGCTCGGTCATGATACGCACGAAGTCCTGTTCGGTCAGCGGCTGAAGCTCGACCCGGATGGGAAACCGCCCCTGCAGCTCGGGTATGAGGTCCGACGGCTTGGACACGTGGAACGCGCCCGCGGCAATGAACAGGATGTGATCGCTGCGCACGTAGCCGTACCGCGTCTGGACGGTCGAGCCCTCGACGATCGGGAGCAGATCCCGTTGAACCCCCTCGCGGGACACATCGGGACCGCCTGCCTGACCTCGCTCCCCGGCGATCTTATCGATCTCGTCGATGAAGATGATTCCATGATTCTCGACCCGGTCGAGCGACTCATTAACCACATCGTCCATGTCCACCAACTTCTTGAGCTCCTCGTCCACCAGGATACGCCGCGCTTCCGGCACCTTGACCGTGCGGCGCTTCTTACGTTTCGGCAGCATGTCCTGGAGCATCTCGGTGAAGTTGATGTCGGTCCCCTCGATCCCCTGGGGCGGCTGAATCAGCTCCATCATAGGAAAGCCCTGCTGGGAGACCTCGATCTCGACTTCCCGATCGTCCAGCCGGGCCTCCCCCAGCATCTCGCGCAGCTTCTCGCGTGACCGTTGGCGGCGCTCCTCCTCCGGGCTCGACGGCCGCTCCGGCTTGGCCTGACCCGCGGATGAAACCACGAACACCGAAGCCTCCGGCCTCTCGGTCCTGTCCGTCTTCTCCGCCTTGTCCATCGCCGCCGGTCCCGCGGGCAAGAGCAAGTCCAACAGCCGCTCGTCCGCTCGCTGCTCGGCCTGAGGGTAGACCTCGTCTTCCCGCTCGGTGCGCACCAGGTTGATGGCCGAGTCGACCAGATCCCGTACCATGGACTCTGCGTCGCGTCCCACATAGCCCACTTCGGTGAACTTCGAGGCTTCGACCTTTATGAAAGGCGCGCCCGAGAGCCGGGCCAGCCGCCGGGCAACCTCGGTCTTGCCCACGCCGGTGGGGCCGATCATGATGATGTTGTAGGGCGTGATCTCATCCCGGATGTCGTCGGGCGCCTGGGCCCTGCGCCAGCGGTTCCGCACGGCAATCGCCACCGCCTTCTTGGCCGCTTCCTGCCCCACGATGTACCGGTCGAGCTCGGCTACGATGAGCCGCGGCGGCATCTCCTCCAGCCATGGCATCGGGGCCGGGGGCTCGGGAGCCGATTCTACGGGGAGTTGGGAAGCGGCGTCGGTCATTCTTATAAGGTAAGCGGTAAGCGGTAAGCGGGTGAGCGGTGAGCGGTAAGCGGTGAGCGGGTCAGGACACGGTGTCGCCGGATCGGCACGCGGGCCTGTCGCCCGAAGCAATCCGCACCCGCTTACCGCTCACCCTTTCTTCCCGTCTCCGGGCAACTCGAGAATGGTGATGCTGCGATTGGTGAAAACACAGATGTCGGCCGCTATCTCCAGCGAGCGCTGAGTGATTTCCCGCGCGGTGCGCCCGGGCTCAGGCAGCAGTGCACGGGCCGCGGCGAGCGCAAAGTTCCCGCCGGAGCCGATGGCTACGATCCCGTCATCCGCCTCGATCAGCTCGCCGGAGCCGCTCAGCAGGAAGCTGTGCTCGAGATCGGCAACCACGAGGAGTGCCTCCAGTCGCCGGAGCACGCGGTCGCTGCGCCAATCCTTGGCCAGCTCGACTGCGGCCCGGGGAAGGTTGCCGGGATAGCGGTCGAGCTTCTCCTCGAACTTCTCGTAGAGGGTGAGGGCATCGGCCGTCGAGCCGGCAAACCCCGCCAGGACCTTCCCACCCTTCAGGGTACGTACCTTGTTCGACTGTGACTTGACCACGGTCTCGCCCATGCTGACCTGGCCGTCGCCGCCCAGGGCGACGCGGCCGTCCTTCCGGACGCCGAGGATGGTGGTGCCGTGAAATCGGATCATCGTACCTCAAAAGCGTGAACGGTGAACGATGAACAGCAAACGGGGCCTCCCCGGCCACCCCCGTTCACCGTTGACCCTTTACCGTTCACGCTGTTACGCACGGGGGTGCGCCTGATTGTAGACCTTCTTGAGCCGCTCGACGCTCGTGTGGGTGTAGATCTGGGTAGTGCTGAGCGACGCGTGGCCCAGGAGCTCCTGCACCGCCCGAAGATCCGCGCCGGCATCCACCATGTGGGTGGCAAAGGTGTGGCGCAGCGAGTGCACCCGAAGTCCGTCCCCCCCGATTCCCTCCAGCATGGCGTGCACGATCCGCTGGACCCCTCGTGGACTGAGCCGCTTTCCCCAACGGCTTACGAAGGCCGCCCGCCGGTCGCTGCCGGGCCGGCCGACGATCGGCTCGCGCAGCTTAAGATAGCGCCGCAACGCAAGCACCGCCCGCGAGCCGACCGGTACGATCCGCTCCTTGCGGCCCTTTCCGCGCACCTTCACCTGGTCGGACAGCAGATCGAGGTCCTCGAGGTTCATTCCGCAGAGCTCCGAAAGACGGATCCCCGTCGAGTAGAAGAGCTCCAGAGCTGCAAGGTCGCGAGTAGGAGTGAACTCGTCACCAGCGGCGCGAGATTCGGCCCAGTCGAACAGCCGCTGGGCCTGATCCCGGTCCATATAGGTCGGGAGCCGCTTCTCCAGCCTGGGCATCCTTGCCGACCGGACGATGTTGTTGGGAACGCCGTAGTGTTCCTGGAGATAGCGGTAGAGGCTCCGCACCGCTGAGAGCGCCCGCGCCGCGCTCCGCCGGGCCAGGCCACGCCGCTGGAGCTCACCCAGAAACCCGCGCAGCCCGAGCCGGTCGACCGTGGCCCAGTTCCACTCGCCGTAATGCCGGTTGCAGAAGTCGGTGAAGGCCTCGAGATCGCGGGCGTACGCCTTAACCGTGTGCGGCGACACGTCGCGCTCCTTCTCCAAGTGGACCAGAAACTCGGTGACTTCCGGACGAGCGGTCTGGGGTTGCTGGGCTGTGAAGCCTCTAGCGGAGCCTCGTGTGCTCATCGGAGCGATCCGTCGTTGTTATCCCTGTTCATCCGTGACTCTCCTGTGCCTCCGCAGCGATGCCAGTCTGGTCCATCCAGGTCACGAAATCCGCCTGTGCTCGCTCGACCAGGAGCTCCTTCTTTCGATCCTTCTTTACCCCTCGCTGCGCTCGGGGCAGGCTCATGCCGGGCAGCGGATCCAATAACCCGAAGTTGGCATTCATCGGCTGGAAGTGCTTCGGATCGGCGTCCCGTAGATACCGGTACAACCCCCCCAACATCGTCGTTGGCGGAGGGACGGCAACCGGCCGACCCTGGAGCCGCCGGGCGAGGTTGATACCCGCCATCAGACCGGTGCCGAGCGACTCGGTATAGCCCTCGACACCGGTAATCTGCCCGGCGAAGTAAAGCCGGTCGTCGTCGCGGGCGGTCAGGCCGGTCCCGAGGCTGGCCGGGCTGTTGAGGTACGAGTTCCGGTGGATGCTGCCGAAACGGAGGTACTCGGCGGACTCCAGCCCCGGAATCATCCGGAAAACGCGCTGCTGCTCGGGGATCCGGAGCCTGGTCTGGAACCCGACCAGATTCCACATCTGCCCCGCCCGGTCTTCCCGCCGAAGCTGCACCACGGCATGCGGCTCCCGGCCGGTCCGCGGATCGGTCAGCCCCACCGGTTTCATTGGACCGAAACGGAGCGTCTCCCGGCCCCGCCGTGCCATCTCCTCTACCGGAAGGCAGCCCTCAAAGTAGGGCACCTGGTCGAAGTCGTGGCCCTGGAACTGGTCCGCAGACAGCAGCGCTTCGATGAATCCCTCGTACGTGGCGGCGTCCATCGGTGCGTTGAGGTAGTCGTCGCCATCGCCTTTTCCGTAGCGGGAACGAGCATAGAGCCGGCTGTGATCGAGCGAATCCGCGGCTACGACCGGTGCGATGGAATCGTAGAAGGCCAGAGCGGAGGTGCCGAGCCGGGCGGCCATGGCCCGGGTGAGCCGGTCGGACGTGAGCGGGCCGGTGGCAACTACGCCGGGAGAGGGGAGCTCGGCGACTTCCTCCCGTACGACGGTGATGTTGGGATGCGAGGTGACCCGCTGGTGCACCGCCTCGGAGAAGATCTCACGATCGACAGCCAGAGCTGTGCCGCCCGGGACCCGAGCCCTATCGGCGCACGGCAGCAGGATGCTCCCGAGCGCCCGGAGTTCGGCCTTGAGAAGGCCGTGTGCGTTGGTGAGATCTACCGACTTGAAGGAGTTGCTACAGACCAGTTCAGCGAGTCGATCGGTCTTGTGGGCGGCCGTCCTGGTGCCGGGACGCATCTCGTACAGCGTAACCCGGAGGCCCCGCTCCGCGAGTGCCCATGCCGCCTCCGAGCCGGCCAGGCCTCCGCCGACGACGGTGACGCTCACCCCAGAGCCACCTCCTCCGGCTCCGCCACCACGATCCGGTGGCCGCACTTGAGGCAGGTGCGGCTCTCGCCTTCGGCCTTGCTGATCTTCTTCTCCATTCCCAGCCAGCCGCAGGCAGGACAGGTTTCCGGTACCGGCCGGTTCCAGGTGGAGAAGTCACAAGCGGGATAGCGCAGGCAGCCCCAGAACGACTTGCCTCGCTTGGTGCGGCGCTCGGTGAGGTCGCCCTCGATGCACTTGGGACACTTGATGCCCATAGGAATCGACCGGGTTCCCTTGCACTTGGGGTAGGTGGTGCAGGCCAGGAACTCGCCGAACCGGCCGGTCTTGATGACCATGGCCGAACCGCAGAGGTGGCACTTCTGGTCACTGGGTCGGTCCGGCACCTTGTCTTTCTTGAGCGACTTCACGTAGTCGCACGTCTCCTTGTACTTGACGCAGGCCAGATAAGGGCCGAAGCGGCCGGTCCGGAGTTCGATGGGCGAGCCGCACTTGGGGCACCGCTCCTTGGCCAGCTCCTCCGGCTTCAACCCATGCGCGTCCGCCACCAGCGCGTTCAGATCCACCGCGTCGAGTGCCTTGTTGAAGGGGCCATAGAAGTCCCGGAGCACCCGCTGCCAGGCCAGCTCTCCGTCTTCGATTCGGTCGAGCTCGTTTTCCATCTCGGAGGTGAACTCGACGTTGAAGATCTCGGGGAACTTGCCCACCATTATCTTCTCCACCGTTTCTCCCAGCCCGGTGGGGAAAAAGCGCCGCTGATCCACCCGGACGTACTCGCGGGTCGACAGGGTCGAAATGATGGCGCTGTAGGTTGACGGGCGTCCAATGCCGAGGCGCTCCAGCTCCTTGACCAGGCTGGCCTCCGAGAAACGGGGCGGCGGCTCGGTGAAGTGCTGCGAGGGGGTGATTTCCCGAACCTCGACCCGATCGCCCCTGACCAGCGGGGGTATGGGCGGAAGATCGTCCATCGTCTTGCCCTCTTCCTTCTCCCGGCCCTCGGTATAGAGCACGTGGTAGCCGTCGAACACCAGGACCGAGCCGGTGGCACGGAACAAATATTGGCCCAGATCGAAGTCCACGATCGTCATGTCGTAAACCGCCGGGGTCATCTGGGAGGCGACGAAGCGCTGCCAGATCAGCTGATAGAGCCGATATTGATCCGGCTCGAGGTACGGCTGCACTTCCTCGGGGCGGCGGCGCACATCAGTGGGCCGGATTGCCTCGTGAGCCCCTTGGGTCCGGGCCGCCTTCTTGGGCTTGTAGACGTTGGGCGCCTCCGGCAGGTACGGCTTGGGGTAGCTCTTTCTGATGAAATCGCGCACCGAAGCCACCGCCGTGGCCGAAACTTCGGGCGAGTCGGTCCGCATGTAGGTGATGAGTCCCGCCGGCCCGTCCTCGCCTACGTCCATGCCTTCGTAGAGATCCTGCGCCGCGCGCATGGTGCGCCGGGAGGAGAAGCCCAGCTTCTTGGCCGCCTCCTGCTGCAGGGTGCTGGTAGTGAACGGCGCGCCTGGATTCTTCTTTCGGTTGCGCTTTTCGACCTTGGTGACGATAAACGGCAGCGGCCGAACCGCGTCCAGCACCGCCCGGGCATCGGCCTCGCTGTGGAGCTGCGGTTTGTGCCCGCCGATCTTATGCAGGCTTGCCTCGAAGGTCTGCCCGTTGCTGGCGCAGAGCGCCTCGATGGTCCAGTACTCCTGCGGCTTGAACGCCCGGATCTCGCGCTCGCGCTCGACGATGAGACGGAGGGCGACGGTCTGCACCCGACCGGCGGACAGGCCGGTCTTGATGCTCTTCCAGAGAATGGGGCTGGCCTTGTAGCCCACCAGCCGGTCGAGGATGCGGCGAGCCTGCTGGGCCTCGACCTTGCGATCGTCTATTTGGCCCGGCTCCCGCAGCGCTGCCTGAATGGCGTCCTTGGTGATCTCGTGGAATAGAATCCGGTGAGTCGGGGCGCGGGACTTGAGCTGATCGGCCACGTGCCAGGCGATGGCCTCGCCCTCACGATCGGGGTCCGTGGCCAGATAAACGGCAGAGGCGGCCTTGGCCGCCTTCTTGAGCTCCGAAAGGGTCTTGGTCTTACCCTTGATGGTGACATACTTCGGCTCGAACCCCCGGTCTACATCCACCCCCAGCTCGCGGGTGGGAAGATCCCGCACGTGGCCGATCGTCGCCTTCACATCGTAGCCGGACCCAAGATACTTACCGATGGTTTTTGCCTTGGTGGGCGACTCGACGATGACGAGTGCAGGCCTCCCATCCCGCGCGCGCACTCGCGTGACGTCGGTTTCCCGACTTTCACTCTTACGGGCACGCTTAACGGCGGGCCGGGGAGAAGGCTTTACGGCCCTTCCCGAGCTTCCCGTCCTTCCCGCCTTTCCCGTCCTCTTCGTTCGCGTCGCCATAGCTCCAGTGTAATTGCCTGTGTCACCCAATGGTCAAAGTCGGGAGGTAACAAAAGCCGCGCCCCCCGGGCAAAAGCAAGGCGTCAGGTACGTCGCGCCCCGTCCTCGCGTGTTAAGTCGCTGTCGGGGAAGCAAGGAACGACGTTTTACCACCCGCCGTGGTGCCGGGCGAGACCCACGATTTCTCCCGCGAGCGCTTCGGGCTGGCCCCGCTCAGCGTCAACCTGGTGGTGGGCCAGGAGGTAGAACGGCTCCCGCTCCTCCAGCAGCGTCCGCATTCGCTGCCCAGGATCCACTCCCGCCAGAAGGGGGCGGTTCTCACCCTGCTCACTTCGCTTGCTGGCCGTCGCGGGCAGGCATTTGAGGTAGATCACCAGGCTGACGGGCATGGCCGCTTCGAGCTGCCCCGGCTGCGCCGCCCATCCGCCTCCGGGAACGATCACCCCCGGCGCGCCGCCCTGGGCGGCGTTCACCGCGTCACGCTCCATCTGCCGAAATCGCGCCTCGCCTACCATGCCGAAGATCTGGCTGATCGGCATGCCCATCTCTCGCACCAGCAGGCCGTCGATATCGATCAGTGGCGCCGGCAACGCCTCCGCCACCAGCCGGCCGACCGTGCTTTTCCCCGAACCGGGGAGCCCCACCAGCACGATGTGGCGCGGCATCAGCCCTCCGCTGGGGGGCCGGTCGAGGCCCACCTCGAGCCGAGCCCGGCTACGTAGCCGGTATAGTTGCGCCGCATCTCGGCGAGCGAATCGCCCCCGAACTTCTCCAGCATGGCATCCGCCAGCGCCAGCGCAACCATGGCCTCGGCAATCACGCCCATGGCGGGCACCGCAGTGACGTCCGAGCGTTCGCTGACCGCCTTGGCCGGCTCACCGGAGGTGAGGTCGACGGTGGCGAGGGGAGACATCAGGGTCGCGATGGGCTTCATTGCCAGCTTAACAACCACTGGTTCCCCGGTAGTGATTCCCCCCTCCAGGCCGCCCGCATTGTTGGTCGGCCGCCGGAACCCGCCGCGTGGATCGGGGCCAGCCGGAGTCACGGGCGGATGCAGTCCGCCCCTACCTTCCCCGCCTCCCCGCTTCCCCGCTTCCCCGCTTTCAATCGGATCGTGCACCTGAGAGCCCGGCCTCCGTGCGGCCTCGAACCCCATCCCGATCTCGACGCCCTTTACCGCCGGTATGGACATGAGCATGCCGGCCAGCCGGCTGTCCAGCTTTCGGTCCCAGCTCACGTGGCTCCCCAGCCCAACTACCACCCCCCGGGCAACGACTTCCACCTCGCCCCCCAGAGTATCACCCGCCTTCTTGGCAGCATCTATGCGGCGGATTATCTCCGCCTCTGCGGCAGCGTCCAGAACTCGAACCTCGGAGCGATCCGCGCTCTCGTTGAGCGGGACCGGCAACTCGGCCCGCCTGGCCTGGATGCCACCCAGGGAGACTACGTGACTGCCGATCTCGATTCCGAATTCGTCGAGCAGTCGTTTGGCCAGAGCCCCTGCGGCGACTCGCGCCGTAGTCTCGCGCGCGCTCGCCCGCTCGAGAATGTCCCGGGCATCGATTCGGTCGTACTTGAGCACGCCAGCCAGGTCGGCGTGGCCGGGTCGCGGGCGGCTGACACGGCGGCGCCGAAGCTCCCCCGGCCCATCGGAGCTCTCGTAGGCCATAACGTCTTCCCAGTTGGCCCAGTCCCGGTTGGGGATCAGCATGGCCACCGGCGAGCCGAGCGTCTCTCCCGCACGCAACCCGGAGAGCCATTCGATACGGTCACGCTCGATCTTCATACGGGCACCCCGGCCATAGCCTTGCATCCGGCGGGCGAGCTCCCGATCCACCCACTCGGCCGAGACCGGGATACCGGCAGGCAGCCCTTCGACGATGGCGACCAGCGCCTTGCCGTGGGACTCGCCCGCCGTGGTGAATCGGAGCGTCATGACCGGGTCCTGGAGAGGGGTTGCCAGTCTGCATACTAACGAGCGAGCCCGGCTCGCGCCGGGCTCGCTCTGGCTCAGGGTAACGTCCCTGCCTTACTGCTGCACGGCGCCGTCATCTATGATCCGGGGCGTGACCAAGATAATCAGGTCGCGCCGGTTTTCCTCGCTCCTGCTGAAGCTGAACAGCTTCCCGATGATCGGCAGGCCCGACAGCAGCGGAATGCCCGACCGCGTATTGGTTACCTCGGTGACGGTAAGGCCGCCGATGACGGCGGTCTCGCCGTCATTGACCAGGAGCTGGTTGTCGGCCCGTTGAGTCTGGAAGATGAATCCCAGGTCGCCTACCGCTATCTCCTGAACGGCGGAGCGCTCGGTGTGCAGCTCCATTGCTATCTGGCGATTGCTGGTGACGTGCGGCGTGACGGTGAGCCGGATGCCAGTCTCCTTGAACTGGACGGTGGCCGTAGCATTGCCACCGGCTCCGGTTCCGGCATCGATCACGCGGACCGGAGTCTCCTCACCCACGAGGATGTCGGCCTTCCGGTTGTCGAGCGTGGTGATGACCGGCTCCGCCTGGACGTCCGACAGGTCCTGCCGCTCGAGCGCGCTGAGGAACGAGGTCAGCGTGAAGCCGCCGAACGCGGTCGAGAAGACCAGATCGAGAGCCGAGGCGGTGATGTTACCACTCGCGTTGCCGATGGCGGACACCGAATTGCCCCCGACATCCACGATATTCACGTTCGGGTCGTATGCTTCACCGGTGCTCGGATCGGTGCGCTGCACCAGCCGGTTGAAGAACTGGCTGTTGCTGCCCAGATCGTACTTGATGCCCAGCTCCTCGATGTCGGTCCGGTCCACGAACACGATCTTGGCCTTGATCGACACCTGCGGGGTCCGGATATCGAGACCGCGCACGAAGTCGGCCAGGTTGCCGACCTTGCTGCGAGTATCGGTAATGATGAGAGAGTTCGAGTTATCGTCGGCAACCACCTTGCCGCGCCCCTTGGTCAGGCTTCCCTCGATGCTCTTCGTCATTTCCTTGGCCTTGCCATAGTTGATGCGCACCACGTGCGTCTCCAGCGGCTCGAGCGAATCGAGCGCGGCCAGCACTGAAGGCGCATCTACTCGAATGATGCCGCCTGGCATTTCCTGGGCGGAAAGCCCCTGCGAAGCCAGAATGGCCTGGAACGCCTGCGGCCACGGTTGGTTCTTGACCTCGGCCGTGACCTCACCCTTGATATCCTTGCCCAGAATGATGGTCCGGCCGCTGAACGCCGCGAACCCGGAGACCACGTCGGCGATGCTGGCGCGGTCCCACACCACGGTGATCCGGGGCTCGTCAACCGATGTGGCACGGGTGAGCCGGCGGGCATCCAGCTGAACCTCGGGCGCCCGGCGCGGCGCCTTGGGCCGGGAAGGAGCCGCCCTCTCGACCGGGTCGTTGGACGACCACGCCAGGAAGGACTGGTCGGTGCCGAACGACACCCGGATCACATCGGCACCCCGCTCGATCTGGTAGTCCTTGGCGCGGTCGAGCTCGAGCACGATCCGAACCACGTCGCGCTGGAACTGGGCGTAGCGGAGGTTGAGCACGCCGCCTCGCCTGACGCCGTCGTAGAGGTGGACCGGATTCCCCTTCAGCCGGGCGCCGATGACGTCCAACACCAGACGTTCCGGGTTCTCCAGCATGAAGTCGCGGACCTCGACCGCGCCGCGCACGTTGATCACGACGTCTGCGCGTCCCGGTGCCGCCTGGACGCTGACGCCCGTGACCTCTCCGCTCGCGGGACCGTCGGCACGCCCCGCGGAGGTCACTCCGAAGAGAGCGGCGGTGGCGAGCATTAGGCGATACACTCGGGTCATGGGGTTACGTCCTCCTGCTTCCGGAGCGAAAGGGTTTCCTGCCGTTCAAAGCCGAAGTCCTCGATCATGAACACCACGTCACGTTCACGGATCTGCACCAGCCGGGAGCGGCCGACCTGATCCCCAGCCCGGAGCCGGTGCCGCTTGCCTCCTTCTCTCTCCCGAAACACGGCGACACTGCCGGACGGGAGGCGCATGTTGCGGTAGATCCCGACCAGCTGGAGATCGGCCAGTTCCGGCCCCGCCTTGGCCATGTTGAGCAGCGAGTTGAAGGGATCACGGGTACCGCCCGAGTAGGCGAACGTTTCCCGCGACATCTCCGTCTCCCTGGCCTTGCGGACCGAGTCGGCCCACGCCGACTGGTCTAACGGCGGCTGCACGGTCGTTCCGGCTCGGCCTGCCGTCTTCATGGCGACGGTGCGGGGGGCGCTGTCCCTGACCGCAGTTGCCACCGGCCTGGCGCTGTCCGGCGCCGCCTTGGCGATGGCCGGCAGGGCCTTGACGCTGTCGGCCTTCGCTCCTGGCGCCGCCGGCTTGGCCGCCACCGTGGCCTGCGGGGGCTGGGAACGTTGCTCGCAGATCGTCTGAGCCTGGGTGGCGATGAGCTCCGGAGATGGAGCAGGAGCCCGTTTCCTGGCCTTCCCCCTGGTCTTTTTCGCGACGGCCGGCTTGGACAATTCAGCACGGATCGAGTCGACGCAAGCCGCATGGCGAACCACCGCGACCGAGTCGGCGATCCGCCGAACCTTCCGCAGACTGTCAGTCCGGGCGCGCTGGGCGGCCAGGTTTGCTTCGGCCTCCTTGGCCTTCTTGTTTCCCAGGAACGGCAGCTGGTCCAGCTTGGAGCAGCCAGACAGGGCCATTGCCGTCAGGAAGGCAAGCGCAAAGGCGTTACGTGCCACTGGCCTCTCCTTCCTGGTTGGGAGATTTCACGTAGGTGCGAATCTGAAACCTGGCCTCGAGCAGCGATCCGGTGCTGTCACCCAGCGCCTTGGCCGCACTGAGGTTGGCCGCGGCGACCGAGAGGTTGTACGGAACGATGATCCGCTGGAGGCTGGCCACATCGGCCAGGAACTGGCCGATCGCGTCGTACTTGCCGATGACCGACATGTTGTAGGAATAGGTGTCGAACGGGGCCGGTCCGGGCTCCACCGGCTGGGGCACCACCTGGGAAAGCGTCACCCCCCGGATCTTGCTCCGGGTGGAGATGTCGTCGAGCAGGTTGGGTACTTCGTTGCGCTCCGGCACCAGGCGGCGGAGCAACAGCAGACTGGACCGATAGCTCTCCAGACGCTTGCGGACATCGGCCACGCTGCCGCGGGCGAGCTCCTTCTTGGCGCTGTCGGTTTCCGCCTCGAGTCGGACGATGGTGTCGCGCACCGCGACCACGTGCTGGCTCTGCGCGGCCAGCCCCTTGAGCCCGACCACGTTGATGACTGCCCCGGTGTAGGCGCTGTACCCCACGATCCCGGCCAGCAGCAGAATGAGGAGCGGTGTCGCCTTTTCGTTCGAGATTGCCATGGGCTACCTCACCTCACCGACTGGCTGAAAGGAGCGGTGCGAATGTAGGCCGAGTCCGCCAAGCGGTACTGCGCCTTGATGCTGAAAGCGGTGATGGGTCTCTCCTTCTCCACTACCGTCTGAGCCGAGACCGGAGTGACGTTCTCGATCCAGGGAGACGCTTCCAGCTGCCGGAGGAACCGGGTGTACGCCTGGATGTCGATGGTGCGGCCGTTCAGCTGAAAGATGAGCGGCGCCGGGGCGCTGTCAGCCGCGGCGGTGTCGGCCTTGGCGTTCCTGGCATTGGCCGGGCGCGCAGGCCGTGCTGCCCGCGGACGAGCGGCGGGGGTGGTGGTGCCCAGATCCACCAGCCAGGTATAGGCCGGAAGCGCCTTGGTGACCTCGTCCAGCAAATGCGGCCAGATATAGCGGTCGCTGTCCACGTTTCGGATGACCGTGATCTGTGCCAGCAGCGAATCGCGGATCTGCTCCTGGCGCCGCTTGTCGGCCAGGAAGGTCTTGAACCGGCGGTGCTCGCTGCGGGCCTGCTCCAGGCGCGGCTCCAGGGAATAAAGCTGCCGTACGTTGTTCAGATACACGAATCCGAGGAACCCGAGCACGCAAACCCAGCTCCCTACCGTCGCCAGCAGGAGCGGGTCCTTTACCCTGGCGCCCAGCCCGCGGAAGCTGTCCAGCATCCCCCTCAAGTTGATCGGAGAGCCGGAGCGCTTGCGCCGTTTACCGGGACGGAGATTGACGGTGATCATCTATGTCGGGTCCTGGTCGGGGTCAGGCTGCAGTGCGCAGGGCGAGACCGATGGGGAGCATCAGCAGGGGAGCGACCTCATCCACCTGCATCGTATCGAACACCCCCTCGGCCACCTGCAGCTTCTCGATCGGATTGGCGAGCTGGACCGGGATCTGGAGCCGGTCTCCCAACGCCCGGCTGAGCCGCGGAATCCGCGCGCCGCCGCCGGTAATGAAGATCCGTGAAATCCCGCCGGCCGAGCGGCTGGCCGTCTGGAGGAAGGCCGCGGCGCGCTCGATGCCGACCGCCAGCTCCTCGGTGCGAGTCTGGAGAAAGGCCTCGGGGATCTCGCCACCCTCGCCTCCCTGAAGCAACCGCTCCGCTTCGTCGGCCGACTGCCCCCGCTCGCGCTGCAGGTCTTCGCGAAAGCGGCGCGTGCCGACCGGGATGTCCCGGGTGAGCACCGGAACGCCGTCGTCGAGGATGTAGATGTTGGTCATCTCGTGGCCGATGTTGACCAGGCCCACGACCCCGCTCATAGCCTCGGGGTAGTTGACCTCGAACGCATTGTGGAGCGCGAAAGCATCTACGTCGATGATGTTCGACTGGAGGCCCACGTCGGCGAGCAGGGCGACTTTGTGATCTACCAGCTCGCGCTTGGCGGCAACCAGCAGTACGGTCATCTGGAGCCCCTCGCCCTCGGGATCCAGGATCTGGAAGTCGAGCTCGACGTTGTCCATGTCGAACGGCACATGCTGCTCCGCCTCCCAGCGGATGACCTCGCGCGCGTCGGACTCCTGCATCCGGTCCATCGTGATCTTCTTCACGATGACATCGCGGCCCCCGACGGCCGTCACGACCGACTTGGTCTTGATGCCCGCCTGAGCCATGAGACCCTTGATGGCCTCGGCGACGATGCCGGGGTCCATGATCTCCCCTTCCACGATGGCATCATGGCCGATCGAGGTGAACGCCACCTTGGTCAACACCGGACCACCAGCGGAATGCGTAATCGCGACGAGCTTGATCAGGCCGCTGCCGATATCCAGGCCGACCGTCATCGCCTTGCGCCCGAAGAGTCCCATACGTGTCCGCTGGTTAAGGAAAACGTCGGAATATCCCGGAGATCAGTGGGCAACCGATGTGCCACACAAATTGCACTTTGGCAATCCTTTGCAGCCAAGCAGCTTAACGCGACATCTGCCCCCGGCGTTCTGTGGTTCAACCCGGCCCTATCTTCTCTTTCGCAACCGGTCTCTCGGGATGCAGCAGTAGGCCTGGAACAGCAGTGTGCAACATTTGGCAGCGGGTGCACACACTCCTCGAATCAAAGCTTCGGCTATTGGTGGCTAGAGCTGAATCCAGCCTCTCTCGGCGAGGCTGAGCCCGCTGGGCGAGATTGCCGGGACGGTATCCGGGGCTGACGTTGAAGGCAGCACGCGCACCAGAGCACCTAACGTGCTGGTGGCCAGCGGGACACCGGCGGCGTTCTGCCGGATGCCCCGCGAACGGATGAGAAACAGTTCGCGGGTAAGCCGGGAGACATTGCGGCTGGCGCTGACCCCGCTACCCAGGATCAATGTGCCCAGATCGAGCGGCGCAGTGCCGGCCGGATGTTCGAGCAGCATGCCCGCCTCGAGCGTGCCTACTGCCTCCGCCAGACCCGCCTCTGCGGCTTCGCGTGCCTGGCTGGCGTAGAATGTGTTCCGGCCGCTTTGATGCTCCACCTGTCCGGCAAAGACGTTGGTGCCCACCAGGGCGCCGATGATGGCCAGCGCAAAAATGGCCACTACCAGAGCGATCCCGCGTTCATCGCTTCCGGGCGATACCGGCTCAATGACAGACTGTCTCGGGTGACTCATTGCCGCGCCGCATTCCGGAGCGTGACTTGGCTTCTCAGCTCCTCCTCGAGCCGGCCCGGGATTTCGGTACCGCCTCCGGCCGCTTCGACAGTTCCCCGAAGTGCGACCCTGATGCTCTTGATGTCCTGGAGATTCGTGGTCGGGGCTCCCGAAGCGTTCAGGTACTCCAGCCGGAGGCCGTTACCCGCTGAAAGCGGTCCGGCAACCGGCTGGATTGCCTCCCCTGCGCTCACCGACCGGACACCCAGCCAGGACTGGTCCTCGGACTCATAGAGCCGCAGCTCCATGATCTCCGAGATCCTGACCGGGGTGCCTGCCTCGAGACCCTCCACCGGAGCCGCGCTGAAAACGGCCAGAGTGATTCCCGGGCCCAGGGCTCCGGGACATGCGTGGGCGGTGGATACGCCGGACACTGCGACCGGGGTCCAGGAGCGTTCCAGTTCGGCGGCGTTTCCCCCGGTCCACACGTAGGCCGTGTCCCTTCCGGGTTGGGGATCCCGGTGCCCGGAGAAGTCGCTGCGGCCTATCCGGATCTCTCCGGCGGTGGTCGTCTGACAGACGAAGCCGAGCCCCCGCATGGCGCGGTAAGTGAGGGCGGACGGGGCAATGTGCAGGATGTCGTTCTGGTCCGATGCTCCGCCGGGCATGGTGCTCAGCTCACGCAGCTCGCTGGTGAGCACGAGATAGCCGGCCCGTACGCTGGACTGGAGGCTCATCTGGTGGGCCTGCGTTCGGGTGAGCCGCTGGGTGATTAGCAGCAGCTGGTGCAATGCGCCCGCCACCACGAGCAGGGTGACCAGCGCGATCATTACCTCGATCAGCGTGAAACCGCGCCGCCGGTTCGGCAGGATCAGCATTCCACCGCCGTCTCGAGCTCCGCCTGGCGCGGCCCCCGAGCGGTGAGATAGGTGACCGTGACGCGTACGCGGCGCACCCTGCCGCTGGTGGGGACTACCCATGACTCGGTCATGCCGCCGGAAATGGCCGGGCCTCCGGTGGCGAACTCGGGTGCGGTGCAGCGAGGGGAGGTGGCATGCGCGGCCAGCCGGAGAGCTTCCATCCTGCTCGAGGCGACCAGCGCGGCGCGGGTTTCGACCTTCCCCCGGCCGATCATTCGGGTGACCAGCGCCGATGTGCCCACGAGGGCAATGACCCCCACTCCCAACACGACGACGGCGACAAGCACTTCGACCAGCGTGAGTCCCCGGCTCGAAAGCCTCATGTTCCACCTCTCTTCGCAGCTTCAGAAGGTGGTGTTTCCCGCGCGGAATTCGGTATCGGTTTTCCGCAAGTCTGATCAAATGGATTCGGGAGTCATCGCGAGGGCCGCGACGACTTATGCTTAGTGGGCCGGAAGCCGCCGCAGCTTGTAGAACAGGGTACGCAAGCTGATGCCGAGCAGGTTGGCGGCCTGCCGCCGATTGCCATTCGACGCCTGGAGTGCCCGCCGTATGACCTCACGCTCGACCGCCTCTACCTGGGTCTTGAGGTCGAGCGAGCCGTTGGTGGTGCCGTTTTGCGTGGTAGGCGAACCGTTCGACAGGGCAAAGTCCTTGCAGTCGAGGGGGCTGCCCGCACCGAGCACCGCAGCGCGTTCCAGCGAGTTCCTGAGCTCGCGCACGTTACCCGGCCAGGAGTGGTGGGTGAGCGCCGCCAATGCTGCGGGGGTGATGCTGACGGGATGACCGAGGCGTTGGGCCATCTGCCTGGCAAAATGGGTCAGCAGCTCGGGGATATCTTCGGGCCGCTCTCGGAGCGGTGGGATGTGGAGCCGAACCACGTTGAGACGATAGTAGAGATCCGAGCGGAACTCGCCGCTCTCCACCGCCTGCTCGACCGGGTTCCCGGTGGCGGCGAGCACGCGCACATCGACCCTCCGTGCATCCCTGGCCCCGAGCCGGCGCACCTGGCCCTCCTCGAGAACCCGCAGCAGTTTGGACTGCAGCCCCTGGGGGAGGTTGGCGATCTCGTCCAGGAGCAGGGTTCCGCCGTCGGCCAGCTCGAACAGACCGACGTGGTCGATGGTAGCCCCGGGAAAAGCACCCTTGGTGTGGCCGAAGAGCTCGGATTCCAGGAGCTGCTCGGGGATCGACGCGCAGTTCACGGCGGTGAAGGTGCACTCGCCCCTCGGGCTCATCTGGTGAACCGCCCGCGCAATGACTTCCTTGCCGGTACCGCTTTCACCCGTGATCAGAATCGGAGTGTTGTGGCGTGCCACCCGCGAGGCCAGCTCGAGAACGTCGCGCATTGCACGGCTCTGGGAGACGACCAGCTCCCGTATCGCACCGATCCCCAGGTTCGAGCGCAGTGCTTCGACCTCACGGCGTAGCCGCTCGCGCTCTTCTGCCTTGCGCACCGCCATGATCACTTCATCGGGCCGGACCGGCTGCTGCACATAGTCGTACGCGCCCTCGCGCAGCGCGGCCAGTGCGGCGTCTTCGCTTGCCTGGGTGCTCATCATGATGAACAGGGCGCTGCCGCCATCGGCGCGAAAACGACGGAGGAAGGTGACTCCATCCATCCCAGCCAGCTTAACGCCGCAGAGAATGAGCTCGAACTGCTCAGTGCCCGCACGCGCCAGCGCCCGGCTGGGATCGGCCTCGCCCTCGACCTCATAACCGGCATCGCCGAGGAGCTGGGCGAGTGATTGCCGGATTTCGGCGTCGTTCTCAACGATCAGCAACCGCATCGGTTTCACCCGAGTTTGGTAGAGAAAAACCGCATAATCCACGACCTTTCGCACGATCCGTAGGCCGGATGTATGGCTGACGCAGGCCGCCTAGGCCGGTGCCGGACTAACCCCGGCCTCGACGTAAGTACCACATGTACCGAGTGAATGCAGACCGCCTGGCTGCTGCCGGCGGTCAGCCGATCGATTCCAGGAGCGCCTTCACCGTGCTGCACCGCCCTGCACGCTTCGCAAGTTCTCCGCCATGGCGCTTCCGAGCCCAAGACCCCGGGTGCAATTCAATGCATTCTCAGTCGCAGGCGACTGCCCCGTCGATTGTGGCAGGGGCCAGCGCCGGCGTGTTGCCGTAAAAAATGGCGCAGGTCTGAGTACTGAGCCCCGGGGCCGTGGCCGACGCCGACCAGCCCGCATCGGTCCCGGTCACGATCGTGACGCTGACCCCTGCGGTCGGGCGGTACAGGAACGCGGCGTTGGGAATGGCCCCGTTGTAATAGATCTGATTTTCGGCCCAGTACGCCTCCTGAACCGACGCGAGGTTCCGCAGATCCGATCGCATGGACGCGACCCAGGCCTTCGCCTTGGTATTCCCGAACTTGGGGATGGCGAGCGCGGCCAGGATTCCGATTATGACCACGACGATCAGCAGCTCGATCAGCGTGAAGCCCTTCTGCTTCGCTCGCATCTCTCCCACCGAGCCTTTCATGACTGACCAGGTATTCGTCTATCAGTTCCCTGCCTGACTGGCGGATAGAAGAATGGGCGGCGGTACGACACCGCCGCCCATCCCTGAAGCACTTGCCTAGATGCTAATTAGTAGCACTTCGGAGCACCCTCTACGTCGGTAAGTGCAAGACCACCAGCCGCAGCGTGGGTCGCGAGCGAGCCCACGTACACACCGCAGACGTCGTTTGCGGTAGCGGTGACCGCGGTATTGGTTACGGTGGCGCCCCAGCCGGCGGCGTCGACGTAGTTGATAACGATCACGTTTCCACTGCTCGGCCCGAAGGCCACGACACCGGCGCCGCCGGTACCGTTAGTCTGGGTAGCGGCATGGCTACCCGCGTAGTCCTGGTTGTCCGAGAAGAAGCCTTCCTGTGCGGTAACCAGATTGCGCAGGTCGGACTTCATCGACGCGACAACCGCCTTCTCCTTCGTGTTGGCGAACTTCGGGATCGCGATCGCGGCCAGAATGCCGATGATCACGACCACGATCAACAGCTCGATCAGGGTAAAGCCCTTTCGGTTGCTCATACTTCCTCCAGTTGAGTGGCGCGACATCGGAAAACCAGCCAGTGCTGCGAGACGCGGTGCGACTGGGCTGGGGTAAGGCAACACATATGCCACCCCCGAATGGCCGCTGCCAACCGCTAACAGCACAGAGACTTAACCATGGCTTGCACGCTGGTGTGCAGAGCTTTTCCGAGTTCGTCAAGGCGGATTTTGCAAGGTCGCCCCAGGGCGACTGCGGGTCTAAGCTGGCTGAGCTTATCCGCACCATCGGCATCTTTTCCCCGCGGACGTGCGAGAACTTCCGCCGAAGACCTCACCCACCGCTCGCCGAATCCACCACACCCATTTCCTGGGAGACATTCACCACCGGCGAGGGTTGTCGGCGATGTAACGGCGGATGGCGAGGAGGGCGCGGTGACCGCGGATCACGTGCTCGTAGTAGCCCCGTTGCCACAACGCACCGGCAGGATCGGCCGCGATTTCCCGGTACCGGCGCGTGCACGCCGATTTGAACCCGGCAACGAATTGCCCAAGGTAAGGGCGCACCGCGGGCCCCCGATCAAGGTAGGGGCGCACCGCGGGCCCCCGATCAAGGTAGGGGCGCACTGCGTGCGCCCGGGACCCCGCATCCAGACCGTCGGCCCGATGTCCCGAGCCGCCACCCAACCCCACAATCCCGTGGAAATGGTCGGGCATGACCACGAAGGCATCGACCCACGCATTCCAACGAATCTGATTTGTCCCTACCCATTCATCCTGCACAATCTGACCTACGGACGTAAGAAAGACCCGACCTCGCTTCACCCTGCTAAGTATCGGTCTTCGATTGCGCACACAGATTGTTATGAAGTAGATGCCGGCGGCGTAGTCGTGGTCCTTGAGGCGGACGGAGTGTCGCTGCGGAAAACGGAGGAGATCGAGGGAGGGACCGGTGAGGCTGGACATGCTGTAACTGGGCACCCGGCCGCGCGGGAACCGTCATCCCGCGCACGCGATATGGACCGGGGGCACGCGTCAACACTGTCCGATCGGAATACAGCCACGGGCGCACGCAGTGCGCCCCTGACTACACCTACACTACACCTCTGGCGCACGCGGCGCGCCCCTACACCTTGACCTCCACCTGCTCCTCGTACCGGCTCAACTTGCGGTACAACGTGGACGGGTCGATACCCAATACCTCGGCCGCGCGGGTCTTATTGCCGCCTTCGGCCTGGAGTACCCACATGATGTAGGCCCGCTCGATAACCTCGAGGGTCGGGTTGCGGTAGGATCGTTCGGCGACCAGCGGCTCCTTCCGCCGCTTGGTAATCCGCTCCGGCAGCGCCGACGCCTCTATAAGGCTCCCCCGGGTCAGCACCACCGCATGCTCCAGCGCGTTGTCCAGCTCGCGCACATTGCCGGGCCACTCGTATACCATCACGGCGTCGAGCGCCTCTGCGGCCAGCGCCTTGGGCTCGGTTCCCGTCTCCGTGGCGAGGTTCTGGAGCAACGCCTCGATCAGGAGCAGGAGATCGTCCCGTCGCTCCCGCAGCGGCGGCAGGTTGACCGCAATCACGTTGAGCCGGTAGAACAGATCCGACCGGAAGTTGCCCCGGCGGATCTCCTCTTCCAGGTCGCGGTTGGTGGCGGCGATGATCCGGACGTCCACCGGAATCGCCTCGGTGGCTCCCACCGGGATGGCTTCCCGCTCCTGGAGCACGCGGAGTAGCTTGACCTGGAGCGAGGGGGGCATCTCGCCCACCTCATCGAGGAAGAAGCTTCCTCCCCGGGCCGCCGCGAACAGCCCCTGCTTGTCGCGCACCGCACCCGTGAACGAGCCTTTGACGTGACCGAAGAGCTCGCTCTCCAGCAGGTTCTCCGGCAGGGCCCCGCAATTGATCGACATGAAGGGTCCATCGTTCCGGCCGGACAGGTTATGGATATATCGGGCGATCACTTCCTTTCCGGTTCCGCTCTCCCCTTGAATCAGCACCGTGGAATCGGTCGGCGCCACGTGCTCGGACAGCTTGAGCACGTCGAGAAAGCGCTTGGACTTCCCGATCGGGCGGGAGATCGAGGTAGTCTTGTCGCGCCGGCGGATCTCCTGCCGGAGCTGGGTGTTCTCGACCTTGACCGCCCGGTACTCGCAGGCCCGTCGGAGAATGGCGACCAGTTCGTCGTTGGAGAACGGCTTCTGGATGTAGTAGAAGGCACCCGAGTTGACCGCACTGATGGCGCTCTGGAGCGATGCCTGGGCGGTCATGAGAATCACCGGAGTCATCGGGTCCTGCTCCCGGGCGGCGGTGAGAATGTCCAGACCGGAGACCTGCGGCATGCGCACGTCGGAGAGGATGATGTCGTGGGTCCCCGAGCGGATCTGCTCCAGGCCCGCCTTCCCGCCCTGGGCAGTGGTGACCTCGAACCCTTCGTTGCGGAGCAGGATCCGGAGGGTATCGAGGATCCCCGACTCGTCGTCGACGACCAACAGCGACGGCTTCTGACTCATGCAGCATCCTCCGCAACCATCTTGGCGGGCAAGAATATGGTGAACGTGGTGCCGGATCCGGGGCCGGAATCGACCAGGACCAGACCGCGGTGCGCCTCCACGGCGCGTTGAACGATGGCCAAACCGAGTCCGCTGCCCCCGGAGCGGCCGGAAACGAACGGCTGAAACAGCCGCTCGCGTACCTCTTCGGGGATCCCCGGCCCGTTGTCGCGAACCTGGAGTCGTACGGCGTGCTCCAGATTGGTGCCGTGCGGAATCTCGGACGCCTGGACCGCCGCCACCGAAACGGTAACCCGCACCGGCCCCCGGGCCGCCTGCACCGCATTGAGCAGCAGGTTCGCGATCACCCGATGAAGCAGGTCTTCGTCACCCTCGAGCATGGCGTGCTCCCCCTCGACCGCGATCGTGGCGTCCGGCCGGCAGTCGGGATGAGCCCGGATCAGCCGCACCACGGCGGCCACCACGGTCTGGAGATCGACCGGAGCAAAATGAGTGGCCCGAACCCGGGCGAAGTCGAGGAACTCGCTGAGGAGCCGGCTCAACCGGTCGCTCTCCCGCACGATCAGGCCGGAGAGAAACCGCTCGTCCTCGTCGGCATGCTTGGACCGGGCCAGCTGCTCCACGGAGCTCCGGATCGAGGCCAGCGGGTTTCGGATCTCATGAGCCAGGGAGGCGCTCAGCTCCGCCACCGCCTCCAGCCGCTCCGCCCGCATGTGCAGCTCCTGGACCTCCTTCAGGTCGGAGATGTCGGTGAAGATGGCGGTGACGGAAGGTGCGTCCTGCGCCTCCTGGCGGAAGGTCGTGGTGCTCAAGCCGATGGGGAACATCCGCCCCGCCCCCTGTACGACCATCCCCTCGCCCCGGCTGATCTTGCGTCCATTCCGGATGCCAGCCACGGCCGCGGCCCACAGCTCGGATGACCGGCTCTTGAGATGGTCCAGCACCGGCAGTCCGATCAGGGCCTCCCCATCGAGGTCGAGCAGGCGCTCGGCGGTCGGGTTGATGAATGCGAGCCGGCCCAGCCCGTCCACCGTGAGTACTCCCGAGCGGATGTTCCTGAGGATGTCGTCGGCCTCCAGCCGGACCCGCCGGAGCTCGGTGGCGAGTGTGACCTGCTCCATGCCCGCCTCGCGCAGCCGGTGACCCAACACCGCCACGATCGCAAACACCAGGTTGAGAACCACGATCTGCGCCCACGAGCCGGTGTCGAGCGCGATGCCATGGCTCCACACGGTATCGCCCAGGTAAAGCAGCGACGCCAGGGTCGCCGTGATGGCTATCCACACCGGCGGCATGAGCAGGGCGTAGGCGGCCACCACCAGTACGTATAGCGCCGGGAACGCGGACTGCGGCTGGCCGGCAAAGTGTACGACCGTGGTGACCAGCCCGAGATCTACCAGAGCCTGAATCAGGAAGAACGCGTTGCCCGGTTTCCGGCTCAGCAGAAATACCGTGCCCGCCCCATATCCGGTGAAGACCAGGGCGAACACCACCGCCACGCTGACGATGAACGACTCCTGGGGTCGCTCGGTCCAGACCAGACCGGCGCCGAGGAGCACGCCCGTGGCCAGGACCAGTCGGCCGACAAACAGCCAGGTTAGCAGGGTTCGCTGGTCGGGAAGAGTGTTCTTTCCGAGCCGCCGCCGGTCCGGCACCGTCGGAACTGTCGCGCGGGCCGACGGAGCGTTGGATTCCATCATACCTCGGTGGGCTATGGGCTACTGGGCTACTCGGCTATTCGCAATGGCCTATTGACTGTTATCGGTGTCGGGCGTGATCCGCTCGACAGCCAACAGCCCAAAACCGACAGGCCAATAGCCAATAGCTAACAGCCAATAGCTGACATGGGGGCCAGCCGAAGATAGGGAGGGCGACCGCTGGTGCGGTAGTGGGCCTATCATTAGAGATGCCTTGGACCGTCTATCTAGCCCGCTGCCGCGACGGCACCCTGTACACCGGGATCACCACCGACCCCGGGCGCCGCCTGGCGGAGCACAATGCCGGGTGCGGCTCTGCCTATACCCGCTCCAGGGCGCCCGTGACCATGGTCTACTGGGAACAGGCCGGCGATCGCTCGGGAGCGCTCAGACGCGAGGGCGCCATCAAGCAGCTCAGCCGAGCCGACAAGGAAAAGCTCGTGGCGGAAGCCGGCAGACACCGAGCTGGATGAGAGCTGCCGTTTTTTTACCGAGCTCCTGCCCGGCGCTCGGATCCGGAGTAAGGCTGGCCTGGTGGGACGCGGCGTTCTACTCCCCGGTAGCCGGCCTGCGACCCCGCGGAAGAGGTGGCCAGGCCGGCGCCGGCCGGCAGCTCCGAAAGGGAGCTGGGCGAGTCGAGGTGAGCCCCGTCGTCCACGCCCACCCCGAGCCGATCGACCAGCTCTCCGCCCAGCCACCCCGTGATGACCGCGAGCACAGCTCCGGCCAGGGAAGCGACGATCGCTCCCGTCGGAGGCATGGCGGGGTTATCCCGCCGCAGAAGCCAGCTCAGGACGAAGAGCACCAGGACAGCGACGTTCCCGACCCCATGCAGCAAGCCGATCCGCTTGGCACGGGTTCCACCCGGAATCGCGAACCAGTCCAGCCATCCAAACACCGAAGCGGCCAGGCCTCCAATGATGCCGGCACCAATCATGTAATAGGCGACCACGGTCCATTCGGAATTGCCCGATACGAGGTGGATGATGTCGAAGATCACCGCCGTCGCAAGGAGCCCGAGCGGGAACACGATGAGCATCGGGTGAACGGGATGACCCGCAAACTTCACTCTGCTCTCCATACTCCACCTCCGTTGACACGGACGTCTTGGGCCCCCGGCAGCGTCTGCTCCTGAACTTTCTCGAAACGCTCGATATTTGAAGATGGATCGCCCCGAACGTATCAGGATGTGACGTATGACCAGATCAGCCGGGGCCTCTGGCTTCGATATCCAGTACTTCACGCACCATGGCCGCGAGGCTTTCAGCCGAGAAAGGCTTCTGGAGGAAGCTGCGTTCCGGGGTAAGGCTTTCTGCCGGGAGCTTGTCGCCTTCGGCATAGCCGGACATGTAGACCACCTTCATGCCCGGCCATCTGGCGAGTAGCCGCTCGACCAGCTCCGGACCACCTATATCCGGCATCACCACATCCGTGAGCACCAGGTCGACGTCACCACCGGCCCTTTCCGCCACGGTCAGTGCCTCTTCGGCGCTGGAGGCCGCAAGCACGAAATAGCCCTGGTTCAACAGGATTCTGGCCGCCACGTTTCGCACCGCCTGCTCATCCTCGACCAGCAGAATCGTTTCCGACCCGCGGGTAGGCTCGGTGAGGCTCAGGTCGGGAGTCGCCATATCTTCTTCGACCTCGACCCGGGGAAGGCAGATCTTGAAGTCGCTACCCTTGCCCGGCTCGCTGTCGACCCAGATGTAGCCCCCGCTTTGAACGACGATGCCATAGACCGTGGCGAGCCCGAGCCCGGTGTTCTGCGTAGCTGGTTTGGTGGTGAAGAACGGCTCGAACAACCGGGCCTTCACCTCCGCCGTCATGCCGTGCCCGGTGTCGCTGACCACGAGCATCACGTAAGGTCCCGCCGGGATGTCGATGCCGATGTTGCGATAGGCGTAACCCTCCGGCAGGTCGAGATCGAGAGTCTCGATGGTGAGGCGGCCGCCACCGCGCATGGCGTCTCGCGCATTCAGCGCAAGGTTCATCACCACTTGCTCCAGCTGCCCGTAGTCCGCTTCTACCCCTCCCAGGCCCACCGAAAGCCGGGTGACCAGCCGGATATCCTCGCCCAAAAGTGGCCGCAGCATTCGCTCCATGCCGGAGACCACCTCGTTGAGGCTGAGCACGTGTCTCGCCACCAGCTGCTGCCGCCCGAAACCCAGAAGCTGGCGGGTGAGGTGCATGGCACGGTCCGCCGCCTTGCGGATCTCGTCGGCGTCGGCCCAGCGAGGATCGCTGCGCTCCAGGGTGGTGAGCAGAAAATCGCTGAACCCCATGATGATCATCATCATGTTGTTGAAATCGTGGGCCACTCCACCGGCCAGCCGCCCGACGGCCTCCATCTTCTGGGCCTGGCGGACCTGTTCCTCGGCCCGGCGGCGCTCGGTGAGGTCCTGCACGTTGACCGCGTAGTAGATCACCCGGCCTTCCGAGTCCTTGACCGCGGTGGCGTCGATCAGGGCAGGGAAAACCACGCCGTTTCTGCGCACCCGTTCGGTTTCCCAGATCTGATGGCCCCGCTCGTCGAACGTCGGGTTCATCCTGGGAAACTCGTGAGGAGCAGCGGGGGAAAGCTCAGCCATCGGCTTGCCCTGCAACTCTTCCACCGTCCAGCCGTGCATCAGGGCAAATGCGGGATTGACGCTCTCGATGGTCCCGTCCGCGCTCACGATGGCTACACCCCAGCCGGCATGCTCGAAGATCCGGGCCCAGCGCTGCACCTCCCGGCCTGCCTCGATCCGGTGGCTGATGTCGCGACCCACTCCGACGATGCCGGTGACCTCGCCACCGGGGCCGTGCAGGGGCGACAAGGTAGTCTGCATGTGGTGCGCTTCGCCCCGGGAGCGCAGAACCCATTCATAGGTGACGGTTTCTCCTGCCAGCGCCCTCAGGTTGGCCCGCTCGTGATCCGGAGCCGCGTCCGGGCCGACGATTTCCCGGGTCGTCCGGCCGATCAGAGCGGCCGGGTCGAAGCCTTCCCGCTCGAGCCATCGGCCGAGAACGTCCACGCAGCGCTGCTCCCGGTCCAGCCGAAACACGACATCGTCGATCGATTCGACCAGGTGCCGGAAGCGCTCCTCGCTTTTCTGGAGCTCCCGCTCGGCATTGCGCTCGGGAAGCTCCCGGGCATAGCAGACCATCCCGTTGCACGTGGGAGCGATCCTGATCGCGAACCTCCGGCCGAGGGGGGGGAACTGCTCCTCCAGCTCGACTTTGCTTCCCTGGGCGTGAGCCCGGAAGGCTTCCGCCTGGATCCGGCTGCCGGCGAGCCCGGGGAATGCGTGCCACACATTCAGGCCCAGAAGCCCCGCCCGGCCAAACCCGAGCGGCGCGAGGTACTGGTCGGCCCGAGCGTTCACATAGGTGATGTGCCACTCATGATCGCAGCCCAGCAGGGCCTCGGACATGCCGTCGAGGATCTGGGCGGTATGACCGGGAAGCAAACCGGGTCGGAGAAGGACGGTGAGCCCGCTGCCGGAAGGATATGCCCGGACTTCGAGGGGCCCCTGGCTCCCCACATCGGGAACCTCGTGCACCACGGCGGTCTGCTCCACGTAGGCGCGGTGCAAGGCGCGGCCAAGAGATGAGTCGGCCAGGGAGGGGCGATCCCAGATGACGGTGCCGAGCAGGTCGGTGGAAGGGGAGCCGGAGAGGCGAGTGAGGACCCGGTAGGCCTGACGGTTGATGTAGGCGAACCGCCAATCGGAGTCGAGAGCGAAGATTCCTTCGCCCACGCTATCGAGCAGATCCAGCGGCTGGGTGGCGTCGAGCAACCGAATGACCCTGGCGATGAGGAGGCGGTCTCAAACTAAGAGCATGCAACCTCAGTTGCCAGACTCACAACTGCGGGCTGCCGCTCTCCCCGGAAGCATCCACTGAAGCCTCCGGCCTGCCGACCTCCGCCCGCTGGGCCACCTCTCCGCCATAGAGGGCGCGATAAATGTCCTCGTTGCGCTGGATGATGCGCACGTAGTCCCGGGTCTCGACGAATGAGATACGCTCGGCAAAGACCTCGGGATCGTCCACGCCGATCCGCTTGGACCAGCGCTCCACCCGTGACATGCCGGCGTTGTATGCCGCCAGGATGTGGGTTCGCTGGTCGTAGCGGGAGAACAGCTCCCGCAGGTGGACCGCACCGAGCTGGATACTCACGTCCGGCTGGTAGAGGAGAACGGGATCCCATACCGGATAGGCCAGCCCGCGGGCAAGTCGCTCACCCAGGTCCGGCATGACCTGGGCGAGGCCGCGGGCCCCGGCAGGCGACGTGGCTGACGGGTTGAAGTGGGACTCCTGGCGGATCAGCGCGGCCATAAGGTTCGGGTCGAGCCTGTGTTCGGCCGCCTCGGCCAGCAAGGCATCCGCGTGCACAACCGGATAAATGAGACGGTAGGTGCGAGCGTCTGGCGGGGCGCCCTGGGCGAGCGCGCGGCGCGCCAGCTGGATCGCCTGGGAAGCCATGCGCTGGCCGCGAAATGCGTTGGCGAGGACCAGCAGGCGTTCGGAGGAGTTGTCGCCCGATCGTGCGAGGCGATCCAGCTCCCAACTGGACTCGGCCGCCAGCCCGAGCCGGGCCAGGAGAGCCGCACGGGCTACCACGGTGTCGATGACGGGATCAGGGGCGAATGAATCCGGGGCCGCCGGAGGCGTCCAGGCGCGGGCGCCCAGTCGCTCGGCACTCCGCGCCGCATAATAGGAGAGGGGGTCACGCGAGGTGACGCTCTGCCAGCGGCCCCGAGCCAGGGCGCTGTCACCGGCGTCTGCCCAGGCACGGCCGGACCAATAGGTAGCGCCGATGGCCTCGTCGCTCGTGGAGTAGCGTTCCGCCAGCAGGTCGAACTCCTGCGCCGCGAGCTTCGGCTGCCCACTCAGCAGTGCTATCATGGCGGCGCGGAAGCGGGACGCAGGAGCAAAGCGGCTGGTGGGATAACGTTTTGCCACCAGGTGATAGAGACGGCGCGCCTCGGGGTCATCCCGGTCGTCCGCAGCGAGATCGGCTCGGAGGAAAAACGCCGAAGCTGCGGCGGCGGTATCGCGCGGATAGTCGCCCGACACCCCGATCAGCGCGGCTCGGCCAGCAGCAAGCTGGCCATCACGCACCAGCGACCGGGCCGCCTGGTAGGCGGCGAGTGCCGCACGCGGATGCGGCTTGCGCACCAGCTTGAAGTGGCGGGCCGCTTCGGCGTTTCGTCCCAGCCTGGCCAATATTGTGGCGTAAGCAAAACGGTCGTCACTGGTGATGAGCTTGGCCGCGCCAGCCCGGGCGAAGCCGCTCGCGGCCCGAGCGGCCAGCCCGGCCTCGGACGCTGCCCTCGCCACGATCAGCTCCTCCGCCGGGGCGAGCGGGGCAAAGGTGCTGTCCAGAAGGGTGATGGCCTCCCGAGCCGCGGGCGCGCCAGGACGGGATTCGAGGACTTTAAGCAGTTCAGCTCGAGCCCGCGCCCGTGGCGCACTGTCGGGACTCAGAGCCACACGCAGTCGCAGGCTGGTCAGGCGGTCCCCCAGCGCCTCGTAGCGCTGTGCGGCACCGGCGCGGTCACCGGCCCGCTCGTGGGCGGCGGCATCGGCCCAGGGAATTCGGCCGCGGGCTAACGGGTCGTTGATGCGACGGTATAGTCCGGCTCTCGAGGCGCTATCGTCGGTCACAGTTGCGGCTCGAAGCAAGAGCCAATCGGCCACACTCGGGAGCTGCCGCGCGGCGCGCTCGTACACGGAGGCCGCGCTGTCCCGCGCCTCGAGCCGGTCCAGCGCAGTGGCCAGCATGAGGAGACGCTCACCCGAGAAGGGATCCCGCTGAACGGCTGCAAGTGAATGCCGGAGCGCGGTGGAATCATACCGCCGCTCCAGGGCAGCCCGCGCGAGTAGCACCCGGGCACGGCCCTCATAGAGCGTGTCGATCCAGGACTCTCCACCGAGGAGCTGATGCACCTCATTCCAGCCCCGCCATTGGCTCGCCGCCCTGGCCGCCAGGAACACGGCCTCCGGAGTGCGCTTCGACGAATCGCGCAGCCAGGGACCGAGGATCCTGGTGGCCTGCCATGGTCGGCCGCGAGCCAGCGCGTCGTTCGCTGCCGTCAGAGTGGAGTCGGGAGCGCTCGACGCGCGCGACCGCGGCTCTGCAAGGAGATTGGCCGCCGGCACCGGCGAACCGGTGGCGCTGATGAGCCAGAGCCATAAATGAAGCAAAAGGTTCACGTTGCTCCCACGGTTAGGAGGGCTCGATACCGCAGCGCGCATTGCAAAGGCCGCGCCGCCGCAGACTTAGCCGGAAGCGCCCGGAATCGGGGGAGCCGGGCCCTCAACGCTCGCGAGACCCCCGGAAAGAGACGCAACGGAGCGGCGGGGGACTCGCTACCTTTGCAGAATGACCGATCCTGGCGACAACAGAGTTCGACTCGACAAATGGCTCTGGGCAGCGCGGTTCTACAAGACGCGGGCCTCGGCTGCGGAAGCCATTGCGGGAGGCAAGGTCCAGGTGAATGGCGACCGGGTCAAACGGGCAAAGCCGGTGCAGGTGGGCGACGAAGTGAGGATCCGCCAGGGCCCCTACGAGCACCAGATCGTGGTTCGCCAACTCTCCGAACGGCGCGGCCCGGCCACCGAAGCGGCCCGTTTGTACCAGGAGTACCCTGCCAGCCGGGCAGCCCGGGAAGCCATGGCGCTTCAGTTGAAGAGCCTTCACGCCGCGTTCGTGCCGGAACGCGGGCGGCCCACTAAGAAGGACCGGCGGGAGATAGAGAAGTTGAGAGGACGGAGATGATGGAGAGGACGGAGAGGAGGGGGACGCCGTCACGGATGCCTCTTGGTATTCTGCTTCTTCTCCGTCTTTTCCGTCCTCTCCGCCCTCTCCGACATGTTCTCCACCATCGCCCGCCCAAATTCACTGGTCTTGAGCAGGGTAGCGCCGGCCATGAGCCGCTCGAAATCGTAGGTTACTCTCTTCTGCGTAATGGTCTTCTCCAGGGAGGAGACGATCAGGTCCGCAGCCTCGTGCCAGCCGAGGTAGCGAAACATCATCTCGCCGGAAAGAATGACGGACCCAGGATTTACCTTGTCCTGGCCGGCATACCTCGGGGCCGTTCCGTGGGTCGCCTCGAAGATGGCGTGCCCGGTGAGATAGTTGATGTTGGCACCCGGTGCTATACCGATTCCGCCTACCTGGGCTGCAAGCGCGTCCGAGATGTAATCGCCGTTCAGGTTCATGGTGGCAATGACGCTGTACTCTTTGGGTCGGGTCAGGATCTGCTGGAGGAAGGCATCGGCGATCACGTCCTTGACTACCAGACCTCCCGGTAAGCGGCACCAGGGCCCACCATCGAGGTCGGTGGCTCCATACTCCTCCCGGGCGACTGCATAGCCCCAGTCGCGGAAGCCGCCCTCGGTGAACTTCATGATGTTGCCCTTGTGCACCAGCGTTACACTCTCGTATTTCTGTCCCAGGGCGTACTCGATGGCCGACCGGATCAGCCGCTTCGACCCTTCTTCCGAGATGGGCTTGATGCCGATGGCGCTCGTGTCTGGAAACCGGATCGTCTGCACTCCCATTTCCCGCTGGAGGAAATCGATCACCCGGCGGGAGTCCTCGGTCCTGGCCTTGTACTCGATTCCGGCGTAAATGTCTTCAGTGTTCTCCCGGAAGATCACCATGTTCACGTCCTGGGGAGCCTTGACTGGGGACGGCACGCCGGCAAAGTAGCGGATGGGACGGACACAGGCGTACAGGTCGAGCTTCTGCCTGAGCGCCACGTTGAGCGACCGGAACCCGCCACCTACCGGGGTGGTCAGCGGTCCCTTTATGGCCACCAGGAAACGATCGATCGTTGCGAGAGTCTCGTCCGGCAGCCAGCTGTTCATCCGGTCCTTCGCCTTCTCGCCGGCCAGCACCTCCAGCCAGGCTATCCGGCGCCGCTTGCCGTAGGCCCGCTCGACGGCGCTGTCGAAGACGTGCTGCGCTGCCCGCCAGATGTCCGGGCCGGTGCCATCTCCCTCGATGAACGGAATGACCGGGGTCGAGGGAACCTGGAGTTGCCCCTGGTGCAGGGTGATGGCCTCGCCACCGGGAGGGGCCTGAAGCGCCTGTTGGGCGGACGTCGTGGTGGCTGACATGGGACCATCCTTCATGCTGCTGGACCGAGAGTGTCGGGGATATCTCGCCGCTCAATCTGATCGGATGACGAATGAACGGCAATACAATCCTCCGTCCGGTTTCCGCCGCGGTCGCGTCCATCCACGCCTCGTACGAGAAGTACCAGCACGGCTTCCAGGAGATCACCCGGCGGGCCCGGGCTCGGTTCGAGCGGCGCGACTGGGCCGGAGCCCAGGCCGATGCCACCGAGCGCCTGACCTTGTACAAGACTCACGTCGAGGGCGCGGTGGCAGACGTGCACGACATCCTGGAAGACGGAGTGATGGAGCGGACGGTCTGGGCGGCGATGAAGGCCGAGCACGCCCGCCGTCGCGGCGGACCGGATTCGGAGCTGGCGGAGACCTTCTTCAACTCGGTGACCCGCCGAGTGTTCAGCACCGTCGGGGTGGACCCCTCGATCGAATACCTCGAGCCGTCCTCGTACCCCAGTGCGTCCGATGATGCGCCCATCTGGGACACCCATCGAGTCCCCGCCGTGGATGCGGACCTGGTGCGCCGGATCCTGCTCGTCCTTCCCTGGTCCGTGCCCTATGCCGAGTTGGAGCGGGACACGGTGCTGGTGGCCGAGCTGATCGATGCCCGGGTAAGGCAGACGCTGGGATCTTCCGGCCCGGTCGAGGTGGATGTCCTACGCTCGATCTTTTACCGCAACAAGGGCGCTTACCTGGTCGGCCGCATCCGCGCCGGCCGGGAGGTCGTTCCACTGGTCCTCCCCCTGCTCCACGCCGAACGCGGCATTGTGGTTGATGCGGTTCTCACGACCTCGGACGAAGCGAGCGTCGTCTTCGGGTTCAGCTGGACCTACTTCCGGGTTGACGCTCCGCGGCCCAGGGCGATGGTGGATTTTCTGGGCACCATCATGCCCCACAAGCTGATCCACGAGCTCTACACCTCGATCGGCTATAACAAGCACGGCAAGACTGAGCTCTACCGCGGCCTGATGCGACACCTGGAGGAACCGGACGCGCGATTTGCCTTCGTGGAGGGTGATGAAGGCATGGTCATGGCGGTGTTCACCCTGCCTTCCATCAATGTGGTGTTCAAGATCATCAAGGACAGCTTCGGGGCGCCCAAGAACACCACCCGGCGCGGAGTCATGGGCAAGTATCACTTCGTCTTCGTCCGCGACCGGGTGGGTCGGCTGGCGGATGCCCAGGAGTTCGAACACCTGGAGTTCCCCAGACGCTGCTTCCCCGATGAGCTGCTCGCCTACCTCGTTCGCGAAGCCGGGACTACGGTGCGGGTGGAGGCGAACCGGGTGGTGGTGCGCCATCTCTATACCGAGCGGCGGGTGACGCCGCTGAACCTGTTTCTCCGGCAAGCGGACGAGAGTGCCGCCCGCGACGCGGTGATCGACTACGGCAACGCCATCAAGGACCTGGCGGCGGCCGATATCTTTACCGGAGACATGCTGCTGAAGAACTTCGGGGTAACCCGGAACAGCCGGGTGATCTGCTATGACTACGACGAGCTGTGCCTTCTCTCGGAGTGCCGCTTCCGGCGCATCCCCCAGCCTACTTCAATGGAGGAGGAGTTCTCCGCCGAGCCGTGGTTCCATGTGGGCGAGCAGGACGTCTTCCCGGAGGAGTTCCAGGCTTTCCTGGTACCGCCGGGCAGGCTCCGCGATTCCTTTCTCGAGGCCCACGGCGACCTGCTCGATATCGCCTTCTGGCAGAAAGTACAGCGGCGACTGGCGGCCGGCGAGGTGGTAGACGTCTTCCCCTATCGCAGGGAGGCGCGCCTGCAGCGGAACGAGCGACCCGGCTGAAACGAAGCGGGGCGGCCCGATGCTTGGGACCGCCCCGCTTATCGTGGGGGTCAACACTTATCCAGGTCTACTCGGAGATCTTGGTGACGTTCTCCGCGGCGGGGCCTTTCTGGCCCTGCACGATGTCGAACTCCACCTTCTCACCCTCGGCCAGGGACTTGAACCCGCTGCCCTGGATCGCCGAGTGATGCACGAAGCAGTCCTTCTGGCCGTCGGAGGGCGTAATAAAGCCGAAGCCTTTGGCATCGTTGAACCATTTCACGGTTCCAGTAGTACGCGCCATCTGGTACTCCTCTGGTAGGTTGTCGTCGGAGTCCGGTGGTGCCGTACCTGCCGACTGTGAATGTTCGCGGAGGTTGCCCCCGCGCCAGGCTCAAACGAAAAGGACCCGGCGTCGAGCCAGGTCCCTTGGGACATACACTGCTCCGCCGATACTTATCCTGGTGCACTCCGCTGGAGCCTGAATGTAGGGTTCGGTACCGGCCCTGTCAATCAGATGCTGCGCCGGAAGGTCGAGCCAAGAGTCACTTTGAGACGTGAGCCCACCGGGACGACCACATCCCGGTCCTGGGTCTCGACCGCCCGCTGGGTAGCGACTGCCGCTCCCGCGATCCCGCCGATGACCGCTCCCTTGGTGCTGCCGCCGGTCACCGCCGTACCGAGGAGCGCACCCGCACCCGCGCCGACCCCAACCTTGGCCACGTCGCCCGCGTTGGTCGGCCGGTCCTTCAACGTGCGATCGAGCGCGATGGCCGAACCGCTGACCGGATACCCCCGGCCGCCGATGTCCACCTTCGTCGGAGTCAGGACCAGCTTGCCGGTCTTATCGCTCTTGTTCTCCGATTCGTGAATCTGTGAGATGGTGAGGTGCACCTTGGACCCGCTCGGGATAACGACCCGCCCGCTCTTATCCTTGACGTCCGACGAGACGGTGCCGGTAAGCGTCTGTCCCGCCTTGTGGGTCCGGGAGCTGATACCGGCGTCGAACTTGGCCGCGATCGAGGTGCCCGGCGCGAGAATGCGCTCCCTGGAAGCGGGCTTGGCGGATGCCGGCTTGGCGACGACCTTGGCGGGTTTCCTGGTCGTGGCCTTGGCCGGGTGGTCGTTCAGCGGGGCGCTGGCATCCACTGCTGGGCGTTGCAGATCGCGGCCGGAATCGTCGCCGCCGGCGCCGCTCTCGCCCTCGCCGCCACACCCGGTCAAAAGGGCCAGCGTGAGGAGTACCAGTCGGTTACCTACCATGGAGCCCTCCGAAACAGTGGGAACTTGGTCGGGGATTGGGATACCGGCGTACCCAGGAGGGCAAATCCAGGGCCATCCAAGCCTGAACCTGAGGACCGCTACGGAGTTGTCAGGGACGGTTCAGCGGAGGGTATAGAGGTAGGCCGCCATGTCGCGGGCCGTTACCGGATTCACCCCCAGGTTCGGCATAGCGGTGCCCTGCTCCACCGACTGAGGGTCCTGGATCCAGCGTATCAGGTTATCCGGCTGATTGGGCAACTGGCCGGCTATATATGCCCGGCGAGCAAACATGGTAAGGGGCGGACCGACCAGTCCGCGAGCACCCGGGATGCCGGGGATCAGGTGGCAGGCGCCACACCCGAAGCCGTCGAGGGCAGCGCGTCCCCGGTCCACATCGCCGCCCGCCACCATGGTCTCGATCTCGGCGCCCGGCCCGGCACAGCCCAGCAGCCCAGCCGCCGCGGCGGCGATCGACAGCGTCGCAACCGTGAGGAGAGAGACCCGAGCTGGTGTACCCATCATCGGCTCAGCTGCACATCGGCAGCAGGAACGGCGATACTCCGGCCAGAACGATCGCTACAGTAAACAGCATGGCAAGCACGACACCGCCCAGGAGAAAGAATTCCCGGCTCTGCGGCTGATTCACGTCACCACGACGGGTCGGGACCCGCATGCGCTTCCATTCACGCCAGCCGAAGAGTCCGGACCCCGCGGCCGCGAGAGCGAACCCGATTGTGGCGACGACGATGCCATTCCGTCCACCGTTCCAGGATGTGCCGCAGTCGAGGGCCACGAGGAAGTAACTCAACGCCAGGTGGACCGCCCACGCGATCGGGGCCCCGAGCAGCGCTACCAGCAGAGAACCGGTACCCAGCGGGGCGGCGGAGGCAGGGGAGGACGAGCCCGGAGCCACGGCCGCTCACCAAAACAGGGGCGAGAGGTATACCACCCCGAACACGACGCTAGCGCTCCCGCCGGCGAAGGCAGCGATCAGACCGGTGTTGTTGGCCACCGCGTATCCCCGCGGATCACCCGGCCTGAGGAGCGCCCACGAGAGCGCCATCGTGGTGGCCGCCAGAAGGATCAACAGTACCAGCCACTGGTAACCGACGACGGCCAGGATGCTCGATGCGTGGGCGCTGAGACCGGGATCCAGGCTGTCCCAGGGAAAGCTTGCCACACTCAGGGCAAGCGCCCCGGCGGAGAGCAGCCAGGTGGCCGCGAGGCCCAGCCGGATGGTGCCCGGGGTACGCCTCCGCGCGCCCCGATTGGCCCACACCGCGGTGGCCACGGCCATGACGGAGAGACCCATCGCGATGGCTGGGAGGACCAGTGGCGGAGCTTCGAGCCGGCCTTCCGGGCCGTCGGTGAGATAGAAGTAGCTCGCCACGATGGTGATCAGCGCGGTTGCCAGCACGGCGAGTAACACGAGGGTGGCCCACCATCCATTGGAGGTGGGACCACCGGTAGTCAGCGGCAGCCGCTCTGGATCGTGACGGCCGCCAAGCTCCCTGAGAGCCAGGGTTTCGGAATCCTGGGGCCGAAACCACAGGACCAGCGCCACGGCCGTGAGGGCGCCCCCGACAGCCAGCAGGAGGGTTTCCTCGGTGAGCGCCCCGGCCAGGATGGCGAGGAAACCCAGCGCCATGGTCAAGGGAGCGATGGTGGGTCCGGGTACGTGCGCGATCGCCAGCGGCTTCGCATCGAGCACCGACACCACCAGGGTGCCGCGCCAGCGGGCCGGCCGGGCATCGAGATCCTCCATCTGGCGCGCCAGGCGCGGCTCGTGCGGCAGCAGGTCGGACTGATCCCACAGCGGATACCGGCTCCGTACCACCGGAATGCGGACGAATTGTGCGTCGGGCGGCGGAGAGGTCTCCGCCCATTCGAGTGAATCGGCGCCCCACGGATCGCTCCCCACCGGTGCCCCCCGCTTGCGGCTCCACAGGACATTGATAACGAAGAGAGCGATTCCCAGCGCGAACCCGAAGGCACCCAGAGTGGAGATAAGGTTCAGGGTCTCGAGCCCCAGACCGTCCGAGTAGGTGTACACGCGGCGAGGCATGCCGAGGAGACCCGATAAGTGCATCGGGAAGAAGGCTACGTTGAAGAACACGAACATGAGCCAGAAATTCCACCGCCCCAGGCGCTCGCTAAGGAGCCGTCCGGTCATCTTCGGCAGCCAGTAATACAGGCCGGCAAAGAGCGGAAACACCACGCCGCCGATCAGCACGTAGTGGAAATGGGCCACCACGAAGTAGGTGTCGTGCGCCTGCCAATCGAAGGGGACCGCGGCCACCATGATTCCGGTGAGGCCACCGATCGTAAAGATCACCAGGAAACCGATCACGAACAGCAATGGAATGCGCCAGACCGGCCGGCCGACCCACAGGGTGGCGATCCACCCGAACACCTGCACCCCATTGGGTACCGCGATAATCAGGCTGGCCGCCGTGAAGAAGCCCAGCGCTACGGTGGAGAGCCCGGTGGTGAACATATGGTGCACCCAGAGCCCGAAACTGATGAAGCCGGTGGCCAGGATCGAAAGCACCATGAGCACGTAGCTCACGATGGGGCGGCGGGCCATGGTCTGCACCACGTGGGAGACGATCCCGGCCGCCGGGATGAACATGATGTAGACCTCGGGGTGGCCGAATATCCAGAAGATGTGTTGCCAGAGGAGCGGCTCCCCACCTGCTTCAGGCTTGAAGAACGCCGTGAGCCCCTTACGGTCCAGCTCCAGCATCGCGGTTCCCACGATGAGAGGGGTGAAGGCGAAGATGATCATCACCGCTGTCACCAGCATCGCCCAGGCGAACAGCGGCATCCGGCTGAGCGACATTCCCGGTGCCCGGACCCGGAGCACGGACACGATCATCTCCGCGGCCGCCCCGATCGCCGCGATCTCCGCTACGCTCAAGCCGATGTCCCAGAAATCCATGTTGAGGCCGGGCGAGAATTCGACGTTGGTCAGCGGGACATAGGCGAACCACCCTCCATCGGGAGCGAGACCGAAAAGGAAGCTGGAGTAGAGAAAGATCCCGCCGAACAGGTAGGTCCAGTAGCTGAGCGCCGTCATCCGGGGAAACGGCAAGTCGCGCGTGCCGAGCAGAAGCGGCAGCATGTAGGTGGCCACTGCCTCGATGAACGGGATGACGAAGAGGAACATCATCGTCGTCCCGTGCATGGTGAAGATCTGGTTGTAGGTCTCCGCGTCGAGGAAGGTGTTCTCCGGGGAACCAAGCTGGATCCGCATCAGCAGCCCGAGCAGCCCGCCGACGAGGAAGAACGCAAAGCCGGTCACCATGTACCGCTTGGCGATTGGAATGTTGTTGACCTCGCGCAGCAGCCCGGAGATACCCCGAGGCGAGGCCCACGTCCGCTTGAACTCTTCGAGCGTGTCGGGCTGGGGCTCCACGGGCGCGAGTACGGTGGCCATGTCCTATCGTAGTCCGCCCAGGTACGCGAGGAGCGCCTCGAGCTCCGCGGGCTGGAGCGGAATCCGGGGCATCAAATTGCCGGGCTTGATCGCCTGCGGGTTCCCGATCCAGCCGGCGAGATGCCCCGGGGTGTTAGGCAGGGTGCCGGCCGCGAGTGTGCGGCGGCTCGCCAGGTGGGTGAGATCGGGGCCGGTGACACCCCGAGCGGGAGTGCCGCGGATGGTATGACAAAAGGCGCATCCCGAGCCGAGGAACACCGCCTGGCCCGCACGGCTGAGTGAATCCCCGGGCGACCCCGCCGGCCGTCGGTGGTCTTCGAGCCATTCGGCAAATCGCTCGGGCGTGTGAGCCACCACTCGAAACTGCATGCGTGTGTGCTGCATACCGCAGTACTCGGCACATTCACCCCGGTACACGCCCGGGCTGTCGGCCTGAATCCACGTCGTGTTCACCTGGCCCGGCACCAGGTCCAGCTTCCCCTGAAGAGCGGGCACCCAGAAACTGTGGATGACGTCGTTGGAGCGCAGCTGAACCCGCAGGGGGCGACCGACGGGGATATGCACCTCGTTGGCGGTCCGCAGGCGGGCCTGCGGATCGTCCCCCACGTACTCGACATCCCACCACCACTGGAATCCCGTGATCACCACCTCGGGTGCGGCGCCGTCCTCCGGGAGGGCGAGGTCCGCCAGCATATCGAGCGTGAGCACGAAGAGCGGCACCAGGACCACGGCGGGCAGAGCGACCCCGCCGGCCAGAATCCAAATGATCGGTCTGGTATCGTCGCCTCCGCCGCGGGCCTCTGCCCGCCGGCCACGGTGAGTGAGAGCGAGGAGCAGTACGATCAGGACGACGAGGAAGACGGCCGAGCCGGCAGCCAGCATGATCCACCAGTGCTCCGCGATCCGGTCTGCGCCCGGACCAGCGGGGTGGAGGGCGGACTGCCCGTTATCTTCGCACCCGGTCAGTGCGGCCACCGCGATGGCCAATACCAGCCGCGGCCCGGGTGCGGAGCCCCGCAGCTTAGCGGCCACCGCCGCCCCCACCCTCACCACTGGAGCCGCGTCGGTCCTGAGGCCGCCCCTCGAGCGACCCGCTCTCGCCGCCGCCGCCTCCCTCGCCACCGGGTTGTTCGGCTGTAGCCCCCTCGGGACCGCTACTCTTGGAGAGTGAACGGACGTAGGTAACCATCTTCCACACCTGGTCGTCGGAAACCTGTCCACCGAACGATGGCATTCCATTCGGCCTGCCCTGCACGATCGACAGAAAGATGTTTGCCGGCTCTCCGCCATAAATCCAATCGGTGTCCGCCAACGGCGGTCCGATCCCGCCACCACCCCTTCCGCCATGACAGCCGGTGCAGTTGAACCAGTTGTAGTAGCGTTTCCCTTGAGCTAACGCGACCGACTGCCCTTCATAAGGGTTGCGAAGCTGTTGGCGGGGCTGCGCCGGGCCGGCGACCAGCTCACTGACGCGCACGATGCCGGGGCCGGCCTCGTCGGGGGGGCTGCCGGTTACGATCGGGGGCGACTCCGCCTGGCAGGCCATCACGACCCCCAGGGCGATGAAGGCGTAAGTCGTCGGTCGTACGCTCACCGCGCTCATCTCCGGCCGGTTTCCGGTAGCGCGAAGACGTGGAGCGTACCCCCCTCCGCGGTGTGGTCGGGGAGATCCTTCATGGCGTCGGCGAAGCCAAGAGCGATGAAGGGGTCGGCCTGCGGCAGGATCCCGAGCGCGGCCGCACCGGCCCACCCCCCGACACCGGAGAGAACGGCGACGTACTGCCGCCCGTCCGGTCCGCGGTACGTCATGGGTTGGCCGATGATCCCCGAGCCGACCTGGAATTGCCAGAGGAGCTCGCCGTTCCGGGCGTTCACCGCCTTGAACCAGCGATCCATGGTTCCGTAGAAGACCACGTCGCCCGCCGTGACCAGCGCCCCGCTCCAGACCGGGAACCGCTCCTCGATATCCCATGCCTTCCGGCGGGCGATGGGGTCCCATGCGGTGAACACGCCCCGGTGCCCTCCGGGACCCGCGTACATGCGCACCTGGGCGCCGACGTAGGGCGTGCCTGCTATATAGTTCGCCTCGACGCCCGCATAGTCCATGCAGAGATTGTTGTGCGGGATGTAGAGCAGTCCGGTCCGGGGGGAGAAGGCCGAGGGCTGCCAATCCTTCATCCCGGGTGCCGCCGGGCACACATTTCTGGCCTGCCGATTCCCGGTGGCCTTCTCGGGGTTCAGCACTGGACGTCCCGTCTTGAGGTCGATGCGGCTGGCCCAGTTCACTGGACCATAGGGGTCGGCGGCGAGGACCTCGCCCGTGGTCCGGTCGAGGACATAGATGAATCCGTTTCGCTCCGGTCGCACCAGAAGCCTCCGGATCTGCCCGCCCCAATTCAGGTCGAGCAGGTGGTTCTCGTTGATCCCGTCGTAATCGTGCTCATCGTGCGGCGTCCATTGATAGGCCCAGAGCGCCTCGCCGGTATCGGCATCACGGGCGAACACCGAGGAGGCCCACTTGTTGTCGCCCGGCCGCAGCGCTGGATTCCAGGTACCCGGATTCGATGTGCCGTAGAAGATCGCGTTCATGGCCGGGTCATAGGATATCCAACCCCACACTGCCCCTCCTCCGATCTTCCACTGCTCCGGCGGCCAGGTGGAAACTCCCAGGTTCGGCGCGCGATCGGCTTCGTAGAAAGGCTTGAACCGGTCGCCGATCAGAACATCTCGATCGGGCCCCGTGCTATAGGCCCGCCAGAGTCTCTTTCCTGTTCGAGCGTCCAGTGCCGTCATCCAACCACGCACCCCGAATTCGCCCCCGCTGTTGCCGACGTAGACCTTGTCCTCCACCACGAGGGGAGCCATGGTCATGGATTCGCCACGATTGATATCGCCGAGCTTGACCTTCCATAACTCCTTGCCGGTCTCGGCGTCCACCGCCACGGTGTGCACATCCAGCGTGTTGAAGAACACGCGGCCGCCGGCGTAGGCCGCTCCGCGGTTCACTACATCGCAGCAGGCGACACCCCGTGCGGCCCGGGAAGGTCCCGGCTCGTATTTCCACTTGAGCGCTCCACCGCGTTCCAGATCCAGTGCGTAGAGGATGTTGGGATGGGGGGTAACGATGTACATCGTGTTGTTCGCCACGATGGGCGCGGCCTCGTGCCCGCGCAGCACCCCGGTGGAGAAGTTGAAGACCGGCTGCAGCTGGGACGCATTAGCGACGGTGATCTGGTCCAGGCCGCTGTAACGGGTGCTGGCGTAGTTCTTGGCGGGAATGTGCCACTCGCCGTCATCCCTCGAGGCGGCGTCGGGCGCGGCCGAGCTGCTGGTAGAGGCGGGCGCCCCTGCCACAGAGTCGGCCTGCGTCGCCTTTGCTCCCGGCACCTCCGCCCGGCAGCCTACGAGAGCCGTACCGACCAAGCAGCCCGCCAGGGCAGGTGTAAGGCTGAAAACCTGGATCGGAGCCATGCCCTGAGCAGTCAGGGATAAGGCGCCCTAGAGCGCCGTAGGCACGGCGCCGCAGCTCGCGCGCCGTCCGTCGGACACCGCCGTCAGCCCTTGGGCGGAACGGATGTTTCTAAGTAGGGCGAGTGGAGGGGTCGGTCGGTGACGAACATCACGTTCACTCTCGGCCTCGGCCGGGATCTTATCCGACGTCGCTTTCATCGCCGCCCGGCACCGGGGGCTGGACCAGACTGCTTTGGTTCACCAGGAACCGGGCCGACCGGCCGCTGGACCGTCCGGGCGGCGCAGAGAAAGGAGCTTCATGAATTCCGAGGCAGAGCGGCCGGTAACCATCTTTCTCTGCGGCGACGTGATGACCGGTCGAGCCATCGACCAGATCCTGCCCCATCCGAGCGATCCGCGGATATACGAGGAGGTGGTCTCGGATGCCCGCACGTACATTTATCTGGCTGAGGAGGTGAACGGCCCCATTCCAAGGCCGGCCGACCTGTCTTATGTGTGGGGTGATGCTCTTGCGGAGCTCCAGCAGGCCGCCCCCCGGGCGCGGGTGGTGAACCTCGAGACCAGCGTGACCCGCACCGATAGGCCCTGGCCCAAGGGCATCAACTATCGCATGAATCCGTCGAACGTGGGTTGTCTAAGGGTTGCCGGCATCGACGTCTGCGTCCTGGCAAACAATCACGTACTCGACTACTTGCACCCGGGATTGGTAGAGACACTGGAGACCCTCCATCGCACCGGCCTGAAGACTGCCGGGGCAGGCTGGACCGCAGGGGAGGCGCGACTGCCGGCCGTGCTCGATATCGGCGCCGGCTCCAGAATCGTGGTGCATGGTTTCGGAACCCAGACGAGCGGCATTCCCCCGAGCTGGGCCGCTGCCGAAGACCGTCCCGGAGTTGATTTCCTCCCCGATTTGTCGGCGCAGACGGCCCGGGCAATCGAGAGCCGGGTCCAGGAGGTCAAGCGGAGCGGGGACGTCACCATCGCCTCAATTCACTGGGGAAGCAATTGGGGCTACGAGGTATCGCCCGAGCACATCAGGTTTGCTCACCGGCTGATCGACGGCGGCGTTGATATCGTCCACGGCCATTCGTCCCATCATCCTCGTCCGATCGAGGTCTACCGAGGGCGGATTATTTTTTATGGCTGTGGAGATTTCCTCAACGACTACGAGGGAATCAGCGGGTTCGAGGAATACAGAGCCGACCTGGTCCTGATGTACTTCATATCGCTCGATCCCGCGGGTGGCGACGTGATCCAGCTCCGCATGGCACCGATGCAGATCCGCAAGATGAGGCTGAACCGGGCGGCACCGCGCGATGCGCGCTGGCTGGCGGACAGGCTTGGCCGCATCAGTACGCACTACGGGGCGTGGGTCGAGATGGCCGAAGATGGGAGCCTGGTTTTGCGACGGGAGTAACACCGCGCCCCGGCCGGACCCGATCTAGTCGGGTGGCCGAGGGGCGTTGGAATCCACGGCTATTGCACCGCGTTCATCATGTCGAAGATCGGCAGGTACATCGCCACCACCATGCCGCCTACGATGACGCCGAGCACTACGATCATTACCGGCTCCATGAGGGACAGCAGCGACGATACCGCCACATCCACTTCTTCGTCGTAGAAATCCGCGATCTTGGTCAGCATCTCGTCGAGACCACCGGTCTGCTCACCAACGGCAATCATGGAAATGACCATGGGCGGGAAGACTCGGGATTTCTCCAGTGGTGCGGCTATCGTCTCGCCACCCGCGATGGACTGTCGCGATTCCATGACCGCATCGTGAATAACCATGTTGCCGGCGGTCTTGGCCGTGATCTCGAGACCGTCGAGAATGGAAACCCCCGATGATATCAGGGTTCCGAGGGTCCGGGTGAAGCGGGATACAGCGGACTTCCGAAGAATGTCACCCAGTACCGGCGCCCGGAGCATCAGGCCGTCGATCTGCCTTCTCCCGCCGGTTGTGCCGTAGTACTGTTTGATGCCAAATGCCAAGCCACCGAGGACCAGGATCATCAGCCACCAGAAGCCTATCAGCAGCTGCGACATCGAGATGACAACCCGGGTGGGCAGCGGGAGCTCCATGTTCACCGAGGCGAACATGCTCTGGAACGTGGGGATGACGAAAATGAGCAGCACGGCGATAGCTATGATGGCTACGCTGAAGATGACCGCAGGGTAGATCATTGCGCCCTTGACCTTGCGGATGAGCGCGTCGCTCTTCTCCAGGAACACCGCCAGCCGGAGCAGAATGGTATCGAGGATACCGCCGGCCTCGCCCGCCGCGACCATGTTTACGTAGAGATCGGTGAAGGCTTTGGGGTGCTTCGAGAACGCGTCGGCCAGGGTGTTGCCGGACTCGACGTCATGCACCACGGCGTTGGTGACCTCTTGCAGAGCCTTGTTCTCGGTCTGGGCCGCGAGAATGGTGAGTGACTGCACCAGCGGCAGGCCGGCGTTGATCATAGTGGCGAACTGACGGGTGAAGATGACGATGTCGCGGGTCTTGACCCGGCCCTTACCCAGGCCGGCACCGAGGCTGATCTTCTTGGGCGCCTCGCGGACGCTTACGAGGATCATCCGGTTTTTGCGGAGGTACGCGCTGACCTCCTCCCGGGACTTGACGTCTACCTGGCCCTTCTGGATCTGTCCGTTCGCGGAGTTCCGCGCGGTATACTCGAACAGTGGCATCGGTCCTCTCCCTCGTGTTACCGCCGGATACCTGAAGCGGGGCGTTGCTGTTGCGGACGATCCGCGCTACCCATCTCCTGTTCCTCCATGGGCGTGATGCCGATCATCCGGAGGAACTCCTTGGGATCATGTGACACCCGCTCGCACTCTTCCTGGGCCACCTCGCGGGCGGTGTAGAGCTGATAAAGCGCGTCGTTCATGGTCTGCATGCCGAACTTCTTTCCCGACTGCATTGCCGAATAGATCTGGTGCACCTTGTCATCCCGAATCAGCGCCCGGATGGCCGGTGTGGCCACCATGATCTCGGCCGCCATGGCGCGTCCCCGGCCCTTCAGCTTGGGCAACAGGGTCTGGGTGACGACACCCTCCAGCACGAAGGCCAGCTGGGCCCGAACCTGGGACTGCTGGTTCGACGGGAAGACGTCGATGACCCGGTTGATCGACTCGGCGGCCGAGTTCGTGTGCAGGGTTGCGAGCACCAGGTGGCCGGTCTCCGCGATGGTCAGGGCGGCGGCCACGGTCTCCAGATCCCGCATTTCGCCCACCAGAATGACGTCGGGGTCTTCCCGCAGAGCGTACTTGAGTGCCGAGGCGAAGGTCTTGGTGTCGGTGCCAATCTCACGCTGGTTCACGATACAGGCTTGGTGCCGATGGATGAACTCGATGGGGTCTTCCACCGTGATGATATGGCCCTTGCGCTCCTTGTTGATCTTGTCGATGATGGCCGCCAGGGTGGTGGACTTACCCGAGCCGGTAGGGCCGGTGACCAGGATCAGGCCGCGGGGCCGCTCCGACAGCTTAGCGATGACGGGAGGAAGACCTAACTCCTGAAAAGTTCGCACATTGAAGGGAATCATGCGGATTACCATGGCAACGCAGCCGCGCTGCTTGAACACGTTGCCACGGAACCGCGCCAGGTTCTGAATTCCGAAGGAGAAGTCCAGTTCGTCGTCGGTCTCGAACCGCTTCTTCTGGTTTTCGGTCAGTACGGAATACGCCAGCTGAAGCGTGTCCTTGGGGGTGAGGACTTCGGTGACCGAGCTGTCCACCATATCGCCGTCCACGCGCAGCTTCGGCCGCTCGGCCGCCGTAATGTGGAGGTCCGAGGCGTCCTTCTGCATCATTTCTTCCAGCAGCGCCCGCAGGTTCAGCGTCATCCAGCTGTCTCCTTCACGACTTCTTCGAGGGTGGTCACGCCGCGCTCGATCTTCTTCATGCCGTCCATACGCAAGGTCAGCATTCCGTCGCGCACGGCTTGCTCCTGGATATCAGCCACCGAGGCAGACCGCAGGATCATCCGGCGCAGCTCGGGAGACAGCGCCATGACTTCGTAGAGGCCGGCCCGGCCCTTGTAGCCGGTGCCGCTGCAGGCATCGCAGCCGCTGCCCTTCATGAACTTGATCTGCTTCAGACTTTCAAGATCTGTGCCCAGGGCCGACAATTCGACGTCGGTGTACTGGGCTTCCGCCTTGCATTCCTTGCAGATGCGACGCACCAATCGTTGTGCCACCACGAGATTTACGGCACTGGCCACGTTGAAGGCCTCGATGCCCATGTCGATCATGCGGGTGATGGTGCTGGGCGCGTCGTTGGTGTGCAGCGTGGAGAGCACCAGGTGGCCGGTGAGGGCGGCCTTGATGGCGATGCCGCCGGTCTCGAGATCGCGGATCTCTCCGATCATGATGATGTTGGGGTCCTGCCGGAGGAACGCCCTGAGGGCGGCGGCAAAGCTCAACCCGATCTCGGTGCGCACCAGCACCTGGTTGATGCCCATCAGGTTGTATTCGACCGGATCTTCCGCCGTCATGATGTTGACTTCCGGCGTGTTGATCCGGGATAGCGCGGAGTACAGCGTGGTCGTTTTACCGGACCCGGTAGGGCCGGTTACCAGCACCATGCCGTAGGGGTTGAGAATCGCCTTCATCAGGTCCTGCTCCGCCTTCGGCTCGAACCCGAACTTGGTCAGGTCGAGCGTCAGGTTGCCCTTGTCGAGAATGCGGAGCACGATCTTCTCGCCAAAGAGCACCGGCAGCGTGGACACGCGGAAGTCGATGACCCGGGTTCCCATCTTGAGCTTGAGCCGGCCGTCCTGCGGCACCCGCCGCTCGGCGATATTCAACTGGGAGAGAATCTTGACCCGGGAGGTGAGGGCCGCCTTCATCTTGAGCGGCGGCTTCATGATCTCGAGCAACGCGCCGTCAACCCGGTAGCGCACCCGGATCTCGTGCTCGAATGGCTCGATGTGAATGTCGCTGGCCCCTCGCCTGACCGCATCGGTGAGAAGCCCGTTGATCAGTTTGACTACCGGCGCGTCGTCGATCTGCGCCTGGGTGACGGTCTCGTCCTCTTCTTCTTCGACGACCTCGACGTCTTCCCCGGACTCCTCCATGTCCTTGAGCAGGCTCTGGAGCTGCTGGTCGGACGACTCGTAGTGCTTCTCGATCAGATTGCGAAGAGTGTATTCGCCGGCGATGACGGGAAAGAGATCGAACCGGGTGATGAACTTGAGATCTTCCAGCAGCCCGTGATCGGTGGGATCGGCCATGGCGACGGTGAGCGTGCGGCCTTCGCGCTTGAGCGGCAGGACGATGCTCTTGATGGCCATTTCGGCCGGCACGAGCTTGATGATCTTGGGATCGACCTCGAACCGGCTCAGATCCACCGCCGGCATCCGGTACTGGCGCGCCAGTACCCGGGTGATCTCGAGCTCCTGGACCAGCCCGAGCTTGACCAGAACGTAGCCCAGCCGGTGCTTGGTGCTCTTCTGCTCGGTCAGTGCCTGCGCCAGCTGCTCGCGGGTGACCAGGCCTTCGCGGAGCAGAATTTCGCCGAGCCGATCGCCACCGGCCGCTGCGGTCGCCATGGGTTTCCGAGGTATCCGAAAGAGTAGGGTTCAGGGATATCATCGGAAGCCGGTGCCGCTGACGTGAGGCCCACCTCACGGCGCGGTGACCAGGTTCCCGAGGCGCGCCACCAACACGGGACCGACTCCGGGTACGCGGTCCAGCGCTTCGACCGTCGCAAATGCACCCCGCGCCTCGCGATCCGCCACAATCCGCCGGTCCAGGGAGGGCCCGATGCCGGGCAGCGCCTCGAGGTCGACTATGGTGGCACGATTGACGTTGAGCGCAGGAGCCTGACCGCCAGATCGGAGGCCGAATTCACCCCCGGAGGCTGGGGGAGCAAACGTAGTGCCAACCCCTGCACCTGGCTCGAGTGCGGTTGATTGCACGGTTCCGCTGAAGGTGAGGAACCGTTCCACGGTCCGAAGCAGGCCCGGCCCGATTCCACTGACCCGGTCCAGCCCCTCCAGGCTGCCGAAGGGGCCGTGCGCCTCACGATCGGCGACGATCGTCTTGGCCAACTTGAGCCCGATCCTGGGCAGCCGGGCGATCTCCGCCGCTGGGGCGGTATCGATATCGATTCGCTCGCCGGCAGCCAGCGGCCGCGCCTGCCGCATGGCCCTGTTCCGGTGCGCGGTTGGCGAGCTCGATGGGATGGTGGACAGGATCTGCACGCCTCCGGCTGCCTCTCCGGGCCGGGTAGCGAGATGCCGTACGGCTTGTCCGGCAACCGCCAGCGCTAGAAGAAGCAGGAGTGCCCTGCGCTCGGGAGGGTGCATGGAACGACGGTACGAGGGGACGGTGAAACGAGGGTAGGAAATTCCGCGCAGCCCGGATCATCGGGCAACGAAACGGCCCTATTGCTCGCGCCTTATCAACGCCATCGCCACATCGCCCACCACCCGCAGGCTCGCCGCGCTGACCTTGTCGATAGTGTCTTCAGGAGTGTGCCAGTGGGGATAATCGAAGTCCACCACATCAATGGCGCGGATACCCGCCTTCTGCAGCTCCAGATGGTCGTCGATCAGGGTGTGCCGGGGAGAGGGGATGAAGTAGCCTCCGTACCCCAGATCCCTGGCGGTATCCCAGACGAGCTCGACGACCTCTGGTGCGCCGATCAGCGAGTTTCCCTCCTGATACAGCTGGAGGTCCTCATCGGCGACGAGATCGAACAGCACGGCGTAGAGCGGCTTCGGGCCGGTCAACTGATGGGCGGCGTAATAGCGCGACCCGATGAGCACGTCCCCCGGCGTGTTGGTGAAGTCGCCGTAGTCCTCCCCGTCCACGAAGAGCAGGTCCACGCCGACCACCGGAGGGCCTCGCTTCAGTGCATCGGCCACCCCGAGCAGCAGCGCAACTCCCGATCCGCCGTCGTTGGCTCCGGGCACCGGCTGGGTGGAATCCCGCGACCGCGGGCTGTCCGAGACCGGCCGGCTGTCCCAGTGGGCGAGCAGGAGCAGCCGCTTCTCCGCAGCCGGATTGAAGCGGGCGATGAAGTTCCGAAGCGGGAGCGTGTCTCCTCGCACGGTGACGTGGTTCCAGCTCTGCACGATGACGGTGTCCGCCCGCTCGCGGAGCAGGCTATCGAGCCAATCGCCCATCTTTCGGTGCGCCTCGCTGCCGGGGATCCTGGGCCCGAAGCCCACCTGGGTCTCGATGTACTCGAAGGCACCGGCGCCATCAAACTCCTGCGGCGGACGCGGCGTCTCCCTGCATCCAATGGAGAAGACGGAGAGGACGGAAAGGACGGAGAGGGCCGAGAGGGCGGAGAGGCGCATCAGGGCTGTGGGCTATCGGCTCGGCGTCGTAGAGTGCTTGGTTGATGACTCAGGGCGTCGCGTAAGGTAACGGAGTAGGTCCCTCGCTGCGCTCGAGATGAGAGAGACCGTCCTCTCCTACCTGTAATCCCCCGCAAAGAGGGATAGCTGGAACGTCAGCATCATGAAGATCTGAGACGTCCGCCGGCTCAGGTGCTGCGCGTCGTTGATCGAGTAGCCGAACTGGAGGCCGCCGCTCACCGTCTTGAGCAGGTCGGTATCGAGTCCGCCTCTGATTTCCTGGCGCCGCAGGTCGGAGACGACGATGCAGGTGGGATCGCTCCGTTGCTCCAGGCAGGTGAACGTGCTGGACGAGAGGGCGGTGAGCGTAGAGCGGACCTGTTTACGGACCCGGCTGATGGCGGCCGGCAGGGCAAAGGAGTAGTTGAGCGACCCGGTGATGTCGTCCTGGTCCAGCTCGGTCGCGTTGCCGTTGTTCTCCGAGCGCTGGGAGCGGGTCGACGTCGCCAGCGTGAGCGTCAGTCCGTTGCGGAAGGAGAGCTGAAGGTCGGGTGTCAGCGAGTACGAGGAAGTCATGCTCGTGGCGCCAACATCCCCGAGACTCGGCTGAATCGAAGTGCCCTCGCGCCGCCGGACCCCCGCGCCGGCGGCTATCAGGGTCAGGGGTCCTCCCCGGAAGGTACGGGTCCACCGGAGGCTTCCTACCGGCCACTCGCGCTGCCTGGTGATCGTCTCCGCGAAGCGATCCCCCAGCAGCTGGAAGCGGTCGGTTCTGGTGAGCGAGTACGAAACCGTCGCGGTGAAGCCGAGCGGAAGATCCGCTCCGGAGGAGATCGTGGCGGTCCGGGTTTCGGTGGCGCCCCGCGCACTCTCCCCTTCCTGGCTCAGGAAGCGGTCGCGGCCACCCAATCCCAGCATGAAGCCGAGGCCAGGCTCGAAGGCGGTCAGGTCAAAGGTGGAGCCGCGGCTCAGTCTGCTGCTGAAGTCCAGTGGCCGCAGTCGCGCGAACGCCTTTCCCACCCCGCTGCTGTCGCCCCAGAGTTGACGTAATGCCCGCGAGAGATCCAGCGATAGACCGATCTCGCGGGACCGGCTGTTGTTGAGTGTCTGCGGCAGGATAAAGGCCCCGCTGTCGCCATCCTCCTGGATCGGCGCGCGGCTGCTGAGGGTGCGCGACAGCAGGAAGTTACTGGAGCTGCTGAACCGGGGCCGCAGCCACGAGGTCAGGCGGGGAGAGAGGGTGAGTGCAGTCGTCAGGGAGCGGTCCCGCTCGACTCCGACCGGCAGCCCGAGCAGGAAGCGGCGCTCCTGATAGGCCAACCGGCCCAGCGATGTAGAATCGGGATAGACCCGCAGGTCCCGCGTGCTGGTGAGATCTCCGGTCAGCGTCAGCATGCCGAGAGGCTGCCAGGTCAGCCCGCCGGAGTTGCGCCAGAGGTGAGTGAGCGAAAGGGTCGGCTGGATCGATGCGTCATCGCCCCGCGCCACCGGGACGGCAAACAGCGAGTGATCGGCTTGATTCCTCGACAGTCCGCTGCTCCAACGGATGCTGGAGGGCACCAGGCTGAAGGTTGCATTGGTCAGCGACTTGCCGGCCTCGCTCTCCCGGATCCACCCGGGCAACGCCTTGATCAGCCCGGCGAACGGCAGCCGCGGGCCGCGCCGTTGCAGCTGCAGGCTGTAATTCGCCACTACCGAGTAGGCATCACTGTTTGCGTCCGAGAGCTCGGTGCGTGAGCGTCCCTGAGTGAACGTGCTCACCAGCGAGAGCGGGTCCAGCAGGCCGCGCACCAGCCAGTTTCTGCCCCGCTCGCTCCGCCGGATGGCCAGGTTGTAATTGGCGGTCCAGGACTGAGGTTTCCGAAGCCCCTGCAAGGCGTCACCCCGGAGATCGGTTCCGGTGAGGAGCTCGGGGCTCACGTCGTTCCGGACGTAGGAGATACTGAGCGGGACCGAGAGCCCCAGACCGGTGGGGAGGAAGCGATCGAGCCGCCAGTTGCTGGCGAGCTGAAAGGTTCCAGTGGTGCGGTAGCTCGGATCGCTGTTGATCTGATGGAACTGGCCGTCCTGCCGGACGTAGGAGGCGCTCAGGTTGCCGACGTCGGACGCTACCAGCCGGGCGTCCACCGCCATTGCTGTCCCCAGCTCCGAGACCGGACTGGTGAGCCGGATGTCGCCTACCCAGAGCTCGAACTCCGTCGCGGCCACCGTGCTGCCGGCGCGGTACATTCCGGCCGACATCTCCTGTACCGCCGCCAGGTTGGGAGGGTTGATCCCGGGATCGGCCAGGTGAACCAGATACGGCCCGTCACATGCCACGTAGGCGGTCGCATCTCCGACGCCACACTCCGCCGCGCCGGAGGCAGGCGCACCACTCAGCCAGCGGGTTTCCAGCTCGGCCCTCAGCCGGCGCCAGACCTCGAGATCGATCGCGAACTCCGGCTCCCAGGTCGTGCTGCGAGCCGGGGCGCGATATAGATAGAAGTTCCGGTCGTCGCTACCGACCTTGATGAATGCCTGGAGATCGCCCTCCTCCCATCCCGGTCCCCGCCCCCTCATCCAGACTCGCAGCTCCCGGTACCGCAGAATGTTCTGGGGTCCCGCGGGCAAGCGCAGGTAGGCCTCCGCACGTTCTCCCGGCTCGAGACCCCGGGCGATCAGCCGCAGTGACTTCTCGTTGATCTGGGTGCCGAGCGAGCTCTGGTCTCCGCCCCGCCGGGCTACATCCTCGAAGACCCCGGGAGGGGACTCGTACCCTAGATCGGTACGGTTTTCGGTCGATACGATGGAGGCAATCACTTCGCCGGTGGGCTCCGCGACCGCCCCCGAGATCCCGGCGATCGGCGCCTCCGCCCGGCGCACCCAGGGTGAGCCGACCAGCCGGAGGCGCGCGAGCGCGAAGCGGACTACCACATCCGGCTGCCCTGGGTCGGGTGGCGCCACGGCGGTGACCCGAAGGTGCTGGATCAGGCGCAGGTTGGGCGTACCGATCGTGGCATCGGGGCTGCGGATCGGAATCCGGTAAAGCTCCCAGCCGCTGACGGAACCGTTGGGCTCGACTCTCTGAACGCCGGTGCGGACAAAATACCTGTCTCCCGGCCTCAGGCTGACGACGTAGCGAAAGACGCTCTCGTTCGGTCCGCTGGCGTTGAGGACGTTGTCGCCGTTCAGGTCCTCGGTGTCGAGGCTGCCGTTACCGTTGCTGCACCGGCTGCCCAGGTCTCCCCAGGGGAAAACCGGCACCGCTGTGCCCAAAACCCGTCGGCACAGCGGCAGCGCCTCGACGGTGGCTCCGCTGGTGCCGTCCACCAGAACGTCCGGTCTATCTCCCAGAATCCCGACGTCGTCTACCTGGGCATCGAAAATGTCGATGCGGTTGCGCTCGGTATCGAGACGGCCCTGGCCGACGTACTGGCGCCCGGTAAAAACGGTATCGCTTCCGGTAACGGTGATGGTGTCGGGCGCCAGGGCGAGCGCGTCTTCGCTTACGGTGCCGAGATCGAGCACCAGACGCACGCCAGCCGAGTCGGCCGTCCGGCTACCGGGATGGAACACCCAGAACTCGAGGTACTCGTCCCGGGTGAGGTCAACGCCGGTGGGGTTGAGCGAGGTCACCATGGAACGCCAACGGGGCCGCATCGGCCGCTGGGGCAGCGTCCAGCGGGAGCGGTTGTCCTGTTGAACGACACCACCGGCGGTATCGGCGTGGAAGGTGAGGAACATCGGGGTCTCGAGGCGCTCGCCACGCCCGGAGAACCGGAGCAGGGTGTCTATGTCTTCGGGTCGCAGCTCCAGAGCCTGGTTGCTTCCCGAGATCGGCACCAGGTTCTGCCAGGTCAGAGCCACCGCGTCCTCCGCCAGGAACCCGCCGGCGAAGCCGAGATCCTCGACCGCAGTGGGGTCTTGCGGCCGGCTTCCGAATCCCCAAACCGTCTCACGTAGCGAAATCGGAATTCCAGCCTCAGCCTCAAATTCCTCGAGATAAGCCTGTCCCGAACGGTTCGGATCCGGCTTGGTGAACGCCAGCTCCGCGTTGACGTCGAGCAGCGAAGGCGCCGTCGCGGGCTTGGAGGTCAGCCGGTCGAGGAGCCGGGTCACACCCATCGGCTTGAAGTGAAGCTCCGTGTTGATGCCGCCCACGAGATTGGCTGTTGCCTCGAAGCCTATCGGTGGCCGGTTGAAAGCGCTCTGCTCCCGCTGGTACATCCCGATCAGATTGATCGCCCCCACGTCGCCCAGGCGGTAGCGGGTGGAGAGTCCCAGAATCGTCGTCGGGGCGACGGCAAAGAGGCCTTGCTCCTCGAACCGGGCGGTGATTTGTCCCACCCCGCTGCCGAAAAGCGCGTTCGGGTCGAGGAAGGTCACCTGGCCTAGATCGTAGGAGATGGTATAATCCACCCCCCGTTCCAGGCGTCTGCCGCCCAGCATGAGCTGCTCGCTACCGTCGCGGATCTGGAGCGCGCCCAGACTCAGAGTTGACCGGTCTCCGGCCCCGGTCGAGTTATAGCGCAGCTGGACCTGGAACCTGGCCGGAGGCCCCTGAGTGAGGAGCAGGTAGAGCGGGGTACGGTAGATCGAATCGGACCGCTCGGCCGGGCTCAGCCTCGGATCTGCAAAGGGAGTGAGCGTGGGAAACACGATGTATGATTCCCGCAACACCTGGGCGGCATCGGGATCACGCCCGCGGGGGAACAGCCGGTTTTCCCGGTCGAATACATTCTGGTCGCTCGCCACCGAAAGGCCGAGCAGGGCGAGATACGTGGTCCCCCCACTCTGGGGCCGCTCGGAGCGATTGACCGACAGGTTGACCTGTAATGAATTGGGGTCGAGATCTGCGCCCGCCGCGCGATAGATCTGTCGCATCTCGTGACGGAAGGTGACGGCTTCGGGCCCCTTCTTCGGCTCGACGATCAGCCTCAAGCTGTCGCTCGATCCCTGACCCTGGTCCTGGGCAGGAAAGCTCCCAACCGTGGTACCGGCAGCCGTCGTATAGCTCACCGCCAGGTAGTCGTTCTGGTCCAGCTTGGTGGCCAGCCCGAACCACAGTCCCGACTGGTCCAGGTAGTAGTCGGCACCCTGGATGAGGAGTTGCCAGCGCACTGGCCCGAAGCTCTGTGCCGGATCGATGGTGCGGGCGAGCGCGGTGATGCCGCCGAGGTTGGGATCCGTACCGGTCTGGTTCTGAGGTGGCCGATAGCGGTATACCCGCACCTGCTCCGGCCGGTCGGAAGGCGCTACCGCCGGAGTCGCCAGGTTGAGGATATCGATAGCGGGATAGCCGGGCACGGCTGTAGTCGGATCTACTACCCAGAAGAACCGTCCGGTCTCGAAGTCCAGGTCGCGAAGCTGACGGTCCTGCGGCTGGCTGGTGGTCTGGCCTATCGTGTAGACCCGCTCCGCCACCTGGCTCCCCTTCTGAGTGGCCGCCAGGGTCTGGAACTGGAATGCCCCAACCTCGAACCTGGCGTTGACCCCGAAGTTGTTTGCCGGGATTGCCGCGGTGATGAAGCGCGATTGAGGCGGCTGGAAGGTGACGGTGCCGACCTCGATCCGGCGGATTATCTCGTCTTCCAGGCCTTGGTAGTAAACTTGGATGTTGTTGTTGGCGCTGAAGTCGCGCTCGGTGTCGTAATCGACATTGATGTGGACCCGCCGCCCTATGGTCCCATCGGACCTGAGGTTCACCTGGTTGTCGAGTCTCGGCGGCTTGAAGCCGCCGCGGCAGCCCGAGTTGGGGTCGAGCAGCAGAGCTGGGCTGCAGCGCTCGTTCCGGAGCCGGTCGGTGCGGATCTCGAGCCTGACTTGGCCGTCGAGTGTGAGGTCGGCATACTTCGATAAGCCCAGAGTGCCGCGGCGTGCTCCGGGAGTATCCGCGGGATCAGGCGTCCCCTCCCGGATCGCCTGCCCGTAGAGTGTAAGGAAGCGGAGCCCAGTGGTGCGCTGGCTGCGGGCCGAGTCGAGAACCGCGGCAACGGTGCTGTCCCAGGCCCGCGCCGATAAGCCGGGAGGAACCCGGGGTGCCCCCAGCCAGGGAGACCGCAGGACCGACGGCTCGCGGAGAGTAAACCGGGTAGCCTGAAGGGCAAACCGAACGCCGAAAGCGGTCGTGTCGGCCCCAGCCGTATCGGCCTGACCGACCAGCAACCGCGGAAGCGCAAGAAGGCAGATGCAGGCGACGAGAGAGCGCGCCACTCTAGTGAGACACAACGATAGGGCTTGGGGTAGTGAGCCTGGTAATATAACGGATCGACGAAACCCTTACAACTATACAAGTTAGCTGACCTTGCACCTCCTCAATCGATACCTCCTGCGCCAGTTAGTGGCCCCCTTCTGCTTCGCGCTGGCGGCCCTGACCAGCCTCATGCTGCTCAGCCAGGTTGCCAAGAAGTTTGGAGCGCTGGTGGGCAAGGGACTGCCGTGGCCGGTCATCGGCGAGGTGTTTGCTCTCAGCCTGCCGTTCATTATCGCCATGACGCTGCCCATGGCCGTCCTGGTGGCCGTCCTCTACACCTTCAGCCATCTCGCGGCCGATAACGAGATCACCGCCATGCGGGCCAATGGGATCAGCGTGTACCAGGTCCTCACCCCGGTGCTGCTCTGGGGGGTGTGCATGGCAGGGTTCAACTTTGCCTTCGTGGATCAGGTCCTGCCGCGGAGCAACGCCCGGCTGCGCGCGCTGCTGATCGATATCGGCCGGAAAAAACCCACCTTCGAGCTACGCGAGCAGATTATCAACGAGGTCCCTCCCTCCAAGTACTTTCTTCGGGCCGGCCGGATCGACCCGGCCACCGGAAAATTGCGTGGGGTCACGATCTACGACGTGGGGGGCGAGGCGAGCCGGCGCATCATCTACGCCGACAGCGGATCGATGGCGTATGCCGAAGGGCAGACCGACCTGAGCTTGCGACTCTACGATGGCTCAATTCATCAATACCGCCCGGCAGAGCCTAGCCGATTCCAGTTGACCTATTTCTCGGTGAACGACATCCGGGTCCGGAACGTATTCGACGAGCTCCGGCGGAATACCAGTGAATCGGTGCGAGGCGACCGCGAGATGAGCACTTGTGAGATGCTGGCCGTAATTCGGGATGCCAAAGAGGAACAGGCCCAGGCGAGGAGCCATCGTTCCGAACTGGTCCTGAATGATTTGCGGGTGCTCCTGGGAATGCCCCGCCTTCCTCCGGAGCCGGAAACCCCGGCAGACTCGAGCCGCCGGGGCTACTGCGGCTGGTTGGAGTCGGTACAGGCCATCCTCCTTCCGGGGACGGTCGAGGCCCAAAGCCCTGCACAGAGTAGGCTTTTGCCGCCCCAGGCAAGGTCTATGGGAGCGAGAGCGAACCTGTCCACCTGGTCTGAGGTGGCGACTGCGGCCGACCGGGTGCGGGAAGCCGACCGCAGGTCCGACCGCTATGCCGTCGAGGTCCACAAGAAGTGGGCCATCAGCATGGCCTGCATCTCTTTCGTGATCATCGGCATCGTCATGGCTCTGCGGTTTCCGCGGGGGGGCATCGGCCTGGTGATAGGGGGTGGGTTGCTGGTCTTCTCCATTCACTACGTTGGGCTCACCGCCGGCGAGAGCCTGGCGGACCGGGGCCATGTTTCGCCCTGGGTCGCAATGTGGGGCCCCAATATCCTGCTCACGATCCTGGGCGTGATCGGCCTGGTGCGGGTGAGTCGCGAATCCGGCTCTACCAGAGGGGGAGACTTCCAGGAGGTCCTGGATGGGGCGCGGCACCTGCTCCGGAAGGCGGGTCATCGGGTTCGCCAAGCGTGGAGAGCGGACTGAAGACCATGCCACGTCTGCGGCTGGGCCTGCTGAGGCTGAGCAGAATGCGGCAACTCGATCGCTACGTGCTCGAGAGCTGGATCCGCATTTTCGTGCTCACCGCCCTGGGGTTTCCGGTCGTCACTATTCTCATCAATCTGACCGACACCCTGAACCGGTTGCTCGACCGGGGTCTCACTATGCAGGAGATCGTGGTCAGCTACATCTATTCAATTCCGGAAAATGCGTTCCTGGTCATGCCGGCAGCGGTGCTCTTTGCCACCGTGTTCACGGTGGGAGCGATGGGGCGGCATTCCGAGCTGACGGCGGCCAAGGCGGGGGGACAGAGCTTCCATCGGCTGATGCGGCCGATCTTCATTGCCGCGACATTCGCGTCGGTCCTGGCGTTTATCGTGGGCGAGCTGGCCCCGGGCGCTACCGCGCGCCAGCTCGAGATCCAGAAGGCCAAGCAGGCGCGTCCCACCAGCGCCCGATTCAACTTCGTGTACCGGGGAGACGCGGGGTGGGTTTACACCATCCGCTCCCTGGATGTTGCCTCCCGCCAGCTCAAGCAGGTCATGTTCGAGCGTCAGGGAACCGGCCTGGAATATCCAGGCCTGGTCCTTACCGCCGACAGCGCGAGCTACGACGATTCGCTCAAGATCTGGCGCATCCGCACCGGCGCCAGCCGGGTGATCGCAGGTCCGGGACGCCAGGCCACCTTCAATTTCCGCTCGATGCGCCTTCGCGCCTTGAACCAGTCACCGGCAGACCTGCTGGCCGAGCCCAAGGCACCGGATGAAATGGGGTATGCGGAGCTGGGGCGTTATATCGAAGCGCTCAAGCGATCCGGTAACGACGCCAACAAGCTGATGGTGGAGCAGGCGCTGAAGCTGGCATTACCGGCCACCTGCCTCATCATCGCCTTGTTCGGGGCCCCTCTGGCCGTCACCTCTCCCCGGTCGGGGCCCGCCGTGGGGATCGCCATCAGTCTGGGAACGACCGTAGTCTTCCTGCTCATCATCCAGATCACCAAGGCCATCGGGGCCGGAGGTGTGATCAACCCGGTGGTGGCGGCCTGGTTTCCCAATGCGGTCTTTCTGTTCGCGGGCCTGGTCTTGCTGGCAAAGGTGAGGACGTGAGGGCGGGGAAGCGGGGAAGCGGGGAAGCGGGGAAGGCTGAGCTTGCTATCTAAGAATGTCGAGCTTGAGCGCGGGACGGCAAAGTATCGCTTTTGCCATTAAGCGACCGATAGAGTCCCCAGGTAAGCCGACCTGCGTGATCGCGGAGTGCTTCGATTTCTCCCCATTCCTCAGGCTTGAGATAACCCAACTCTCGCGCCAAGAAAAGAATATAGGACAGCTCTGAGATCGAGCCCAGGGAAATATTCAGGAACCGGCAGAATTCCTTGCTCCCCCGTTTAGCCGATCCTTCCGCAATGTTAGCGGCGGTGGAATAGGCTGCTCGTCGCGCTTGCGACGTAAGGCCGTACTGCTCCCGGCCGGGCCATCTTGAAGTCATTCGATAGACCGCCAATACCAACTCATGGCAGGCGCCCCATGACTTGAGGCCTTCGTGCCGAGCGGGTACCCGGTTCGGAGCGGCGTTCTGTGAACCTTCCATGTATGGAAGGTTAGAAACGGAAGTAGACTTTCCTTCACCAATTCCCCGCGTTAACGCCCTTTTTTTCACTTCCCCGCTTCCCCGCCTCCCCGCCTCCCTGCGCTATATTTGACCCATGTACCCGCCCCCAAGCGTCATCGTCGGTACCGGAATAGCCGGCCTGTGGACTGCATGGCGACTGGCATCCGAGGATCACCCGGTGGTCCTGGTGACCAAGGAAACGCTGGCCGACAGTGCCAGCGCATGGGCCCAGGGTGGGATAGCCGTGGCTCTCGGGCCAGAAGACAGCCCCAGCCAGCATGCGGCGGATACCCTGGCGGCGGGTGATGGCCTGGCCGACCCCGAGGCCGTCAGGATTCTCACCAGTGAAGGCCCTGACAGGGTCTACGAGCTCCTGGCACTGGGCGCCGTCTTCGATCGAGGTCCCGACGGAAAGTTGGGGTTTGCGCTGGAGGCGGCCCATACCCGGCCGCGGATCATCCACGCCGGCGGAGACCGGACTGGAGCCGCGCTGGTAAGCTGTCTGGCTCAGGTAGTCCGCTGTCATCCTGCAATTCAACTCCTCGAGCACACTGAAGTCACCAGCCTCACCGTGCACGACGGCCGGGTGGTAGGGGTCGTCATCCTGCCACGCGCTGGTGCCGCCTTGTCGTTATCGGCCTGCTGCGTGGTGCTCGCCACCGGTGGAGTCGGCCAGCTCTACGCGGTCACCACCAACCCGAGAGTCGCCACTGCCGACGGCTGGGCCCTGGCTCACCGGGCCGGCGCTCGGCTCCGCGACCTCGAGTTCCTGCAGTTTCACCCCACCGCCCTCAAGCTGCCTGGAATCAATCCGGCCCCGCTGATCTCCGAAGTGGTCCGGGGTGCGGGAGCCGTTCTCCTGGACCAGTTCGGCCGCAGATTCGCTCTCGACCACGACGTCCGCGGCGAGCTGGCTCCCCGCGATGTCCTGGCTCGCGCAGTGGCGGCGGCGGACGCGAGCGGAGGAGCATGGCTCGACGCTAGCTCCGTTGAAGACTTCGCATCCCGCTTTCCCGGCATCACCTCGACCCTGGTCGGACACGGCTTGGATCCCGCGCGCGACCTGCTGCCGGTGGCGCCGGCCCTGCATTACGCCATGGGCGGGATCCAAACCGACCTCCAGGGTCGTACCACGATGCCCGGGCTCTGGGCCGTGGGCGAGGTCGCGCGAACCGGCGTACACGGCGCCAACCGGCTGGCGTCGAACTCTCTCCTGGAGGCGCTGGTCTTCGCCGACCGGGCGGGGCGGTCACTGGCTCACTCGCTGCGGGACGAGGTTCCGGTACGTCTTGCGGATCCAGGCTCGGGAGACGGGGATGCCGGAGCCGATGCGGTCTGCGAGCCGATTCGGGAGGAGATGCGTAACCTCATGACCGCCGATGTCGGCCTGCAGCGGAGCGAATCCTCCCTGGTCCACGCGGAGCGCGAGCTGGAGTGCCTCACCCGGGCAACCCCCGCGGCTGCGTGGCGCACCCATAATCAGTTGATGGTGGCGGGATTGATTACCCAGGCTGCGCGAGGGCGCCGGGAGAGCCGGGGTGGGCATCGGAGGACCGACTACCCGCCTGCGCCGGCCACGAAGGAGGCGGTGTGACTGCGTTGTCGGGCTCTGCCGGGCTCGAGCTCCCGGTCATCGAGGCCTCCCGCGAGACAGCTGAGCAGGTCGAGTCGCTCCAGCGAGAGATCCGCGGGCTCGCCCGGTCCCGTAACGCCGTGGTGCTGGCTCACAATTATCAGCGTCCTGAGGTTCAGGATGTGGCCGATTACGTGGGAGATTCCCTCGGTCTCTCGCGCCAGGCGGCTTCCACCGGAGCGGCGGTAATCGTCTTTTGCGGGGTGCACTTCATGGCCGAGACCGCGGCCATCCTTTCTCCCCAGAAGCGGGTCCTCCTGCCCGACCTGCGGGCCGGCTGCTCCCTGGCTGCCACCATCACCGCGGAAGACGTGCGCCAATGGAAAGCCAGGTTCCCGGGATACGTCGCTGTGGGGTACGTCAACACCACCGCCGAAGTCAAAGCCGAGCTCGACTACTGCTGCACCAGCGGCAACGTCATCGATGTCATCGACGCCATCCCTGCCGAGCGCGGGGTTCTGTTCCTCCCCGACTTTTTCCTGGGTAGCCATGTCCGCCGGCTGCGGCCCGAGCGGCAGATCGAGGTGTGGATGGGTGAATGCCATGTGCACAAGGGAATCCGCCCCGAGGTCCTGAACGAGGCCCGGGCGGCGTACCCCGAGGCCGAAGTGCTGGTGCATCCCGAATGTGGGTGCGCCGGTCAGCTCATCTACAGTGTGGGCCGGGGCGACATCGACCCCGAGGGGCTGCACATCAAATCGACGGAAGGAATGATACGTGCGGTTGCCGAGCGGCCGGCCTCACAGTTTATCGTCGCCACCGAGACTGGAATCATGCACCGAATGAAGCAGGTCGCTCCAGGCAAGCAGTTCATTCCGGCTGATCCCGAAGCGGTCTGCGCCTATATGAAGACGATCACCCTTTCGGCGGTGCGCGATTCCCTGACGCTCGACCGCTTTCACGTTACCGTGCCGCCCGAGATCGCCCGGCGGGCCCGGGGAGCCATTGATCGCATGGTGGCGCTCGGGTAAGTGTCCGGATTGTTCCCCCGGCGCGAGGTCGAGCGCATAGCCGCCGCAGCCCTGGCCGAAGACGGCCGGCTCGACATCACCGGCGTTCTCACCGCTCCCAGCCGGATCAAGGCCGGCGGACTCATCGAGTACCGCACCGCTGGGGTTCTTTCCGGAAACCAGTACGCCGATGCGGTGGCCCGGGTCTGCGGCTGCGCCATCGAATGGGCAGCCGGCGAAGGTAGCGAGGTACCGGCCGGCACGGCGGTGGGAGTGGTTCGGGGTGAGCTGGGGGATGTCCTTCGAGCCGAGCGGCCCATGCTCAATCTCCTTCAGCGTGCTTCGGGAATTGCGACTACCACCCGCGCCTTTGTGGACGCCATCCAGGGCACCCGCTGCCGGATTCTCCACACCCGAAAGACCGCCCCAGGCCTCCGGGCGCTCGATGTAACCGCGGTCCTCGCCGGTGGAGGGCATCGCCACCGGCTCGACCTCAGCCATGAAGTCATGATCAAGGACAACCATTGGCAGGCGCTGGCCCGGGATGGGAGCTCGCTGGAAGCGGCACTGGCGCAGGCGCGAAAGCGCGGGTTGACGGCCCTGTATGTGGAGGTCGAATCGGTGGCACAGTTGGAGCTGGCCTGCGCCGCGGGGGCCACCCGGCTCCTGGTGGACAATCAGCCGCCCGAAACCGTCCGTGCCTGGGGTCAGCTGGCCCGGGAGCGATCGCCCGGCATCGAGATCGAGGCGACCGGGGGAATCACCTTGGCCAACGTTCGGGAGTATGCGGAGGCCGGTGCGGACTTCATCTCGATTGGCGCGCTCACCCACAGCGTCAAGGCAGCGGACATTGCGATCGAAATAAAACCGCAAAAGATTAGCCACAGATGAACACGGATAAATGAAGGGGCGGATCGTTCCTCGCTCGCACGCTGCTCCTCTTCTACCTCAGCGTCGCCTCTTGGTCAACAACACACCACCCCGGTACTGGCGAATGAGCTGCGAGTCTTCTACCAGACGCGCTTGAGGTGCCGTGCAACAAAAGCCAGTGCACTGCGCATTGTAAAAGGGGAAGCGTTAGCGCACGGGACAATCCTGCTCACACCGCGAAGCGGGATCCGTGTTCATCTGTGGGTGAGTTTTTTATGTGACCAGGTCCTCCACGAATAGTAGACCGGCACGCCGGCCAGGATGATACCAAAGGTGATGCCGGTATTGACCGGGTCGGTCCACAGCGCGTTCAACACCATTCCCAGTGAGGCCAGCAGGAACAGCATCGGCACTACCGGATAGCCCCAGGTCCGATACGGCCGCGGAAGGTCCGGACGGGTCCGGCGGAGCACGAAAACCGCCGCGACGGCGAGGGCGTAGAAGGGCCAGATGCCCAGAATGAACTTCTCCGCCAGCTGCTGAAAGTCGTTGAACAGGACGTACACAACGCCGAGCGCCGTCGCCAGCCAAATCGCTATCGAGGGACTCCGGTATCGGGGTGAGATCCGGGCTATGCTCTGGAAGAAGAGCCCCCGGTCAGCCATCGCGAAAAATATGCGAGGACCGGTCATCATAGACCCGTGCAGGGTGCCGAAGCAGGAGACGATCACTACGCCGGAAATGATCCCCCCGGCATAGAGTCCCAGCAGCGGAATCCGCTCGGCGGCGGTTGCAGCGATCAGAGGCGACCGGGCCATTTCTGCTAACGGCACCAGGTAGATGTAGGCGACGTTGAGCAGGAGATAAATGACCAGGATGCCGAAGGTGCCGATGATCAACGCCAGCGGCAAAGTCCGGCCCGGGTTTCTGACCTCACCTCCCATGAACGAGAGATCGGCCCATCCGTCGTAGGTCCACATGATGGCGATGAGAGCGGTGCCCACCAACGAGAGATTCAGGCCGGCGCTCCATGCGGGCGTGAAATGCTCGTTGCTGCCCTCCCCGGCGCTGAAGGCGAGCAGCACCAGAGCCGCCAGCGCGCCATACTTCGCCACGGTGGTCAGGTTCATCACCACTGCCGCTCGGCTTACTCCTAGATAGTTGAGCAGGCCCACACCCACTACGGCCACCGCCGCCACGATCCGTACCTGCATCGGCGTAAAGGGGATGAAGTAGCCCAGGTATTCGGCGAAGATGGTGGCGATAGCGCCGAGCGCGGAGGCCCGGATTATGGCGAGCTCGGACCAGCCGAAAAGGAACGCAGGAAGGGGTCCGAAAGCTTCCAAAATGTAGGCGAACACACCGCCCGACCGGGGCAGGGCGCCTGCCAGTTCCGCCAGCGTGAGCGCGCCAAAGAGGGCGATGACGCCGCCGAGGACCCAGGCGAGAAGGACCGGGCCCGGGTCCTGGAGCTGCTCGGCGACCGTAGCCGGTACGCGGAAGATGCCGCTCCCGATGGTGGAGCCGACCAGAACCGCTACCGCGCTCCACAGCCCGAGGTGTCGCGGAAGCCGCTCACCCCAGGCGTCGCGTTCGGGAGGCATGCGCAAATATATCCTTGACAAGGCTCTCGCAGACCCCGTTCTTTCCGCTCGCGACTCGCTGTTGGCTATTGGCTCTTGGCTATGGGCAAACCACTAGCGAACCGCCAATCGCCAGTTTTCAATAGCCAGCAGCCAATAGCCGATAGCTACATGAAACAACCGCAACGAGATCCTACCCGGCTGCTGCGCCGCCTGGCGTGGACCGGTGCCGGGCTGGGCTTCGGCCTCATAGTACTGGGCGGGGTAGTCCGCATTACCGGCTCCGGCATGGGTTGCGGAGACCATTGGCCCCGCTGCAACGGTGAGTGGTTTCCTCCCCTCGACCTCCCCACCATGATCGAGATCGGCCACCGCTGGGCGGCCGCCCTGGTGAGCCTCGTGGTGTTGGTCATGGCGCTGGTCGCCTGGACTCGCCATCGAGCCGACCGCGGACTCAGAGCCCCGGCAACTCTGGCGGCCGCTGTCCTCGTGACCCAGGTGCTGCTCGGCGCTATAACGGTCAAGCTGGTCCTGCCACCCTGGGTGGTGGTCACTCATCTGGCCAACGCCATGGTACTGTTGGCGGTGCTTCTGGTGACGGCGCTGCGGGCGACAGAGCGCGCACCCAGTGCGCCCCTACCCGGTTGGGGGATCGGCACCATGCGTCGGCACCCGGCACACTGGATGGTGCTGGCCACCGCCGGGCTGGGTTTCATTGTCATCCTGTTCGGCGCCCAGGTTGCCAACTTTCACGCCGGGCTCCTTTGTCTCGGCTTCCCCCTCTGCAGCGGAGGACTCCTGCCGGCGGCCGGTTGGCCGGCCTTCCTGCCCTGGGCTCATCGCTTTCTCGCCTTCGGGTTCCTGGGCCTCGTTCTGGCTCTGGCCATCCGGGTGAGCAGCCGTTCCGATGAGGCGAGTCGCGGGTTGCGGCGGGCCGTTGTTGCTGTCCTGGCCCTCACTGTCCTCCAGATAGGGGTGGCCGCGGCCATGGTGCTCGAGCTGCTGCCTCCCGGCCTGCGCGCGGCCCATTTGCTGGTGGGGACGCTGGTATGGGGTGGCCTGGTCGTGTCTGTGTTCCACTCGGGGCGCACCCCCGCGCTCGAAACCGATGCCGCGCGAGGCTCGATAGCCGGCCCCTCCCTTCTGGTCGACCTGATCACCCTGACCAAGCCGCGCATCATCTCCCTGCTGCTGGTGACCACGGTTGCCCCGATGTTCATCACCCCGGCGGGACTCCCGTCCTGGTCACTGGTTCTGTGGGTGATGCTGGGCGGCTATCTGATGGCTGGAGGCGCAAACGCAATCAACATGTGGTTCGACCGGGACATCGACGACAAGATGAGCCGCACCCGGCTGCGTCCCATCCCGGCCGGCAGAATCCCGGCCAGTCTCGGCCTCGCTTTCGGGGTCGGTCTGGGACTGTTGGCGTTCGCGGTCTTCTGGTACCAGGTAAATCCTCTGAGTGCCTGGCTGGCGCTGGGCGGTCTCCTCTTCTACGTGTTTGTCTACACCATGTGGCTCAAGCGCTCCAGTCCGCAGAATATCGTCATCGGCGGAGCCGCGGGAGCGTTCCCCCCCCTGGTGGGGTGGGCTGCCGTGACCGGCCGCCTGGATCTGGCGGCCATCTACCTTTTCGCCATCGTTTTCTACTGGACTCCGCCTCATTTCTGGGCCCTCGCGCTGATCAAGCGGGGTGAGTACGCCCGGGCGGGCGTGCCGATGCTGCCTGTAGTCAGGGGTGAGGAGCGAACCAAGTTCGAGATGCTGGCGTATACCCTGTTCCTCCTGCCGATCACGCTGATGCCGGCATTCTTCGGCGCCCTGGGCGCCTTTTACGGAATCGCCGCCGGGCTGCTGGGTGCACGTCTGCTTTGGTATTGCGTCCAGCTGCTGCGGGAGCGTTCGACGACCCCGACCGCATGGCGGATGTACCGATACTCTCTCCTGTACCTGGCGCTCCTCTTCGTTGCCATGGGCATCGACCGGGCACTTCCCTTTGGCCATATGGAGCATCCGGGCCCGGTGCTTATCCTCGATCAGCCCGAGCGGGAGCTGGCCACGCCAGCCGGTGGTCACCACGCCCACTAAGGTCACCGGACGGAAGCGGCGCCTTCCGCCTCCCGGCCGGCTGGTCCGGCTGTGGCCCCGGGTACGCCAACATCGCGGCATGCTGGCGCTGGCGACGGTCAGCCTCATCCTCAGCGCGCTGATCGGCCTCGCCTTCCCCATGGTCGTGCGGTTCCTGCTCGACGCTGCATTTATCCAGCAGGACCGTGCCATCCTCGACCGGATCGCCATCGGACTGGTGGCCTTGTTCACCGTTCAGGCTTTGCTCAACTATGTACAGACCTACTACCTGAGCGCGGTGGGGGAGCGGGTCGTCGCGGGGCTCCGGCGCGAGCTGTTCTCCCGCCTGCTGGAGATGTCGCCCGGGTTCTTTGCCGACCGCCGCACCGGCGAGCTCACCAGCCGCCTCACCACCGATATCGGGTTGCTTCAGGGCGTCCTGAGCCACCAGATCGCCGAGTTCTCCCGGCAGGTGCTGGCGCTGGTGGGCGGCATAGTCCTGCTGACACTCATGCAGCCCAAGCTTACGCTCACGGCACTGGCAGTAGTGCCTCTGGTGGTCGGCTCCGCCCTGTACTTCGGGCGCCGGCTCCGCCGGATGACCACGAGAGTGCAGGACAAGGTGGCCGAGGCAACCGCCGTCGCCGAAGAGGCGTTCAGCCAGATCCGCACGGTACAGAGCTTCGTCCAGGAACCGGCCGAGCGGCAACGCTATGGCGACCGCATCGGTGAGAGCGTGGGGGCGGCCCTGACCAGGGCGGGGATCAGGGGTGTGTTCTTCGGGGTGCTGACATTCTCTACCTTCGTGGGGATCGTCATCGTTCTCTGGCAGGGTGGGCTGTTGGTGCTGGAGGGTCAACTCACGCCAGGGGAGCTGGTTCAGTTCCTGCTCTACACCATCACCATCGCGGCGGCCATCGGTGCGCTGGCATCATTCTTCAGCAGCTATCAGGAAGCGGTTGGTGCCGCGGAGCGGGTGTTCGAGATCCTCGAGATGAAGCCGGGGATCGCGGACCCGGACTCACCCGCAGCACTCCCGGCCAAGACCCGCGGAAGCGTCGTGTTCGAGGGGGTCTCGTTCCGATACCATCGCGACCCTGCCCAGCCCTGGGTCGTAGAAGGGATCAACCTGTCTTGTGCCCCGGGCGAGGTAGTTGCCCTGGTCGGTCCCTCGGGAGGGGGCAAGACCACCCTGGTGTCGCTCTTACCTCGTTTCTGGGATCCGGACCGCGGCCGGGTACTGCTCGACGGCATAGATGTCCGCTCTCTCCGGCTGGCGGATCTACGGGGTGCCATCGCCATCGTGCCTCAAGATCCGGCTCTCTTCAGCGGAACCATCCGCGAGAACATCGCCTATGCCCGGCCGGGAGCCTCCCAGGACGAGGTTGAGGCTGCCGCCCGCGGTGCCCACGCGCACGAGTTCGTCGAGCGGCTGCCTCAGGCCTATGACACGGTGGTGGGGGAACGCGGCGTCAAGCTCTCCGGGGGCCAGCGCCAGCGCGTAGCCATCGCTCGAGCCATCTTGAAGGACCCGGCCGTGCTGATATTGGACGAGGCCACCAGCAACCTGGATACCGAGAGTGAGCGGCTGATCGAAGATGCCATGGCCAGACTGCTGGTCGGCCGGACTACGCTGATCATCGCCCACCGTTTGAGCACGGTTCGCCGGGCCGACCGGCTGGTGGTCATGGATCACGGCCGGATCGTGGAAGAGGGGACCCACGCCGAGCTGCTGGAGCTCGGGGGCTTGTATGCCCGGTTGTACCAGCGGCAGTTCCGGGATGATGAGGTCAGCGATGCGGTCACTCTAGGGGGAGCCGAGTTATAGCCCCGAAAAAACAGCGCCCCGCCGACTTTCAGCGGGGCGCTGGCTTGAGCTCGAGAACCTGGTTCAGGGTGCCGGGGTGGTGATCGAGAGCCCTACCCAATCCGGATTGGGATCCATCTCAGGGTAAAACGGTCCGAAGTTCACGAACCCCACGAGGTAAGTGCCGGCAATGAGACTGATCTCGCACGCCTCCGGCTGTGCGTCCGCGCCTCGACCGTGGGAGTCACAAGCCTGGTCGGTGTCGGTCGTTCCGTCGGCGCTCATGAAGTAGAGCCCGATATCGGCCTCGTTCGACCATGCGCTGGACACATCAAATGTAGCGTCGGCGGCGAGGGTGAACTTGTACAGCTGGCACGGAATCCCGCTATTGCCGCCACAGGTAGCGGCACCGAAGGCGCCGCCGTCGAAGAACCCTCCGCTGCCTCCGGGCGGCGGTATGGTGAATTCGGGTGCCGTCGCTGGGTCGTCGGTTCCCGGTTGTGCAGCAAGGGTGGGGCTAATCGTGAGCGGGACGTCGGTCGTGGTGGCAAGAGGCACCGTCGGCAGGAATTCCACGAAGATGGTCGCCGCGCCAGTGGAAGTGGTTCCCGGTGGCGGAAACAACGTTAAGGATCGCCCGTCGGCTGCACGATCGGTGATGATCGCAGACCCCGCATCGAAGGTGACTCCGGCATCGGGGTTGAATTGGTACCCTTCCGGGACCGTGAGGACGGTAGGATCGGTGGCGTTCGGCCCCGTGCTGGCGACGGTCGCGCGAGGGATTCCCTCCCCCGCGGGGACTACCCTCACTGGCACCGTAACTGAAGCTTCCCCGCTCCTAAACACGAACGATGTGACCAAGGGCTCGACCCCGGTGACGATGAACCGCTGACGCGTCTCCAGGTTCGAGCCGGTGGTGGTCGGCAGGAAGGTGTTGTCCTTCTCCACCGTGATACCCGCGCCGATATCCTCGACCTGCAAGTCCGCAACGAGATGATTGCCCTGCCCGTCCAGTACCTGGACGACCACGGACTGGGTCGCTCCCTGGTCGACGAAGACGGCGGAGGGCTCCGCCACGATCTTCTCGCCCTCGCGGAAGGATTCCGTTGGATCCCCGCTGCAAGACCACAGGACGGTCGCCGCGGCGAGCATGACTAAACCACACATCAAACGGTTCATACTCGGACCTCGTCGGTGAGACTGTTAAAACTGCCCCCGTGAATTCTCCAGGATACCAGTAATCAGAACCGGTGGCGGGCCGAGGAGAGGTCCACGCCCAGGAAACGTCCAGCATCATCCACCGCGTGGCCCCCGATCAACTCGGTCCACCCGGGCAAGCCGGGCTCCTTCAGGTCGTTGGAATGGATCAGGCTGAAGGCGCCGAAGCCGGAGCGGTCGGCGAAAATGTAGTAGTAGCCCTTCCCGCTCGCGTAGGTCCAAACCTCGTAGGGTGGCGCCCTCCCCTCCTGCTGCCGCCGGAGCACGTCGTCCGGCCTTCCGTTCCTGGCATAGATCCGGCCGCGGTCGGAGCGCCATCCGGCTACCGCGTTTCGGCCGCCTTCCCGGTAGGCTCGGTTGGCGTAAGCAATGCCCCGGTAGAACTCCTCCCGGCGCTCGTTCTTCGGAGTGGCGGCGGTTGGATCGCGGCGCTTCCAGAACTCGGTGAGAAAGCGCCGCTTGGCCTGGAGACTGAGCTCATCGCTCCAGGCCGACAACTCCCGGGACTCGGCGATATAGATCAAAGGCGCCTGAGCCTCTTCCAGCTCGGCGGCGGACATGGCCGCGAAGTGGCCCTCGTCGCTCACCCGGTCGGTCTCGCGCCGCGCCGAGTCCCGGGCCAGGGTCTCGGCCAACCCGGCCATGGTGAACTCGGCTGACCGCTGGATGGTGTCGCCCGCGAACTGGAGATCGGAGATCAGCACGTAGTCGCCCGGCGGCAGGCCGGTCAGGTCGAGCTGACCCTTGAGCATGCTGCCTCCTTCGGTCACCGTGACCGGCAGGGCCTCCGTCCGCATGATCGCTTTGCCGGCGGAGTCGCGGATGGCGACGCTCAACGTTCCCTCGTCCTCGCGGTCGGTGTAGGCCTCCAAGAGGTAGTACACATTGGCCCGAAGCGGAGTCAGCAGGACGCGCGCGGTGGCCGTAACCAGATTGTTTCCGGTCCGGAACTCCCCCGGCCTCGGGACGGTATCATCGGCGCTGGCGAGCCGCATTTGAGGAGCGATCAGCAGGTCGGAAGCCCGGCTGGAACCCGAAAGCGCCTGAACTTCCGCCGCCGTGCTCATCTTTCTACCCGAAACCGAATCTTCGACCAGGACCTCGAGCCGGTAGCTTCCCGGCGCCACTGCAAAGTCCACGATCTCGACCGTGTAGGCGTTCGAGTCATCGCCGTGACGGACCCGGCTTCGCCACGACTGCTGGTACAGCGCGAGACCGGTGGAATCGGCGACCCGCACCGAGACCGTGTAACTCGAATTCCCGCCTCCGCTCTGACCGGTTTGGAGCAGGGAGAAGGGAATCTGAATCAAGCCCTTGACCCGAGTACGATCCTGGTCGGCGCGATAGAAGCGCACGGCGCGCAGAACCAGTCCTGCGTCACGCTGGGGGGCGGCGAGGCCGAGCGGAAGCAGCCCCAGGGCCGCCACCAGCGCCAGATTCGACAAACGAGGCATTGAGACCTTTATGCGATCGTGGGGTGGTGCGAGGCTCCGCACCACCCATTCATACGAACCAGCTACCAGCCGAGACCGATGCTGAAAAAGTTGGTGCCTCCGAGCACGCCGAGGTACTTCCAGGCGTAGTCGAAGCCGAGATTGAAGTCGCCGCTGCTGTAGTTCAGGCCACCGCCGAACGCGAGGCCCTGCAGGTTCTCTTCATCCCTGAGAGCAGTGGTGCTCACGTCGGCCGGCTCGAGATTATTGGCCGCGCTGTAGCTGTAACTGCCCCGGAGAGCGAATCCGAAGGCCGACCCGCCCAGCCTCTCGGACATCCACTCGCCACCCGCGGAGAAGCCCGCTCCGTTGTTGTTGGGCTGGTTGAAATCCGAGATGACGGTCAGCCGATTGTTGTCGCCGGCTATGACGTCGTAGGCCAATCCCACCCGGAAGATGGTGGGAAGATTGAACCCGGTGGTCCGGAACTCCGAAGGCTGCGGGTTCTCGGGCACACCCGGCTGTCCCGGAATGGGATCGCGCGGGGTCTCGGTGTTGAGGGCCTCACCGCTGTAAGACAGGTTGGTTCCCAGGTTGGCCACCACGAAAGAAAATCTTATAGGGTGGCCGCTCAGAGATGAATGGAAGTTGGTACCGAAATCGACCGCGAAGGCCTGCCCCGACGCCTCACCGAGCTGGTCGAAGATTCCCTTGGCGGTGATGCCGGCCGAGAAGCGGTCCGAGAAGTTTTGCGCGAAGGTGATCCCGGCAAAGGTCTGGCTCACCGAGTACACCGAGCCGGTACCCTCGGGCTGCTCCACCGTATAGACCGGTTGGTCCCTGAAGCCGAAGGTGCCGACCTGGATGCCTACCGACCTCGAGCCGCCCGCAAAGGGGAAAGCGATGCCACCCCAGCTATAGCGGGTTTCGGCGACGTAGTCGTAGGTGCCGACCATCGCCGCGGCTCGAGGCATCAGAGCAATGCCGGCCGGGTTGTAGTACAGCGCGCTCACGTCGGTGGCGATGGATGAGAAGGCTCCGCCCAGGGCGGTGCCCCGGGCTCCCGCTCCCATGAGCAGAAACTCCGCCGCCGTGGTGCCGTATGCGGTGTTGTCCTGGTTGACGTCCTGGCCTGCCACAGCCGCGGGAGCTCCGCTCAGCAGGGCCGCCGTCAGGACCAGGTTTCGTGCAGTGATGTGACTCATAAGCTTCCCCATCTCCTGGATGCGGGGGGCCGGCAGGGCCGGCCCCTCCCGTTGGCTGCTACTGAGCGAAATTGACGATCGTGAACCGCCCGACCCGTCGGGCATCGCCGGACTCGATATGGTAGAAGTACACCCCGCTGGCCACAACCTGGTTGTTCCGGTTCCGGACGTTCCAGTCCTCGGAGCCGCCGAACTGAGCCGAGTGGTGCTCGACCAGATCGACCAGAACGCCGCTGGAGGAGTAGATCCGAATGATGCAGTCGGCCGGCAGGTTCACGAACTTGATGATCTTCGTGTCCGTGGTCTGCTCGAACTGGCTGGTCACGTAGTACGGATCCGGCACGGTGTGCACCCGCGAGAGATCGTCGTCCGTCGTCGCTACAGCCTGATTGGTGACGTTCACGGTTGCGACCAGCTCGGCACCGACCGCGTTCATCGGTCGAATCCGCTCCGGGTGGCTGAATTCAGAGGGACCGAGATCGCCGGCTGCGCCCTGGCCCCCTACGATCGCTCCGGTATACTGGCGCAGCGCCCACGCCGTCCCGGCTGCGGGCAGCGCCCCGCCGGTCAGCTCGAACGTGAACATGTCGCCCGCGATGTACATGGCGAAGCCTGGGTCCGCGCCCGCCACGATCGGGACAGTAGGTGGATAGGCGCCTCCGCTGAAGAAGCCAACGGCACCCGGAACCGCGGTATTGCTCAGTTGGTATGCCGGGGTGCCGTCAGCGCAAAGGAAGCCACCGACTCTATAGGTATAGAACGGCTCCACGCAGGAGAAGTCGGCGTTGGTGAGCGTCGTGCTGGCGTCGCGGCTGGGGCCGACGCCAGTCGCGGCCTGATTGAGAATTCCCCAGGTACCGCCCGCCCGCGTGTCGAACGGCACCAGCACGTTATGGGTGACGTCCACCACCGAATCGACCAGGCCTCCGGCGCCCCAGTAGACGTTGAAGTCGGCGCCCCGTTTGGCACCGGACTGGATCGTCGCCAACCCGCGGCAGTCCGCGCCACCGGCCGACTGGTAGCACTGGGTCTGATAGATGGTCGTGACCCCGGAGAGCGCCCCCGCGTTGTTGTGGTTGGGCATCGGTATACCGCTGAAGTTCTGGGTGTTCCCGGCGATCGGGTGCGCCTGGGTCTCGTTGGTCGTGGGCGAGGGCCCGTCGAACCAGCGCGATCCGTTATAGGGGCACCTGGTGCCGTCGCCGAACCCGGGGCGGCCGATCGCGGCGTTGACGCACCCGCGGCCGTAGAGCGCTAGATAATCCGACCCGGGAAAGCTCAAGGACGCCGTCGTGGTGAGCTTGAACTCCGCGCTCCCGCCGAAGGTGCTTGATCGGCTCTGGTCCACCGCTACTACCGGTGGGGAGCTGCCGGACCCTTGGGTAACCCCGATCTCCTCCGCTATAAGGACCGCGACGCTGAGGACGGCAGTGGAACCGCCTGCGCTCGCCGTAAACCAGTACCGGTGCGGCACACCTCCTGGGCCTTCCGGCTGAGACGGTGAGCCGAGCTGAATGCTGTCGAGGAGCGCGCTCACCTGCGTTTCACCCACCAGGACTTGGGAGACGATTTCCTGTAGCCCGACGTCCCAGCCGTTTGCCGGCGGGAACGGCCCGCTGAAGGTACCGGTCGCCGGGTCGATCGTCGGCAGGGGTGCGGTGGTGTCGAGCACCTGGCCGCGGCCGACGAGACTGGTCGTCGAGGTAGCGACATTCTGGAAATTCGACGCCAACGCGGTCGGCGTCACCGGTTTGGTATTCCGCGGTGACTCGATGCTGGAGGGGCCGGACTGAAACGAGTTGACGTCAAAGGCGGTGACCGAATAGAAGTACCGCAGATTGCTTCGCACTCCCTGGTCGACGAAGGTGAACGGCACGCCCGTGTCCTCGAGAGCCGGGTTGCCCGCCCCCTCACCGGTGAGGGCCGTATCGGCGGCGAGGAGGATCGCCTCACCGGTGGCCAGGGCGACGCGATCGCCCAGCTTCACCTGGGTGATTTCCCCGGCCAGAGGGATGTCCACACTGACCGTAGGCGCGACGCCCGCCTGTGCCGAGTCGAAGGGTACCGCGCAGGCCGTGTCGATGCCCAACTCCGGCGCGCAGCCGGGGACCGGGTTGACCTGGCCTCGCCAATCGGTGATGAACGTGCCGGAGTAGTCGAACTGGGCCACCAGCGCCAGCTCAGTGGGCGAGTCTACCCGGCCACGGTAGATCCGGTATCCCTCCACGTCAGACTGGCGGTAGTTCGGGTCGTACAGCGGGTTCGGTTCCGGCGCCCCGGTTTCGGGGTTGGGCACCGTGAGCGCGCTCGCGACCTCGAAGAACGGGTCGCCGGTGGTTTCACTGGGTGAGGGTCGCCAGAGCACCGTCACCTGGTTATCTCCGGGCACCAGGAAGAAGTCCGGCGCATCGGGTGCGAAGGGGAGCAGGAAACCAAGATCGAATACGGCCTGCGCCACCAACGCCTTGCCCATCAGCGATCCGGGCACGGGGAGGGTGAACTCGCCCTGGTCGGCCTCGCCGTCACCATCGGCATCGCCGGCGTAACCGGTGAAGCCGGCAACCGAGTCTACCGGGTTGGCGTTGTCCGCGGTGGCCGGGTCGCTGAGCAGCCGGGGGTCGCCCGGTGTGAGATTGCAGGTGCCGGGCCCGGTGCAGGAACCGGTAAGGACGGGCGCGGCGAAGATGTAGGCCACGGCGATGGTGCCGAACTGCCCCGGTCCGAGGTTCAGCGGCCCGGACGACTGGAAGAACCGCATGTCGGCGGCAGCGGCATTATTGATGAAGCAGATCCGGCTTACCTGCGGGTCACCGGTGTTGCAGGGAGCGTCGCCGGCTGCCGGGCTGATGTTGTTGGAGATGTAACGGAAGAGCTGAGTGGTTTGCTGGGCATCGTCGAAGGCGCCGCCGTTGATCGTGTTGCTGAACAGCGTGAGCCCCACTTCCTCCCCGGTCGGCCCCACCGGGCTCCTCAGGTACTTCACCCCCACGAAGCCGGCGCCGGGAAAGAAGGGCGGGCTGAAGATGGCCGGGTCGAAGGTCCACCCGGGTGAGGCGCTGAAGCTCTGGTCGTAGGTGTGGCCCAGGGCAAACGGCACGTTCACCGAGGCGTAGTTGGTTCTGGCGTTGGCCACATCCATGTCGGCCGAGAAGGCGGCGAAGAGGTTGCCGATGGAATAGCCGCCGTCTGGGACGTCAACCCCGAATGCCGCCTCGTTCCGGTCCTGGAAGATCGCCCCCTGACGGGCCAGGATCTCCCTCATCCCGGGCCGGACCCCGGAAGCTGCGTACACAGCCGGATCCCGCGCGGTGACGTTATAGAAGGTGTAGAGGAAATACACGATGTCCTGGTTGCCCGAGGGGAAGTTCCACCCCATGCCCCGCTGCTCCACCAGCACACCCAGCGGGTGCGGGCGGCCGGTGCTCTGGGCCGGATTACCATCCCAGGAGAGCCACCATACGTCGCCCTGTGAGGCCGAGGTCCGACCACGCAAGAGCGGAAAGAACAGCTCCTCGGTAACGTCGCCCGAGGGTACCTTGGCGGCCTGACAGACCTCGTTGCAGGTCACGGTGGTGTCGCCGATGAACGCGGCGTCTTCCGGGTCGCTCGTATTGTAGATCGGCTCGACCTCCTGGCCGTGCTCGGTGGTGCCCTTCGGGTCGAAGAAGAACGCGCCCGTGGTGTCGCCGGCCCAGTCTGCCATCTCCGGGCCGATGATCCCGGCGATCTGGAGGCCGGTGTTGAAGACGTACTGGTCCGCGGTTCCCTTGGGCCAGAACCCGCCGCCGATGGTGGATGAGTTCAAGGAATCCACGCAGATTCTGCCATCGCTGGCCAGTCCGCAGTAGATCCGGTTGATAGTGAGCGCCCCGAGGCTCCGGGCAAACAGCCTGAAGCCGGATGGCTTCGGACCCGGCTTCGGCTCCGCCCCCGCCTGCACCGGCGTTACGGCCGCCAGCGCCAGGGCGCAAAAGCCCGCCACCAGCAAGTTTCTCATACGCAAAAAGGGGTGCATTGCGTCCTCTCTCAGTGAAGAAAGCCAGAGCGCGCCGCCGGGAACAGGCGGAAGCCCGTTCCCGACGCCGCACAGTGCTGCCTAGAAGTTCACTTCGAGCCCGACCCGCATCCGACGCGGAGAGCCGGTGAAGTTGTGGATGCCGCGAACCGCGTTGTACAAAGCGTCTGAGGCGCGCTGCTGCTCTTCCAGGTCGAAGAGATGGTCGCCGTTGCCGTACCGTTCCTCGGCCCGGATGAGAGCCACGCAATTGGGGGCCGCAGGAGTGCCGCCCTGGTCTACCCACGCGCCGCACCCGGTCCGTGGATCGGCTGCTCCGCCGAAGCTGAGGTCGATGGAGCCGTCAGCGAGCAGGGCGTCGCCGTTGGCCACCGCCTCATTGGCGAAATCCGCGCTGTCCGCGGCAAAGTTATTTCTCGCCTCGATGGGGCTGACCACGTCGTTGGTGGTGGTAAAGACCTGGATCACGTTCCTGAAGTTCAGCAGGTTGCGCGCTTCCAGGTAACCGGTGAGGTCCAGCCTGCCGAGCGCGAACCCCTTGGTGAGCCGGACGTCGAGGTTCTTGAAGGCGGGCAGACGCGAGCTGTTCAGCGGTTCAGGGAAGAAGTCCTCACAGTTGTCGCCCGAGACCACATCGTCGTCTCCGACCCCGGGCGCGCAGCGAGTGTAGGGCGTGCCGCTGGTGTAGCGGAAGGTGGCGAACAGGCCGACGTTCTCCAGCACCGACCCCACGATGGAGCCCTCTTCCCAATTGTTGGGGAAGTTGAGAGCGGCTGCTATCGCAAGGCTGTGCGGCCGGCTGAAGTCGGTCGGCAGGATTGCCTGCGGAGGCGGCTGGTTGCCCCCGGAGACCTGGTTGATGACCCGCGATCCGAAGTCGAGATAGGTATCCGGATCCGAGCCCGTGTTCTTGGCCTGCTGGAAGGTGTACGCCAGGGTGCCGTTGAACAGGTTGCCGAAGCGGCGGTCCAGCCGGAGATCGATGCCGCGGGTGTTGCCGAAGTCCGCGTTGGTGATGATCCGGATGTCCTGGTTGTTCCCCTCCAGCGGGTCGAACCGGGTGACCAGCCGTCCCGCCGCGTTGGACAGGTTGTCCTTGTTATACGCCGCGATGTCCAGCACCATGTCGTCGCTGAAGGCGTGCCGCACCCCGAACTCGAACGTGATGGTCCGCCCGAAGTCCAGGTCGCCGCCATAGAAGTTGTTGGTATTGGTGGTGTTGATATCGGTATTGATCCCCTGCAGGACCACCCCGAAGTCCGGCGCCTGCACCTGGTGGGCGTAGGAGAGCCGGAAGTTGGTCCGCTCGGTCACCGGAAACGAGACCTGGATATGGGGGCTGATATAGTCGTGGCTCTGATCCCGGGGGAACAGCGAATCGCTGGTGAAGAACGCCTCGGGATTGGCCGGATCGTACAGTGGATGGGTCGAGATCCGGGGGAAGCCCGTCCACCGCCGGGCCCGCGTGTCGTAGAAGTCATAGCGCACGCCACCCACCACCACCACGTCGCCCAGGTCGAGCCGGTCTTCGGCGAAGAGGTTGTAGCGGATCGGCTTTTCCCGGTAAAAGTCGGAGAAAGCCTGGCTGGCGAGGGTGTGCGAGTAACTGTCGATATTGTACTGGGTGAACTCGCCACCCAGCTTCACCCGGTTGTAGCGGTCCACCTGCCAGTCGAGGTTGGCCTTGCCGATGTAGCGGCTCTCCCGGTACAGCCTGAGGCGCCCGGAGGGGCCTCCCGACTCATTGAATACGACCCGGGCGACGTCGTCGATGTTGTACACGCCGTACGCGTTGTTGCGATACTGGTCGACGGGGGCGTACTGATCGCGCTGCTCCAGATTGTAGGGCGAGCGCCGGCTCCCGGGGGCGTTGGTCCTATAGTTCAGGAGCAGCTCGTCGTTGATCGGGAAGTTGTCGAAGTCAAAGAGGAAATCGAGCGGCCCAATCATGAACCCGCCAAACGGATTCCGGCTGCCCAGCTCGCTTTCCCGGGTCAGCGGCCCACTGGTGCTGCGATCCCGCTGGTACGAGAAATAGGTCTCCAACGCCAGCGCCCGCTCGGTAGAGCGGGTGAGGTTCTGAGTCCAGTTCAGGGTGAGCATGTTGCTGGTGTTCCGGAACCCATCCAGGTCCTGCGGGTTGTACAGGTCGCCGTAGGTAAGGATGCGGCCCACGACGTCGGCGTTCTCGATGAAGGAGCGGCCCTGGAATTGGCTGGTTAATGCCGTGAGCGAGACCCGGGAGCCGGTGCCGAACGAGTAGTTCAGCTTGCCGGTGATCTGATAGGTCGATCGAGCCGACCAGGGCACCCGGATGCCGCGGCAGTCGACACCGTAGTTGCTGGCGATGTCGGGATTGGTGCTGCTCTCGAAGTCGTCGCACTCCCCGCGGTAAATGGCGTAGTTGTAGACGTCTACCATGCTGGTGTCGGCGGTAGGATCGTTCAACGCGCTCGGCACCGCCACGGTGGTGTCGAGGCCGGCCTGCACGAAGAGCGGGAACCTCTCACTATCCAGCCCGCTCTCGATCGAGCTCTGCCCTTCCAACGCACCGGAGACGAAGAAGGTCAGGTTCCTGGCAATAGGGCCGCTGAAGCTGGCGGTGCCCCGATTGAAGCCCAGGCTGTTGTTCACCCCGAACGGCTCGTCGGTCTCGTAGTTGACCGTTCCGGCGTAGGTGTTGCCCCCGGTCCGGGTCAGAAGTGAGATGACGCCCGACTGCGCGTTGCCGAATTCAGCCGACGACGAGCCGGTGGTCACCGAGGCCTCTTCGACAGCGTTGGTGCCTACGCTGATCTGGGTCCCCGCTGAGCCCACCCGGGAGTCGCCCCGGTAACCCGGCGAGACCGGCACCCCGTCGATGTAAGTGACCGCCTCTTCGGTCCGGCCGCCCCGGATCGAAATAACATTGCCGCTGGGGCTGGCCACCACGCCAGGCTGCAGCGCCAGCACCTGATTCAGCCGGTCGACCGGCAGCCCGCTGGTGAACACGCCATCGATCCGCTGTTTGGTGGTTACCTCGTCGCGCGGAACCAGCGGCTGGGTCTGGGTGACGACGGTGATCTCCTCGATCTGGACCGCCGTCTGCTCCAGCTGGATATCGACGGTGATGGTCTGTCCCGCGAGGACTCTCACGCCTTCCACCTGGGTGGACCTGTAACCGATGAAGGCGGCGCGGACGCTGTAGGTGGTGGCGGGTACGTTGTTGATGAAGTAGTAGCCCTGGGGGTTGGTGAGGGCACTAAATGCGGTACCCACCAGAAACACCTGGGCGTTGGCGATGGGTGCGCCCGCTTGGTCACGCACCCGGCCTTCGATCTTACCAGTCGAGCCTTGGGCGAGGAGCGACCCGGCTCCCAAGCCCAGAGCGACTGCCGCGAGCGCGAAGCGTCGCGCGGCGCGTGCGAAGGCGCGTACACAGCTTTGCTTCATGGATACGTCCTCCAAAGGCGTGGACCTGCGATTACTGCCAGCTTGGAGCGGGAGGCTACACGTCTCCCCTTTCGGCCGAAGGCCTACATCGGGATGTGACTTCGTGGAATGACAGCCTGCATTGTGAGATGGGAACGGCGTAAGCCTACGTGCCACTGCATCGACCGCGGCCCGGTCGGGAGCCTAATATGAAGCGGCAAAAATCAAGTGTCAAGGAAAGGTCACGAGCTCATGTCCCCCTCCGGCTGCCGATGTAACTCTCTGGAACCGGCAAGGTTGCCCAATGAAACGAGGGCGGAGCAAACCACCGCTGTCCGGAATGAAACGCAGGATGAGCGGCGCGAAAATCCGGTCGGTCGAGCGCCCCCTCCCCGGTGCCGTCATGAAGCGTCGCGAGGTCGTAACCAGGTATGTAGGTAGCGATGTTAACGCGGGAAGGGACATTTGGTAAGGGGGAGGTCTTAGGAGCTATTAGCCATTAGCTATTAGCCATTAGCTATTAGCCATTAGCTATTAGCCATTAGCTATTAGCCACTGGCCATTAGCCATTAGCTATTGGCTAATGGTCCTGGGCGAGCAGTCATCCGGCATGACTCAAAGATCTCCTCCGCTGAGCTAGCGGCTAATAGCTAATAGCTGATAGCTAGTAGCTCGTTATCAGGTCCACCTGCGGCTCGTGGGGCGTCACCTCCGGACCGCGGTCGGCCATGAACACGTTGATCTCGCTTCGCACCCCGAATTCTCCCGCCAGATAAACCCCCGGCTCGACTGAGAAACCGACGCCCGACACGAGCTGCCGGTCGTCGTGAGTCTCGTAATCGTCCAGGTGAGGGCCCGACCCGTGGAGATCCCGATCGATGGAGTGGCCGGTGCGGTGCACAAACGCGTGGCCCAGCCCGGCCGCCTCCACCACGCCGCGGGCAGCCCGATCCGCCTCGTATCCCGCGATGGGGCGGCCCTCGGCCACCGCTTCACGGATGGCGTCGATGGCTGTGTCCCGCGCCCTCCGAACGGTCTGCCAGACCTCCCTCACCCGGTCCGGCGGGCGGCTGCCGGCAAAGCCCATCCAGGTCTGGTCGGCAAATACCGTGTCCCGGCTTCGGCCTGCCCAGAGGTCCAGCAGAACCACCTCTCCGCTTCGGAGAGTGGCGCTGCCCGGCTGGTAATGCGGTAGGGCCGAATTGGAACCGAACGCCACTATCGGCAAGTCGTTGAACACCAGCCCGCGCTCCTCCACCTCCCGGACGACCCGGGCCTGGAGCGCGACTTCGGTGAGTCCCGCATCTGCCTCGCCGACCACCCGCGTCAGGGTCTCCCGTGCCACCGCGGCCAGGATCTCCGCCGCCTGCCGGTGGTCATCCGCCTCCGATGGGCTCCACCGCGCCGCGAACCGTGAGACCAGTGGGCCGGAGGGAACCACCGTCGCGCCTAGCCGCCGGAGCAGCTCCACGACGCCGAAGGGTACCCGGTCCAGATAGGGAACCGCGTCCTCCGGTGAGATTTCCATCGCCAGGGTACGGCCCGCAACCAGCGGAGCCAGCGCCGCCTGGAGCTCGCTCCAGCGGGCGTAGGGCACGATCCGGCCGGGAAACCCTTGCATCCCTTGAAGCTCGATCTTGTGGACTATGGCCGTGGGCTCCCCCTGCCGGGGAAAGAGCACGAACAGGCGCCGGGTATTCATGCCGGCAAGCTGGAGCACCCGCCCCGCCACCGGATTGAGTCCGTGGAAGTCGAAGAGAAGCCAGCCGTCCGCCCCGGCGCTGGAGAGCGCCTGCCGCAGCTCCGCCTGGTCGATCATTCGTAGACCTCCGCCAGTGCCGTTCGCCAAAGGCAGGCGGCATCTCCCCGCGAGTGGCAGCGCTCGTGCTGCAGGGCGCCCTCGAACCCGGTGAGTCCGCGCAGCAGCTCCAGGTAGGCCGATCCGTAGAAGAGACAGGCCTCACCACCCGGCAGCGCAAGAATCGAAAGCGGTGCACTCATGGTGACCTCTACCACGTTCGAGCCGGCCTGGATCTCGGCGCCGAAGACGGAGCGCGCCAGCCGGGCCACGGCCCGGAGCGCGATCCGGCGGCCTAACCCCCCGGGTGACGCCCTGGCGAAAGTGCGGAACGAGCGCCCCCGGCCCCGGGCGGCGTAACGGGCTGCGCGGCGCCCCGCGTCCGCGAAGACCAGGGCGGCATCCGCCCGCCGGCCAACCAGCCGGAGAACCGAGATGATCTCCTCCTGATCCACGGTGCCTCGGCGCTCGGCGGTTTGCCGGTAGCGCTGGATCTGAGCCGCCACGGTGGGACTCAGCCCCAGCTTTCGGGTCGCGATCTCGTCCGAAAGCTCCTCCAGGCCGTCCTCGACCGGAGTGTCCAGGTTGCGGATGGCCTCGAACAGGCTGAGCGGAATGAGGGCTGGTACGGTGGGTTTGGGCACGGGATTCGGGGCAGAACATAGCCCGGCCAGCTCTCGCGAGCCAGGGGTCGCTTTAGCCGTCGCCAGCAGACGGCTACATTCTCCCTATGGCCGAGCCCTCCGCCGCCGGACGTACCTTCGATGAGGAGGCGTTGCCCCATCTGGACGCGCTCTACCGGGTGGCGCTGCGGCTCACCACCGATCCGACGCTGGCCGAAGACCTGGTGCAGGACACCATGCTCAAGGCGTATCGGTCGTGGCGGCAGTATCGTCCGGGCACCAACGCCAAGGGGTGGCTGCTCACCATCCTGCGGAACACCTTCATTAACGACTATCGGCGGCGGAAGCATGAGCCGATCGCGATGGATATCGAGGTGGCCGAGCCTCATGCCCTTTACCGCTCCATGCAGGAGACCGATCCGGAGGGCACTTTCTTCTCCCGGATCGTAGACCAGAAGGTGCTCGAGGCGGTGGACTCTCTCCCCGCCGAATTTCGCGAGGTGCTGGTCCTGAGCGATATCGAAGGTATGCGCTACGCCGAGATCGCCGAAACGCTCCAGATCCCGGTCGGGACGGTCAAATCGCGTCTCTTCCGCGCCCGCCGGCAGCTCCAGGCAGGCCTCTATGCGCATGCGGTCGAGATGGGCTACATCCATCCCCGGGAGCAAGCGCCGTGAACGGTATCGATTGCGAGCAGGCCAAGGCCCATCTTCAGGATTACCTGAAGCGGGAGATCACCCCCGACATTGCCCACGAGGTGCAGCGCCACCTCGAGCGCTGCCGGGAGTGTTTCCGCCACGCCCGCTTCGAGGCGAACTTCCTGGTCATGTTGGAGACCCGCGGCGGCCGGGAGGTCTGTCCCCGCGAGGTCCGCGCGCGGGTTCTGGCGCTGCTCCGCTCGGAGGCGAGGGGCGGCTGACCCCGGTGCCTTGGGGCGTCGCGGCGCTGGCATCCTCAGCCGCCGTGCTGGTCGCATGGTGGTCTCGCACCCTGACAGCCTCGGGTGCCCTCGCGGCGTGGACCGTGGGACTGCTCGTACTGCACGGGACCGGGTGGCAAGGCGGCGCGCTACTGGCCGCCTTCTTCATTTCCAGCAACCTGGTTTCCCGAGTGGGTCCCAGGCCAACCACCGGTCTCGATCCCAAGAGCGACCGCCGCGATCTGTGGCAGGTTTATGCCAACGGCGGAGCGGCGGCACTCGCCGCCGTACTCAGCCCACCTGCATCGCCGCTAGGAATCTGGGCCGTGACCGGCGCTCTGGCCGCGGCCGCCGCGGACACCTGGGCCACCTCGATCGGTGCCACCAGCCGCTTGCCACCCCGGCTGGTGTGGTCCGGCCGTACGGTTCCGGCAGGTACCAGCGGTGGCATGACGCCGGCAGGAAACCTGGGCGCGGCCGCGGGAGCGTTCTCGGTCGCGGCTACCGGGGCGGTAGTCACGGGCGTACCGCTCCTGCTGCTGGCCGGAACCCTGATAGGTTTCCTCGGAATGGTAGCGGATTCGGCCCTGGGTGCGGCTCTACAAGGTCGCTTTCACTGCCCTAACTGTGACGAGGCCAGCGAGTGGCGAGTCCATCGCTGCGGGGCCTCGACCAGCGCGAAGGGCGGGCTTTCTTGGCTGAACAACGACGGCGTGAACTTCCTCGCTACTGCTCTTGCCGCATGCGCTGCGCTGGCAGCGGCAACCTGGCTTTACTCCGCTTGAGCTCCGGTCATGGTTGATCTGCCCCGGCAGGTGGACGTCCTCATTGCCGGTGCGGGACCGGCCGGCAGCGCCACGGCCGCACTCCTGGCCCGCTCCGGCTACTCGGCGCTTGCGGTGGACCGCGCCGCCTTTCCTCGGGATAAGGCCTGTTCCGAGTACATGAGCCCGGAAGCGGTCCGCGTGCTCTGCCGGTTGGGAGTGGTAGAACCGCTCGAGGCAGCCGGTGCGGTTGCGCTCGAGGGCATGAAAGTCACCGGGCCGTGGGGGGCAACGTTGCACGGCCGGTTTGCGCTCGCGGCCCATCTCCCGTTCCGCTCCACCGGACTCTCGGTCTCCCGCCGAATCCTCGACCATGAGCTGGTGTCGTCTGCCCGCGCTGCGGGCGCGATGGTCGCGGAGCGTACTGCAATCGAGGAGCTGATCTATCGCGGTGGCGCCATTGCGGGAGCGGTGGTCCGCGATCGTGCAGGTCAGCGTCACCCGGTACAGGCGCGGCTCACCATCGGCGCCGACGGGCTTCGGTCCATGGTGGCCCGTCGGATCGGTCGGCGAACCCACGGACGGCCTCGCCGCGTCGCGTTCGTGGCTCATGTGGGCGGGGTCGAGGGGATGGGAGCGTCCGCAGAGCTCCATTTCGGCAGGACCGGATACCTGGGGCTGAACGCCATAGGGCATGGATCCACCAACGTCACTCTGGTCCTGCCTGCTGCCAGGGCGGCGCCGGCCCGGGGTAGGGCAGAGCAATTTTTCTCGGAAGCGCTCACCCAATTCCCTGGTGTCCGCGACCGGCTGAAGGGGGCCCAGATACACGGGCCGGTGTTGGCCACGGGACCATTCGCCGCCTGGTCCAGCCGCGTTGTCGCAGCCGGTGGACTACTGGTGGGCGACGCGGCTGATTTTTTTGATCCCTGTACCGGCGACGGGATCTACAGCGCCCTTCGAGGGGCCGAGCTGGTGGCGGAGACCGCCATCTCGGCTTTGAGCCGGCCCGGCCCGGTCAGTGCCGATCGGCTCATGAGCTACGGGCGAATGCGCCGCCGGGTATTCGGCGGAAAGTGGGCAGTCGAGCGGATGATCGGCTACGCGATGCATTTCCCCCGATTTTTCGAGCGCAGCGTGGCCAGGCTCGGCCGGCGCAATGGGATGGCCCACACCCTCATCGGTGTTGCCGGCGGCTTCGTGCCGGCGCGCGAGGTGCTGAACCCGATGTTCCTGGCCCGGGCAGTTCTGTGACTACGTCCCAGGTCGATCCTTCTCAATTCCGCCAGCTGCTGGGACGTTTCGCTACCGGAGTCACCATTATCACGGTGGCTACACCGCAAGGACGGCCGCTCGGCATGACGGCGAACAGCCTGGCGTCGGTGTCGCTGCAGCCGCCGCTCATTTCGGTCTGTGTGGATCGGGAGGCCGAAATGCACCCCGCCATTCTTCGAGCTCGTAAGTTCGTGGTGAACGTGCTCGCCGGCCACCAGGAGCCGCTGGCGCGGCGATTCTCCGACAAACACGAGGACCGCTTCGGCGGAGTCGGATACCATCTCAGCCCCGGAGGCCTGGTCCTGCTGGACGGCGCTCTCTCCCACATAGAATGCGAGCGCTATGCCGAGCACCCTGGCGGCGATCATACCATCGTCGTGGGACGGGTGATCGGCGGCACGATCTCCGATGGCAGGCCGCTGCTGTATTACCGCGGCGGCTACGAGGCGATGAGCTAATCATGGCAGAGCTGTCCATCACCTCTCTGGGGGCCGAGCTGCTCGACGATCCGGCTGCCGACCCCGCCGCCGTAGCCGACTCGCTGCGCAACATCGTGCGGGCCAACCGTTGGTTCGGCGGTGCCGCGGCGGTGCGGTTCGGGCTCGAGCGCACCCTCGCCGGGGTGGGCCCTGGAAGCAGGCTGTCCCTCCTCGACCTGGGCACCGGTCTCGGCGATCTGCCCCGGGTTGCAGCGCGCTGGGCCGCCGGACGCGGGATCTACCTGGTGCCTGTGGGGCTCGAGCTCAACCGGGTGGCGGCCCGGATGGCGGTAGCCAGCGGGCTTCCGATGGCGCTTGCCTGCGCCGGCACGCCTCCCATCCGGGAGAAGAGCGTCGATATCGTGCTGGTGAGCCAGTTGGCACATCACCTCACCTCATCCTCGGTCGTGCACCTCCTCCGCGCCTGCGACCGACTGGCGCGGAGGTCGGTTATCATCTGCGACTTGCGGCGAGGGCCCCTGGCCGCTTCGGCATTCTGGCTCGGGGCCCGCTTTCTCTCGTTTGATCCGGTCACTCTCGCCGACGGCCTCACCTCGCTCCGGCGAGGCTTCAGCCGACGCGAGCTGGAAACGCTGATGCACCGTGCGGGAGTCGAGGGCCAGGTCGCTCGTCGCCCTGGCTTTCGCCTGGTTGCAACCTGGCAGCCGCGGGCGATCTGATGCGTACCGTGGATCGGATCCGCATGGCAGCCCCGTTCGAGCGTGTGTTCCGCGCGGCCACCGACGTCGAACAGTGGCCGGCCCTGCTCAGCCACTACCGCTGGGTGCGCATGCTCGAGCCTCGCGGCAACGGCGGACTGGTCGAGATGGCGGCGTGGAGGCCGTTCGGGGTTTTCAACTATCCCACCTGGTGGGTGTCGGAGATGCGAATCGACCGGCCGGCCGGCGCGGTGCACTACCGCCACGTGCGTGGCATCACGGCCGGTATGGACGTGCTCTGGCAACTTCACCCGACCGATGGCGGCACCGAAGTGACGGTAGTGCACGACTGGTCCGGCCCTCGGTGGCCGCTGGTCGGACCCGCTGCGGCCGACTGGGTGATCGGACCGGTGTTCATCCACGGCATTGCATCGCGGACGCTGGCCGGCATTGCGAAGCACGTCGAGCAGGCGGACGGGCGCGGGACGGGCGAGCGGACTTTCTGACCGGCTGACCGCCCGACCGCTTTCTTAGAGGAACCCTCATGGAGTCGCGAAGAGTCGTCATCACCGGCATTGGCGCCATCACTCCTATCGGTCTGGGGGTCGGGGGCCTGTGGCAGGGACTGCAGCGCCATGAGTCGGCGGTTCGCTGCATCACCCGCTTCGATCCTTCGATGTTCAAGTCCCGGATTGCCGGTGAGGTGGCCGACTTTTACCCGGGCGACCACATAGAGGAGCGGCGAGTCCGCCGGCTGGATCGGTTCTCCCAGTTCAGCGTCGCTGCGACGCGCATGGCGCTCGCCGATGCGGAGCTCGATGCTGCGAGGGAAGACCCCGATCGGGTCGGTGCCATGATGGGAACTGCTCTGGGTGGGGTGGCCCACGGCGAGGGCCAGTACCGCAACTTCATGAAGGAAGGCCCCCGGGCAGTGGATCCGGCGCTCGCGCTAACGGTCTTTGCCGGTGCGGCGAGCTGCAACATCGCGATCGAGTTCGGTTTCACGGGACCGAACTCCACCAACGGCATGAGCTGCGCGTCGGGCGCCATCGCTATCGGCGAGGCATTTCGTGCCATCGTCCGGGGCGATGCTGATGTCATGGTGGCAGGCGGCGCCGAGGCCCCGCTGGCGCCGCTCTGTTTCGGCGCGTTCGCAATAATCCGCGCCATGTCTACGCGCAACGATGATCCGGCTCACGCCAGCCGCCCTTTCGATCAGGGCCGCGATGGCTTCGTCATGGCCGAGGGTGCCGCGGTGCTCGTGCTGGAGGAGCGCGGGCGTGCGCTCGCGCGGGGGGCACCAGTCTACGCCGAGGTATGTGGGTTCGGCCTGACCAACGACGCCCACCACATGACGGCCCCGCGTCCTGACGGGCGGCAGGCCGCCCGGGCCATGCGGAACGCTCTCACCGAAGCTCGGGTGGGCGCCCACGAGGTCGGGTACATAAACGCGCACGGCTCGTCCACGCCGCTCAACGACTCGACCGAGACCGTCTCGGTCAAGCAGGTATTTGGAGATCATGCCTACCGGCTGGCATTCAGCGGCACCAAGGGTTACTACGGCCACGCCCTGGGAGCGAGCGGCGCCATCGAGGCCGCCATCTGCGCCCTGGCGAGCCGCAGGAGGTGGGTGCCTCCCACGGTCAACCTCCACCTGGCCGACCCGGCCTGCGATCTGGATCACGTAACCGGAGCCGGAAGAGAACTGGCACCCGACTACCTCCTGAGCAACTCCTTCGGGTTCGGCGGCATCAATGCCGCGCTGCTCTTCCGAAAGGTTTAGGCCGGAAGCCCTACCGCCTCATCACCCTACCGCCTAGATTCGCCCCGCCTCCACTCCAAGGGATCTCGCATGCCTCCTCTGGGCCGCAGGTTAGTCGCCGAGGCACTCGGCACATTCGGTCTAGTCTTCGTGGGAGCGGCCGTAGTGGTCGTCAACGGTGGCTTTCCCAACAGCGGTATCGGACTTCTGGGGATCGCCTTGGCCCACGCCGTGGTGCTCTCGGTGATGGTCAGCGCTACGATGACCATATCCGGAGGCCACCTGAACCCGGCGGTAACCCTCGGCCTCCTCGTCACCCGGCGGGTCGATCTGGTTTCCGCCGGGGCCTACATCGTGACTCAGCTTGCGGCCGCGTGTATAGCGGCATTGCTGGTGAAGATGCTGCTGCCGCCAGCCGCGGTGCGGGGAGCGCTCCTGGGTGTGCCGGTAATCGCCAGCTCGGTTTCGCTGGGCCAGGCGATCGGGGTCGAGGCGGTTCTCACGTTCTTTCTGGTGTCGGCGGTCTTCGGCACCGCGGTCTCTCCCGATGCTCCGCGGGTGGCCGGGTTCGGAATCGGCCTGGTGCTGCTCTTCGATATTCTGGTGGGCGGGCCGCTCACCGGAGCAGCCATGAACCCGGCGCGTGCCTTCGGGCCCGCGCTGGTGGCCGGACACTGGCTGGGACACGCCGTCTATTGGATAGGTCCTCTGGCCGGTGGGATGGTGGCAGCTCTGCTGTGGGAGCACGTGCTACTGCCGAAGACGCCACCCCGGCGGAGGCGGACGGACTAGGTTGCCCTTCAGTACTCTTCTAGCCCTCCTCCAAAGCGCCACCCAGTATGCCGCCAGGATGATGGTCGTAATCACATAGGCCGCGACCAGGTATTCGGCGTTCTGCGGGGGCTCAGGCGGCATCACGCGCCTCCTCGCGAGCTTCTTCGGCGAGGGTCAGCCCATACCGGGCCGTGACTAACCCGATATAGAGCAGGGTGAACACCAGAGTCGAGACCAGGAGGGTACTCAGCATCTCGGGAGGGAGAGAGGGCGCGCTCGGCTTCAGGACGATAGGCTGGGGATGAAGAGTGCGGAACAGGTACACGCTCAGATGGACGAACGGCACCAGCAACATCCCGAGGATACCGACCACCGCACTGAACCGGGCCCGCTCGGCAGGGTCGTGCACCGCGGCCCGAAGCGCCAGGTAGCCCACAAAAAGGAAGAAGACGAACAATGTGAGGGTGAGGCGCGCATCCCAGGTCCACCAGGTTCCCCAGATCGGCTTGGCCCATATAGGCCCGGTGGTCAGCATGACGGCGCTGAACACCACGCCGACCTCGGCAGAGGCGGCAGCGAAGCGGTCCAGCCTGGGGTCCTTGAGCCACAGGTACAAGGCGCTGGCGATGCCGACCAGCGAGAAGGCCAGCAGCGCGCACCATGCGGCCGGCACATGGAGGTAGAAGATCTTCTGGGCCAATCCCTGGCGGGCCTCGACCGGCGTGAACTCGAGAGCCAGCAGGTACACCCCCGCCAGCGCGAGCAGGCCTACCGCGCTCAGCCAGAGGCCACGGCGCACGATCCTGGCAGCATCGGTCCGGTCCGGGCTCACTCGTCTACCACGGCCGAAAAGGCCAGCATGCACAGCGTCACGAATACGATGTCATAGAGGGCGAGTAACCTAAGCCAGCCCCACATTTCGCTCAACGGACGGCCCGCCAGGAGCCGCGCAGTCACCTGTACCGCCGCGATCAGCGGCGGAACCATGAAGGGCAGCAGCAGCACCGGAAGCATCAGCTCGGCAAACCGGGTGCGCACCGCCATGGCGCTGAAGATCGTCCCTACGGCCACAAAGCCCACCGTGGCCAGGGCCGTGACCCCGATGAGGCCCGGCAACGCAGCACCTGGACTCAGGTTGAAGAAAAGAGTGAAGAGCGGCAGGGTCACCAGCTCCACGGTTCCTACGAACGCGAGGTTGGCCAGCAGCTTCCCCAGGAACAACGCCTCACGCGGCACCGGAGCCAGCAGCAGACCGTCCAAAGCCGCGTTTTCCCGCTCGATATTGAAAGCGCGATTCAGCGCCACAATCGCCGCCAGCGCAAACGTCACCCACAGCGCGCTGGGCGCCAGGTCTGTGGCCGCGAGGGCGGTCGGATCTCGAGCGAAGTTGAAGACTACCAGAACCAGCGCCGCAAACACCACCGCCGACTGCAGTGCGGTCCGGCTCCGGAGCTCTACGCGGATGTCCTTGGCCGCTATCGCCAAAGCCAGGCGCAACGAATCAAGCACCGATCAAGCCGAGATACCGCTGCAGGAACCCATCTACGGTGCCCGTTGGCGGCTCGAAGGCGGCCCAGCGCCCTTCCACCAGCACCGCCACCTGCGAGGCCAGGTTCCAGGCCTCCGCCAGGTGATGGGTAACCAGCACCATTCCGAGACCCTGCGCGAGTCTCGCCTCGAGGTCGGACCGAAGTCGCTCCGCCGAGCTGGCATCCAGCCCGGTAAAAGGCTCGTCGAGGAGCAGCACCCTGGGGCTGTGCAGCAGTGCCCGCGCGATTGCGACCCGCTGGATCAATCCCCGGCTGAGCCGTCTGGGCAGCTCAGCGGCACGGTCGCCCAGTCCCGACTGTTCGAGGGCCGCCGCCGCCAGCTCGCCCGGCCTTTCGAGGCCGTAGAGCCGGGCGGCAAAGGTAAGGTTTTCGAGGAGCGTCAGGTCGTCGTACAGGAAGCTCTGGTGGGAGAGCAGCCCGATGGCACGACTGCCCCGGGGCCTGCCCCGTCCCGGTGGCTCTCCGATTACCCGGACCTCGCCACCCGTAGGCAGCATGAGTCCGGCGAGCAGTCTCAGAAGCGTGGTCTTGCCCGCCCCGTTGGGGCCGACGACAACCAGAGCCTCACCGGCCCTGAGACAAAGGTCTATACCACGGAGAATGCGGACCCGGCCGAAGGAGCGCTGGAGTCCGCGGGCTTCGAGCAGGAGAGTTCCGTCATGAGACGGCATCGATCCGCGCGCCGAGCTCGTCGAGGCGGAATGGTTTGACGATGTAGCCGGAGTGGGGAAGATCGAGCACCTTGAGCTGAGGCTCGATGCTCATGTAGGCGGTGGTGATGATTACCGGCAGCTCGGGCTGGCTCAGCCGGATGCGTCGCAACAGATCGACACCATCGGTATCGGGCAGCCGCATGTCCAGTACGGCTACATCCGGCTTGTGCTGCTCCAACTGCTCCATCGCCTCGGCCCCGTTCGAGGCGAATGCCAGGTCGTATCGTGGATTGAAGGCCCGCTCGTAGCTCAGTCGTAGCGCCGGCTCGTCCTCGACGATCAGGACCCGACGCCGCCGCTTTCCTTTAGTCATTCCCTTATACCCAGCAGGTCTATGCTCACGGCACCAGGGGCCATGTCAGTTTCGCTTGGGGGGTACTCTAACCAATTCGGGCATAGCCGTCCACCCGAATCTGGCCCGTAGGGCCGGGAATGGCGGTACGGCGGTACGGCGGTACGGCTGTACGGCGGTAACCTGGTAAGGTGGTAAGCTGGTATGATGGAACGGCCGTTACAGAGGAACGGTCATGAAAGAGGGCGTCACGTGGGGCTGCGGAACGAGGGTAAGACCGACTCCGCCTTACCGTCACGCAACGGCCGATTCCAGCTGAAAGAGGTCGTCCAGCTTGGTGAGCACGAGCAGGAAGCGAATCTCGTCGCTTGGGTTGCGAAGCACCACCGTCTGGCGGCGCTCGGCCGCACGCCTCTGAATGAGCATGAGTGCGCCGAGACCGGCGGAATCGACGTGGCGCGTGCGGGCGAGATCGATCACGAGGCGGCCCACACCCTCAGGCATCTCTTCGAGCAGCTTGATGGCTGTCTTACGGATCTCGACCCGGCTTTCCAGCCCGAGCGTCTCCGGCCCTGACATGCCACGTTCTGCATCGTGCGGGGACCTCATCTATCCTCCTTCGGCACCGAGCTATCTCAACCGGGTACGATCGACCTGGCGAGACCTCTAGTTTTGCGGCCCCGAATCACTCCGGGTGTGCTCTTATCGGGCGGATTGACGTTCGAGTACAAACGTCCTCGCGGCCTCGCCGATGAAAAAGGCGAGACTGGTGCCACCGAGGACAACACGGTAGTTCTCAATCTGTTGCGAGACCCTTTACCAACAATTGCAGTCCCCAGCTACGCCGCACTCCGCGATGACTACTGCAAAAGTAGCGGGTGCGATCAATTGCGGTCTTACTGGCTCTACTTTCCTGTCTTAGGTTGTTCCTGACTCTCACCATCCAGGCCATGAATCAACAGATCGATACCCTCCTGTCCGAGCAACGGCGCTTCCCTCCGCCGCCGGACTTCAGCGCCCGCGCCGCGGCCACCGATGCCCTCTATCAGGAGGGCCGGGACTGGAAGCGGTTCTGGGAAGAGCAGGCCCGCACTCTCGACTGGATCTCTCCCTGGACCGAGGTTCTCGACTGGCGAGTCCCCAAGGCCCGCTGGTTCGTGAACGGGAAGCTCAACGCTTCCGCCAACTGCCTGGACCGCCACCTCGGCGGCCCGCGGCGCAACAAGGCGGCTATCGTCTGGGAAGGGGAGCCGGGAGACCGGCGGGTGTTGACCTACTGGGACCTGGCGCGCGAGGTCGGACGCTGCGCCAACGCGCTCCGAGGGCTCGGCATCGGGCGGGGCGATCGGGTGGCCATCTATCTGCCGATGATTCCCGAAGCGGCCATCGCGATGCTGGCCTGTGCCCGGATCGGCGCGGTCCACTCGGTGGTGTTCGGCGGCTTCTCCTCGGAGTCCCTCCGGGACCGGATCAACGATGCCCAGGCAGTGGCAGTCATAACCTCCGACGGGGCCTACCGGCGGGGTCAGATCCTGCCACTCAAGCGCTTCACCGACGACGCCATAGCGGATTGCCCCTCGATCAAGCACTGCGTGGTGGTGCGGCGGGTAGGCGACGAGGCCCATGCCTCCATGCAGGAAGGTCGGGATCACTGGTGGCACCGGCTGCTCGAGCGAACTTCACCAGCGTGCGACCCGGAGGCGATGGATGCCGAAGATATGCTCTTCATCCTTTATACCTCCGGCACTACGGGCAAGCCCAAGGGCATCGTACACACCACCGGAGGCTATCTAACCCAGGTAGCCGCTACCACTAAATACGTGTTCGACCTGCGCGACGAGGACGTCTTCTGGTGCACGGCGGACGTAGGCTGGGTCACCGGCCACTCCTACGTGGTGTATGGTCCGCTTTCCAACGGAGCCACGGTCGTCATGTACGAGGGCGCGCCCGATTGGCCGGCGCGCGACCGGTTCTGGAGCATAATCGAGACCTATGGAGTGACTGTGCTCTATACCGCGCCTACCGCGATACGGGCCTTCATGAAGTGGGGCACCGAGCACCCCGCCCGGCACGACCTCTCCACCCTGCGGCTCCTGGGTACCGTGGGGGAGCCGATCAACCCCGAGGCCTGGATGTGGTACCGGGAGCATATCGGTGGAGGCCGTTGCCCCATCGTGGATACCTGGTGGCAGACCGAGACCGGAGGGATCATGATCACCCCGCTCCCCGGTGTCACGACTACCAAGCCCGGCTCCTGCACGGTGCCGTTCCCCGGCATCACCGCCGAGCTGGTTGACGCCTCCGGCAAGTCGCTGCCCAAGGGAGGCGGCTTTCTTGTCCTGACCGAGCCCTGGCCGGGCATGCTCCGCACCATCTATGGCGACGACGAACGCTATCAGCAGACCTACTGGAGCCGGTTCCCGGGCCGTTACTTCGCGGGCGATGGGGCCAAGCTCGATGAAGACGGCTATTGGTGGATTCTGGGGCGGGTGGACGATGTGCTGAACGTAGCGGGGCACCGGATCGGGACCATGGAGGTGGAGAGCGCCCTGGTGGATCACCCAGCGGTGGCGGAGGCAGCAGTGGTCGGGCGGACTCACGAGCTCAAAGGACAGGCGCTGGCAGCGTTCGTCACGCTCAAGGAGGGAAACCACGCCTCACCCGGCCTCAAGGACGATCTCAAGGATCACGTCGTGAAGAAGATCGGTGCAATTGCCCGGCCGGACGACATCCTCTTCTCGGCCGACCTCCCCAAGACCAGGAGCGGGAAGATCATGCGCCGGCTGCTCAAGGACATCGCGGAGGGACGTGCCCTGGGCGACACCACCACCCTGGCGGATCCGGCAGTGGTGAGTCGGTTGAAGGATATGTATGAGGACAAGGAGAGCTAGGCGCTGGGAGTCGGAAGCTGGGAGTTTTCTCCCAGCTCCCGGCTCCCGACTAAAATTGTATCTGCGCCCCCAGCTCTACCACGCGGTTGGGGGGCAAGCCGAAAAACGCCGTGGCCGACTGGGCGTTCCTGGTCATGAAGATGAAGAGCTTCTTCCGCCATTGAGCCATCGTGCCTCTAGGCAGTGACGCCGGCGCGCGCGGAACGGAGGTTCGCTTGGCCCGCCGGCCCCCGAGGGGGATGAGGGTTTCCCGACCGAGATAGAACGACGTGGTCATCAGCTCGATCCGCAGCTTGCTGCCAGCGCCGTCTTCCAGGACCAGAGACTGCAGCACCGACGGCACGTCGGGCGTCTCCATGAAGCCGTAGTACGCCACCACCTCGCAGAATCCCTCACCCAGCTCACGGTATTGCACCCGCTCGTCCTGGTCGACCTGGGGAATCTCCTCCCCCATGACTGACAGCAGGATCACCTTTTCGTGCAGCACCTTATTGTGCTTGAGATGATGGAGGAGGACCGGGGGTGCGCCGCCGCGCACTGAGGTGAGAAAGACCGCGATGCCGGGTACGCGTACAGGCTTGCGCTTGGCGATGTCGCTCAGGAACAGGTCGATCGGCAGCGTGTTCTCCTGCACTATCTCGGCCAGACGCAACCGCCCTTTCTTCCAGGTGGACATGAGCAGGAAGACGACGGCGGCTACCAGCAGGGGAAACCAGCCGCCATCGGGGATTTTGAAGAGGTTGCTGCCGAAAAAGGCGAGGTCCACCACGAGGAAGAGACCGCCCAGCAGCGCCACCTGGCCGACCCGCCACCTCCAGTGGGTCCGGGCAACGACTAGGAGCAGCACCGTGGTGGCCGTCATGGTCCCGGTAACCGCCACACCATAGGTGGCGGCGAGATTGCTCGTCGACCGGAAGGCGAGCACCAGGCCGATGCACGCGATCCACAGCATCGTATTCACCTGCGGCACGTAAATCTGTCCTATGGTACGGCTAGACGTGTGGACGATGTTGACCCGGGGGCAGTAGCCCAGCTGCACCGCCTGGCGGGTGAGCGAAAATGCCCCGGATATCAGCGCCTGGGAGGCTACGATCGCAGCAGCCGTAGCAATCCCCACCATGGGGTACAGCCCCCAGGCCGGTACCAGTGAGTAGAAGGGATTGACCGCGGCGCCAGGCGACTCGAGCAACAGGGCGCCCTGGCCGAAGTAGTTGAGCACCAGCGCGGGCAGGACCACCGCGTACCAGGCCAGACGTATCGGACGCTTGCCGAAGTGGCCCATATCGGCGTACAGGGCCTCGCCCCCCGTGATCACGAGCACCACGGCCGCGAGGACCATCAGCCCCACGCTACCCTCCCGCCACAAGAAGGTGGCGGCATGTGCCGGGTTCAGAGCCGCCATGACCGAGGGATGCTGGACGATTCCGGACACTCCGAGCACGGCAATACAGGTAAACCAAACGGCGGTGACCGGGCCGAAGATGGCGCCGACTCCGGCAGTGCCCCGGCGCTGGACGGCGAACAAGCCCGAAATGATCACCACCGTGATCGGCACCACCCATTTGTCGAACGCGGGGGTCGCGACGCTGAGGCCCTCGATGGCGCCGAGCACCGAGATGGCGGGGGTGATGATGCCATCCCCGTAGAGCAACGCGGCGCCAAAGAGCCCCACCGCAAGAAGCCAACCGTGTCCGACCGAGGTCCGACTCTCGCCGGGAGGACGGACCAGGGCGAGCAGGGCCAGGATCCCCCCCTCTCCCCGGTTGTCGGCTCGCATGACCACGCTCAGATACTTGAAGGTGATGACGAAATTCAGCGACCAGAAGACCAGGGACAGCACGCCCAGCACGTTTTCCTTCGTGACCGGAACCCCGTGCGGCCCGATGAAGCATTCCTTGAGGGCATACAGCGGACTGGTCCCGATATCGCCATAGACGATGCCGAGCGCACCCAGCGCGAGGATCGCCAGCCTGCGGCCGTGAGGTGCCTGGGCATCGGTGCTCACTCCGGGTTCCTGCTTCGAACTAAGCGACGGCGATCGAGAAGCCCGGTGATGAGTATCGCGAGGATGATCACGCCCGACGCCACGCACCAGCGGCAGACGGCGTGGATAACGAACAGCTCTAGATAAGTCAGATAGACCGTGAAGAGCACTCCAACGCCGGCCAGCGCCGCCAGCAGAGTAGCCGGCCAACGCCGGCCAGCCAGAACCGGCTGCAGAGCGGCGAGACTCAATGCCAGGAGGGTCGCGTACCCCACCACTCCGATGAGCGCCACTTCCAGTCCGGCAAACCGGCTCCAGGGGCTCATCTGCACGGTCTCGCATTCGCCGGCCCCGCAGGCCAGACTGCCAACCCGTCCGATTTTGTAGAGATAGAGGTACGCGGAGATGAAAAGCCCGGCCAGACTCAGGAGAGCCGCGCCCATTCGGTAGATCATTTCGCGGAGTGGCGTGCCAGTGAATCCACCAGTTTCGTTATGGCGTCGGAATCTACCCGGCCCCGATAGAGCCTGTCGCCCACCAGCAAGGTCGGTGTCGAGCTCACGCCGAGCTGGATGCCCTCATTGTAGCTCGCCTGAATCCGGCCGGCATATTTACCCGCCTTCATGCAGGCATCGTAGCGGCCGAGATCCAGACCCGCCGCTCTGGCGTAGTCCCTGAACAGCGGCCCGGCGTCCCTCGCGCCGGCCCAATCCGACTGCCCTTCGTAGATCCGCCGGTGCTGCTCCCAGTACTTCCCCTGCTCGTCGGCGCAGGCCGCCGAGTGTGCCGCCAGCCTGGCAAACGAGTGCTGCTGGAGAGGGAAGTCGCGATAGCGCCACCGCAGCCGGCCGGTGTCGATCAGGCGCTCCTCGATAGTGGGCATCTGGAGGGTGGCGAAGGTCTGACAGAAGGGACACTGGTAATCAGCGAACTCGGTGATCTCGACGGGGGCCGTGGGCGACCCCTTGGTGTACCCCCGGAAACCGGACGTATCGGAGACCTGCACCGTGACATTGGCGGGGATGCTCACCGTGGCCGGCCGGGTGACCAGATAAACCAGCACCCCGAGCCCCACCACGGCCACCACTGCGAACAGGATGTAGAAGCGCTTCATTCCGGCCTGTGTCGCCGCCATGGCTCATCGTCCTCCGGGTCGTCAGGTAAGAAGGAGTCCGGCCGCTGCGCCTCATCGACGATACGCCGGTTTTCTGCCACCTCCGGGGTATCGTAGGTGACGCGTACCTCGTAATGGAACAGCTCGCTACGGGCGTCGCCCATCAGGCGCATCAACTCGGGCCCGCTGCGAAGTAGCTGGCCGGCCCGATCCAGTTCCTGGATCCGGGATGCCAGCGACCGCAAAAGAGCAGCGAGCCTTTCGGCTCGCTCCTTCCCGTACACCTCGTCGTGGTCTGGCATGGCTACCTCGAGGGCGCGTCGTGGCCCCTCGGTCAAGTTCAGTAAATCCGGTCGGTAAAGATAATGGGTCAGGACCCCCGGAGTCCGGTCGTCGCGGAGAGTCGAGAGTCGAAGGTCGAGAGTCGAGGAGTCGAGAGTCGAGACGCAGACTCTAGACTCTAGACTCTCGGCTTTAGACTCTACACTGTAGCCTCTGACTGTAGACCCTAGACCACACGATGACGCCCCCCGAGATTGCACCAAATGGTGCAATCAACTATGTTTAACGCAGTCAAAGCTATAAAGCGTAATCTGTTGAACAAGGATGGTGCATGAGCAAGGACAGGACCCGCAGTGCCCCTGAGGCGGCATCTTTCGCCCAGGCTCGAGATGAGATGTTCAGTCATATCCTCCGCTGCGGTGTCATCGAGGCCCTGCCGGAGCACCAGAGGGACTGGTTTGACGACACCCTCGGCTACATCGCCGACCGGTATGAGAACCTGAGCGAAGCAGAGCTGTCGCAGCTGCGCACCCTGGGCGAGCGTTACTGCCAGCCGGTTCGCAGGGTCGATACGGTGGAGTCCGGAGCGGCCTGAAGCGGCCGAGGAAGCCGACTTGAAACGCCCCGGAGATTTTTCCGGGGCGTCTTGCATTAGGGGATCCCTGGATGCCGGATCCAGCGCCACCGATACGCCACCGCAAGCCGCGCCCCTCCTCCAACTCCAACTTCCACGGCCCAGCCGGAGCGTCCCGCCGGTTGCCCCTCCAGCCCCAACGAGAGCACCATGTACCCCCGGTCCACCGGCCCCCGGACGACTGCCAATCCTCCCGCCAGGTAGAATCCGGCCCCCCGCCGCCGGTAGGGACTCAGCAGGAAGTGGCCCAGTACCTCACCCCGCGCGGCAAAATCGCCCTGTGAGAGTCCGGCGCTCAGCGCCGCTGATAGCCGGGTCCGAGCCGAAGTGCGAACCGCTCCATACCCGCCCGCTACGGCGAGCGCCGGGTCCGACCCGGTAGCGACCGCCTGGACCCCGAGCTCCGTTCCGTGCTGGGCACCGGCCGGTGCCGTCGGAGCCAGGGAGAGGGCCATGACGAGCAGCTCAGGCCAAGGTAAACGCATAGGTGATGGCAATATCCGGGGCCAGCGAATGGATCACGGAACAGTACTTCTCGAGCGAGAGGTCGATCGCCCGGCGGGCCTTAGCCTGATCCATTCCCTCCCCGGCCATTTGATAGTCGAGATGGATTGCGACGTAGCGGCGAGGATCGGTCTCGCGCCGGGTTCCGGTGACGTCGATCCGAAGCTCCCGCAGCTGAACCCTCATCTTCTGGAGGATGAGCACCACGTCAGACCCGCTGCACGCCGCCGCTGCGAGGAGAAGCGTCAGCATCGGGCCCGGAGCGACGTCATTGTCGCCGTCGATCGTTGCCAATGGACCATCAGGGGCACCTCCCACAAAGCGTAGTCCATCCTGCCATGCCAGCGTGACTCGCCTGGTTTCCTGCATCAGTGACCTACCGGCCGTTGAGCCCGGGGCGCCACCCGCTGGTAGTCCCAGATGGCGAACACGGCGATGGCCGTGGTGGCCCAGGCGGTCGGCCGCAGGTAGGGAGAATCCATGAGGAATGCCACAAGGGTGAGGATCTGACCGACGGTCACGGCCTTGCCGCTCGTCCGTGCAGGAATCGCTCGCGGCTGATTAGAAAGGAATGTGGCCGCAAAGGCAACCGTCGCGACGATGTCACGCAGCAGGACGCCCACGATCTCGTACCACTCCAGCCGGCCGGAGAACGCCACTACTCCCACTGCGGCCGCCATGAACACCTTGTCTGCGATGGGGTCGAGCAATGCCCCAAAGGCCGAGCTACCCAGCCGGCGCGCGAGGGGCCCATCGAGCAGATCGGTCAAGGCGGCGGCCCCCACGATTGCTAGCCGCCATCCGTAATCCGGTACCAGGACGAACGCCACCGCGAGCGGGACCCGGAGAAGGCTCAGCAGGTCGGCGGCGGTCCAACGTGCGCGGCCTTGCTCGCCCTTCGGACCGGGACTAGCTTCGGACACGCTGCTCCCCTCCCCCCAGAACGTGAGCCCAGAAGATACTCTGGTCCGGCCATCTACCCTGCCCCCTCCCAGCCCCGCTCCCAGCCTAGTGACCGCGACTCTCCATGACGCTCGATACAGCCGTAATTCCATGTGGTGGACTGGGTACCCGGCTGCACCCGATCACGCGTTGGCTCCCCAAGGAGATGCTCCCCGTCGGCCTCAAGCCGGTGCTCTACTGGACCCTGGACGAAGCCGCCGGGGCCGGCCTGCTCCGCGCCATCGTCATCACTAACCCGCACAAGCCCATGCTCGAAGCCGCTGCCCGCAACTACCCCGGCCCGCTCGAGCTGGAGTTCGTACCCCAGGATCACCCCCGCGGACTGGGGGATGCTCTCCTCAGGGCACGCGACAACCTGGCCGGCTCGCCTTTTCTCGCCGTTCTCCCGGACAATCTCTTTCACGGCCCTAACCCTGCCGCGGCGGTTCTGGCGACCTATCGAGCCACCGGTCTAGCCACGGTCTTGCTGGCCGAAATAGAGTGCAAGGATGCCGGGTTGAAGGGAGCCACCGGCCGGGCTACCGCACGACCGGCGCCGGATGGCACGCTACGGGTCGTGGAAGTAGCGGACAAGGGGACCGGGCACTTCGATACGGCAGGCGACGCGGTGGCCCTCACGCCGATCGGCCGGATGGCGTTTCCAGGGGATGTCCTGGACGAGTTCGCCGAAATAGGCCGTGGACTGCCCCCCGGAGCCGAGCTCGACGACGTACCGGTGCTGCAGCGCCTGGCCCGGCGGGAAGCGCTCGCCGGGGTCATCAGCCCGGCCCGGTTTTTCGATGTCGGCATACCGGAAGGCTACCGGGAGGCGGTGGCAGCCTCTCCGGCCCGGGCCTGATGCCAGCGGACGGCCTGTGAGCGCCACCTTCAATCACCACATCCTCGAGCTCGCGTCGATAGACCCGGCCAAACTGCGCGACGGCGACGTCCTCTCGTCACTGGTGGTCGCCGCTGCGGGTGCGGTGGGGATGCCGGGCTTGGGGCTGCCGGTAGTACGGCAGGGTGCGGGCGATATTGCGGTGGCCCTGCTTTGCCTGGAGGGGCACATCGTGCTCCACTGTGCGCCCGCCGAGGGGACCTGCCTGATCGATATCGTTGCCCGAGCGCCGGCCGAAGTGGGCAAGGGTTTCGAGGTGATCAGCCGCCGACTGGGGAGGTGACACCGGTTCCCCGCACCACTCCTTCGGCTTTTTCGGACAGACGCAGATAGCGCTCGGCCACCCCAAGCACATCGGTGGCGGTGACGGAGCGGAACACGGCTCCCGGATTCTCCAGATCGCTCAACCCATTGCCGATGAGCCATGCCTCGAGTATCTCGCCGGCGACTGACGCGCCGCTCTGCCGGCCCACCTCCGCCTGCCCTGCCAGGTAGCTGGCCGCTTGTTCCAACTCCGCGGCGCTGATCGGCTCGCGGGCAAATCGGTCGAGCTCCTCGAGCATGGCGGTGCGGGCCTCGTCCTCCCGCTCGGGTGAGGTCGCGATGTAGGTGACGAGCGCACCGGCCCGGCCCTTTTGCCAGCTCGAGGCGAGCACCGTGTATGCCAGAG
>JBOHSD010000006.1:0-199382 GCA_050733075.1 Gemmatimonadales bacterium
CCGGTGGAGCGGCCGGCGGCGACGGAGTCCACCACCCCGGGGCCGCCGAGGCTGAAGCTCGTCACCCGGCAGTACGCCCTGCTGACGGTAGCGTCGGAGCCGTGGGGAACGCTCTACATCGATGGGTTCGAGATCGGCCCCACCCCGGTGGCGGACCACCGGCTCGAGCGGGGCACCTACCGGCTTCGGATCGAGCAGGAAGGATTTCGGACCAAGACCGAGACCATCGTGGTCACCGGCCCCAATCCCATCAGGCGCCGCTACAGTCTCGAGCCGGCGGGTCCGGAATGAGCCGGATCCTGATGGTCGTGCTTGCCGCCGCTCTGACTATGCCGCTCAGCGCCTCCTTCTCCCGGCTGTCAGCGCAAAGCAATCCAACCCTGCGGAGGGCCACCCGGGCCTACAGCGATCTCTCTTACGCTCAGGCCATCAGCCTGGCTCGGCAGGCTTCGCGCGAGCGGCTGGGACCGGAGGACCAGGCGCGGGCCTACGAGCTGCTCGGCTTTGCCTACGCATCTCTCGACAGCACTCGGCAGGCCACCGAGGCGTTCAAGCAGGTGCTGCTCCTCAACCCCGACCGCGGGCTCGACGCCGGGCGGGTCTCCCCTAAAATCACCAGCGCCTTCGCCCTTGCCCTGGCCCAGGTGCTGGTGCTACGCGACCTGCAGGTCGACACCACGGAGTTCGTTGCGGGGGTGGGAACGCTGCCGATTCGTTTCACCGTGACCCGCACGGCCCGCCTGCGCACCCGCCTCGTTGGTCCCGCCGGCCAGGTGACGGTGGACTCCTCGCTCGGCGAGGGCGAGGTGCGGCTCGCATGGAACGGCATTCTGAGCCAGGGCCAGGCACCTTCACGGGGCGCCTACCGGCTCGTCATCGAGGCGAGCGCCGGCCGGGATAGTTATGCCGCATCGGTGCCGCTCTGGATCGAGGCTGGAGCGGTGGACACGCTACCCCACCTCGTGGCGCTGCCAGGCTACGAGCTGCTACCGGAGAAGGTGGTGCCGGCCCGGAGCTGGAAGCCGGTGGGGCTCGCGCTGATGGCTACCTCACTGGCGCTGGGGGGAAGCCTGGCGCTGGAGAGCTCGAAGCTCGGAGGCGGCGGGCGGCGCGAGATTCTCACGGTCGGGGCGGGAGCCGCGCTCGTAGGCCTGTTGGCGACCGTGAAAAAGCCGGCTCCGGTGCCCGCCCGGGCCAACATCCTCTATAACAGTCTGGTGCGGGAGCAGCTCGCCCGGCGCAACTCGGAGATCGCGGCAGAGAACGCCGCGCGGCAGCGTCAGGTGAAGCTGGGCATCGTGCCTCAGGTCCGAAGCGGGAGGAAACCGTGAGGCGCGCGCTGCTCACGCTCGGTATCGTTACCGCCGCCGCCGCGCCTCTCGGCGGCCAGCAGGTAACCATCGGCGGCGGATATGCCCTGGCCGACTATCAGGAGCAGGCCGCCTTCCTTCACTTTCGCGGAGCGGGCCCAACGGCCACGCTAGCCATTGAACGAGGCCGGTTGGCGCTGAGGGTGGACGCCTCCCATCTGGATCTCGATCCCGCCGATGATACCGCGGCCCCGCTCGAACCCTTCAGCATAGACCAGATCGGCATCCGGTTAGGGGTGCGGACGATGAGCTTCGTTGGCCTGGAAGCGGGCTATTTCAGGCGGTCCACCGCTCCATCGCGGGCCGCCCAGTCTTACAGTGCTGCAACTATCGGAGTGCGCGCGGCATATCCTCTCGCCCCCGGAGCGGACGTGGCCCTTCGAACGGCCTACGTGGCCGGGACCGATTTCAGCGGCGGTGGCTCTGCACCTTTCGGCATCGAGCTGGGGCTCGGCGCCGCTTACGGCCCCGGCTCCGGCCGATTTCGGCTCACCGGCGACTATGAGTTTCAGCGAATCGACCGCCACACCGACCAGAACGGCACTCGCTTGAACGTGCCGATTCAGAGCTCGGTTGCCCGTTTCGGGGTCTCGGTCAGGTTCTAAGCCGGCTGGGCGGAAACACCCCGGCCCGCGTCCTGCCCGGACCCCTCGCACCTCGCCAAGTCCTCACCTCGCTATACCAGACCGGCGCTGAGCGGTGCGCCTTTGGTTGCCCGGCAATCTCCCGCACCAGTAGCGATTTGCGCTCGGCGCCGGTGCGGCCCAGCCGGATTCTGCCATCGGTGCCGGTCGGGGCACACGCGTTGCAGTTACCACCTCGGTCCGCCTTCGTGCCAAAATCTTCACCACGCGTGCGATCCGAGATCGTCAGAGCCCTGGTTCGCCAAACCCGGCAGATCCCGCGCGCATTCCCTCGGAGTAGCCAATGGTCAGTTTTCTGAAAGGTCGCCGCCGGGAAGACGATTCGGTGGTTGCCATCGACTCGAACGGCAGGAACGTCACGGCCGCGCTCGAGGCTCTCGTTGCCCGCGCGGAAGCCGCTGCGAACAACCTGAGGTCGCTCGCCCCAATGCTGGAGCGATCGTCCGAATTCGAGGCACTTCGGGAACGCTGCAGCGAAGTCGAGCGCCAGGTGGAAGGGCTCGAGCGGCTGGGCTCGCAGTTGGCGATCGCCGAGGAGCAGGCGGAGCGGGTGATCAAGACCCAGAATGCGACCGAGACCAGGCTTTCTCACGCGGCCGAGGACGTGGAACGGCTCCAGAGTCAAATGGGCGGGCTGAGCGACAAGGTTGAGACCGCCCTGCTGCTGCGGGAGCAGGTGGAGTCCTTCCTCAGTATGCAGGGCCCCCTGTCGGCGCTCAAGACCGATGCCGACGGTCTCCGCACCCAGCTCAACGAGCTGACCGAGAACGTGGCCCGGATGCGGACTCAGCACGATGACGCCCTCACCGCCCACCGCCACACCACCTCACGGCTGGAAAACTTCGATCAGGACTTCCAGGCGGCCCGGGGTGGCCTGGAAGATGTCGTGCGCCGGGTGCAGTCGGTCGAGCGCTCTCTCGAGCCGATCAACCACGCATCCACGGCCATTCCTGATGTGCAGCATCAGCTCGCCGTGCTCAAGGCGCTGGCCGACCAGGTCGCCCAGAAGACCACCATGCTGGAGCAGGAGCGCGAGGCGGTGGACCGGGCCGCGACCCAGATCGCCCAGCTCACCCGCATGGATCGCGAGCTGGATGCCTGGCTTCGCCGGCAGGAAGAGCAGATTCGCCGGTTCGGACCCATCGAGGCCAAGCTCAGCGAGGTCAAGACCATTCAGGAAAAGGTCTTGTCCAGGACCGAGGAGCTTCAGGCCACCTCCCAGAAGATCGAGGATGCCCAGCAGTCCGCCCGCCAGGCGCTCACCGATCTGCGGGAGCAGATGCGGAAGAGCAGCGAAGGTTTCGAGCTGGAGCATCGGGGGCTGCACGCCGTGAGCGAGCGGATCGGCGACCTCCGCAATGCGGTCAAGGACTGCGAAGGCCGTCTCGCCGTGCTCGATGCCGCAACCCAGGGCACTGCCGCGGTGCAGGCTCAGCTGCGGAGCGTGAGCGAGCAGGTGGCCGAGGTGTCGGCCGAGGTGGCGGCGTTGACCGAGGAGGCTGCGCGGGCCGGCTCCCTGCGGCACGACGTCCAGCGGCTCGACAGCATAGCGGGCGAGCTGGCTCAGCGGATGAGACGGATCGACGAGATCAGGCCGGGGGTCGAGCAGGCGGTGGACCAGATGGCATCGCTCAAGGGAACCCGCGAGCTGCTGGCCGACGGCCTGGAGCAGATGCGTACGGCTGCGGAGGAGATGAGCCGGCTGCGTGAGAGCCACGGTGAGACCCAGGCCTGGCTGGCGAACGCCGATGTCTGGACCCGGAAGGTCCAGACCCAGGTCAAGGAGCTGAGTGGTCTGGAGCCGGTGGTGGAGCGGATCCGCTCCGAGGTGGAGCACGTCAGGAGCTCGATGGAGCACATCGAGTCCCGTCGCGAGATGGTGACTGAGGTTCAGCGGAATCTGGCCGAGGTCGGTTCGGTGAGCGGGGAGCTTAAGGACCGCACCGAAAGCCTCAAGACCCGGATGGAGGCGGCCGAAAACCGGTTCGCCTTGCTGGCTCGCCAGGCCGAAGGCGCCCAGCGGTTGTCCGATGCGATCTCGGTGGTAACCTCCTCGGTCGAAGAGGCCGAGCGGCGCATGGGTCTGGTGGATGACTCGGTGCGCGCCATGGAGAGCCGCACCCAGCAGATCGATCAGGTGGAAGAGCGCATCCGGCTCCTGGGACAGGAACTGGAGCAGCGCCAGGGTGCGCTCGACAAGGCGACCGAGCACCTGACACGGGCTTCGGCCCTCCGCAAGGAGGCCGCCGAGGCGGCGCACCGGATGGAGGAGGTTACCCGGACCGTCGCCACCACTCTGGGGCAGGCGGAGCAGCAGGCCGAAAACCTTCAGCGGGTGTCCGGCGACCTCGAGTCACGCGCCGGGGCGCTCAAGTCGGTAGACCGACAGCTCACCCACTTCGAGGAGCTGCTCGGCAAGTGGGAGTCGGCTCAGACCGAAGCCGCCAAGGCCCTGGAGCAGACTCTGGCCCGGCAGGCAGGCGTGGAAGCGATCGAGGCGCAGGTCAAGCACGTCTTCGATCTGGCGGAGCGCATCGTCGAGGATGTCCAGAACATCGGATCGGCGCGGCGCGAGATAGAGGAAACCAAGACCATGCTCGAGGCGACCCAGAATCAGTTCAAGACGACCGAGGAGACTCTCAAGGGGTTCGAGTCGCGCAAGCGCCAGCTGGAACGGGCCGAGCAACGGCTCGCCCGGGCCGAGGCGCTCGCGCTGGGCATCCGTGCTACCGTCGAGTCGCTCACCGCCCAGAAGGCGGTGGTGGACCACGCCATGGAATCGGCCGGCGCGCTCGGGTTCCAGATGAAGCAGGCCGAAGCGCTGATCGGTGCGCTACGGCGGGAGCGCGATCTGGCCTGCGATCTCAAAGCCGCCGTAGCTTCGCTGAAGGACGAGGACGAAGGCGATGCGCCGGAACAGGGCGGCCAGCAGAAGCAGCACTAGCCGCAGCCGGATGGGGGTTCAAGGCCAGAGGCCCGGGATCAACCCGGGCGTCTGGCCGCTTCCTTTGCCTCGTCCTTTACCCGCCGGGCCGATTGCTTCACCTGCTGCTTCACCTGCTGTCCAGCCTGTTTCACTACTTCTTTGACTTCCGGCCCCCGGTCCTCAACCTCGGCCCGCACCGTCTCCTTCACCTCCCGTCCTGCCTCCGTCGCCGCTTCCTTGACCCGTTCGGCAGTTTTTTCGGCCCGGTCCATCAACTGATCCCGCGCCGGACCCATGGCCTCGTTCTCCCGTTCCGTGCCGGGCAGAAGTAGCCCGAGCGCCAGCCCGACCACGGCCGCCCCCAGGGCGACGAGCAACGGACTCTCCTCCGAGGCATGCTCCAGGTTGGTCTTCACCCGTCGGGTCTGCGACCGGGCCTGCCCACCCAGCTCTCCCAGCCGTTCCTGGGTCCCACTGGCAAGCTCACCTGCGCGGCCGGCGATGCCGCTCGCTGCCTCGCTCACGGTCTCTTTCATTCCCCCGACCGTTTCGCCAACCCGGCTCTTGATCCCTGATCCATGCTGCCAGCTCCCACCCTGCCGCCGATCCGGACCGGTGTAGGCGTAGCGCGCCATTCGGTTGCCGGATATCTCGGTATGAGAGCGCTGCTTCAGAAGCCAGGTCACACCAGCACCCACCGCGATCACTGGAAGCGGGTTTTCCCGAATGACCTCCACCAGGCGGGAGCCGGTCCGGCGGGCCTGGTCGCCGACGTTGGAGACGGCACCATGCGCCGCCTGCCGGATGGCGGTTTTGGCTTCTTCCTTGAGGTTTTCCGGGCTCAGACGGCCGCCCAGCTCATCGATGTCCTGGCTCATCCGGTCGCGGGTCTGTTCGATCTCCCGCTCGATTTCGTCGGGGCTTTTCTCGCCCCGCGCCCGTTCGTGCTCATTCATGACCGCCGCTCCTTTGCCTGACGTCGTCCTTAATGGTTTGCACGTCTTCCTTGATGTTTTCCACCGTCCGCCGGGGGGCGAGGTCCAACCGCTTCAGCTCGCCCAGCCCACGATTCAACATCGAGTAGCCCACGACGGTCAACAGGGCGCCGACGATCAGGGCCGATATCCAGGGCGAAATGCCGGCTAACTGGTGCAGCCCCAGGATCAGCGCCGCCACGATGGCGAGGCCGCCTACGTACGCAACCAGACCACCGGCAAACACCGACATGAGGTTGGCGGAAACGCGGGAGATTTTTTCACTCAGCTCCGCGCGGGCCAGCTGAATCTCCTGCCGGAACAGAAGCGACATGTCCTCGCTGAGCTGGCCGAACAGCTCACCGAGACTTCGCTCCTCCTTGATGCCTCGACGCTCCCTAAGCTCCGGCATACCCGCCTCCCGCTCCGGCCAGGCGGCGCCCCGACTCACCCGGTCCCGAGAACGACTGGCCGGCTCCCGGATAGCTGAACTCCGGCTCCCGTCCATAGTTGATCCGGCTCCCGCGGCGGCCCCTCTGGGAGCTCTTGAGGAACCGGGCTCCCACCAGCCCCAGAATCAAGGCGCTGCCGACCACCAGCCCCGGCTGCCGCCGGGCCAGGTTCTCCAGATCGGTCCGCATGGCTCGCGCATCCCTGTTCCGGAGATAGTCTCCGATCTGATCCACCTGGCGCGCAACGGTCTCGGTTAGTCCCGCAATCCGCTGCTGATCTTCGGACCGGAGCTGTTCACTGGTGCGCCTCAGCGCTTGCGCTATGGTACCGAATTGATCTGCGAGCTGGGCCTTGCTCTCTCCCAGGCTCGAGCCGGCCCGATCCCGGGCCTGCTCCAAGGTCGTCCTGGCTTGTCCCACTACCTGATCCTTCACCTCGCGGATCTGTTCCCGGGCACTGCCACCGGTCTGCTGGCGGGGTCCGTCCGCTCCGAAGGTACCCGCTTCGGTGTTTGGCGTCGTCATCGTCAACTCCTTATAATGCTGCCTGCTCGCTGGGTGTCAGCCGCACTCGTGCTGGGCCCCGAGAACCTGATAGCGACAGAGGCCCGGACCAAGAACGTCCGGGCCTCTGCATCCGTGCCCTACCGAGGGGTCCCGCCCCGGCTGAGGCGGTCCACCTCCGACTGGCTCATTTTATCGGCGTCGACTTCATCGCGCTGGCCGGTAATCCGGTTCCAGGCATCTCGGATTGCGTGCTTGAAGTTGTCCCACGTACTTCCGGCGCCGCGCCTTCCCTCGAACTTCTCCCATCCGGTTCTCAGGTCGGGCTCTACTTCGTCCCACCTGCGGCCCATATGGTGCTGGCCCGCCTCGAACCCGTACTGATAGGCCGGGCGGAACTCCTCGTAGGTTCGCCCCGTGGCGTAGGGCCGCGTGCTGAAGTTATCGCGCCACCAGATATCCTCGTCGTTCCAGCTGCTATTTGGTGTAGCCATCGTGTCCTCCATGCGTCTGGGTGCCGCCCCCTTTGGGACCCGTACAGTAGCCATGGAGGAGAGATCGAGTCGTGACCGAGGTCACTTTTAGGAAGGGTTTGTCAGACTTTCTTGAAGTTGGCCGGCGGCCGCAGGGCCGGTGGGGCTTCCATCTTCGTGCTTGAGAAAGACATAACCTTCGTTCCAGGGTTGCTGGCGGATGCGGGCGGCCCAGTCGCGGAGAGCCGCCGGCTCGTACTGGGAGCGTCGGAGCCTCAGATATCCCCACTGAGCCGTGGGCACGAGTGGCGAGCCCTTTCCTTCGCCCTCGTCTTCATCGACAGCTACCAGAGCGATATCCCGGGAACGAAGCAGGTCGAAGACCTGATTGTCGAACCAGGACGGGTGGCGAAACTCGATCGCCGCGGCCCACCGCTTGGGCAGCATGCTCAGAAAGCTTCCCAGCCGGTCCAGGTCTTTCTTGAAGGTGGGCGGAAGCTGAAACAGGGTGGGTCCGCGCCGCTCTCCCAGCGGGGTCACTGCCCGGAGAAAGTAGGCCAGCGAGCCGTCCTGGTCGGTGAGCCGGTTGTTGTGGGTAACTCGCCGCGAAGCCTTGACCGCGAAGCGGAATGCCGCGGGAACCTGCTCGGCCCAGCCGGCCAGCACCCGCTCGGTCGGCATGCGGTAGAAGGTGTTGTTTACCTCGACAGTGGGGAAGCGGCCGGAATAGAAGCCGAGCATCTGATCGGCCGGCAGCTTGGGGGGATAGAAGCTCCCTTTCCACTCCTTGTAAGACCAGCCGCTGGTGCCGACCAGGACGTTCAAGGGTGGTGGGGAGAGGTCAAGCTCGCCCTCCGGCCTTGCGCTTCCTAGGGGCTGCATCGTCCGACTCGCTCGGCGGCGTTTTCTCCGCGGGAGCGGCTTCGCGTTTGGCGAGGCTGGCCTTCAGCGCATCCATGAGGTCTATGATCTTGGTCTCCGGCGGCGCGGCCTCCGCGGTGATCTCCTGGCCTTCGACCTTCTGCTGGATGGCTTCGAGCACCCGTTCCCGCACCGTATCGCGGTAGTTCTCCGGCCGGAACTCGTCGGTGGCCGACTGCTCGATCAGCTGCCGGGCCAGGGCGAGCTCGGTCTCTTTGACCGGCGTGTCCGGGTGGGGCACTTCTCCTGCCGGCCGAAGCTCCGCCGGGTAGTGAAGCTGCTCCATGACCAGCACGCCATCCAGAGGGCGCAGCAGGACCAGGTGCTGCTTGCCCCGGGCGGAATATTGCCCCACGGCGGCGCGTCCGGTGGCCTTGAGGGCCTCGCCCAACAGGCGATAGGCGCGGTCTCCACCCTTGTCGGGACCGAGATAGTACACCTTGTCCAGGTACATCCGGTCTACCGCGGCCAGCGGCACGAACTCGGTGATGTCGATGGAGTTGGTCGCCTTTTCGTCCAGCGCCTTGATCTCTTCGGGCGTGAAGGTGACGTACTGCCCCTTGGCGAACTCGTACCCCTTGGCAATGTCGTCCTTCTCGACCACCCCGCCCTCCTTGGGGCAGATATACTGCTGCTTCAGCCGGGTGCCACACGACTTGTGCAGCATGTTGAAGCTGACGCTGGCGGACGATTCGCTGGCGGAGTACAGACTGACAGGCACCGAGACCAGCCCGAACGAGATGGTGGCGGAGCTTATTGGACGGGGAGCCATGGATTGATATAAAGGCAGAGAAAGGAGGCCCGCAAGGGAGTATGAGGTCTCCCCCACCGAGTTAAATTCCTCCATCCATGGCCCCCCACGACCCCGACCCGCTGGGCCCCTACCGCGCCAAGCGCGTGCTGGAGCGTACGCCGGAGCCGGCCGGCTCGCGAACGAGCGGCCCGGCCGAGGCCGGCGGTCTCTTCGTGGTCCACAAGCACGCCGCGCGGCGCCTGCACTTCGATCTCCGGCTGGAGATGGCCGGCGTCCTCCGCTCCTGGGCGGTGCCGAAAGGCCCCTCTTATGACACGGCAGACAAGCGGCTCGCCGTGCTGGTGGAGGATCATCCGCTGGAATATGGCGACTTCGAAGGGCTGATCCCGGACGGCAACTATGGCGCGGGTGCGGTGATCGTGTGGGATCGCGGGCGATGGGAGCCGGTGGAGGACCCGGTTGCAGGATTGGCAAAGGGCAAGCTCCTGTTCGATCTCCACGGCGTGAAGCTCAGGGGAAGGTGGACCCTGGTCAAGCTCAAGAAGAGCGACAAGGAGTGGCTCCTCATCAAGGAGCGCGACGCCTACGCGGCGGCTTCGGGTCCGCTCCCGCCTGAAGCGTCGGTTCTGTCAGGGCTCACCGTGGAGGACCTGAAGGCCGGCCGCACCCCCCTGGACGGAGTCAGGGCCGATATCGCCCGCCTCGGCGCGCCCAGGAGAGAAGTTCGGACCGAGGCCGTTCACCTCATGCTCGCTGAGTCGCGAGACCGCCCCTTCACCGACCCCGGCTGGTTGTTCGAGCTGAAGCTGGATGGTTATCGGCTGCTGGCGGCACGGGACGGCCGGTCGTCCCGGTTGATCTCCCGCAACGGGAACGACCTGTCGTCCGGCTTCCCCGACGTCACCCGCGCCCTGGCCGCGCTCCCGGTCGAACGCCTGCTCCTGGACGGTGAGATCGTGGCTCTCGATGACGAGGGCCGCCCCAGCTTTCAGCGGCTCCAGCAGCGGGCCCGCCTCAGCCGTGCCCTCGACATACGCCGGGCTACGGTCGAGAACCCCGTCACCTTCTTCGCCTTCGATCTGCTGGTCGTGGAGGACTTCGATCTGCGGCCTTTGCCACTGTTGGCGCGGAAGGAGCTGCTCCGAAAGCTGCTGCCCCAGGCGGGGCTCATCCGCTTCCTCGATCACTTCGAGGGCGAGGGTGAGGTGCTATACGAGCAGGTGCGCAAGCTGGGGCTGGAGGGGATCGTGGCCAAGCGCTCCGATTCTCCCTACCGTGGGGGCCGGTCGGCCGCATGGCTGAAAGTGCGTACCCGCCGGTCGGACGACTTCGTGGTGGTCGGTTTCACCGCGCCCAAAGGCTCGCGGGCGGGATTCGGTGCGGTGCATCTGGCCCAATATGTCGGCGGTGAGCTCACCTACTCGGGCAGAGCGGGCAGCGGCTTCAGCGAGGGACAGCTCGGAGAGGTGCGGGACCTGCTCGATAGCATGCGGCGCGCGGTCCCGCCATGCGGCGGACCCGTCCCCCGGGAGAAGGGAACCACCTGGACCGAGCCCAAGCTGGTGTGCGAGGTGGAGTACACCGAGTGGACCGAAGAAGGGCTTCTTCGCCAGCCGGTGTTCCTGCGGTTTCGGGACGATAAGGCGCCGGAGGAGTGTGTGGGAAGTGGAGAAGCGGGGAAGCGGGTAAGCGGGGAGGCTAGCGGGGAAGTTGGGAAGCGGGTAAGCGGGGAAGTAAGCCCGGGGGATGACCTCCTCATTCCGAGTGAAGCGAGGAAACTGCGTCATGGACACCCGAACTCGACAGCCAACCGCCCGATCGCCGTCACCAACCCAGACAAGATCTTCTGGCCCGACGAGGGCTACACCAAGGGCGACTTGATCGAGTATTACCGCACCATCGCTCCCTGGCTCCTACCCTACCTGGCGGACCGGCCGGTGGTGCTCACCCGATATCCCGACGGCATCGAAGGCAAATCGTTCTTCCAAAAGGATGCCCCAGGATTCGTGCCCGACTGGATCCGCACCGAGCGGATGTGGAGCGAGCAGGCTCAACGGGAGATCGACTACTTCGTCTGCGAGGACGAGGCAGCGCTGCTGTACCTGGCCAATCTCGGTACCATCCCGCTCCATGTGTGGGCCAGCCGGACCGCGTGCATCGACCGGCCGGATTGGTGTGTGCTCGACCTCGATCCCAAGGAGGCATCCTTCGCCGATGTGGTGAGGGTGGCGCAGGCCACGCACGCGCTCTGCGACGATATCGGGTTGCCCCACTACGTGAAGACCAGCGGTTCGTCCGGACTTCACGTCCTGATCCCGCTGGGCGGCCAATGTCGTTACGACGAGGGGCGCAGCCTGGGCGAGCTCCTGGCCCGGGTGGTGGTAGCCGAATTGCCCGAGATCTCGACCATCACGCGCCAGGTCTCCCGTCGAGCCGGGAAGGTATACATAGACTATCTCCAGAACGGGTCGGGGCGCCTCCTGGTGGCCCCGTTCAGCGTGCGGCCACTTCCCGGAGCGCCGGTGTCCATGCCGCTTCGCTGGAGCGAGGTGAACGGACGGCTCGATATCCGGAGCCTCACCATGAAAAATGCGGTGGCACGAATGCGGGCGCTCGAGCGCGACCCGCTGCTGGAGGTGCTCGAGGTCACTCCGGATCTGACGGCGGTGCTGGAACGACTCGGCACGCGGGGGTGAGAGAGTCGCGTCGCGAATCCATGCTCCGTATCATTGGTACTGGAAAGAAGGTGTTGTGGGTGAGTCTGTTACGGTGACATCCGACACCCATATGAACCTGGACGGCGGCTCGAGTGTCTCGGCCATCCTCAAGTGTCCGCCCGACGCCTGGCTCCTCTATGTGCTCGCCCACGGTGCCGGCGCCGGGATGCGGCACAAATTTCTGGAGTCCATGGCGACGGCACTCGCGGCACGGGGAGTGGCGACGTTCCGATACCAGTTTCCCTACATGGAAGCCGGCTCGAAGCGGCCCGATTCGCCGGAAGTAGCCGGAGCTACGGTCCGGGCGGCCGTGGACCGGGCGGCGGCGGTGTCGCCCGGACTGCCCATCATCGCCGGAGGCAAGTCGTTCGGTGGCAGGATGACCTCGACTGCAACGGCACGAGGGCTGGTGCCGGTGGTGCAGGGGCTGGTCTTTCTGGGCTTCCCACTTCACCCTCCAGGGCAGCCCGGCATCAGCCGGGCCGAACACCTCGATCAAGTGGATTTGCCCATGCTCTTCCTCCAGGGGACTCGGGATCACTTTGCCCGGCTGGATCTGCTCACGCCGGTGTGCCGGAGGTTGGAGCCGCGGGCCACGCTGCACCTGGTGGACGGCGGGGATCACTCCTTCGCCGTACTCCAGCGTTCCGGCCGCACGCCCGCCGACGTGATCGAGGAGCTGGCCGACGCCCTCGTCACCTGGGCGCGGGCGCGTGTGACCGGCCCGGCCGGCGTCGCATGAAGGACCAGCCCACCGACCAGCAGCGCAGGGCCATCGAGGCGCCACTGGGTCCGGTGCTCGTGGTCGCCGGGCCAGGGGCGGGTAAGACCCACTGCCTCATCTGCCGCATCCAGCACCTGATCCAGCGGTTCGGTATAGCTCCCCGGCGGATCTGTGCCGTCACCTTCACCAACAAGGCAGCCGAGGAGATCGCTACCCGGCTTCAGGCGGAGCTTGGCCCTCAGGGCGAGGAGGTCACCCGGGGCACCCTGCACTCTCTCTGCCGGGGGATCCTGCGGGAGTACCCCGAGCTGGCGGGGCTACGCCCCGGGTTCGGGCTGGCCGACGAGGATTACCAGCGCCGCGTGCTGCGGCGGATGCGCCTGCCCAAGATACGGCATGGCCAACTGCTCGACCTCTTCGCGCGCCACCGCCTTGGCGGCTACCTCCTCACCCCCCAGGACACCGCCCTGGTCCAGGCCTACGTGGCCGCCTTGCGGGCCCGCAACCTGGTGGACTTCGACGATCTCCTGACCCTTACCGAGACGATGCTGCGGACGGAGGTGACGGTGGCGGCCGAGGTGTGTAGCCGCTGGGACTACGTGCTGGTGGACGAGTTTCAGGATCTGAACCTGGCGCAGTACGGTATCGTCACCCGGCTGGCGGGCCATCGCAATCTGTTCGCGGTGGGCGACGACGAGCAGTCCATCTTTGCCTGGACCGGCGCCGATCCGGTGATCTTCGATCGTTTCCGCGACGACTTCGATATCCGCGAGCCCGTGATCCTCGACTACAACCGGCGCTGTTCGGTCCAGATCTTCGATACGGCACGCCGGCTCATCGCGCGAAACCCGGTGCGGTTCCAGAAGCGCATCGAGGCCCAGCGGCAGTCGGAGTTCGACGTTACCGCCTTGAGCTTTGAGGATGAGAGCGCCGAAGCCGCCTGGCTGATTCGAGATCTGCTGGAGGATCGCGCCGCCGGCACTCTCAGCTGGGGCGAGTATGCGGTTCTCTACCGCTATCACAAGACAGGTCACTTTCTCGAGGGCATCTTGGTGCGCCAGGGAATCCCCTGCCGGCTTGCGAGAGGCCAGGCGCTCATGGACGACGAGGTGATCGCCTTCGTCATCGCGTCGCTTCAGGTGATCCGGTCGCCCGACGACCCGGTGGTCATCGAGGCCCTGGCCGAGCAGTTCCTGTCGGCCCAACTGCTTCAGGAGGTAGCTGTAGCGTCGTTGCCTTCGGACGATCTGCCGGTCCGGCTACGGACCTTTGCGCGGCACCTGGGAAGAGGCCACGCCGACGGCAAGAAGATCTGGCGCTTCATCTATCACCTCGAGAACCTGAGAGCCATGCGGCGGAATCACGATACCCTGCCGGGCTTGGTAGATGAGCTGCTGTTGCAGCGGATCGGGACCTCGCGCAATCCGCTGGAGGAGGGGTCTCACGAATTGAGCGATCCGGCGGCTTACCCCGGCGCCCCCAGGCTGGCGGAGCGGCTGCGGGCCGCCATTCACGCCGGAGCGCGCATTTGGGTCGGGCCGGATCGCGGCGTCGAGCTTGCCCTGGTGGGCATGTTGCGGGCGGCCCAGGTGATCAACGTCCAGCGGCTTGGACCGGGAGACGTCCCTGAGCCCGGCGATCTGGTCTTACCTGCCGAGGAGGTGCGCTACGGGCGCTGGCCGCTGCTGCTGTTCAAGGCTCTCCAACTGCTTCACTCCGGCCAGCTACGAAACGAGATCCCCGACTTCGTCGCCTTCGACGTGGAGACCACGGACCTCGATCCATCCGAGTGCGAGATCGTGGAGATCGGGGCGGTGAGGGTGAGAGGCGGGGTTGTGACGGAGCGCTTTCACTCGTTGGTCAAATGCAGCCGACTCATCAGCTCGGGCGCGCGGAAAGTCCACGGCTACTCGGGCGCCGATCTCGAGAGCGCGCCTGGCTTTGCGGAGGTATGGAGCCGATTCCGGGCCTTCGTAGGCAGCGATCTCCTGGTGGCGCACAACGGCCAGAGATTCGACGTGCCGGTGCTGCGGCGTCTCGCCCAGGGGCTCGCCGGACTGGATGATCTGGTCTTCTACGACACTTATCCTCTGGCACGATCCCTCCTCGACGAGAGCGCGAGGCTCACCGACCTCGCGCGCCGGTTCAATGTCTCCGAGGGCCGGGCACATCACGCCGAGGACGACGCACTCATGCTGGCAGGCGTGGTACCCCATCTGACCACGCTGAAGACGATCCGCGCCCGAAAGACGGCCATGGTTCATCTGCTGGATTATCTGGGCCTCGCCTTTGCCCTCGATGGTGCGGGGGACCAGCAGAAAGAGGTGCAGCTCCTTCGCGATCTGGCCACACCCTACGCCCTGGGCCGCTACAGCGACTGCCTGGAGGCCTATGCTATCGAGCTCGGGGCCGCGGGTCCGGCAGCTGGCCCGAGTCTGGAAGAGGTCATAGAGCGGCTCGGCGGCCAGACTCTTCTGGAGCGGCTCCGCACCGAGCGCACCGCCGCCGAGCGATATCCTTCCGCGGTGGCCCGGCTCGGCACCCTGGTGGAGGCGAGTCAGGGAGACGGGCTGAGCCAGCGCATCGACGACATGCTTGCGCGGGTTGCGCTTTCCACCAGCGACGGGGTGGAGGCCGATCCGCACCGGATCAATCTGCTCACGCTCCATTCCACTAAGGGACTGGAGTTCTCGCGGGTTTACATCGTCGGGGTAGAAGACGAGCAGCTGCCGGGGTGGAAGGCCATTCGAGAGGACCTGGATGGCGAGATCCAGGAGGCCCGCCGCCTGCTTTACGTCGGCATGACCCGCGCAAAGGACAGGCTGGTGCTGACTCGCGCCGAACGGCGGTTCGGGCTGCCCTGTGGGGGGAGTCTATTTCTGATGGAGGCCGAGCTGGACCCTTCGGCGGCTGGCATGTCTCCTGCAATGGAGGCGCCGGTCGTTCGCAAGTGAGGTGTGACAATGAAGCTGATCGCTTGTGCCCTGCCACTGCTGGCAGGGGTCCCGAGCGTGTTGTTTGCGCAGGTCGAGCTCTCTCTCCCGCGGTTCTCCAGTCCTGCCGTCCGCGCGACGTTGGGGCCTATCTCCGTCGTCGCTACGTTGGGCGGAAAGGGTGTGGCGGTGTACGCGGCCCCGCGCGGAGCCGGGCGCGCTCCCCCCGCTCGCGTGCCGCGGGCCGCTGCCACCGCCAGTGCCGCCAACGTCCTAGCCACGGCCGAGCGTCACCTGGGTGCCCGCTACCGTTACGGGGGTGAGACTCCCGGAGCCGGGTTCGACTGTTCGGGGTTCGTGCAATACGTCTTCGGCCGGCGCGGCGTTGACCTCCCTCGCACCTCGCGGGAGCAGGCGTACGCCGGACGGGGAGTGACGGATCAGGTCGCATCTCTCCAGCCTGGCGACCTCATGCTGTTCGCGAGCACCGGCGCGAGGGTAGATCACGTGGCCATCTACGCGGGCGACAACCGTATCATCCACTCCAGCTCGGGAGCGGGAGGAGTAGTATACGACGATCTCTCCAGCTCGCGCGGAAAGTGGTTCATGGCCCGCCACGTGGAGTCGCGACGGGTCCTTTGATGGGGTCATCGCGCGCAGTGCTTCCCCCTCCGCCAAATCCGCCTAGATTGACTCGATCCGCACCTCTTGCACGGAGCCCCCCAGCATGCCCCGGATTGCGCCTGTCGACAGCGAAGCCGCGCCGCCCGAAGCCCGGGCCGCCGCCGATGCCCACGTCTCGCGCCACGGCCGCATGACCAACATGAAGCGAACACTTCTCCACTCCCTGCCCGCGTTCCGTGCGCTGATGGAGTGGTACCCGCTTCGCGATACGGTGCAGCCCTTTCTCGGAGAGCGACTCACCACCGTCTTCGCGCATGCCATCTCCGCTCAGACCGACTGTCTCATCTGCTCCACGTTCTTCCGCCGAATGCTGATTCAGACGGGAGAGAACCCCGAGCGTCTGAGGTTGGACGAGCGTGAGACGGCCGTGGTGGACTTCGGCCGGGCGCTGGCCGTCACACCACACGAGGTGCCGGAGTCCCTGTACCGGCGGTTGGAGGACTACTTCACCCCGGCCCAGATCGTGACACTCACCGCCTTCGGGGCCCTGATGGTGGCCACCAACGTCGTCAACAACGCCCTGGGCATCGAGCTTGACGAGTACCTTCACGCCTACCGTAAGGGGGCGCGGGAAGGGGCCACGGTCGCCGCCAGGCCCGGCTGATGGGCGAGTTTGCCGGCAAGGTGGCCTTCATCACCGGCGCGGCACATGGCCAGGGAAGGGCCACCGCGCTGGCCCTGGCCCGGGAAGGAGCCAGGATCGCAGGCTTCGATCTGGCCCGGCCGCTGAGCTATCCCGGCTACCAGATGGGATCCCCGGACGAGCTGGACTCGCTGGCGGCCGCCTGCCGCGACCTGGGCACTGAATGCCTGATCTTCGCCGGTGATGTGCGCGAAGACTCGGACGTCACCCACGCCGTATCCAGCACGGTTGAGCGCTTCGGCCGCATCGACATCCTCTTCAACAACGCCGGTATCTGTGCCTACGGTCTGGCTCACGAACTGACCGAGGAGGCGTGGGATGCTATGCTCGACATCAACCTGAAGGGGGCCTGGCTGGTGGCCCGGCGAGTGATCCCGCTGATGATCCGGCAGCGTTCCGGGGTGATCATCAACAACTCGTCTGTCGCGGGACTCCGGGGAATGGGCCGGCTCAGCCACTATGCCGCGTCCAAGTGGGGCCTCACCGGGCTCACCCGGTCGTGGGCCATCGAGCTGGCCCAGCATGGGATCCGGGTCAACTCGCTGCATCCGACCGGCGTGAACACTCCCATGAACGACGGGCTGGCCGCGCTCGAGGGGCTCACCCCCCGGGAGATCGCGGAGCGGTCAGCGGGGAATCTGCTGCCGGTGCCGTGGATCGAGCCGGAGGACGTGGCGAATGCGGTGCTCTTTCTGGCATCGGAGCGCGCGCGCTATGTGACGGGAGCGCCGCTGGTGATCGATGCCGGGCTCCTGACGCGCTGAGCCGCCCCCACCCTGCTGTGAAAAAGTTGGGTGGGGTGGAGCAGACGACACGGGCATGGGCTCGATGGCAGGCTCCCAGGGGAAAGGTGGAGCGGTTGTCGAGGAGCCTGCCGGAGGGCCCATGTCCGTGGCGGCTGCGTGGGGCTGGGAGGAATAAAGCCCGACCACCCCTTCGGCCAGCGGCCCTGGACCGAGCCCCCCTCGCACAGCTCGGGGCAGCCCCTCCGGCTTCAAGCGCCGACTTCCCCCCGGCGCACCACTTGCGCTCAGCCTCCGGGGCTCAGCCCAGTTCCGCTGACCATCCCCACCCCCTGCTGTGCAGAAGCTGGGTGGGGTGGAGCAGACGCTGGGTCCGCTCCGCCGCTGTGGTGCGTGGTGGCGGCAGGTGAGTTATGTTGTGACCACCAAAGTGAAGTTCGCCAATCGCAGACGCCGGTGGCCCGGCCACCGGCCGCAATGCAGGGTCTCAGAGGAACCAATGTTTGTCACCATCCGCAGGTACAGTTCCAAGAACGGGTCCATCAACAAGGCCTCACTCGAGCTTCTCAGGCGCCAGATCAAAGACGAGTATCTCCCGCTCGTCCGTAAGATCCAGGGATTCCGCGGCTACTACCTTCTGAGCGTCGGCGACCGTGAGTTGATGACGCTGAGCTTTTGCGACACCAGGGAGGCTACGGCCGCCTCCAATAACTGCGCTGCCGAGTACACCCTTCGGAATCCGCTGGTCTTCGAGCTCGGCCGTCCCGAGGTCACCGAGAGCGAGGTGCTCACCTGCGCCCTCGCCTTGCCTTCACCAGGCAGTCCTCAGGCGAACGGTGGAGCAGCGGCCGGAACCGCGCTTGCCTTGTGGTTCGAGGAATCACGGGGTATGCTTCTCACAGCATCGGAGCGGTAAACTCATCCGATCTCCGACCAATCCGGGGGGCTGGCACTGGCGCCGGCCCCTCTTCGTTTCTCTCAACAAAGGATGGCGGGATGACCGAAGTCAGGCTGAGCGATGAAGACAGCTTGGAGCGGGCGCTCAAGCTGTTTAAGCGGAAGCTGCAGAAGTCCGGACTATTTGGCGAGCTCAGGCGGCGGAGGCATTACGTCAAGCCCAGCGAAGCTCGCGCCATCAAGACGGCGGCCGCACTGCGGCGCAAGCGCAAGAAGAAGATCACCGGCGACTCCTGGTAACCAACGCGTACGCGAAAGACAATCCGGAGCCCCGCGAGGGGGCCCCGGATCGCAGTGATGCTCAGCGGCCGAGCTTAGGCTGCTGCCCGCTTGGGCTTGCTGATGGCGCCCGCCAGCATTTCCGACAGATATCCGAGCACCGCTCCCACCACCAGCGCAATAACCGTCCTGATCCAGGGATTTGGGAAAGTGGTGCCAGCTCCCACCACGACGCTGACGGCCGTGGCGGCTCCAAGGAAGGCGCCCGGTATGAAGGAGAGCAGGGAGATCTTGGACTGAAGCACCATGATGAGCGCCGCCACTCCCACCATTGCAGAGAGCACCGGTAGTCCCCCTCCGAAGCTTTCCGCGGCCTTCAGAGCAAGAAATGCCCAGAGCACGCCCGAAAGGGTAGCGGCGATCGTTTTGGTCAACCCGGTAGTCTTACCGCCAGCGGCGAAGAAGGCACCCCAGGCTACGATTCCTGCCCACACCGGAAGCGCCGCCATACCCAACGCGACGTAGGTCCACCCGGCGATAAGGATTCCGATACTAATGGCTAGTGCGACGAGCACGTCCATGAGCCACCTCCGGCGGAAGGGGACTGCAAACGTCTTTCCACGCCCGTGGAACGCGGGAAGACAGAAGGAGGTCGTCACAGGAAGAGAAAGGCGCGTAGCGCCTTGCTAGGCTACTACTTAGACGGGACCCCGTCAAGATCTGGACTGGCTAGCGCTTTTCGATGTCGGCTCGAAGTCGGAGGAGGGCGTCTTCGGTTGCCACCAGCTCGGCCCTGGCCTCGTTCAGCTGTTGCTGCTGGCTCTCTACGAAGCGACGATAGGGCGCGATGGCCTCGTTGATCCGGGTGGTGGCCTGCTCCAGCTCGAGATGGACCTGCCGGGTGAGCACCTCCTTCAGGTGGGTTCCCAAACCCGCGATCCGGCGCTGGAACTCGCGCTGGGCCTGCCGGCGCTTCCGGGGAATGACGTAGAAGCCGCCCACCGCCAGGACGGTGGCCAGAAGGATGCCGGTGAGGTCGGCTGCGGCGCCGGTGACCACTGTGGCCACCAGGGTGCCGAGCCCGATCGCTCCGGCTTCGGCCAGCGCCGTGGTGGCGAAGGTCCCTTGAATCTCGTTGGCAATGGCGCGCGATTCCGCGTCTCGGTTGTAGCCGCCCAGCACCTCGCGCGACACCCTGCCGATCGAAGCCAGCAGGGCCTGACGGTTATAACCGAAGCTGGACCCCACATCGCCGATCATCCCCTCGCGGTGGCGGGTGAGCTGGCGGCGCTCGATGTAGCCGCTGATATCCTGCCAGAGCTTGAGGTTTCTCTCGACGATCCAGTCGATGACCCGGCCCACCTCGTCCTCGATCTCCCGCGGCGTCTCTGTGATGACCTCCCGCTCGAAGGCGCGCTTTACCCCTTCGCTGTCCAGCAGGGCCTTGATCCGGCCTATGCGGATGGTCTCCTCGAAGTATCTCAGGCCGCGCCGCTCCATGTCGCCGAGCAGGACATCCAGCCGGGCCAGCCGCGGCTCGAAGTCACGGAGCATCTCCTGGTGAAAGAGGGCTAGCTGCTGGTCGATGTTCTGGATGGCTTCGACATCGTGGGCCAGAAGCTTGAGCCGCTCGAATGCCGCATCCTTGTACTTGGAAGCGAGCCGGAGACCGACGTTGAGGGGGTTGAGCAGCTTGAGACGAACCCTCTCCTCCTGGTCCAGAGTGTTGAGCAGATAATCCTCCACTTCACCGAAGCCGCTCCGTTGCCAGAGCTCCTCTCCGCCAGCCTCCGCCCTGGCCTCCAACGCCTGCCGAGCCGATACCCCGAAGGTCTGCGGCGTTTCTCCCAGCAGGGTGGTGGCGTTCTCCCGCACGTAGCGAATGACTTCCTCCCGCTCCTCGGGGCGCGACAGAATGTCCAGCTTATTGACGATGAACACGATCTTCTTGCCCCACTCACGGATCTGCTCCAGAAAGGCGCGCTCGCTCTCGGTGAATGGCCGGTCGGCCGAGGTGACGAACAGCACCAGATCGGACCGGGGCACGAAATCGCGGGTCAGCTCCTCATGGCGACGGATGATTGCGTTGGTTCCGGGCGTATCCACGATGTTGATTTCGCGGAGCAGCTCGGCGGGATGAGTACGCTCCAGCAGGTAGGCCTCGCGGAGGTGCTCGGAAATCTCCGGCCCGTGGCGCAGGACGTTGATGCGGTCGGTGGTGGGGGTGACGCCCTCCGGCAGCACCCGTTCTCCGAGGAGGGCGTTGATGAAGCTGGACTTGCCCGAGTTGAACTCTCCAGCGATCACCAGCAGGAAGAGGCCGCTGAGCTGCTCTCGTGCCTCGTGAAATCGCCTCAGGTCGTCGGAAGCTACATCCGACCCGAACCGCTCCAGCGCCGAGGCGAGACGCTGGAGCAGCTCCAGCTCCCGAGCGCGAATATCCTGCTCGCGCTGGGACAGAAAACCACGGCGGGCCAGCAGCTTGCCGATCACTGCGGTCTCCAGGTGAGGCGTCCACGAACGATCAAGCGTTAGTGGCGGTGTGGCGCTTCAAGTACGCCGCTACAACTTCCAGGTCGGCAATGAAGTCTCGTCTCATCTGGTCCCGGGCGTCGTCCGGAGCCCGGAGAACGGCGGAGGGATGGATCGTGGCCACGACCGCCTCCGCCCACTCGGATGGTAGGGGCTTGCCGCGATCCCGGGTGACTCGGAACTGCTTGCCGAGGAGCGCCTGGGCGGCGGTTGCCCCCAACGCGACGACCACCTGTGGCTTCACCAGGCTCTTCCTGGAGCCACGGGTTGCACGCCCGGACCTCGGCGGCGGTGGGTTTCTTGTGCAGCCGGCGGCCCCGCTCGATCTGCACGAACTTGAAGTGCTTTACTGAATTTGTCACGTAGACGCGAGTGCGATTGATTCCAGCTTGCAGGAGCGACGTGTCGAGCAGCTTCCCGGCCGGGCCCACGAACGGGTGGCCGGCCCGATCCTCCTGATCTCCGGGCTGCTCGCCCACCAGCATGACGTCCGCAGACCGGGGTCCCTCGCCGAAGACGGTCTGGGTCGCGTTGATCCAGAGATCGCACCCGCGACACGCGGCAGCGGCCTCGCGAAGCTTGGGCAGCGTTGCCTTCGGAGGTATGAAGTCGGCGGCGGAGCCGGTCCACAGTGGAGTCGCACGAGTGGGAGCCATGCCGCTATGGTAAGTACGCTGCTCCCAAACACGAAGTGGCGCCGGTCACCTAGCGCGCTTGCCGCGGCAGGGCTATAGTAAGCTGCGGCGGCCGACGATCCGGTCGCCATCCCAGTAAGAAATTGAGTCTGCTCGCCGAGGTACGCTCCTTGCGCAGCCTCATCGGATACAGCGCAACAACATGCGCTAGCATCCGTTGGTTGCCGCCGAGCAGGCCTTTCGTGCTCCGCGGGAAGGCTCTGTACGATCAGCGTACCGGCGGTCTCGATGAAACAATCGGTTTTTAGTGCTTCCCCTGCCATCGCCGCGCTCCTCTGCGTGGCGCCGGGCCTCCAGGGCTGTGGCGTTTCCACCTCGACGGTCGACCTTTCCAGCGGGCTCCAGCCAGTCCAAATCAGTATGACGCCGGCTGTGGCCCAGGAGGGTGGGTCGATGCAGCTGACGGTCGAGAGCCCGTCCGCCGACAGCATCGCCATCGAATCCGCCAATGGTCTGGACCGGTACTGGGACACCGGCTCCAGCCTGAAGACCCGGATCCGCAGCGATTTCGGCGACAGCGTCCCGGGCCTGCGCTACGCAGTGCGGGAAAACGGCCGGCTTTTCAATGTGCTCCAGAAGCCCATGAAGATCAGCGTGTGCCGCGAGGGCGTATGTCGGGAGTTCCATCACCAGCTTCCGGTGCACTTGCCCGAACGCAACGAGCGCTCGGTGGCCGTAACCGGCGGGTGGAGCACGGCGTTCACCAAGCGAGCCGTAACCGGCCGCGACAAGTCCGTGCTCCTGAAGGAGGCGCTGAACCACACCATGTGGAATCTCCAGGCCGAGCTCGCCACCGGGGGGTTGAGCGCGCGGTTGCAAGGGTTTTACGGCGCCGACCTGAGTGGCGGATCGCTGGACGTCTCTCACCCGATCAAGCGGCTGGGCAACGGGGTGAGCTACGGTCTGGCCATGCGGCTCGCTGCCACCCACGCCGAATGGCTGCCTACCGAGCGCAACTCGATCTTGACCCGGGGCACGGCCTACCGCGCCAGCATCGGCCCCAGCGTCATGATACGGGGCCTCACCGCCAGCTCCCAGCTGGGGATCTATACCGATGGGCGAGAGACCCTCCAGGAGGTAAGTACCTTCATCTCGCTCAACGGAGGACTCACCGAGGTCCGCACTCCGATAACCGTTACGCTGGAGAAGACCTTCGCCTTCGGTGGAGAGCCGCTGATCCCCCGCCGCCGGGATGCCCTGGAGCGGCTGACCTTCGGCCTGGACCTGGTCCGAAACTTCGCGCTTCGGCTGGGGATGACTACCCACAGGAGCGCCTGGCCCACGGCGGACGGCGCCAGCGACCTCAAGGCCAGTGAGGTCTACTACACTATCGGGGGGCAGTATACCCTGAGCTGGTAGGGCTAAAGACCTTCTGGCCTAGAGCCTGCACCGGATTCGGGGCGGGCTCTTTTTTCGTGTGCGGCCGAACCGGACTGCGACCCGGCGGCCGTCCCAGGCATATGTATTCTAGACACCCATGCAGGGAACCCACGGCGGGACTCGACTGTTAGGTAAGTCGTCAGACTTGTTAGCCTTCCGGCCGGTTCGGCCGGCATCATCCGGGGAGTACGAAAGTGGCAGCAGTGAAGAAAAAGCGCCGTAGCGTTGCTCGGCCCGCGGCCATGGCAAAGGCAGCCGACGAGGGACGCGAAAGCCTCGATTTCTACCTCAAGGACATCAGCCGTATCCCCCTGCTCACCGTGCAGGAGGAGACGGCCCTGGCGCGGCGTGCATTCAAGGGCGATGTCGAGGCCCAGGAAAAGCTGGCCCGTCATAACGTCCGGTTCGTGGTTTCGGTGGCCAAGAAGTTCCAGAACCGCGGGGTGCCGCTCATGGATCTGATCGGCGAGGGCAACGTGGGTCTCATGACGGCGGCCAGGAAGTTCGATCCGGATCGTGGTGTGAAGTTCATCTCCTACGCCGTCTGGTGGATCCGACAGGCGATCCAGGCCGCCCTCGCCCGCCACGGGCGGCCGGTTCGGCTGCCGCTCAACCGGACCGCCGACCTTAGCCGGCTGGGCCGGGTCACGACCCTCCTGACCGAGCAGTTGGGGCGGGTGCCCACCACCGAGGAGCTGGTGAAGGCCACCGGCCTGACGCCCGAGGCGGTGCGCTCGCTCGGCGCGCTCCACATCGAGGCGCTGAGACTCGATCAGCCCCAGCGGGAAGGGGAGGACCGCGGCCGCATGGAGCGGTTCATGCCGCTGACCCAGGAGGGCACCGACGCCGCCACCCTGGCCAACAGCCGCACCAGCGACCTGGAGGCGGCGCTGGCGGCTCTCCCGGCACGGGACGCCAAGGTCCTCCGGCTCTACTTCGGACTGGATGATGGGAACAGCCGTACCCTCGAGGAGATCGGCCGTATGATGGGCGTCACCCGGGAGCGGATCCGTCAGCTCAGGGACCGCGCCCTTCGCCAGCTGAAGGAAGAGCATGGAGATAAGCTGCGGGAACTGGCGGCCTGAGTGAGATAGAAGGGCCCGTCATCCCTCACTTCGTTGGGGATGACGGGTCACCACGACCACCAATCGATTCAACCACCAACTCCAGTTGCGGCCGGCCCGGCACTATCCCCTGGGCCATCCTCGCGGAGCCCCCTCCCCGCCCACCCACGCTGGCCAACAGGCTCTTGAGCACGGTGGCGGCGTCGATGCCGGCGTCCGGTGATGCCGCGAGGATGACCGCCGGCGGGGCGGGCACCGCTCCCACAAAAATGGTCTTGGGCATCGAGGTGAACGCCTGGGCCACGCCGCGCAGGGACTCGAGCGATGCCGCTTGCTCCCGGAGGGTCACTCTCCGAATCCCTGCGGCGTCGGGTGCTGCGGCTGCGTACAGCTCGCGGGCCTGGCAGAGGTCCAGCTTCTCCTGGATCTCGAGTCGGGCGGCCGCGGTCTCCTTGAGCTCGTCCCGCTGGCTTTCGATCAATCCCGGAAGCTCTTCGGGGGCCGCTGAAAACAGTGAGGCCATGCGGGAGAGGAGCTCATGGTGGCTGCGGGCCCGCCGTATTGCGCGGCCGCCGCAGACGAATTCGATCCGCATCCCCTTGCGGACCCGCTCCACTCTTCCAATGAGAATCGCGCCCAGCTCTCCGGTGGCCCTCACGTGGGTGCCACCGCAGGCGCTCCGGTCGAGATCGTGGATGGTGACGACTCTCAAAGTGCCGGCGCGCTCCGACGGCTTTCGCAGCCCGGCTACGACCTCTGCCTCCTCGAAACTCACCTGCACCGCACGATTCTCGACCACTATCTGGTTCGCGCGCGCCTCCACGGCGGCCACCTGGTCCGGCGTCAGCCCTCCAGCCTCGAGGTCCACGGTAGAGCACTCTCGTCCGAAGTGCACTCCTACGGTGCCGAGGCCCAGGGTCTCGGCCATAACGGCCGAGAGAAGGTGCTGTCCGGTATGCTGTTGCATATGATCGAAGCGGCGGGACCAGTCGACCCGGCCGCGGACCCGGCCGCCGGCCAGGGGGGAGCTCAGCAGATGGGCGATCCGTACGCCCTCCTCCACCACATCGGTGACCTCGGCCCCGCCCAGGTGGCCGGTATCGAACGGCTGGCCCCCTGAGGTGGGGTAGAAAGCCGTCTGGTCGAGATAGACCCGCCTGCCTTCGTCGGCCATCTCGACGACGTTCGCCTCGAAATCGCGGATGTAAGAATCGGTATAATAGAGCCGATGAGTCATCGGGAACCCGGTGCCTCGATGCTGGGTTAGCGATAGTCTAAGACGCCTGGTCAATCGCCATGGAAAGGGTAGCGCAGTGGGAACCCAGAAGAAGAACACCGCCGAGCTCGCGCAGAAGCTGACGCCGCTCCAGTACCGAGTCACTCAGAAGGAAGGCACCGAGCCACCGTTCCAGAACGAATATTGGGACAACAAGCAGCCGGGAATCTACGTGGATATCGTATCGGGCGAGCCATTATTCAGCTCGCTGGACAAGTTCGACTCCGGAACCGGGTGGCCGAGCTTCACCAGGCCCCTGGAAGAGGCTAACCTGGTGGAGAGATCCGACCGCGCGCTTCTCATGGAGCGAACGGAGGTGCGCTCCAAGGGTGGCGATTGTCACCTGGGGCATGTATTCGAAGATGGACCGGCACCCACCGGCCTTCGCTACTGCATGAACTCCGCGGCGCTGCGGTTCGTTCCGGTCGATCGCCTGGAGGAGGAGGGCTACGGCCGGTACCTGCCGCTGTTCCGGTCGGTGCCGGAGTAGGTCCGCTCAGATCAGCCGAATCGGGGTAGGCAGCGGGGCCGTCAGCCTGGTGAGTACCAGCCGCTGGATCTCGGCCGCGAAATCCAGCACCACCGAGACCTGGGTTGCAAGCTCATGCAGCTCCGAGGGATCGAGAGCAGGGTCTACTCCCAGCCTCGAGGCCCGCTCCCGCAGGAGCATGAACCCGGCGTGGGCAAAGACCATCCGCTCCCAGAGCGGAAGAATCTCCTCCAACTGGCTGGTGGACAGGGCGGCGGTGGCCTTCTGGAAATCCTCTTCCAGGGGGCCGATTACCCGGACCAGCTGCCGGGCCATGGTCCGCGCCAGCTCGGAATCGGCCGAATCCAGAGTGTCGGTTGTCTCGGCGATTGCCTGGGCCCATAGCTGGAGGTCGCCGTATTCCCGGCCCAGGCTGATCAGGGCGGCGCGGCTATTCTCCGGGCGGGGAGGCATCGTCCCGATACCGAAGCTGGCCAGGTTCAAGGCCACGGTTGTAATGCCAGCCAGGATCAGGGTGCGCCGCACGGGGGCCTCTCGGGAAAACGGATGCGCCGCGATCTACCGCGGCGCTTTTCGTTTCTAATGTGCCTCAAAATTGCGAGGCCCGATAGAGGCTGTCTGTGACGCCGGCTACGAATGCATGCTCAGCGGCTGGCGACGGTCTCGCTTACCACGAGCTTGCCGTCTTGCACCAGCGGCTTGCCATCAACCGTCAGGGTGCTGCCGGGCGAGTAAGCGGCCAGACCAAAGGTCACCTGGTTGTCGCCACCCGCCCAGGCATTGTTCCCGACCAAGACGGTGACGGTGCCCGCCTTTCCCCAAACGTGCACCGGGCTCGCTTCCGGTGACTTGATTCCCGGGTTGATTCCAATATCGATGACCCCGAGTACATCCCTCCCCGGGCCGGCTGCGTTGTAGGCAGCTTGTAGCGGCTCCAGCCCGTTCATGGCTGTCATGGACGTGAGCTTGCCGGCCTTGAACTCGAGCCGGAGAGCCTCGATCGGCTTGCCCTGGTAGAAGAACTTGTCAACCACCACCGTTCCCTCGCCGGTGCCAGGAACCGGTGTCAGATATACCTCGCCTGCCGGGAGCCATACCGACGTTGCTGCACCGCCCTTCTTCCGATCTTCCGCCGAGATGATCCCGTCGTTGACGGCAATCGGCCGGCCGGAAATACCGACCCGCATATCGGTCCCGTTCGGGTTGGTGATCCGAAGCTCCTTGCCGGCGGCGAGCAGCCGGCGCATCCGCTGGCCGGTCGCCTGGAGGTCGTCGTAATTTGCGTCCACTCCGCCATACATCAGGTCGGCAAGCTCTTCCCGTGAAATACCGAACTGCTCGGCGCGCTCGGCACTCGGATAGAGTCCGTTGCCCAGCGCCACGGTGCGAACCCCGCGCTTCCGCATCACCTCTGCCACCGGTGCAAATGCCTTGGCCTGAGCCGCGATTCGTTCCGGGGGAACGCCCTCGACGGTACGCCCTTCGTCAGACTCGGTAATTATGATGACGTCCACTATTCCCGCCAGCTCGTTGATCATTCCCGGGGTCTGGCCGTCGTACTGCGCGGGGACTTCGTCGTACAGGCGTCGCCTGAGCTGCTCGGTTCCGACCGAGACCAGCGGACTTGCCCCCCGCTTCCGAACCTCGACCACGATGTCTTCCAGGAGCGGAAGGTCTTCGTCGGCACCAAAGATGAGAACGAGATCGCCCTGCTTCACCCCTGCGCTCTGGGCCACGACTTTCTCCGCCGGGGCGTCAGAAGTGCGGCGCCTCGGAGGAGACGAGGAAGCCGGGTCGCCTTTTTTGTTGGAAGCGTTCTCGAGAGGTACGTGCCGGCGTTGCAGTTGTCAAGCAGAGTTTCCCCACCCTCGGAGCGCCCGCACGTAATCGTGCAGCACCAGAAACTTCTCGTAGAGAATCACACCCTTCCGCTTGCGCCCAAACTCACCGAACAGATCGCGCAGCCGCCCGCGCCGGGTGACGTAGAACCGGAAGGTCTCGGCGAAATCTTCCTGGGGATGCTTGGCCGCGTAGGCGCTCACGAAGTTGATGGGCGCGATCGCCACCCGGCGGCGCTGGAAGTAAACCCAGCTGTTGTCCATACCCCGGTAGATCTTGTCCACCTCGCCGAACGCCCGGCGGAACTGCCGGGTGCGGGTCCAGTCCCAATGGTGGTACAGGAAGCTGTGCCCCAGCTCATGAGTGATCAAACCGACCAGCATGGTCCAGGGGATCTCGTCCCTGCGGCGCTTGCCCACCACGTAGCGCTGCTCGATCTCGACGATGCCGGGATACTTGGGGTCTACCCCCGACACCCCGGGGCGAAGGAGAATGCGGTAGCCCCAATCCCTGATCCTGGAGACCAGGAGAAGGCGGCGTACCCGGGTCAGCGCGCGAGGTATGAGATCGCGCCCGGTGGGGTCACCGCCGCACCAGGGACACGCGTTCATGCGGTCGTCGACCCCGCGGCCGCAGTGGGGACACTCGCCCTCGAACAGGCCGTCCTCGTTCCAGCTCTGGGGGCGGCTGCACCAGGGGCAGTACCGCATGGGGTACTGTACCCCGCCGCCGCAACCCCAGTCACAGCGTGCGTCCATCCGGAACCCGCGAGGCGCCTTGAGCGGCTCCCGGCTCGAGTAGCCCTCCTCGTGAATGTCGGCGCCGCACCACGGGCAGTAGGCAAACCTCTCGGACACCGCCCAGCCGCATTTGTAGCACTCGGCTCCGGTGAGTCCGCCGACGTCGTTCCACCGCTGGGCCCGCCCGCACGCGGAGCAGAATCCGCGGTAGCGCTGTACCGTCTCACCGCAGACGCATCGCTGCTCCCGGGCCCAGGCGGCCGGACGCCGTCTACGAGCGCTCATAGCGGGCGGTCGCGGCATCGACGATGCGCTGGATGAATTCGCTGTAATCCATCCCCGCCTTGGCGGCTGCGTTGGCCATGTCGTGGCCGTAGCTGATGAAGGGGTTGGCATTGGCCTCGAGAATCCACACCTCCCCGTCCGGCGCCAGCCGGAGGTCGAGCCTGGCGTAGTCCCGCAGCCAGAGCGCGCGGTAGGCGGTGCGGCAGGTTTCTTCGATCCGGGCTCTCACCGCCTTGGCGATGGGGCGAGCCATGACGTTCCGGATGCCTCTTCGCGCCCGATAATCCTCGTCCCACTTGGCGAACTGGGTGGCGATCCGCTCCTCGGGCCGGGTCTTTCGTTTGTCGAACACCAGCTCGGTGATGGGGAGGATCTCCAGCTCCGGGTCGTTCCCCAGGACGCTGACATAGAGCTCTCTGCCATTCACGAATTCCTCGGCGATAGCTCCCTGGCCAAACCGCTCGTGAATGAAAGCGACCCGTTCCGCCAGTGAGGCGAGGTCCTGAACCACCGAGGCCTGGGCGATTCCGGCAGAGGCATCGGTCTGGAGCGGTTTCACGATCAGGGGGAAAGCGAGGGCGGGTGCGGCTTCCACCTGCTCGTGGACCCGGTAGGTCACGAACCCGGGCACCTTGAGACCGAAGTACGCCAGAACCTTCTTGCTCATGGCCTTGTTGCGGGTGACCTGAAGGGCGAGCGGCGGCGATCCGGTGTAGCGGTGGCCGTCGGCTTCCAGTAATCCCGGCAGCAGGTATTCGAGCGCCTCGTTGCCCCGGAACGCTTCGGCACCATTGAAGACGAGGTCAGGACCCCACTCTCCCAGACATCGCACCAGGTACTGGAGGTCATCGTGGACGCCGAGGAGCCGGATCTCGTGCCCCCGCTCCCGCAGGGCGTGCCCGATCTGGTACTCCATCTCCGGCTCGTCCGCCTTCCAGGCGGCGACCTCCAGCTCCATCTGACGCTCGTGCTCGGCATGATCCCAGCCGGAGTACGGGGTGTCAAAAACGACCGCAACGCGCATAGGCCAAGCAAGATCTGCGGGCTGGGGTGGTAACGCCAGGGCAGCGCGCGGGTTGCGCCGGTTCGGAGCCAGCCTCGCGAATTGCCCGTCCGGCGGCCCGCTTCGATCGACTAAGCTGTTGTGGTGCAGGGATTTGCTGCCTGGCTCATGGATTGCTCCTCGAGCCGCCGTCCACGGTTTCCATGCCGTCCCCTAAATCGAGCCCCCAATGCACCGACGTCTGGCCCGGACGGTGGTTTTCTGGCTTATCCTCGGCGGTCTGCCTCCCCAAGCCTCCCATGCGGCCCAGGATCTTACGGTCCACGAACGGCACCAGGTAAGCGACTGGTTTCGCCGCACGGCGGGCCGGACCCCGCACGGCCAATGGGGAATCGTGGTGGGCACGATGGCCGGCGGGGTGCTGTGGAGCGTCAATCCCGAGCTGGAGTTGATACCGGCCTCGACCGCCAAGCTGTTCACCATTGGCTTTGCTCGCGCCCGCGTGGGCGGCAATGCGCGCATCGCTACCCGCCTGATCGGTCGGGGCTGGTTGGACTCGGCGGGAGGGGTCTGGCAGGGCGGGTGGCACCTGGAGCTGGGTGGCGACCCCACTCTTGAGCGGGCAGGCCGTGCCGGTCCGACCCTCCGCGCGCTCGCCGCCCAGCTTCGGGCTCGTGGGGTGCGAACACTCCAGGGCCCGCTGGTGCTGACCAGCCGGACCGGGCCCGCTCTTTCCCAATACCCGGCCGTGTGGGCCGCCGATTATGCCGGCCAGATCTACGCCCCACCGGTAGGACCGGTGACACTACAGGAGAATATCATATCGCTGAGCCTCCGCCCGGGCCGGCAGGTGGGCTCGCCGCCCAGCTTCGTCTGGGCCTTTCCCCGGGGAGTCGAGCGGCTCATCAGCATGAATGCCACGACTGTCGGTGGAAGCCGTAGCCGCCTCATTCTCAGGGCCAACAGTGAGGGTGGGTGGACTCTCAGCGGCGGGATCGGAATCGATTCCAGGAGGTACGGCCTTTCGGCGGTGGCCCACGATCCGTCGAGCGTTCTCGTATACGCCTGGGCGGCCGCGCTCGAGGCGGCCGGCATACGGTGGATCAAGCGGACCGAGCCTCCGGCAAATTGGCCGGCCATGCCGTCGGTTCTGGCCCGAGTCCAATCTCCTCCGTTCGACAGCCTGGCGGTGGAGATCAATCGCCGGAGCCTCAACATCGGGGCCGAGCTGGTACTTCAGTGGGTGGCGGCGAGCCAGACCGCGGGTCCGGCCCTGCTGACGAAACACGTTCGTGAGGTCGTCGGCCCTCAGGCCCGGGTGCACCTCGTGGACGGCAGCGGCCTGAGCGAGCTCAACCGGGTCAGCGCGCTCACCCAGATGCTGTACCTCGCCCGGTATCCTCAAGCGAAGGGAGCGGAACAGTTCCCGCTGCTTCTACCGGCCAACGGGCGCGGCATGCGCGGGCTCCGGTACGGTATGACGCGGGGGGTGGTGCGCGCAAAGACCGGCACGCTGGACCGGGTGGCTACCCTGGCGGGCTACCTGGGACGCCCGGACGGCGTGCTGGTCATCTCACTGCTCTACAATGGCCATCGCATTCAGGCGGCCCGGGCCGCCCAGTGGGAGCTGTTCCGCCTGCTTGGCGCCGGGGGCGTGGACCTCAAAGGCGCGCTGGCCGACCATATGGGAGAGGCCGGCGACCAGGCTGCGGACTAGAGCCTTTGCCACAGCTCCTGGTGAAGCCGCGGCCCGGGGATTGCGGTAGCGTGTACCCCTGGTGGAGTGACACTGCAGCGCGCATTATCTCTGCCTTGTAATACTCGGTCCATCAGTCGAGGGGGAGGGGCATATGGATTCAACCGCCCGGCAGGCCAGGTTGAAGCCGGAGTTCGCGGAGCTGTACCCACCGCTGACAGCCGACGTCTGGGAGCCTGCGGCGGAGATCGGTGCCCGGGTGCTGCTCTGGCAGGTGCAGCAGCAGGGCACGGCGGCTCTGGGCATGCGGCTCCTGGACGAGCGGCACTTCGAGTTCCGCGGCGGCTGGAGGCGGGGCGATGAGACCGAGCTCCGAACCCGGGTGTGCGATCCGGCCTTCAACGGACCGGTATGAGGGGAATGAGCTAGGCTATTGGCCTGGCTCTGATGGCTTCACCGCCCGCATGACGATGGTATGAGCCCCGAACGAGCCCGCCACCTTTCTGGTCTCCACGCTCCCACTCGCCGCGAAGTAGTCCTGCCGGCCCAGGATCTCCAACTCTCTCAAGCCGGCTGCCTCGAATAGCTCGATGTATCGGTCGGCAGTTGTGGCCCCCACGATGCACTCGGCCCAGAGCTGCGGTTGCGAGCGACAGGCCTCCGACGGCAGAGTGTCCACCACGATGTCGGCGAGCTGCATTCGGCCGCCGGGCTTGAGGACCCGGGCGATCTCCGCGATGGCCTTGGGCTTGTCGGGCACCAGGTTGAGAACCCCGTTGCTGGTCACCACATCCACCGAATGGCTGGGAAGGGGGATCTCCTCGGCGTTCCCCTCCAGGACCTCCAGATTCGACGCTCCCATTTGCCCGGCATTGGCGCGAAGCTTGGTCCGCATGGCCTCCGTCATATCCAGCGCTATGACGCGTCCCAACGGCCCCACCAGCCAGCTCGCGATCAGCGCGTCGGTGCCGGAGCCAGAGCCTACGTCGAGCACCACGTCGCCAGGACGGATGACACCCGCTGCAAAGGGAAAACCGACCCCCGCGAAGGACTCGAGCGCACTCTCCGCCACCCAGTCCAGCCGTTCCGGGGGATAGCCGACGAACTCGCAGGCGCGCCGGCCGGTGGGAAAATGGAACTCCTTCTCCGGCGCGGTCGCTACTTCCGTGTACATCGACCGCACCGCCCCGAAGATCACCTCCCGCTGGTTCGATAGTATGGCTACCATCAGGTTACCTCCTACCTCGCGTCAGATCGTGAATCGGTCCATGATCGTCCGGATGCGCTCGGTGAAGGCGGGGGTCAGCGGCTCCTGAGCCAGCGAGCCCAGCCGCGACCTGAGTCGCCTCTCGAATTCCGCGCGGGAGAAGCAGCTGCGACAGACTTCGAGGTGGCGCTCCAACGTCTCGTGAGAAGACTGGTGCAATTCACCATCGAGGTAGTCCGCCAGAACCAGAAGGGCTTCTTCGCAGCGAAGAGGGGTTGACTCGCTCATGACTGGTCCGCCGCTCCTTTCCGTATTCCAGCATCACAGGCCTGCTGCCAGAGCGCCTTTTGGAGCAGGCTGCGGCCCCGAGCCAGCCGGGAGCGCACGGTGCCCACCGGCACTCCCAGATGGACGGCGATCTCTCGGTAAGACAGCCCCTGTACATCCGCCAGGATGACCACCAGGCGGAACACGTCCGGCAGAGAGTCAACCGCAGCCTGGAGATCTTCGCGCAAAAGTTTCCCGAGGAACTCCTGCTCCGGGTTGCTCCACCAGAGCAGAAAGGGTTGGTGGAGCTGGTCGAATAGCGAGAAGCGCTCCTCGTATTCCGCCAACGACTCCTCCTGGGGCCGGCCCGCGCGGGCCCTGCAGGCACCGAGGTACTGGTTAGTGAGAATGCGGAAGATCCAGCCGTGAAACCGGCTGCGATCCACCAGCGAATCCCGCTTGAGCCAGGCCTGGGCTACGGCATCGGCAACGAGATCCTCGGCATCAGCCGGACTCTTCGTCAGGCGGACCGCCGTGCCCAGGAGGTCTGGGAGCACGCCGAGAACCGCGTGCTCGAACCAGTCCGCGCCACGGCTGGTGGCAGGGTTAGGGCGTGTTGCGCCGCGGGTCATCGGCTGGATTGACATAGACAATGGCCCAAGGGCCCGTGCCGTGCAGCTGGATAACCGTCTCGCCCTTGGCCTGAGCGAAATGGCGCGTGCCTGGCTGGAGTGCGGCGAAGGTTCCGGATGGGAGGTCGCTCAGCTTCGAGGCATCGAACTTGTCACCCATGCCTACCCGGAACGTACCCTTCAAGACCGTTACGTGCTCGATTCCAGGATGGGAGTGGGCTGGAATCCGGTAGCCATCAGGTGCCTGAAGACGCAGCGTGAACGGTCCGGCTTTGGCTGGATCTCCCTCGAGTACGGCTGCCTTGGCGCCGGCTGGAAGGCTGGGCGGAGCCGGGCCCCAGGCGATCTGGTCCGGGAGCGCGACAACGGCGTGCGAGCCCGCTTTACTGTGGTCCTGGGCTTGGGCGGCACCGGCCGCCACGGCCAGTGCTGCGATGATGAACAGAGACCTCATAGAGCCTCCTCTTCTGGGGGGTGCGTCCGACTACCTAATATGATGCGGAAATCCCGGAAAGGTTCCCGGACCTAGTATTGCTCGATCAACGCCTTTGCCGCGCTTTCCAGAGCGCGCTGGACCAGGGGCCGCTTCCGCCACTGGTCCAGCCGAATCTCACGCGAACGCGCGAAATCGGCGGTAAGTCCTGCCTCGGCCGACAGGGCGAACTCCCGGTCGGAGATCCCCAGCACGTTCTCCTCGTTCAACTCCATGCTGCGTTCGTCCAGATTAGCGGATCCCACGATGGTCCAGACTCCGTCGATCACGGCGGTCTTGGCGTGCATCATGGCGGGCTCATACTCGAAGATCCGCACTCCCGCCTCCAGCAGCTCCTGATAGTAGCTCCGGCCCGCCCACTGCACCGGTATCGCGTCGGTGTGGTTTCCCGGCACCAGGACCCGGGTATCCACTCCGCTCCGCGCCCGATCGATCACCGATGCGCGCAGCCTGCGGTCGGGGATGAAGTAAGAATTGCAAATCCAGAGACGCTGGTCGGCGTTCATGAAGCTTACCCATAGCAGGAGCCGGATGGGCTGCAGGGCGTCCGAGGGCGAGCTGACCACTGACAATCCACAGGGGCCTGGCCCAGGCTCGAGGGTGGGGAAGAACCGGGGGCCGGCGATGACCTCGCCGGTGCAGTAGACCCAGTTGGTCGCGAACGCCGACTGAATCCCAGCCACCATGGGACCCCTCACCCGGGTCATGCTATCACGCCATTCATGCGGGTTGCCGACGTTCCCTTTCCACTTCTTGGACACCGCGGCACCACCGGTGAATCCTACCCGGCCATCGATGACGATCGCCCGCCGGTGGGTGCGCCGGTAAAACCGCACCAGGTTACGCAGCCCGAAGGGGCGGAACCGGCTGACGGCCACGCCGGCCTCGCGTAGCTCGTCGCGGTAAGCTTTCGTCATCTTGATGGCCCCGAACCCGTCGAGCAGCAGCCGGACTTCGACACCGGCGCGGGCCCGCTCCTTGAACGCATCCATGAACTGGCGCCCGATCTCGTCGGGCTCGAAGATGTAGACCTCGAAGTTGACCGAATCCTCCGCGCTTCGGATCGCCTCCAGCATGGCGGGAAAGAACCGGTCGCCATTCTGAAGGAGGGTGACGTCACCCCCCCGGAAGACGGTGCTGTTGAGGAACGCAGACGTCCACTCGACGAACTGTTCCGAGCCGGCGTCGGCACTGAACCCCAGGGTAAAGTCGTCGCTGGGCCAATCGGGCAGGAAGAGGGCGCCGATCACCGAGACGATGGCAATGATCCCGATCAGCATGAGCCCCCAGGCCGCCAAAGGGAAGTCCGCACCGAAGCCGACCAGGTCGCTCATCCGGCTGCTCCCTTTGAGGTATGGAGGTCGATCCGGGCCAGCAGCGGGTGATGATCCGAGCCAAACACCCAGGCACCGCGATCCCGGGGATGCTCATCGAGCCGATGCACCCGGGCGGCGGCGACGGCTCGGGTGCGGTCTCGGACCAGTAGGTAGTCCAGTACCAGGCGGGGCAGGGCGTGGAAGGTATGCCGCCAGGCAGGCGCGGTGGGTGGTATCCCTGAAGTGAACCCCGCCTCGCCCAGCAGCCGCCAGGCCGGTTCGTTTCGCCCGCGGCCCAGGTTGAGATCGGCGCCGAGAACAGCGGTGTCGTCTTCCAGGGACTCCAGCAGGTGCCGCGCCTGGAGCGCGCGCCCCGTTGCCCCCAGCCACTGGTAACCCGGCGGACCTCGGGGGTCGAGGTGAGCGCTGACCAGCCGCAGCCTGGTTCCGCCCGCGGTGACGCTGGCCGAAACCGCAACCCGGCGCTGGAGCACGAGCGGCAGCTCTACCGCCTGCGCGTCCTCGAGCGGCAGAGTCGAAAGGATGGCGTTTCCCCGGTCGCTCTGCGAAGGGCCGTTCCGCATCGATGGCGCATAGCGAAGGTTGAGACCCAACGTATGGGCGGTCTCCACTACGTCCTCCTGCAACCCGAGCTGGGCCACCAACAATCGGCCCGCTCGGCCGGTGGAGGCGGAGGGAACCGACGAGTCGCTTCGGTACGCCTCCTGGACCAGCACTACCAGCGGCAGCTCAGGATCGGCTCCCTGGCCGATATAGTCTCCCTTTCGGATGCGGGACACAACTTCCCGCAGCCGCCCGCGCCCGATCCACACATTCCAGCTCAGGACCACGATGCCTCCCGGGCCGCCGTTGCGATCCGGGCGCGCGGGGGACAGATCGAGCGCGACGTGGGCGCCGACGTTGCGGCGCCACCCTTCCAGGCGGAGCCGGGGGTCGTCCACGTGAGGCGTCAGACCGAAGTCCTCAGGAGTGGCCAAGACTCACCGCTTCCTCTGGATCATCGAGGATAGTCTCCGAAAAAAAGCGATCTGGGATTTCCGGTTTCGCTGGCGGAAGGTAGATCGGACCGTCATGGCACTGATGTGACTACGGTCACCCGGTCGGCTGGGGATGTCGGGTGTATTTTCCGGTGCCCGCGGGCTCCGGTGCCCGATCTAACCGCCAATGCAAGGAGCTCGGACCCCAAATGAAGGCAACCGACATCCGCCGCGGACACGTGCTCTACTTCCAGGGCCAGCCCTGCCGGGTCATGGAATTCACTCATCGCACGCCGGGAAATCTCCGGGCGTTTGTACAGGCCAGGATGAGGAACCTGACCACCGGGTCGACCTTCGAGCACCGGTTCAGCGCTACCGAGTTTGTGGAGGAGGCCCGGCTCGACACCAAGCAGCTCCAGGTGCTCTACCGGGATGCCAGTGGTGTCCACGTGATGGATTCCGAGACCTACGACCAGTACACGCTCGACGCCGAGACCGCCGGCGACCAGGCCCAGTGGCTGGACTCGGGAGTGACCTTCCAGGCGGAATGGCTGAATGGCCGGCCCATAGCCATCGAGCTGCCATCGGTGGCGGAGCTGGAGGTTGTCGAGACCGCGCCGGTGATGAAGACCGCCACCAAGACGGCCAGCACCAAGCCGGCGAGACTGAGCAACGGTGTCACTATACAGGTTCCGGAGTTCATCAGCGAGGGGGAACGGGTGCGGGTAAATCCCCGCGACGGCGTATACCTCGAGCGGGCAAAGTAAGCGCTCCACCCGAGAGCCCGACGCCGGACGGCTCCAGCTTTCTCCGAATCGCGGTCGCAGGAGAGGCCGGGCTGCTGGTGCTGGCCTGGGCGCTGGGCCGCTGGCTGCACCTCTCCCCGGTGGAGCAGCTTCACCCGTCACCCGATGGTGTCATCGTGGGTGTGGCGGCCACCCTTCCCATGCTCGCCGCACTCAGCTGGATTCTGAATACCAGGTGGGAGCCGGCCCGCCAACTGGTCGATCTCGTGGTCGAGCAGCTGGGCCCGGTCCTCGCCGGCCGATCGGCGCTTCAGCTGGCTCTCCTGGCGGCACTGGCCGGCCTGGCGGAAGAAGTGCTGTTTCGCGGCGTGGCCCAGGTGGGTCTCAGCCGCGTGCTGCCCGAAGGTTGGGCCCTGGTCGTAAGTAGTGTGCTGTTCGGACTGGTACATTTCGTCAGCCGGACCTATGCCGTGTTCGCCACAGTGGTCGGTCTTTATCTCGGAGGGCTGTTCCTGCTCGGAGACGGCCTCCTGGCGCCCATCGTTACCCACGCACTCTATGACTTCGTCGCACTGATCTACGTCGTCCGGCGGTATCGCGAGTCTCGAACCGGCCCAGACTAGATTTCCAACCCATGGACGCCATTACCGCCATCAATAAACGGACCTCGGTTCGACGCTTTCGCCCCGATCCTGTCCCGGTCGACATCATCGAGCGGCTGCTCGAATGCGCCGTGCGCGCACCGAACCACAAGCTCACCGAGCCGTGGCGTTTCTCGGTTCTCATCCGGGATGCCAGGAACCGCTTCGCCGAGATCCGGGCGAAACACCGACTCAAGCGGTTTACCGATCCCTCGAGCGCCGAGGCTCAGGCCGGGGCCGAGAAGGTTCGCCGGGAATCACGGGAGACCCCGGCGTATATAATCGCCATGTCGGCGCTCAATGCCGATGAGATCACGCGGGAGGAGGACTACGCCGCGACGATGATGGCCGTTGCCAACCTGATGATCGCGGCGGAGTCGCTGGGTCTCGGCACCTATCTCCGGTCCGGCGGTGTCATGCGGGATCCGGGCCTGCTGGAGCTGGCCGGGATGCCCGACAACTTCCGGGTAGTCGGGATCATCTCGCTGGGCTACCCGGCCGAGGAAGAAGCGCCTCGCCGGCGGAAGCCGGCGGCGGAGGTGACCCGCTGGGTGGAGTAGTTGAACCCCCGTAGCCGAGCAGCTCCTGCAGCCCCATGGCATCCCTCACCGCGTATCCACCCCAGTCATTGTTGAAGTACATATACACGTCCTTGCCGCCACTCCTCAGCGCGCGTATCTGTCCGGCCCATGAGGTGAGCTCATTGCGGGTGAACCCACCTTCGGGCTCCCGACCCCGGTGCATGCGGAGGTAGGTGAAAGCACCGGTGATGACTCGATCGGGATGAACCCCTCCACCCACCGGAATGCACAGGGCCACTTCCCGATCCTTCAGGAGCTGGTACACCTCGCTGGTGTGCCAGCTCGGGTGACGGAACTCGATCACCCAGCGCCGCTCACTCGAGAGCAGTGCCACGAAATGCCGCAGCCGGGAGAGGTCCAGCTGCTGGGTCGGTGGAAGCTGAAACAGAATGGGCCCAAGCTTGATGCCGAGACGTCCAGCCCGTTCCAGAAAGAGCGCCAGCTCGGCCTCGACGTTACCGAGCCGCTTGATATGGGTGATGAACCGGCTGGCTTTAACCGCGAATCGAAAGCCTGGAGGCGTACTCTCCCGCCACCGGTCGAACATCTCAGGGGTGGGCAGGCGATAGAACGAATTGTTGAGCTCCACCGTCTGGAAGTGCCGGGCATAGAAGCCGAGCTCCTCCCGGGCCGGCAGGCCAGAGGGGTAAAACACTCCCTTACGCCAGTGCCGATAGACGTAACCGGAGGTACCGATCCAGACTTCGGCGGGGCCGGCCATGTGGCAATATACCGTTGCAGGCGCGGCAGTTCCGCTGTAAACTTGCGCACCTCTCAGATGCCCGCCAGGCAGCAGTGAGACAAATCACCGCTCCGGGGCCGGGGGGATGTCAGTGTTGGTGGTCGGCAAGGTAGCGGCCCCGGGCAAGAGGCCGGAGCCTTGGCACTGCACATCTCATTGGGGGGACAAAATGAAGACGGCATTAGCAGCATTGACGCTGTTGCTCGGGATAGCCGCATGCGACACGCGCGGGGGCCAGGATACGGGGCGGGTCGGCGAGACGGCGGATACCATGATTACGCCCAGACAGACGCAGGACACCACGATCGTCACCAACGATACCATGGTGGAGACCGATACAGTCACACGGGAAGGTGATGTAGACAGGGACACGGCCCCTAGCCAGTAGTTACCTTCCCGACTCTTTTGCTCATACCGTAATCCGCCCGCCGGCGTCGACTCAGTCCGGCGCCGGGCAGGCTGGCGGGCAAGACACCTGGGAAAGGCAGATTGACTCTCATAGTGCCCGCACCAACCGCCTCGCTTTCCGAGCAGCTTTTGCTATTTGGCCGCAACTTCATCAAGCACCCGAAAATGCTCGGGAGCCTGCTCCCCAGCTCCCGCTTTCTGGTCAACAAGGTGCTCGGCGAGGTGGACTGGGCCGAGGCTCGAGTTTTCCTGGAGTACGGGCCCGGGGTGGGCACCTTTACCACCGAGATCCTTCGCCGCATGCGGCCGGACGCGGTGCTGATCGTGCTGGAGACCAACGCCGATTTCGTTCGGTTCTTACGGCGGAGGGTAAGCGACAGGCGACTGCACGTAGTTCACGGCTCGGCAGCCGATGTAGACACCGCATTGGCCCGGCTCGAGCTGGAGCAGGCGGACTACGTCATCTCGGGCATCCCGTACACCACGATGCACCCTGAGGTACGGGAGATCATACTCAGAAAGACCCGCGCTATCCTTCACCCCGACGGGGCCTTCCTGGTTTATCAGTTTACCAGGGCGGTCCTTCCCTACCTCCGGCAAGTCTTCAGCCTGGTACGCCAGGACTTCGAGCCCCTGAACGTGATGCCGGCACGTCTGTTCTACTGCCGGCATCACGCCGATTCGGGCGTCGCACCATCCAACGGACAGGGCTCTAACGGGTCGGGCCGGCGGAAACCGTCTCAGTTCGCGGCGCCTGACTCGATTGCGCTTGCCAGACTTCCTCGATCGTCCGGCTGATCTGAGGAAGCACATCCTCGCGAACGGGAAGTCCCTCTTCCTTGAGATACCGTATCACCGCGCCGGGGATCAGACTGTGCAGCAGGGTGAGCGCCTGCGCGTAGTCGGCAAAGTGCTGGCGGGCCAGGTCGGCCACCTCCCGGTCGTCGAGACCGAGCGCGGTGGTGTGGAGCATGACGTAGCCGATCGATGCCAGGCTGAAAGCGGTGTAGTCGTCGCGCAGGTTCTTGGGCAGCCCCTCGGTCCGGATGAGGTCCACCGCGGCAGCGCCCAGGCCGAGTAGCGCCGACCCGACCCGCTTGACCACCTCCATCGGAGTCCGCGCGTTGCGCCGCTCGCTCAGCCCTCGAAGGTCGGACACGTGGTGTTCGACCTGGCGGTGGATCTGCTTCAGCTCCCGCACTACGTCCGGGTAATCCTTCAGGTCCTCCAACTGGCCTCTGATCGCCTTCTCGATATGGTCTTCCAGCGCGAGCATATCGGTGATGTAGCTGTTGATTGTTTCGTCCCTGTCTCTTGCCACTTTGCCCTCCATCGGGAATAATGCGCCGAAGTCACGTTGGGGCGGCAGCCCTCTCAAGGTGGTAGGCGTGTACTATCAGGCCTCCCCGCCGGATCGTCTGTGCGGGACATCACGGAGAAAACCGTCGGGGGGATCTTGACCCATTTCATCGGGGCTCATACGGTGGCCAACGGGGGGATTCACATGGCTGCCCTCCGGGCCGGCAATGCCGGCATGAGGGCGCTCCAGATCTTCACGGCCCCGCCCCAGTACTACGGCGACAAGGCCTCCATGCGTCCGGAGCGGGTCCGGCGGTTTCGCGCGGCGCTGGAGCAGGCGAAAATCGCACCCGAATATGTCGTGGTCCATGCCGCGTATGTGCTGAACACCGCCACCGAAGATGAGATCAAGGGCGCGCGGGCCCGTGCCGGCCTCAGGAAAGAGCTCGAGCGCTCGACCGCCTTGGGGGTGGGCGGCGTCTGCTTTCATCCCGGGGCGGCAACCTCGGGAACCCGCGAAGCCGCGGCGGAGCGGGTAGCCGGAGCGGTCACCGAAGCGCTTCAGGCGGTCACCGGCCCCACCAGGCTCCTGGTGGAAAATACCGCTGGCGCCGGTATGACCCTGGGCCGGACTGCCGCTGAGATCTGCGCTATCCTGCACGCGATTCCCCCCCGGCTGCGCCACCGAACCGGGTACGGCCTCGACACTTGTCACCTGTTTTCTTCCGGGCATGACATCAGCCGCTCGGAGGCGGAGTTCAAGCGCATACTGGACCAGTTCGAAGAGGCGGCGGGCGCGCCACCCTCCTTCTTCCACTTGAACGACAGTGATGGTGCCCTGGGATCGAACAAGGATCGGCACGTGCTGATCGGTGACGGGAAAATCGGGGAGCAGCCGTTCGGCTGGCTGCTTCGAGACCGGAGGTCTCATGGGGTTCCCCTGATCCTGGAGACCCCGCAGCAGAACTACGACATCGCGGACGACGACCCCTCGCCTGACCCCTACGACCTCGCCATGATGAATCGGCTTGCGGATCTCAAAGATCGTCTCGCCTGACAAGCCGTCTTTCCCCTGAGCCGGCACCGAGCAGCCGTAGTGATACCGCGAGGGCTGCGCGTAAGTCGTTGACTCACACCCGCCTGAGCGCCACGTCCGCTTTCTCGACACCGGCTGTGCCCGGATTTTGCATACCAGCCGCGGCACGATGCCAAGACCCAGCTCCGCTTTCCTGCGACCGCTCACGGCGCCCAGCCGTCCCTTTCTGACCTTTCTGGCGGCTTCCGGGTTTGCGGGTGCGCTGCTCCTCACACCCTCGGCCCACCTGGATACTCCGGCCATTCGGAGCATCGTATCTGCGGCCCATGAACCCCAACCAACATCGGTGGACAGCGCCACTCTAGAACGCGAGGTGGTCGCTCGGTACGATCACCTACCCCTGGCGCAGATTTTTCGCCGGCGGGCCGAGCCGGAGATCGCCAACCGGGTCGCGCGAGCCGTGGTGAAGGAAGCGCGCCAACTGGCCCTCCCGCCGAGCCTGTTGGCCGGCGTGCTCATCACCGAGAACTCGCGGCTCGAGCCCCAGACGGTGAGCCACAAGGGCGCCATCGGGCTGATGCAGGTGATGCGCTTCCACGCGGGCGTGTTCGACTGTGACTCAGACGACCTGCTTCAGGTAGAAGCCAACATCTGCCACGGCGCCCGGGTCTTTGCGGGATATCTCAAGCGGAGCAAGGATCTACGCTCCGCCCTGCTGCGCTACAACGGGTGCACCAGGAGCAGAGTCAACCAGAGCTGCAGGCGGTACCCGAGCAAAGTGCTGCGCGAGGCGGAGGAGGTCAGGCAGCAGTTGCTGCTCTATCTTCCCCGGGAACGACTGAAGGCCGCGTCCGAGGTCCCGACCCGTACGTTGTAGCTCCGAGCTCGCCCCACTCTCACAGCTGCTCGAGAATCCGTCCCAATACCTTGCCGAGCCTGCGGCCGAACTCCTCGAGCTGGTCCAGGAAGGGCGCATCATGCCGGTCGCAGACCAGGGTAGGCTCGGTACCGGACTTGAACCACTCGTGCTGCACCACTGGACACCACTCGTTGCTGAGCTTGCCGTTGTACGCGTCGATTTTGCGGCCGACCAAATCCGCCGGTGGGTGCCAGGCATCGGAGGGGGTGCGCTCGTGCCACCCGTTGAGGTAGAACGTCGCCCATGCCGGCGCGGCGAGGCGTCCGGCTGAGGCGTTGCTGGCGATAGGTCGGGGGGAGTCGTAACCGAACCAGAAGCCGGCTACCAGGGTCGGGCTGTAGCCGATGAACCAGACGTCTGCCCCGTTGTTGGTGGTGCCGGTCTTCCCTGCGATGAGTCCTTTCACTCCCATGTTCCGCACCACGCGGCCGGTGCCGCCGTCCACTACCGACTGAAGCATCGAAGTGATCTGGAACGCCTCTGCCCGGCCGAGGACGCGCTCCGGCTTAGCCGGCCGAGCTTGCCAGAGGAGTGAGCCATCCGCCGCCTCGATCCGGCTAACGAGGTAGGGCTGAACCTTCATCCCGCCGTTGGCGAAAGGCGCATACGCGGCCACCAACTCGAGTGGGGTGACCTCCAGGGCTCCCAGAGCCAGGGAAGGGACTGCGTCCATCCGGCTCCGAATGCCGGCACGCTGAGCCAGTGCCGCGACTCGCCCCTCTCCCACGGCCTGACTCAGGCGTACGGTGGCGGCGTTGGCGGAGCGCATCAGCGCCCGACGGAGCGTGAGCTGGCCGCCGTACTCTCCGCCGAAGTTCTCCGGCCGCCAGATTCTTCCGGCATTCTCGATGGCGACCGGTGAATCATCCAAAATGGTGGCGGGGCTGTATCCCTGATTGAGAGCTGCCGCATACACGAATGGCTTGAATGCCGAGCCGGGCTGGCGGTGGGCCTCGAGCGCCCGGTTGAAGCCCCGGCGCACCGAGCGCCGCCCGCCGACCAGTGTCCGGATCTCCCCGGTGCGGGGGTCGAGAGCTACTACGGCGCCCTCGAGCTCAGCGGTCGATTTGCGGGAGCCGGGGGTCTGCCGCTCGATGGCGGCTGCCTGAATGCGGATGGCGCTCTCCGCGGCCTGCTGTGCCTCGGCATCGAGGGTCGAGTGCACGATCAGATCTCCCGCCGTGGCGGCGTCATCTCCGAGGACGGAATCGACCACGGCCCGCACGGGATCCAACGCATAGGAGCGGTCCTGTGGCGGGCGCCATTCTGCTTTAGCGAGATGAAGCGGCTGGTTTCGCGCCCGCCGGGCCAGCTCGGGTGTGATATAACGCTCCCGAGCCATCAACGAGAGAACCAGATTACGGCGGGCTAGTGCCCTCTCGGGGTGCCTCCTCGGGGTGTAGAGCGAAGGGCCCTTGGCCAGACCCGCCAGGGTGGCTGCTTCGGCCACCGAGATCCGGCTGACGCCCTTGCCGAACAGGTCGCGACTCGCCGCCTCGACCCCATAAGTGCCGTTGCCCAGATAGATCACATTCAGGTACATCTGGAGGATCTGCTGTTTCGAGAGCGAGCGTTCCAGCCGTCGCGCCAGCTCGAGCTCGATGAGCTTCCGCCTCAGGGTCCGCTCCCGGGAGAGATGGGGCAGGAAGGCGTTCCGCACCACCTGCATGGTGATGGTGCTGAACCCCTCCCGTATGCCGGCATGAGAGAGATTGGTGACGAGCGCGCGCGCGGCACTCCGCCAATCGACGCCTCCGTGGTAGTAGAAGCGGCGGTCCTCGGTGGCGATGAACGCGGCCCGCACCGACTTGGGCACCTCATCCAGGGAAACGTTGACGCGGCGCACATGCGTGAGCCGCCCGATCGGCTTACCCGAGCGGTCTACCACCCTGCTGCCCTCGCTGGGGCGGAACGCCTGGATCTGGGCCGCCGAGGGGCAGCCGTGGAAGCCACAGGTGCCCACCCAGGCGGCAAGCACGATCAGAAAAACGCCGCCCACGCCGGACGCGAGCAGGCCAATGCGGCGCCATCGCTGCTCCCGATTGGTGAGCCAATCGATTCCCCGCTGCCACTCGATCATGGCCCTCGACTATGGCTTTTATGGACAATGGACATAGGAAAACGGCCCCGCACCCCGGGGCCGTTTGCCGGCAGGACTGCTGTCCCTCTCAGGTGGCCTGTGAGGCCTCACCCGACGGTGGGGAGGCTGCCCGGGTTTCGGACCGGCTCTCATCACTCTCCGCTTTTTCGCGGTGGAAGGGGATCCCGCCACGCTGGAAGCGGTCCCACTGATCGCTGGCCCGCCGGCCCACGTCCACAGCCGCATCCTGAACCCTCGAGCGTGCGGTGGCGGTGCGATCGCTGGTGAGGAAGTAGGTGGTGGCCAGGCTGGCGGCGATAGCCAGCAGCTTGCCGAATGCGCCGGAATCCTCGCGCTCCCCGAACTCCAGATCGCGCAGCCGGGTCTTGGCCCTGGCCCAGCGATCCTCCACATCCTCCCACTCTTCCCCCGCCTCCTCGCGCAGCTTGGCCAGCCTCTGCTTGGCACGCTTGCGCGCCTTGCTGCTGAGGTGTTGCGCCTCTTCCAAGCCCTCGCCCATTCCTTCGCTGAGCGCGGCAAGCCGCTTGAGCAGCTCCTTGCGTGTCTTGGTTCCCGGCTGCGGTGCCGCGAGCAGCCCTACGCCGATCCCGAATAGCGTGGCCAGGAGAAGGGATCCGGCTCCCGGCCCACCCCTGCCGCTGCGATCTGCAAACCAGGGGTCCGTGTCGTCAATCCTGCGCTGCTGTGTGATCATGAACCCTCCAATCGCCGCCCAGCCGGGGGCGAGCTCTCGATGAGTCTGAAGCGACAGCGTTCCGGACCTGCCAGTCCGGAAGGGGACCTGTCGCACTCTAATCAATCGAGCCGTAGAAGGAAACATCTTGCATTACACCACCGCCGGTCGAAAAACGCACCGGGGGCGGGTGAGCCCTGGGCCGGAGCACGAGCGGCGAACCACGGTAGCTGGCGCCGCCAACGACTCGATGTCTCTGGGGAACGCACTCAGGATATTGAACTTAGGTCTCAGGCTCAGGGCGTCACCCGACCCCCGCCGCCCCGGCGCCCAGAATAAGCACGGATCTGGCACTCCAAGATCTCAACACCCCCGAGGTCCACCTGTTCCAGTGGTCCCGCTCTTACCCAGGGCCCCGCCGCTCAAAGCATAGGGCTCGAGAACCGCACCGAGTGTGTCCCATGTATCTCGTCGAACTGAGACCCGGCAAGGAAGAGCTCTACCGCACCAGCGACGATCTGGCGCTCGCCATCCGCGACGGCGATGTGGACGCCCGCTCGCGCATCTATCATCGCGCCACCGCGAAGTGGATCTCCATCACACTGCACCCGCAATACAAGGCGATCGTCGGAGGCCTGAGGGACGAGCAGGTGGCCCGGGCGTCCCGCAAAGCGTGGGGACTCCTCCCGGCCACTCTGTCGGGCCAGGCGGTGGAAGAGTCTTCCCATGAGCCGGCTAACGTGAGCGCCCTTCACCGATGGAAGCGCACGATGGGCCTGGGTCTCTCAGGGCTGCTGCTGGTCCTGGGCATTCAGCTCGCCGCCTCCGGACCGCGTCCGCCATGGGCGGGAGGAGCGGAGAGCGCCGAGAGGATAGAGACGGAAGCGACGGAGAGGACGGAGAGGACGGAAAGAGAGGAGAGGACGGAAAGGGTGGAGAGGACGGAGAGTGTCCCCATGGTCGAGACATTCAGCTCCGATCACGGCGACCAGATGGAGCTCGTGTCACTCGCCAGCACGACGGGAGCGGGGCCGGCGACCTCCCCCCCGCCACTGGAGACGGTTACCGTGCGGGCTCCCAGGAAGAAGGCGGCACCGACTCTGCCGAGGGCTCCTCGGCTTCGATCCAAGGCGCTGCGCGCCGCGCTGGCGCCGGGCCGGACCAAGCCGGTCAAGGTCTATTCGGCGGAAGGAATCCTGAGAGGCTACGCGGCCGCCAGCGACTCGGTGCGTATCCAACTAGAGACTGGAATGCGGGTGGCGCGCCTAGATCAGCTCTTTGCCTCATCCCGACTTACTCCGGGAGGTGGGGTGCCCCACACCAGGCTGACCCTGGCCGGGGCCGTGACCTTCATTCGGGTCTTCCGGCAGCAGCAGGCCGCGGTAGAGCGAGCCTATCAGGATTCTGTCACTCTGCTGGCCAAGCGGCACCGGTGGACCCGGAAAGAAGTGAGCCGGTGGCATTCCCGTGCTCCCCGCACCGAACAGCGGGAGCTCGAGCTTGTCAGCGACTCGCTGGTGGCGGCCATAGACAGCGTTCTAGGAGTGCTGACCGAGCAGGCCGGTGCTTACAAGATCAGGGGGACCGCAATTGCGTTCGAAGATCCTGCCGCCGGCAAGGAGTACGGCGCGCTGCGGGCCCGCATCAAGGAGCAGATCGCGGCGGCGAAAGCGGCAGGGGGCGCTACCTCGCCGGGCCCCACCGGCCTCTTGCTCCGGGCCATCGGGACGAGCAGCCTACCGCGGGAGACGTGAGCCGACCGGCTCGTTCCGCGCGATCAGTCCCGGTACTTCCGACATCGCCCGTTCGGCCAGCGCCAGCTCGCCGCGGGCGATGAGCGCTTCCAGCCCCTCACGGGGAGAGACGCCGGACCGGCGGTGCCCGTGATGGTCGGTGGCGAGAACGTCCACCAGTCCATGTTCGACCATCTGCCAGGCGAGCCGCTCCGATCCAGGGCTCGACGCGCCGTAGTGGCCGGTCAAGCTTCCTACGTTGACCTGGAGCAGTGCCCCGAGCTCCTGCCAGGTGCGCATCACCTGGAGCGGCTCGTGCCCCGGCAGATAGGAGTAGCGCTCCGGATGCGCGATCACGATCTGACGTCCGGCGTCCAGAACCGCCCGAACCACGTCGTTGTGGCTGCCCTGCAGGTCGAAGCCGAACTCGACGAGCAGATATCTGGCGGTCAGTCCCACGTCCGTTCGCCGGAGGATTCGCCGGACCGTAGCGGCATCCGGCGCCCAAATCTCCTGGCCCAGCCCGAGCGACGGCAGGTCGTCGCGGCCCTCGACGGCAGCGATGACTCGATCGAAGGCCCGGCGGTGAAGGTCGAGCTCGCCATCGATAGCGGCATCACTCGCCAGCCGGGCCAGGAGCAGGTGAGGGGTGGTGACAACCGTGCGGACCCCTTCCTGGTAGAGTCCGGCAAGTGCAGCGAGCGATTCGGCTACCGTGGCGGTACCGTCGTCGACGCCGGGGACGAGATGGCTATGCAGGTCTACTATGGAGAAGGTTGGATCGCCGGGCTCGGTCATAGACCTCATTCTAAGGCAACGATCGGGCCACCGTGTAGGCCACACTGCAGCGAGCTCGAGTACCGGGCCTTTTGCCTTCGGTATAGTCTTTAGTGGTCAGCCCAGGAGAATAGTCTCACCAGCGGAGCCGCCGTGAACACCGCCCGCCGCACCCATGGTTTCCGTGAGTCGGTCATCCGAGGGATGACCCGGCTCGCGCGGGAGTACCGGTCGATCAACCTCGCCCAGGGGTTTCCCAACTTTCCGGCGCCGGACCTGCTCAAGGAAGCGGCTGTCCGGGCCATTCACGACGACATCAACCAGTACGCCATTACCTGGGGGGCGCAGCGGCTGCGCGAGTCGCTGGCGCGGAAATACCACGCATGGTACGGGCTCGAGATCGACCCTGAGCGCGAGATCACGGTGACCTGCGGTGCCACGGAAGGAATGATTGCGACGTTGCTGGCGCTGGTGAACGCCGGTGACGAAGTGATCGTGTTCGAGCCGTTCTATGAGAACTACGGCCCGGACACGATTCTCGCGGATGCCACGCCGGTTTACGTGCCGCTCGAGCCGGGGCGCCCGCTCGACCTCGACCGGCTGGCAGCCGCCTTTTCGCCGCGCACCCGGGCGATCATCGTCAACACGCCGAGCAATCCCGCGGGCCGGGTGCTGACCCGGACCGAGCTCGAGGCCATCCGCGATCTGTGCCTCCGGTACGACGCATTGGCGGTGACCGACGAGATCTACGAGCACATCCGCTTCGAGGGCGAGCACGTCCCCATCGCTTCCCTGCCGGCCATGCGCGACCGGACCGTCACCATCAGCGGCGCGTCGAAGACTTTCAGCGTAACCGGGTGGCGCATCGGCTGGATTCTGGCGCCGGCCGAGCTCACCGACGCCATCCGCAAGGTGCACGACTTCCTGACGGTGGGGGCGCCGGCACCGTTGCAGGAGGGAGTCGCCACGGCGCTCGACGAGCTGGATAGGTCGTTCTATGACGGCCTGGCAGCTGGGTATCGCGCCCGCCGGGATCTTCTGTACGGAGCTCTGATCGAGTCGGGGTTCCGATGCGTCCGGCCCGAAGGCGCTTATTACATCCTCACGGATTTCTCCGGGCTCTCCATTCCAGGCGGCGGTCGCCCGCTCTCCGACGAGGAGTTCGCGGTGTGGCTGTCGCGGGAGGTGGGGGTGACGCCGGTGCCGGGCTCCAGCTTTTTCCGCGATGGCGGAGGCGGGCGCTCGATGGTCCGGTTCGTGTTCTGTAAGACCGACGATATCCTGCTCGAGGCTGCCCGCCGGCTACGCACGCTGTCCGGGTTGCCGGGAGACACTAGCCAGCGTCCGCTTGAGCCCGCCGAGCGAAGCGGCCTACAATCTTGAGCCAGACTGCATGCCTCCAGAAACCAACCGACCGCTTGCGGTTGTGACCGGCGCCTCCGCCGGGATCGGGAAGATGTTTTGCGAGCGGCTTGCCGCTCGGGGGCACGATCTCCTCGTGGTGGCGCGGGATGGAAACCGCCTGGAAGCGCTGAAGCGCGACCTGGAGCAGAGGTATGCCGTCGAGGTCGAGGTATTCCCGGCCGATCTCACCATCGACACCGATGTGAGTCTCGTGGCCGAGCGGGTGACGCGATCTCCCAGACTCGCCTTGCTGGTCAACAATGCCGGCTTCGGCACCCGAGGAGCGTTGGCCGATGCCAGCCCGGCACAGCAGGAGGCCATGCTCCTGCTGCACATCATGGCTCCCATGCGCCTCACCCAGGCCGCGCTTCCGGTGCTGCTTCGGAACCGGCAAGGCGCCATAGTCAACGTCTCGTCGGTGGCTTCATTCATCTACTCCGCTTACAACGTGAACTACTGTGCCACCAAGGCGTATCTGACCAATTTCAGCGAAGGACTGGCGGCGGAGCTGGCCGGTACCGGGGTTCAGGTTCAGGCGCTCTGCCCGGGCTTTACCCGCTCGGAGTTCCACCAGCGCATGGAGCTGGATATCGGACAAATACCGGGCTGGATGTGGATGTCTGCCGGCAAAGTGGTCGAGGCTTCCCTCCGATCTCTCGACCGGCGAGGGCCATCGGTCTGCATTCCGGGCCTCCGCTACAAGCTGCTGGTCCGGCTGCTGAAGGTCACTCCCCGTGGCGTGGTCGGGATGATTACGGCCCGACGGGCGCGCCAGATGTGAGCCGCGTCATTTTCCGGTAACCTCCGCAGTACTATGGTGGATTGCTTCGGGGTCCATGGCAAAGGATGGATGGCTGTGTGCAATCCCTTTTCGCTGCGGCTATTTGGTTTGGGGCTTGGAGTTACCCTCGCCGCCTGTAGCGGCGGAGGCCTCACCCTCCCCGAGGACGGCAGACCGGCCAGGCTCGTCGCGTTCTCGGGACAGGATCAGGAAGGGACGGTGGGAAGCCGTCTGGACGATCCGCTGGTCGCGCTCCTGACCGACGCGAGCGGACAGCCGGTGCCGGGAGTTCCGGTGGAGTTCCAGTTCGACCAGTCCGTCCCGGAGGCGGAGGTTGACCCGACCACCACAACCACGGACGAACAGGGGCTGGCTTCAGCCGAGGTACGGCTCGGAACCAGCGCCGGTACCCAGACGGTCGAGGCACGGGTGCTCCAATCTTCCGAGCTCCGGGCCACTTTCGAGGTGACCGCCGTGGCTCCCGAAAGCGATGAAGACGAAGAAGGGAAAAGAGATAAAGGTGGGAAGGGGAAGGGCAAACCCGACCGTGATCGCGACGATCATGACGACGACGACGATGACGATGATGACGACGCCTAGCCGTGAGCTGCCAATTCTGCCTGCCGCATTGACAGGCTACTCCCCATCCCGCTATCTCCGTCCGCCGTACTAATCCCCCCAGACCGAGCCCGAAGTTTCAGCGCCGGCCAACCGATACTACTGAAGCGGTGTGTACGGCAGGTAGCCGTGCGCCGCAACGGTGGTGTTCTCGTCGCCTGGGGGAGATCCAATGAGGCAGGCAGGGCTGATCTTGATGCTCGTTCTGGTCGCGGCCGGATGCGACCGGCGCCACGCCGAGCTCACCCGGGCCCTCGCGGAGGCGCGGGCGGCGGAGGCCCAGAAGGACACTCTTCTAACCGAGGTGCTGGAGACCACCCAGTTCGTGAGCGACCTGAATAGCGAGCTGGCCAAGGCAAAGAGCGTCGCGATCGCCTCGGCCGGGGCCGACCGGGGGATGCCGAGCCCGGCGAGAGACAGGGCGGAACGTAAAGCCACCCTGGAGCGCATTCAGCAGGTGATCGCCCGGCTGGATGAAAGCGAAGCCAAGCTCACTGCCACCGAGACCCGGGCCAAAGGGGCGCGCATCCGGAACGCCAGGCTGTTGGCTCAGATCGCGACCTACAAGAACAGCCTCGAGGGCCTCAAGACCGCCGCCGAGCAGCAGAAGGTAGAGCACGAGGCGATCATCGCCAATCAACGCAGCCAGATAGCAACCCTGGCGGGCCGCATAGATACGCTCGGCCAGGAGGCCGCCGACCTCAGGGGCTCGGTCGCCAACCTCACGAGGCAGGGGAATACCGTCTATTACGCCGTGGGAACCAAGGACGAGCTGATCAAGAAAGGCGTGGTAACCAAGGAAGGATCGAAGTTTCTGGTATTCGGCGGCACCCGGCTCGAGCCGGCACGCAACCTCAACGTTTCCGCATTTACCGCTATCGACAAGACCCAGACGCTATCCATTCCGTTACCACGCACCGACAAAAAGTACAAGATCATCTCCCGGCAGAGCCCGGCTTACCTGACCGGCGGCGTAACCGAAAAAGGCGAGGTCAGGGGCGGGGTGGTCGAGATTGTGTCGCCCGAGGAGTTCTGGTCGCCGTCGAAGTACCTGATTATGGTGCAGAACTAGGCTCACGCTCCCGCTTTCCGTCTGGCCTCTTCGCGCAACCGCTCGCTGGCGTAGATGGCGACCTCCACCCGGCGATTCTGCCGCCGGCCGGCGTCAGTGTCGTTCGAGGCGACCGGCTCCTCTTCTCCCAGTCCTCCAGTCCCGACCCGAGCGCGGCTCACACCTTGGGATATGATGTACTCCCCCGCGGCGTCGGCCCGGCGCACCGACAGATCCTTGTTGTACTCGGCAGCTCCCACGCTGTCGGTATGGCCGAGGATCAGAAGGTCGGAGCCCGGATACTTCTGGAGGCTTACCACCAGCTCTCGGAGGTTGGCTCTCGCCTCCGGTTTGACTACATCCGAATCGAAGTCGTAGAGGAGACCCGACTCGAAGGTCACCTGAATCCCCTCTCCCACCCGCTCGACCCGGGCTCCCTTGATATTCTGCTTCAGCTCCGCTGCCTGGCGGTCCATCTGGTCACCAATGATCGCCCCTGCAGCGCCGCCGACGGCAGCACCGATGATCGCACCCTTGGCGGTCGATCCGGCCACCTTCCCGATAACGCCGCCCAATACTGCACCGCCCGCGGCACCGATCACCAGCCCGCGCTGGGCGTGGCGGGCGCAAGCCAGAGAGCTGGAAGCCGCAATCAGTCCCAGGGAGAGCAGGAGTGCGGCGGAGGTTGAACGGGTCACGTATACCTCGCTGTCGAGGTGGTTCTGGAAACGCTCCCCACCAGCGTAGTACCGGAGGGGCTCAGAAGGCGGTGAGCCTCGTCTCATTGGCGCCGCCCCGTGGAGGAGCAGCGTAGGTAAAAAACTTGTTCGGGAGTAGGGCCCATATGTGTCGCTGAGGCAGGAACTTACAAACAAAGTTGTCAACATCTTCTACAATTGTGGACTAATCGGCTCGACTGGCGTCGTGACGCGCAACACGGCGGCCGAGACGAATCCAGTGCTTAGTGGGGCGACAGAAATATTTGCATTGGGTTATCGGTCCATCTGGGAGGTCACTCGTGCGGAAGCTAACGCTGGCTGTAACAATCGCCGCCCTCGTAACGCTCGGCGCCTGCAAGAAGACTGGAGAGGGACAGTACGAGGTGCAAAAACCGGTGATCGGAACGGAGCGGGACACGGTCAACACTCCGACGGTCGAGACCGGCACCGTCAAGGACACGATCAACGTGCCTACGGTGGAAACGGAGGAGAAGGAGGTAACGCTCCCCAAGGTGGACGTGGACAAGCCGAACGAGTAACAGCTCGCCTCCCATCCGCCTTGCGATATATTCCTCTCACCCGCGGGTCACCTTAGCCCGCGGGCTCTTCTTTAACCGACATCGGAGCTCCCATGGCGCGGCTCAGCTCACGGGTTGCCGTGACGGTGCTTGCCGCCTGCTGGCTTGCCGCAGCCGGGTGTGGCCTCTTGCCCTCCTCCCGCTCTGGATCGTCCGAAGCGCGTGCCGGGACCGAAGTTTCCGTGGAGGTCGAGAATCACAACTGGAGCGACATCACCGTCTACCTGATGGCGGGCGGCCTACCCCAGCGCCTGGGCATGGTCACCGCTCTCGGCAGCGCACGGCTGGGGTTTCCCTTGCAGTGGCTGAATACCGGCAGCGGCGTGCGGCTGCGGGCGTTGCCGGTGGCGGGGCAGGCGTTCACCACCGAGACCATCCTGGTTCAGCCGGGGCAGTCGATATTCTGGACGCTGGAGAATGATCTGGATGCCTCCAGCATCAGCGTCTTTTAGATCTCATCCTGCATTGCGGTCGAGGCGCCTGGCCGGCGCTTGACGCTCTTACCTGCGGGCCGTATTTAAGTAGCTACCACGCTCCGCACTTCTGCATTCCTCATAGCTTACCAGCGCGAACCGGTGGTCCAGCTACCGGTTGGCCAACCACGTCAAGTGGAGGACCTGTGAGACGATTCATCGTTTGCACGATGGCCTACGGGCTGGCGCTTGCCTGCATGGCGGCGTCTCTGGCGGCGCAGGGCACCATACGAGGCACGGTGGCGGACAGCGGCGGCTCGCCCCTTCCCAACGCGTCGATCACGGTAGACGGCACGGGACTCAAGGCCAGCAGCGGAAGTCAGGGCGACTACGAGATTCGCGGCGTGCCGGCCGGACCGCGCAGGGTGCGGGTTCGTCTCATCGGCTACCAGGCGGCAAGCGCTCCCGTCAGCGTAGCGGCGACGGATGAGACCCGCCAGGATTTCACGCTGGCACGAAGCGCCGTGCAGCTGGCTCCGATCGATGTCGTCATCGGCTCCAGGGGGCGGCACACCGCATCCGAGGAGCTGGCGGTGCCGGTGGACGTATTTCCCGCGGAGCAGCTCCAGCAGCAGGGCAGCACCGAGACCAGCGTAATCCTCCAGGCGGTGGCTCCGTCGATCAACTTTCCCCGCCAGAGCGTCACGGACGCGGGCGACATCGTGCGGCCGTTTACCCTCCGAGGACTGAGTCCGGACCACACCCTGGTTCTTTTGAACGGCTGGCGGCGGCACCAGACAGCGGTAGTCAACAGCTTCAACTACGGCATGGGAGCGGGCTCGAGCGGCGTGGACCTGAACGCGCTTCCCTCGAGCGCGCTCGACCGGATCGAGGTGCTCCGCGACGGAGCGGCGGCGCAATACGGCTCCGACGCGATCGCCGGCGTCGTCAACCTGGTGCTCAAGGACGGGGTCTTCTCTCCCTTCATCAATGGTGACGTGGGGCGCTACGCCACCGCCGATTACCCCGACGACGGCACGACGGTAACCGTCAACGGCGGGTGGGGCATCCCACTCGGCAGGGGATCGCTGGGCCTGTTCGGGGAGTTTCGTGACCGGCGGCCTACCAATCGCGCCTGGGCCGATCCGTTCGAGGATGCGGTCACCGGCATTACCGACTCCATCAACGACAAGGGCCAGGTGGTGGAGAAGCGCAACCCGGTGCCGCAGCCCAATCACCATTGGGGCGACGGGCTGGAGCGGGACGTGCTGACCTTCGCGAACTTCCGCCTGCCCGTCAACGAGACGGGAAGCAGCGAGATCTACAGCTTCGGAGGGTACAGCCACCGGGATGGGACCGGGAACGGTTACCGCCGGACCGCAGGCAACAACCGGAACTGGCAAGAGATCTATCCCCTGGGCTTTCTTCCCGAGATCAACGGCAGGCCCACCGATTACTCGGCGGCGGGTGGTCTCCGGGGTCTAGTAGCCGGCTGGAATTACGATCTGGGCGCCGAATTCGGGCACAATCATTTTGACTATCACATCCGCAACACCCTCAACGCCTCGCTCGGCCCCTGCCTCGAGGTTCCCTGCGCTCCTGGAGCCGACGGGACGCTGGGCACGGCCGACGATCCGGGGATTCCCAACCAACTGTCGTTCTTTGCCGGCCGGGTGCTGCGAGAGGAGTTCGTGACGGCGCTGAATCTGGCCCGGCCGGTGAACATCGGCCTCCCCTCGCCGGTGAACCTCGCATTCGGGGTGGCGTTTCGCCGGGAGCGGTATGCCATTCGCGAGGGCGAGCTGGCCTCCTACATCAATGGGTTCCATCTGGATCAGGACAGCGCCGATGTAGCCCCGGCCGGTTCGTCGGTCTTCCCCGGCTTCACGCCGGGCGACGCCTCCGACCGGAGCCGGACCAACTTCGGCATCTACGCCGATGCGGAAACCGATCTCACTCCCCAGGTGCTGGCGAACGTGGCAGCTCGACTCGAGAGTTACAGCGACTTCGGCGAGCGACTCACCGGAAAGTTGGCGGTGCGGTACCAGCCCTCTCAGCGGGTGACATTCCGCGCGGCCGCGAGCACCGGCTTCCGGGCTCCGGGCTTGAGCCAGGTGGCTTTCGGCAAGGTCACCACCAACGTCATCGCGGGAGAGTTCATCGACGTCGGAGTCTTCCCGGTGGACCACCCGGCCGCCCTGGCACTCGGCTCCAGGCCGCTGGAAGAGGAGACGGCTTTCAATTTCAGCGGCGGGGTAGTAGTGACTCCGGTGGAGAACCTGACCATCACGGCCGACTACTTCCATATCCGGATCAACAACCAGATCCTGCTGGGAGCCACGTTCGACGACGCTGCCACGCTGGGGATCCTGAGCGCGGCGGGGTTCGGCACCATCCAGGGGGTCCAGTACTTCACCAATGGCCTGGATACGCGAGCCCAGGGCGTGGATATCGCCGGGAACCTCCGAGTCCCGGCCGGGCCGGGCGGCACGCTCGACCTCACGGCCTCGTTCAACGTTACCCGGAACACGATCAGGAACGTCGATCCACTGCCCCAGGTACTGGTGGACGCGGGCTCGACTGAGCCGGGGCTGCTCGACTCGGTCACCGCGATCGGCATCGAGGATGAGCGTCCGGACTGGCGGGGAACCCTCCAGGCGAACTTTACGACCAGCCGGGTCAGCGCACTGGGACGTTTGTCCTACTACGGCGGATTCTCCTCGGCCCAGCCGGGCTTCTGCGATCTCTGCCGGGAGAACTATGGTGGGAAGGGGCTGGTGGATGCCGAGGTGGGCTACCGGTTCAATGTGTTCAAGCTCGCGGTCGGTGTAAGGAACCTGTTCGACACCTACCCCGATCAACCCAGCTCCCAGGTCGTGGTGGATACCGACGGCAGCACGTCTAAGGACTTCAACGATAATTTCGGAATATTTCCCTGGGCCGCCGCTTCGCCATTCGGGTACAATGGCAGGTTCATCTACGCCAGAACGGAGATTCAGCTCTCGAGGTAATGTCACCAGCCGATCATGTCTACAGCATACGATCTCATCGTAATCGGCGGCGGTCACAACGGCCTGGTGACTGCCGCCTACCTCGCCCGTGCCGGGGTCAAGGTGCTGGTGCTCGAGCGGCGCGACGTGCTGGGCGGCGCCTGTGTCACCGAGGAGCTGTGGCCCGGCTTCAAGGTGTCCACCGCCGCCTACGTCAACAGCCTGCTCCGCCCCGAGATCATCCGGGACCTCGAGCTCAAGCGCCACGGCTTTCGGATGCTGCCACGAAATCCGTCGTCGTTTACGCCGTTCCCCGATGGCCGCTCGCTGCTGCTGGGGCCGAGCAAGTCGCTGACCCATCGCGAGGTCTCCAAGTTCTCGGCCCACGATGCGGCGGCGCTGCCGAAATACGAGCGGATGCTGGAGCGGGTGGCCGCCTTCATCGAGCCCACGCTGATGCAGACGCCGCCCACCCCCTGGTCCTTCCGTCCCCGGAACCTGCTCCAGCTGGCCAGGCTGGGCCTGGGCTTCGCTAGGCTCGGCACCGATGGCCAAAGGGCCGTCGAGATACTCACCGGGGCAGCGACCCCGATCCTGGACCGCTGGTTCGAATCCGAGCAGCTCAAGGTCACGCTTGCAACCGACGCCATCATCGGGGCGATGGCATCACCCTCCATGCCGGGCACCGCATACGTGCTGTTCCACCATGTGATGGGCGAGTGCGACGGCATCCGTGGTGTGTGGGGATATGTGCGGGGCGGGATGGGAGGCATCAGCAACGCCATTGCCTCCGCCGCTCTCGAGAAGGGAGCCGAAATTCGCACCAACTCGGAGGTGGCCCGCATCCTGGTGAGAAACGGCGAAGCGACGGGGGTGGCGCTGAAGGACGGATCCGAGATCCGGGCCCGGCGGGTGGCATCGGGCGCGGACGCCAGCGTGACTTTTCTGAAGCTTCTAGGGGGTGAGGATCTTCCGGGGGAATTTGTCGAGGCCGTCCGCAATATCGACTACAGCAGCGCCAGCCTGAAGATCAACATCTCCCTGAGCGAGCTGCCCGACTTCAAGGCGGTTCCCGGGACACAGCCGGGACTGCACCACCGCGGTACCATCCACATCTCGCCCACCATGGAGTACATCGAGCGGGCTTACGATGCCGCCAAGTATGGCTGTCCTTCGGAGCACCCGATCATCGAAGCCACCATCCCCTCGGTGCTCGACGACACGCTCGCGCCTGAGGGGAAGCACGTCATGTCGATGTTCACCCAGTATTTCCCCTATAAGCTGGCGCCCGGACTCTCACTCCAGGAGGAGAAGGAGAGATACGCCGAACGGTGTTTCGACTTGATGAACGAGTACGCGCCGAACTTCCGGCGTGCGGTGATCGGCCGGCAGGTGCTGGCGCCGACCGATCTGGAAAAGCGGTTCGGCCTCACCGGCGGCAACATCATGCAGGGTGCCATGACTCTGAGCAGCCTCTCGTTCATGCGACCGGTGCCGGGCTACGCCGATTACCGCACCCCGGTCCGTGGTCTCTACCTGTGCGGGGCTGCCACCCACCCTGGCGGGGGAGTCATGGGGGCCTGCGGCTACAACGCGGCTCGGGAGATACTCCGGGACATGCGCCGCCGGAGCTAGGACAGAGAAGACCCCAGCGCATTCAGCACTTCACGATCGAACTGCACCGATAGGCTCTCTCGCCTGGAGTAGGGACCCGGCTGATAGGCCCGCGACTGGACGCCGAGCTGGCTCTGCTCGCAGATGTGCCAGTCTTGCCGGTTGGTCATGTCCCAGAACTCGATCCCGTCGGCCGGGTTGTGCGCCGGGTTGCCCAGCGTGTCGGGGTGGAAGAGCCAGGAGCATGAAATCCTGGTGCGGTTCGGCGCCTCGGGCCAGAGGGTGTGGAACATCACGTAGTCGGGGTGCAGGCTCAGCAGCATGTTGGGGAAGATCGAGTAATAATAGACCCGGTTGAGGTCTTCCTCAGGCAGGTTGCCGACCATGACCCCGCAGGAGCGGCCACTCATCGTCAGGCTTTGGTGACCTTCATTGATCACCATGAAGCCGCCGGTGAAGGGGCCCTCTGTCAGATCGTTCTCACCGCTGGTAGGCGGGGTGAGCTTGGCCAGCGTCGGGTGCACCGGACCGCAGTGGTAACACTCCGAGTAGTTCTGGAAGAGCAGCTTCCAGTTGGCCCGCACCTCGTACTCGATTGTTCGCGCCACCACCAGGTGGGCGAGATTGAACCGATCGAACCGGCCGATCAACCGCTGGTACGCCTGGGCGAACGGCTCGGGCGTCGGGGCCAGGTTGATGAAGAGAAATCCTTCCCAGGTCTCGAGCCCCACCCGATGCAGCGGATAGTCGGCCTTGCTGAAGCCTTCGATCTCAGCGGCGGAGGGTGCGCCAAGCAGACGGCCGTCGAGCGCGTAGGTCCAGGCGTGATACGGGCACTGAATGGTCTCCGAGAGACGGCCGGTGGGCTCCTCGCAGAGCCGGGTTCCGCGATGCCGGCAGACGTTATAGTAGGCCCTGAGCTGCCCGCCCTGATCCCGCAGCACGATGATACTCTCGTCTCCCACAGGCTGAAGGAAATAGTCACCCGGCCCAGGGATTCGGTCCTCACGCCCGGCGCAGAGCCATCGCTGGGTGAAGATCCGCTCGAGCTCCGCGTCGAATATCTCAGGCGAGACATAGTAGCGGCGCGGCAGGGTTCTGGCGCCGCCGATGGGAATCTGGGTAGTCCTGAGGAACTGCGTCACCCTGCTGCCTCTGCGGGAGTTGCCACTCAAGATAATGCCCCCCAGAAGGCGAGCCAGGAAGAGCATTGACGGAGATTACGCTTCGGCAGTGATCCAGACTGCGGACGGGCGGTATGCCGAAGCCTAGTATAGGCCGCTGTCTGACGACGCGCTACATACTCGGTATTGGAGGTAAGGATATGACTATCAAGTCGATGGCATCGGCCAAGTGGGCCCTCACGCTGGCCCTAGTCCTCCCCACGGCGGCGTGCATGGCGGCGGCGGCAGCCGCCGGGGCGGGCGCTGGCATTTACCTCACCACCCGCGGGGCGGAATCGATGGTCGAGGGCTCGATAGACGACGTGTCTGCGCGCACCCGGTCGGTCCTCAATGAGGAGGGGATCGTTCTCGAAGAGTCCAACTTCGAGCAGGGCGGCGACCGGCGCGAGTTCAAAGGCAAAAAGGGCGACCTCGATGTGACGGTCGAGCTGGAGCGGGAGGGCTCCAATACTACCCGGGTCGAGGTGTCGGCGCGGGAGAATCTGGCGGAGTGGGACAAGGAGTACGCGCAGCAACTGCTCTCGCGAATCGTGGAAAAGAGCTGATCAGGCGGTCAAGCCGGCACGATCAGTCCACGGCACTCGCCAAAGCCGATCGGGACAGCGCCGGCCCGCACGCAGGAGCCCCGCAAGATCACCTCGTCTCCATCCTCGAGGAACTTGCGGGTCTCTCCCGTGGGCAGCGTAATCGGCTCGCTGCCACGCCAGGTAAGCTCCAACAGACAGCCTCGGGAATCACTAGTCGGGCCGGAGATGGTGCCACTGGCAAAGAGATCGCCGGGCCGGAGATTGCACCCATTGCTGGTGTGGTGGGCCAGCATCTGTGCCGGGGTCCAATAGAGGTCGGCCATCCTGCCGCGGCTGAGCCGCGACGGCGCAAGACCCGCGTCTCGCATCTTGGCGGTTGTGAGCAGGACCTCCACCGTAACATCGATCCCGCCACGGGCACGGTTGGCAGATGAGTCGAGGTACGGGAGCGGTTCCGGATCTCCGGCCGGGCGCTCGAACGCCGGCACCCGGTAAGGCTCCAGCGCCTCAGTGGTGACCACCCACGGGGAGACCGTGGTGGCAAAGTTTTTAGACATGAAGGGGCCGAGCGGCTGGTACTCCCAACTCTGAATGTCCCGTGCCGACCAGTCGTTCACCAGGCACAGCCCGAACAGATGCGCCTCGGCTTCGCCGATCCAGACCGGCGTGCCGAGCTCATTACCCGGTCCCACGAAGCACCCCACCTCCATCTCGTAATCCAGCCCCCGCGTCGGGGCAAAGACCGGCTCCTCGGACGCCGAGTCTTTGAGTTGGCCCCTCGGCCGCCGCACGGCAGTACCGCTGGGCACGATAGACGATGCCCGACCGTGGTATCCGATCGGCACCCATTTGTAGTTGGGGAGCAGCGGATTGTCGGGCCGGAACATGCGTCCCACATTCGTCGCGTGGTACACCGAGGCGTAGAAGTCGGTGTAGTCTCCCACCTGCGCCGGCAAGAGCAGCTCTGCCTCGGCCATCGGTACCAGGATGCGCTCGCCGATGCGGCTGTCCGCCCGGTACGCAGGTGAGTCGCTGGCAAGCAGCGCGCTGACCTGGCGCCTCAGTGCGGTCCAGTGATCCTGGCCCAGGCTCATCAGGCGGTTCAACGATGGCTGGGCACACGCCTCGACCGCCACCGCCGCCAACCCGGTCAGCCGGGCGACCTCGAGACAAGCGACGAGATCGAGGATCTGGTCGCCGATGGCCATGCCGACGGCAGCGGAATCGCCGCTGTTCTGACGCCGGAACACGCCGAAAGGGAGATTCTGGATCGGAAAGTCGGTGGCTCCCTGCGCCGACGAGACCCAGGAGGTGCGAGACGGATCGTGGGTCTCGTTCACGCCTGTTGAACTCGGGAGTCGAGCAGCTGAAGCCTCTCCAGGTCCTCGATCGGCTCAGTGAATGAGCATGAGCCGAAGGATATCAATCCTTGTTGGCGAGCACGGCGGAGTACCTCCACATCGAGCCGGTGGTCTCGCCAGGTGATGCCCCGCTCGTCGGCCTGGAAGGCATCGGCCGATCCCTCCTCGAGGAGCCGGGTCGCGTCTTTATGGTCCATGCCGGCATGGAGGAATGCGACGGTGAGAAACAGGTTGAGAAACCCGAACATAGGGGCACGAGGACTATCCGGGGCGTAGGTGAGAGGGTACTCGGCTCGGAGCGCGTGATGCAGGCCCGCGGTCGCCTTGAAGGGAACGGCCGCGGTCACGCAGCCATGAAGAAACCTCATCAGGTGCGCCGTAGCAGGGAAAGCGTCGCCGGTAACTCCACCGGTACGCACCTTGGCACGGCCACCAGATCCCCCGATTGCGGCGATGAGAGCGCCCGGCTCGCGATCGATTGGAATCTCGATGTATGCTTGGAGGGGGGGCGGCAAGGTCTGCATCAGGTCCCGGATGGCTCGCTCCGACGAGGCCTTGAACTCGATGGTGTCTATGGTGACCAGGCCGGAACCGGGCGCTGCATGCGCATGATTGAATTCGCCAACCAGCTGGAGATCCGCGGAAAGATCCGATCCCGCCAGGGTCGCCAGCCGCCATTCAGGGCCCGAGGAACGCGGGAGATAGCCCGCGGCCGCACTCTCGAATTCAGGGAGCCGGCTTACCGGTACGACGAACCGTCCCAGGGCCCACGCCGCGCCACCCTTCAGGTAACGGTCGTAGTTATCCACCGCGGCAGCCATGTCCAAGCTGGCAGGGGGGAACAGGCCGGCGTAGTCGATGCTTCCGCGGAGCAGGGTCTGGATCGCTCGCATGTTGATAGAGATAATAGCTTGATCGGGTCGCCCCGTATGCCTCAGGATCGCATGCCATGACCATCGCTACCGTCAATCCGGCAACCGGCCAGACCATTCGAACCTTTACTCCCTTATCCGAGGCCGAGCTTGACGCCCGAATCCAGTGTGCCGCCGACACCTTCCGGAGCTACCGGCGCATGCCGGTCGCCGAGCGCACCCGCATGCTTCGGCGGGCTGCGGAGATCCTGGAGTCCGAGAAGCAGGGGTTCGGCAGGCTCATGGTCACCGAGATGGGCAAGACGCTCAAGGCGGCGGTAGACGAGGCCGCGAAGTGCGCTTGGGGCTGCCGCTACTACGTCGAGAACGCCGGACGCTTACTGGCCGATGAGGAGGTCGAGACCAACGCCAGCCGCAGCTTTATCGCGTATCAGCCGCTGGGGCCGATCCTGGCGGTCATGCCCTGGAACTTTCCGTTCTGGCAGGTCTTCCGATTTGCTGCTCCGGCTCTGGCGGCCGGAAACGTCGGGTTGCTGAAGCATGCTTCCAACGTACCGCAGTGTGCCCTGGCTATCGAGGACATTTTCCGGCGGGCGGGCTTCCCCGAGGGTTGCTTTCAGGCCCTGCTCATCGAGACCGGGCAAGTGCGCCGGGTCATCGAGGATCCCCGGGTGGCGGCGGTGACACTTACCGGCAGCACCGGTGCCGGGAGCCAGGTGGCAGGGGCGGCCGGCAAGCGGATCAAGAAGAGCGTGCTCGAACTGGGCGGCAGTGACCCGTTCATCGTAATGCCGAGCGCCGATCTCGCGACCGCGGCTCGGACCGCGGTCACGGCCCGCACCATCAACAACGGGCAATCGTGCATAGCGGCCAAGCGCTTCATCGTGGCAGAGGCGGTAGCGGACGAGTTCGAGCGCCGGCTGATCGCCGGAATGCAGGCCCTCGAGGTGGGGGACCCCATGGACCCGGCCACCGAGATCGGTCCTCTGGCCAACGAGGCGCAGGTAAAGACTCTGGTAGATCAGGTCGAGCAGTCGGTGCGTGCCGGTGCCCGGCTGCTCACCGGGGGCCATCCGCTCGACCGTCCAGGATACTACTTCGCGCCGGGGATACTGACCGACATCGCGCCGGAATCCCCAGCCTACCGGGACGAGATTTTCGGCCCTGTCGCCCTGCTATTTCGCGCCCGCCATATCGATGATGCGATCCGAATCGCCAACGACTCACCCTTCGGGCTGGGTGCCAGCGCCTGGACCAACGACCCGGACGAACGGAACCGTTTTGTCCGGGAGCTCGAGGTGGGAATGGTCTTCATCAACGGGATGGTGGCTTCGGACCCCCGGCTTCCGTTCGGAGGGGTCAAGCAGTCTGGGTATGGGCGGGAGCTGGGCGTCTACGGGTTACGAGAATTCGTCAACATCAAGGCAGTATGGATTCAAGAGAACGGGACCTCCCCCTCCCTCGGCAGAACGGAGTAGCGGCTGTCTCCTTTGTGCCCTGGCTCACGGTTGCGGAGCGCGCCACTCGTTACCATCTTGTTACTAGTACCATTCACCCCGCACCCACCCTGGAGCAACCGTCCCATGTACATCGATCCGACTACCGGTAGCCTGGTCCTCCAGGTCCTCGCAGCCGGGGTCCTTTCCGTCCTGGCCATGGCCACCCGGGTGCGGGAGGCCGTCAAATCCTTCTTCAAACTCCTGGTACCCCCCCGACGCCGGTGAGTTGGCAGGCCGTAGGAGGATCGTTTCGCGATCCTGCCGGCTTCGTGTACACCCGCGGCGGCACCCTCTATCGTCAAGTAAATTCCAGCTTTCGAGAGCAATTCGAGGCCTTCCTGGGCTCGGGGCTGTACGACGAGCTGGTCCGGGAACGCCTACTGGTGCCGCACCAGCAGGTGGGACTCGAGCTGGCGGCGACCGGCGAAGCGTGCGCCGTCATCCAGCCGCAGCGAGTCGCGTTCATCTCGTATCCTTACGAGTGGTCGTTCGGCCAGCTGCAAGATGCTGCACGTCTGACGCTCGAGATTCAGGAGCGCGCCCTCGCCCGCGGATTCACCCTTCGGGACAGCAGCGGATACAACGTCCAGTTCCAGGACGGTCGCCCCCTCTTCATCGATACGCTCTCGTTCGAGCCTCTCGAGGAAGGGAAGGCCTGGGCCGCGTACAAGCAGTACTGCGAGCACTTTCTTCTGCCGCTGGCTCTTATGAGTGCGCGGGACGTCCGGTGCGGTACGCTCCTGCGGTCCTACGTCGATGGGATTCCGCTCGATCTCGGGAGCACTCTCCTGCCGCGCCGCAGCTGGCTGAGGCTGAGCACGCTGCTGCACATCCATCTGCACGCCTTGGCCCAGGGGCGGTACGCCGGCTCGGCGGTGAGCTCGGTGGCCAAGGGTCGCTCGATGAGCCCCCGGGGGCTTCGAGACCTGGTGAAGAACCTGAAGGCGGCCACCGAGCGGTTATCCTGGCGCGCCGGTGGGACCGAGTGGGCCGACTATGTCACCGACAACAACTACAGCCAGACCGCGGCACAATCGAAGCGGCGGATGGTGGCCTCCTACCTGCGCGACTCGGCAGCGAGGTCGGTATGGGACCTGGGGGCCAACACGGGGGAATACAGCCGGGCCGCGCGAGAGGTGGCCCCACTGGTGGTCTCATTCGATCTGGATCCAGCCGCGGTGGAGCGCAATTACCGGCGGGTCCGCCATCAAGGTGAGACCGGTATCCTTCCGCTTCTCCTCGACTTCACTAACCCATCTCCAGCTCAGGGATGGGCCGGACGCGAGCGGCTCTCCCTGGAGGAGCGAGGGCCTGCCGATGCCCTGCTGGCACTGGCGCTGATCCATCATCTGGCCATCGGCCACAACATCCCACTGGAGCGGATCGCCGCCTACCTGGCCCGGCTGGGTCGCTCGCTGGTGATCGAGTTTGTGCCCAAGAGCGATTCCCAGGTGAAACGGCTGCTGCTCAGCCGGCCCGACGTCTTCCCGAGCTATACCAAGGATGGCTTCGAGGAGGCGTTCGGCTGCCATTACACGATTCAGGCGGTCTCGCAGATCGACGACTCCGAGCGCTGGCTCTATCGGATGAGCCCCCACCGCGCACCGGATCGATGACGCAAGGGCCGCCGCACGGGATGATGGATCGCTTCAAGCTTCTCTACCCGTTCTTCTTCGCCATCCTGCCAATTCTGAACGTGGTCGCGCGACATCCTGGCGGGTCGTCTCTGGCCGACGCAGCGGTGCTGGCCGGGGTAGCACTGATAGCCTGCGCGGCGCTGTACGGCCTGCTGGCTCTGGTGTCGGCCGGACGCTTGCCCCCCCTTGCGGTACCTCTGGTTCTGCTTGCCGGGATCATATGGTTTTACGGTTTCGATGCGCTGAGATCGGGGTACCGGCTATCCCGGCGCGAGCCCGGCATGGCGGTACTGGTGGCCGTGGCGGTCGTGGCAATTGCCGGCGCGACTGCCGCCGGAACCTGGTGGCTGGCCCGGCGTCCCCGTTACCTGGACCGCGCCAGCACATTTTTCGCGCTGACCGGCGCGCTGCTGGTGGTATGGCTGGGGGGGCGGATCCTCATCGATCAGATCCGCTTGGGGTCGGACCTCCGAAGCAGTGAGCTGGTTCAAGAGCTGGCGCGGCCGCTTCCGGCTTCGGGCTCCGAGGCGGGCTTGGCGGCAGCGGCCGGCCAGCCGCGCCGAGATGTTTACGTCCTGGTTCTGGACGAATACCCGAACTCGAGCGTGCTGCGAGAGCGGTTCGGGTTCGACAACCGGCAGTTTGAAGACAGCCTGCGCCAACTGGGCTTTACCATCCCACAGGTGCATCGAAGCAACTACGCCCTTACCCTGCTATCGCTGCCGTCCTTCCTGAACTTCAGTCACCTGACCCGGCTGAGCGAGGAGCTCGGGGCCGACGCGGCGAGCCCGAGCGTGCCTCACTACCTGGTGGAGAAAAACCGGACGGCCGCCTTCCTCAAGGCTCGGGGCTACCGATTCCTTTTTTTCCCCTCACAATGGTGGATCTCCACCCGGCACAACCGGAATGCCGACTGGGAGTTCGAGGCGTGGACCGGCTTCGACCTCGACCGAGAGGCTACCCGCTCCGACCTGCGTCGCGTTCTTACCAGCAGCACTCCGCTCCAACTGCTCGGGAGAAGCTTTGCCCACGATGCCGACCATGTGAAGCGCACTCTGGCCGCCATGGCACGGGTTCCCCGATCGGGAGGGCCGACATTTGCGTTCGCTCACATAATCAATCCGCACTGGCCCTACGTGTTCGAGGCGGATTGCGGGGTCTCCCCCCGGCGGGCTATCGGCCTCTGGAACGAGCTCCGGAGGGACGCCTTCCTCGACCAGGTGCGATGCCTCAACCATCTCCTCCTGGAAATGGTGACCACCGTGCTGCGACGCTCGGCCCCCTCGCCGATCATCGTGATCGTAGGGGACCATGGAACCAGCTCACTGCTTTACTCGAAGGCGAAGAGCGCCGAAGCCATCTCTCCAGCTCAAGCTCGCGAGAGATTCGGCGCCTTCGGCGCGTTCTATCTGCCTGCTGGGGGTGGCCGGCTCTGGGCCGATTCCGTCACCCTCGTCAACGTCATGCCCAAGGTGCTGAACTTCTATTTCGATGCCGGTATTCCACTCGCCCCCGATAGCCTCTACATCTCGCTCGAAGGTAAGCCCTACAGGTTCGTGCCGGCCGATCCTGGGTGGCTCTCTACCGGCATGTGATCCGGCACCGGCAAGGCACTCTGACCCGAATTCACTCGTGCCTAGGTGGAGCAGTTCGGCCGAAGGGGAAGGCGCCTTGCTACCGATGCGTCCGGCCCATGAGCTTCTGGGCATCGGGTGAGGTGTAGGCGCGCATCCGCTCCAGCAGCTTCCCGGGGTCCGACTCGACCATGATTGCGTTCCTGTGAGGCTCGGTCAGAAACCCCTCCCGCACCGCGTGGTCGAGGAATCCGGTGAGCCCGTCGAAGTATCCCTCCACGTTGAGAATTCCCGACGGCTTGTCGTGAATGCCGAGCTGACTCCAGGTGAGAATCTCGAAGAAGCCCTCGAGAGTGCCGATACCGCCGGGCAGCGCGATGAAGCCGTCCGACATGTCGGCCATCTGGGATTTCCGTTGGCTCATCGAGGCGACCACGATCAGATCGGATATGCCGGTGTGGGCGGCCTCCTTCTCCACCAGTTGCTGGGGAATGATGCCGGTGACGTGCCCTCCATGTTCCTGAACCGAATCGGCCAGTTCACCCATGATGCCGACGCTGGCACCGCCGTATACCAGCTCGATGCCCTGCTCGGCGAGAATCCGGCCGAGCTGCCGTGCGGCCGCCCCGTAGGCGGGTCGAGAGCCCGGGTTGGTGCCGCAGAACACGCAGACCCGCTTCATCTGCCGATCGGTCGACATCGCTTGCCTCGGAAGTGAATTGGGGTATTCGTTATCTCACGAGCTAGGAGCTAGGAGCTAGGAGCTGGGAGCTAGGAGCTGGGAGCGACTCCCGACCTGCTGATATTGCCCGACCTACATAAGTACAGGGAGATCATAAATGCAAAGTCGTACACTGGGCCGCGAGCGCTTGGCGGTGTCGGCCATCGGACTCGGCTGCATGGGCATGTCCGAGTTCTATACCGGCAGGGACGATGCCGAATCGATAGCGACCATCCATAGAGCCCTCGATCTCGGGGTGACCTTCCTCGACACCGCCGATATGTACGGTCCCTTCACTAACGAACGCCTGGTCGGGCGGGCTATACGGGGCCGCCGGGAGCGGGTTGTCCTTGCCACCAAGTTCGGCAACCAGCGGGGAGAGGACGGTAGCTTCCTGGGTGTCAACGGCCGGCCGGACTACGTCCGGGCATCCTGCGACGCCTCGCTCCAGCGTCTCGGAGTGGATCACATCGATCTCTATTACCAGCACCGGGTGGATCGCACGGTGCCGATCGAGGAGACCGTAGGCGCCATGGCCGAGCTCGTGGCTGAGGGCAAGGTCCGGTCCGTGGGGCTCTCGGAAGCGGCGTCGGCCACGATCCGCCGGGCCAACCAGGAATATCCCATCACCGCGCTACAAACCGAGTACTCCCTATGGACCCGCGATCCGGAGGACGAGGTCTTGCCGCTGTGCCGTGAGCTTGGAATAGGCTTCGTGGCATATAGCCCGCTGGGCCGCGGCTTTCTCACCGGGCGGTTCCGCACCTTCGAAGATCTGCCGGCTGAAGACTACCGCCGCAACTCACCCCGGTTTCAAGGCGAAAACTTCTCGAAGAATCTCGATCTGGTGAAGCGGGTGGAAGAGATCGCCGGGCGGAAGAAATGCACCCCGGCCCAGCTGGCGCTCGCGTGGCTGCTGGCCCAGGGCGATGACATCGTGCCTATCCCCGGCACGAAGCAGCGGCGCTACCTCGAAGAGAACCTGGGGGCGCTCGAGATCGAGCTCGCGCCCGCCGATCTGGAGCGCATCGAAGAGGTAGCCCCGAAGGGGGTGGCGGCTGGGGACCGGTACCACGAGGCCGGCATGCGAACCATCGATGGGTGACGGCGGTCCCTGCCGCATCGATCCGCCGTCAGAGAGTCGACATACCAGCGGAGCGAGCCTCGCTCCCTAGCCGAGGTCGCTCCGGGGCTCGGAGATGGCCTCGACTATTCGGCCTACCTCCCGGTCGGTGGCCGCACCCTCCTCGCGGGCTATGTCAGCCTGGGCTACGATTCCCACCACCAGACCGTCCTCGTCCACCACCGGCACCCGGCGCACCATCTCCTGCACCATGACCTGTCGGACGTCCTCGACCTCGTCCTCCGGCAGGCAGGTAACGGGGTCCTGGGTCATCAGCTCTCGCACCGGAGTATCCGGCCCCTTGCCGGCGGCGAGTCCGCGGACCGCCAGGTCACGGTCGGTGACCGTTCCCGTCAGACGCTTGCCGCGAGTGTCCTCCACCACCGGAATCGAGCCGCAGTCGTGGTCCCGCATGAGCGACGCCGCCTCGCGAGCCGTGCTATCCGGGGTGCAGCATACGGGATTGCGGGTCATAATCTGCTTTACTCTCACCTGTCCTCCAGTTTGTCAGACCCTCCCAATCTGAGGCCCGTCTGGAGCCCTGCCGTGACCTGGGTAACTTTTGCTGGGAGTCGGGACTCGGGAGTCGGGAGTCGGGAGACGGGGAGTCGGGCCCGATCCAGAGCTACCAAAAGGGTGCCCGCGGCCATCGCCGGGCCAGAAATGCGTCGATGCCGAGCGTCCGGCCGGCGGCACCGATCAGCAGCGCGAGGGCTATGGCAAAGTAGGCTGCGTCATGGCTGTATGGGGTCCAGAACCATTCCCCCTGGGCGAGCAGTTGGTTCAAGACGAGCAGCAACGCCACCACCGCGGAGACCCGGGTCAGCAGCCCCAGGATCAGCGAGATGCCCACCAGCAGTTCACCCCAGCTTACCAGGCTCGCGAAAATCGATGCGCTGGGCACGACCACTGCTTGGACGAACTCCTGATAGAACGGATGCGCCTTCTGAAGCGCAACCTGCTCCAGGAAGCTCATAAAACGGGAGGTAAAGTCTCCCTGGACCTTCGGCAGTGCCATGAGGAGGAAGATCACCCCGAGATAGACCCTCAATACCACGAGAGCGGCACGGGCCAGTATGCCCTGAAGAACCACGCCGGGAAAGCTCATCATGTCGCTTCCTAGCTCCTAGCTCCTAGCTCCCAGCTCCTAGCTCCTAGCTCCTAGCTCCACCCAGCACGTCGAGTAGGAAGGCGTACTTGAACGCTACCTCGCGCAGGAAGTCATACCGGCCCGAAGCGCCTCCGTGCCCGGCACCCATGTTGGTCCGCAACAGCAGCCGGTTGCTGTCGGTCTTGTAGGCGCGAAGCTTGGCGGTGTACTTCGCCGGCTCCCAATAGGCCACCCGAGGGTCGTTGAGGCCCGCCGTGACCAGCATGTGGGGGTAGGCTTTGGCCTCGATATTGTCATAGGGTGAGTAGGAGCGGATGCAGGTGTAGGCCGCCGGATCGTTGGGGTTGCCCCATTCGTCGTATTCGATCACGGTCAGCGGGAGTGTGGCGTCCAGCATGGTGTTGACCACGTCCACGAACGGCACCTCGGCCAGCACGGCGTGGAACAGATCCGGCCGCAGATTGGTAACCGCTGCCATCAGGAGCCCGCCGGCGCTTCCACCACTGATCACCAGCCGATCCGGCGAGGTGTAGCCCGCCGCCAATAGATGTTCCGCGGCCGCAATGAAGTCGGTGAAGCTGCTGCACTTGTTCAGCAGCTTGCCGCCCTCGTACCAGGACCGTCCCATCTCCTCGCCACCGCGCACGTGAGCTATGGCTACAACGAAGCCGCGGTCGAGCAGGCTCAGGTTGTTGGACGAGAATGACGGATCGTAGCTGATCCCGTAGGCTCCGTATCCGCTGAGCAGCAGTGGCCGCCGCCCATCCTGCTGGAGAGGCAAGCGGTACACCAGGGAGATCGGTACCCGGGTCCCGTCCGGGGCGTCGGCGAACAGGCGCTCGCTGGCGTACAGCGAGGGATCGTAGCCGCCCAGGATCTCGGTCTGTTTGCGCACGGTCCAGGTGCGCTCCGCCAGATCGTACTCGATGACCGAGCTCGGCGTCACCAGTGAGGTATAGGTGAAGCGCAGCAAGGAGGTCTCGAACTCCGGATTCTCGTGCGCTCGCACAGTGTAGACCGGCTCGGGGAAGGGGATCAGGTGCTCCTCTCCCGAGCCCAGGTCGAGAACCCGGATCTGCCGGAGCCCGGCTTCCCGCTCGTAAACCACGAGATGCGAGCGAAAGGCGTCGGTGCTGTCCAGCTTGACGTCGGGGCGGTAGGGCAGGACCGGGGTCCAGTTTTCCTTCGAGGGACTCGAGACCGGTGCCTGAACCAGCCGGAAGTTCGGCGCGGCGTCATTGCTGGTGATGAAGAACCGCTCCCCATGGTGGGTGACGCTGTATTCGATTCCGGGGACGCGTGGCTGCACGATCCGGAAAGCCTCTTCCGGCCGGTCTGCATCCAGGAAGTGAACCTCCGATGTCGAATGGCTGGTGATGTCCAGCAGGAGAAAGCGCCGGCTCCGGGTGCGGCTGATATCCAGGAAGAACGACTCATCGGCCTCGAAATAGACCAGTGCATCGGTCGAGGGGCTGGTGCCGGCGACATGCCGATAGAGCCGGCAGGGCCGCCGCGCCTGATCCTGCACGGTGTAGAAGAGAGTGTGGCTGTCGTTAGCCCAGGCCACGCCAGGCGAGGTGCTCCCCACGCTCTCCGGCAGCAGCTCGCCGGTAATCAGATCTTTGATGTAGAGTGTGAACTCCTCGGCGCCGGAAGTATCCACGGAGTAGGCCAGGAGCCTGTGATCGGGACTCACCTCGTAGGCTCCGAGCCGGAAATAAGCATATCCAGCCGCAAGGGGATTCAGGTCCAGCAGCGTCTCCTCCGGAGCATGGAGGAAGTCTCGCCTGCGGCAGAAGATTGGATACTGCCCGCCAGCCTGAGTCCTGGTGTAGTAGCAGTAATCGTCCATCCGCTCGGGGACCGAGAGGTCGGTCTCCTTAATGCGGCCCCGCATCTCCTGGTAGAGCAACTCCTGAAGCGTCTCGGTGTGACGCATCATGGCGCTGGTGTAGCGGTTCTCGGCCTCGAGGTGGGCGATGACTTCAGGATCACTTCGGTCCCGGAGCCAGAAATAGTCGTCCACCCGCGTCTCCCCATGAACGGTCTGGACCCGAGGAACGATTCGGGCCACCGGCGGAACCGGGTCGGCCTCAACCAGGGGTGTGAGAACGTCGAGCTCGGGACGGGCGGAAGGGATGCCGGCAGGGGCGGCCAGTGGTGCTACGGTTCGGCGGTGACTCGACATCGGGTGAATTACGACCGCCCAGATCACCAAGTCAAGGCCGCCCTAAGCTAAGTGGTACCAGTGACTTACTGTACCGCCAACTGGTACCGGGATTGCTGTCATACTGGCGGAAGCCGCGGATCTCCGGCTCCCGCCGATACATACACGGGGCACCGGGTCAGGAGTGGTGGCGGCGGTCTGCCTGCGTTATCGGCAACCGCGTATCTCCTTACCCTCCAAGAAGCTCCAGCTTCTGGGAGCCACTACCGCCACCGACACGACATCTACCGGACGAGTCACCGCCATGCTGGTCATGCAGTTGGCGCCCGGCGTCAGCTCCACCACCTCGATCGCCAGCTCGCCGGCGGACTCGGTGACCCGCTCTACGACGATCTCGTGACCTCCCGTCGGGCGCTCGCCGGCGGCCACCGCGACCACGATGTTCTGGGTGAAGTCGACGTGGGGCCGGTTTCCGGTGGCCAGCTCGGACCAGAACTGGGCCCAGGTGTTGGCATCCTGAATCACCATTCGCCGCGCTTCCCCGATGCCAGTGCGAGTCCATTGGCCGAGGCGCTTGACCTCGAGGTCTCGGGCGTTTCCGTAGGGGGCGTATCCTTGCTCTTGGAGGGGCGTAGGGTCGGGGGCGGAATCGTTGGCGGCGACAGGAGCAGGTTCCGCTACTCCCGATACGGGTGCTTGCGCCGGCGCCGGGGCGAGGGCCACGGGCCCGCTCGTGGTAGTGTCGCCTTCGTCGGCCAGACGGATCGTTTGCCCCGCTCCGCAGCCTACCACCGCCGCAAGGGAAATGGGCAGTACTAAACGCCGGGGTATCATGGGGTGCTCCATCTTCGGGTATGTGAGCCGTTCAGCGCACCTGCAAATCTACAGGGCGCGACCTGGACGTGCTAACGCCACGACCTATCGCGGAGTGTGACCTGCATCACGTCAGGGTGACCCGGGTCACAGTCTTACCCGGATACGGCTGGTAGGGTGAACCCGGTCGAACAAGAGATCTACGACCGTTCCAACGGTTGGGGCGGTTCGCGTACTCGATACCGAGGCTACATATGACCAAGCTGAAAGGATTCTTAACTGGCATGCTCGCCAGTGGAGCCATGGTCCTGACTGCCGGCTGCAACGACAACCGCGACACGGGCGCCATCAGCAGCAGGACGGCCGAAGGGACATCCGAAGCTCCTGCCGCAGCGGTCGCCGAGGAAAGGGAAGTGGCGTTAGTGCGGGTCGTGAACGCCATCCCGGCCGGTGCGGTGACCATCCTGGCGGGCGACAGCTCGGCCTTCGCGGGTGTGAGCTATAAGAGCGCAACCGAGTTCCGGGAGATACCGGACGATCGGTTCAACTTCAAGCTGGGCTCGGCCGAGGACCCGCTGGCGGAAAATCGGGAGATCCTGAATAGCGGTGGCCATTATACGATCATAGCCATGCCGGATGAAGGCGGAGCCGACAAGCGGAACCTGCGGGTACTGGAGGACGATCTCGAGCCCGCCTCCGCCGACAAGGCCCGGGTCCGGGTCATTAACGCAATACCCGGTGACCTGGAGATCAGCGTGTACGTACGCGGACGTGAGGAACCCCTCTTCGAGGGCATCAACTTCAAGAGCGAGGCCGGCTGGGATCAGATCGATCCTCTGGCGGGCACGGTCGAAGTACGGCCCGAAGGGAAGACGAGCGTCCTTGCCCGACTGCCGGACATGAAGTTCGAAGGCGGTAAGAGCTACACCTTCGTGGTGGCCGGTACGCCCGCAAAGGCGGAGATCATCAAGATCGAGGACCAGGTTGCGCCCGAGATGAGCAGCAGGTAGGGGACGCAGAGGACGGAGAGGACGGAGAAGGCGGAGAGGTTTAACTACTCTCCGCCTTTTCTCAGGTCCGTTTTCAGACCTCTCCGTCCTCTCCGTCCTCTCCGTCCTCTCCTCTGGACGCCCGCCCTTTGGAGCCGCTACTATATGTCTCGTCTCCCAGCTTACCTGCCCAGGTGCCCTCAAGGAGAGCGCGATGAATCTCATCGAACGCGTCAAGCGGATCTTGGTATCTCCCCGAACCGAGTGGGAGGTGATCGACGCGGAGCCGACTACCACAGCCGATCTCTATACCAGATACATCGCCCCTCTGGCCGCGATCGGGCCGATCTCGCAGGTCATCGGGTATTCAGTGTTCGGGATTACCATCCCCTTTGCCGGCACGTACCGGGTACCCATCGGCTCGGCGATCATCTCCGCGGCCGTGACCTATCTCCTCACCTTGGGAGGGACGTACGTGCTCGCCCTGGTAATCGATGCGCTGGCGCCGACCTTCAACGGCCAGCGTAGTCGGATCCAGGCGCTCAAGGTGGCGGCATATTCGAGCACCGCCGCCTGGGTGGCGGGGATCTTCGCGCTCGTGCCCGGGCTGCGGATTCTGGGGATCCTCGGGTTGTACAGCATATACCTTCTTTACCTGGGTCTTCCGGTTCTCATGAAAAGCCCGCGAGAGAAAGCGGTGGGGTACACGGTTGTGGTCATCGTCGCCGCCATCGTGCTCTTCATGATCATCGGTGTCATTGCGAGCCAGTTCCTCGCGCTGCCAGGCTCCGGCATGACGATGCCCTGATTGGGGGGTGGCAGCCGGAGCGACGGAGATCACAGCCGAGGCCGGTCCCGGAGCTTAAGATGGCCCTCTGCCGGCTGACTAAACCGGCCTCTGACCGGGAGTTCGGTGATCGAACGAGAACAAAGGAACTTCTATGATTCGTTCATCCGCGCTGCTCCACTCTCTCCTCCTCTACGGGCTCGGGGCGGGCCTCGCGGCTGGCCCTCTGGGCTGTGCCAGGAACCCCGTCACCGGCAAGAGCGAGCTGTCGCTGGTCTCCGAGTCGCAGGAGATCCAGATGGGCCAACAGGCCGCCAAGGAAGTGGCTCAGACGATCGGCTTTTACAAGGACCCTGCGGTCAGCGCATATGTCGCCGATATCGGCAAGCGGATGGCGGCGGAGTCGGAGCGGCCCAACCTGCCGTGGGAGTTCAACGTGGTGGATGACGCGGCAGTGAATGCCTTCGCTATCCCCGGCGGCTTCATCTACGTCACCCGCGGCCTCATGGGCGCCATAAATTCCGAGGCCGAGCTGGCCAGCGTCCTGGGGCACGAGATCGGGCACGTCACCCACCGCCACTCGGTGCAGCAGATCAGTAAGGCCCAGCTGGCGCAGCTCGGCCTCGGCATTGGAAGCATCATCTCCTCGGACATCGCGAAATTCGGGCAGCTCGCCGGTGTGGGGCTCAACCTGCTCTTTCTCAAGTACGGCCGCGATGCCGAGAATCAGGCCGACCAGTCCGGACTCCGCTACGCGCTGCAGCAGAACTACGACGTGCGGGAGATGCCTAAAGTATTCGAGACCTTGAGCCGGATGAGCCAGGCCGGCGGAGGAGGCAGACTTCCCGAATGGCTTTCGACGCACCCAGATCCCGAGAGCCGGATCGAACGCACCCAAAAGATGCTCGATACCATCCAGATACCGAGCAGGGCCATCGTGGATCGGGAAGACTATCTGCGACACGTGCAGGGAATGACCTTTGGCGAGGATCCGCGGCAGGGATACTTCGAGGGAAGCCGTTTTTATCACCCGGAAATGCGCTTCCAGTTGACATTCCCCGGCGATTGGAAGAGGCAGAACCTGCCTCAGGCCGTGGTGGCGGTCAGCCCCAGCGAGGACGCCATCATTCAATTGGGCCTGGCCGGCGAGTCCTCTCCCCAGCAGGCGGCCAGGCAGTTTCTGTCCCAGGAAGGAGTGCAGGCCGGCAACTCATCTACCACCAACATCAACGGACTGCCGGCGACCTCCAGCTATTTCCGGGCCCAAACGGAGCAGGGTAATATCGAGGGACTCGTCTCGTTCATTGCCCACGGCGGGCAAACCTTCGGCTTGATGGGCTACACGGCGGCGGGTAACCTGAATTCGTACGACCGGGTCTTCCAGAACACCATACGCAGCTTCAGCGAGCTCCGCGATGCGTCGAAGATCAACGTCCAGCCGGCTCGTCTGGAAGTGGTCAAGGTGCCCCGGCAGATGACCCTCGAGCAGTTCAATGCCCAGTACCCTTCTACCATCTCGATCGAGCAATTGGCGATCATCAACGAGCTGGAGGGGCCGTCATCGGTGATCCCGGCGAATCATGCAATGAAGCGGGTAGTAGGGGGGAGGCGGGCAGAGTCGTCCTGATCTGCTCGAAGACGCCATACCACATGGGGCGGGTGAGCCGCCCCGTGTTGGTATTCTGGCGGCTGGGATGAAACGAGGAGACCAACACGGTGCCGTCAGGCAAGACGGTCTCTTCACCGTGAGCGAAGCGGGGACGTTCCGGGGCATCCAACCGCTCCCACCAGCCTGAGGCCCGCAGCCAACCTTCCCACCCGATCCGTCCCAGAGCCAGAACCACTCGTACCGACTGCAACAGCCGCAGTTCCGCCTCGAGGTATGGCCGGCATCGTTCCAGCTCATCCCTGGCCGGCCGGTTGCCGGGAGGCGCGCATCGGACTGCCGCGGTAATGTAGCAGTCGGTCAGCACCAGATCGTCGCCCCGCGAGCGTGAGACCGGCTGATTGGCCCATCCGTATCGGTGCAAGGCCTCGTACAACCAGTCCCCGCTCGCGTCACCGGTGAAGACCCGCCCGGTTCGGTTGCTGCCATGCGCGCCCGGGGCGAGTCCCACGATCAGCAGCCGAGCCTCCGGGTCGCCGAAACCGGGAACCGGGCGCGACCAGTACTCCTCGGCCGCGAACTGCCGCTTGCGGGTGCGTCCGATCTCGCGGCAGTAGCTCCGCAGCCGGGGACACAGCTCGCAGGCGCTGATCCGCTCGGCAAGGGCCGGCAGCAGCAACGGGGGCACCGGGCTAGTCCGGCAGGCGCAGCAGGAGGCGGTCTCGACTCCCCGCGACCTTCCGCTCTATCTGGGCGAAGATCGTGAGCTCCGTGGCTTCCTGCTCGAAGCAGGTATGGGGAACCCGGCCCCGGACCTCGATGACACGGCCGTCAGCCTCCAGGGTCCACGACCCGGCCTTGCGGCCCTTTCCGGCAGCCGCGCACCGCCCGGCGACCCGAACTCGCCTTCCCAACAGGCTGTCATTCTCGAGTGCGTCCCGCACTTCGACCAGCGGCGCCTGGTCGGCTCGGACCGGCACCCGCCGGTGCTCGGTTCCGAGTCCACCGGGGCCGGGGCGGCCGTTAGCGGTCGGGGCGGTGGCAGGTACCGGGCCGGCTACGGGTGCAGGGCTCCCCGGATCACGCGGAGGCTGACCCCGGGAGCTACAAGAGGCCATGTGGAGGGTGGAAAGGATCAAGAGGGTCGAGCGAATCGGCATGGCGGGCTCCCGGCAGCGCGGCTACGACACTCGTCGCGTCTTGCGCTTCATGAAGTCCATCAGAATGAACTGTCCCAGCGTCATGGTGTTGGTGAAGTAAGCCTTTCCCTTACAGATCGACGCGACCTGCTTCACGAACTCGACCAGGCTCCGGTCGCGGGCCAGCATGAAGGTATTGATCATGATGCCGCTGCGGCGGCAGTTGGAGACCTCGCGATAGGTGGCCTGTAGGATCTGGGGGTCCAGGCCCATCGAGTTCACGTAGATCCTGCCGTCGGGCATGGTCAGAGCCGACGGCTTTCCGTCCGTGATCATGATGATCTGCCGCATGTCCTTCTTCTGCCCCAGCAATATGCGCCGGGCCAGCTTGAGCCCTTCCGCCGTGTTGGTGTGATACGGTCCGACCTGCGCCGTGGCCAGCGCGCTGAGCGGAATCTCCTCGGCCGAGTCGTGAAACAGCACCACCCGCAGGCTGTCACCGGGATACTGGGTGCGGATAAGGTGGGTGAGTGCGAGCGCCACCTTCTTGGCGGGGGTGAAGCGGTCTTCACCATAGAGGATCATCGAATGGGAGCAGTCCAGCATGAGCACGGTGGCGGCCGAGGACCGATACTCGGACTGGCTGACCATCAGGTCGCCGTAGTCGATATTGATGGGAACCCCGAGCCCCTCGCGGGCGATCGCGTTGGCCAGGGTGGCGGGCACATCCAGGTTGAGCATATCCCCGAACTCATAAGGCTTGCTCACGCCTTCCGCCTCCACCCCGGTGGCGAGGTACGGAGTGTCGTGGGCCCCGAAGCTCGACTTGCCCACGCTGCCCAGCAGGTTCTTGAGCAGCTTGTAACCCAGGAAGTCGATGCCCTTCTCGGTCAGATTGAACTGGACCTGCTGCGCCGCCGAGTGGGCCTGACCACCGGGCCCGAACATGGACTGGTAGCCCTGGGGCACCTGCGGCGCCTGACTGACATTGAGGTAGCCCTCCTCCATGAGCCGCTGGACGATCCGGTCCAACAGTTGACTCAGCTCGGCCTCTATCTCGCGGTCGCGTGCCTCGTCACCTGTGGACTCGCCCCTCAGCGCCTTCAGCATCTCGGGGGTGAGCTGGCCCGATTCCATGAGGGCCTGAAGAACGGCCTGGCGGAGCGCCTCCAGCGAGCGCTCGTTCTCGCCCATCTCGTCGTGCCAGAAGGACGGCGAGTTCCCCGCGAACCCGGATTGCAGCAGGAAATCGCTCAGCTGATCGAGCAAGCCCTGGAGATTGACCGTGTCGGCCAGCTCGGGGTGGTATTTGGCGTAGGTAGTGAAGCGCATTGAGACCGGAAAGGCGTGAACAGTAAACGGTAAATAGTGAACGGGCCGTTCTTTCTGAAGCTACCCCAGGGCTCTTCAAGGTTCAATGTCCTGATCCGTTCACTGCTCACCGTTCACCGTTCACTGTTCACGTTCCAGCGCCGTGCTATCTTTTGCGCCGTGCACCTCTCCGCTTTTCGTGCAGTTTTCGTGGCTCTGCGCCATCGCAACTTCCGGCTGTTCATCACCGGCCAGTTCATCTCCCTGTGCGGCACCTGGATGCAGACGATCGCGCAGGGCTGGCTAGTGTTGCAGCTCACCGATTCAGCCTTTGCCGTCGGTCTAGTCACGGCGCTGGGATCGTTGCCGGTTCTGCTGTTCTCGCTGTACGGCGGCGTAATCGCGGACCGGGTGAACAAGCGGCGGTTCATCATTGTGCTCCAGGGCCTCATGCTGGCCGAAGCTCTGACACTCGGAGTACTCACCGCGCTGGACCGCATCACGGTGGAGTGGGTGATGGGGCTGGCGGTCTTCGCCGGACTGCTGAGTGCCTTCGAGGTACCTACCCGCCAGGCATTCATTGCCGAGATCGTGGATCGGGCCGACCTCATGAACGCCATTGCTCTTGGCTCCACCGCCTTCAATCTCGCGCGTATCATCGGGCCGGCCCTGGCGGGTGCCCTCATCGCCACCGTAGGGCTGGCGGCGTGTTTCTTCGCCAACGCCTTGAGCTTTTCGGCGGTAATCGTGAGTCTGGTCCGGATGGATGTCGAGGACTCCCGGACTCCGGCGTTCGTGCCCCTGTGGGCCGCGCTGCGGCAGGGATTCGCTTACGTCTTCGGGCACCGCTGGCCCCGGGCGCTGGTCGTCATCGTGGCCACCTTCAGCATTTTCGGATTCTCCTTTCTCCCGCTCATGCCGGTCTTTGCGCGGGACGCGCTCGGGCTGGATGCGAGCGGCTACGGCGCAATGGTCGCATCCATCGGGCTCGGGGCCGTGGCGGCAGCGTTCTTCATGGCCGGCTATGGCGATCGGGTCAGGCGATCGCGTCTGGTGCTCGGCTCCTCGACGCTATTCGGAGCCGTCCTGCTGGCCGCCTCCCTGGCTCCGGAGTTCTGGTCCGCCGTGTTCCTCTACACCGTGACCGGCGGGGTCATGGCGCTCAACGGCATCGCGGCGAACACAATGCTGCAGACCGAGGCGCCCGACGAGCTGCGAGGCCGGGTCATGGGGTTCTACTCCTTCATGGTGCTCGGCCTGGCTCCCTTCGGCTCCCTCCAGGCCGGCTGGCTGGCCGAGCACTTCGGGGTGCGCTTCGCCTTCGGGTTCGGCGGCGCGATCTGCCTGCTGGTGGCGGTCGGGGTAGCCTGGCGAATGGGACGCGGCAGGCGAGAAGCCCGGGAACGTCGGAAGCGGTGGGAGAAGCGGGAAGAGCGGGAAAGGCGGGAAAAGCGGGAAGGAAGAAGGACGGAGAGGACGGAGAGGACGGAGAGGACGGAGAGGACGGAGAGGACGGAGAGGACGGAGAGGACGGAGAGGGCGGAAAAGTCGGAGACGGCGTAGAAGACAGGAGGCGGCATTCCTCGCCGCCCTTCCCGCCCTTGCCGCTCTTCCGTACCTTCTCCCCATGCTCATCACCATATCGCGGCAGTACGGGGCCGGTGGGTCCGAGGTTGCCCGGCGGGTGGCGGCGGCGCTCGGCTGGCGGGTGGTGGACAATGAGCTGGTGGAGGAGGTTGCCACCCGGGCTGGGCTCCCGCCGGAGGACGTCGCGGAGCGTGAAGAGCGGGTGCCCAGCTTTGCCGAGCGCCTGGCCCGCAGTCTGGCCGCCTCCACTCCTGAGCTTTTCCCGGCTTCAGTGCCCGGCGGTACGGTGCCGAAGCTTCAGGAGGCCGACCTGGTGCGGATCACCGAGACCGTAGTGGCCGAGCTTGCCGCCAAAGGCCGGGTAGTACTAGTCGGTCGCGCGGCACCGGCCGTGCTCGCCCGCGAGGACGCCGGCCTGCACGTCAAGCTGGTGGCGCCCAGACCCTACCGGATCGCGGCTGCGGCCGAACGCCTCGGGATAGACCCCCAAAAGGCGGCCGAGATCCTGAACGAAACCGATACCATGCGCGAGCGCTACCTCCGCCAATACTACCGCCGGGACTGGAACGATCCGGTCAACTACCACATGGTGCTCAATACCGGAGTGCTGGGACCCGAAGGCGCCACGGAGGTGATTGTCGGGGAAGCGAAGAGGCGGGGGTGGGGATAACAACAGTGAACGGTGAACGGTGCAACGGTAAACAGTGAACGGTAAACGGTGAAGGGTGCAGAGGCCTTCGGGTAGGCGGGCACCCCTGTTTACCGTTCACCGTTCACCGTTTACCGTTGCACCGTTCACCGTTCACTGTTTTCCTTCTACCCGAAACTGATCCCACCTTTCCCGTACCCAGGCTCGCGTCTCTCGGGCTTGGCCCGGGTGTAGCCCAGCTCCTCACTGCGGCTGATGCGTTTCTGTGCCGCCAGGCCCTCGAGCACCAGCTCGCAGGCCGCCACCTGCCGGGGCGCATCCTTGGCACCCGCCAAGCCGAGCTCGGTCACCATCTCCAGCAGACCGGGTACCACCCCGAATCCCTTGACGCAAAGATCGGAACGCTCGTCTCCGGATACCTTGAGCGCGCCTCCCTGATCGAACCAGGCGACGATCTTGCCAAGGTCGGCCCCACCCATTCGCTCTTCCAGGACCCGGCCTGCCGCACGCCGGATGAGATCGCGGGCGATAGTGTCCCCTCCCTGCAGCTCCCCTTCGTACTCGAGCTCGAGCTTGCCGGTGATCGAAGGTACTGAGGCATAGACGTCGCTGACCCGCGGCACCACCCGGCCTTCGCCCAAGGCCACCGCCCTCCGTTCGGCGTTGGACACCGCATTCTCGAGCGCGCTGATAGGCAGCCGCTGGCTGACACCGGAGCGCTTGTCCACCCGCTTGTCCTCGCGCGCCTCGAAGGCCACCCGCTCGATGATCTCCAGCACGAAATCGGGAATGTCCAGGGCCAGGCCACCGCGCTGAGTCCAGGCTTCCTGGGCCGTGATCTCCATGCCGAGTTGCACGGTGCGGGGATAGTGGGTAATCACCTCGGAGCCGATCCGGTCCTTGAGCGGCGTGATGATCTTGCCGCGCGCGGTATAGTCCTCCGGATTGGCGGTGAAGGCGAGAAGCACGTCCAGGGGAAGCCGCACCGGATAGCCTTTGATCTGTACGTCACCCTCCTGCATAATGTTGAAGAGCCCGACCTGCACCTTTCCGCTCAGGTCGGGCAGCTCGTTGATGGCGAACACCCCGCGATTTGCCCGGGGCAGCAGGCCGAAATGCATGGTCAGCTCGTCGGACAGGAGGTGCCCCCCTCGCGCGGCCTTGATCGGATCGACATCGCCGATGAGGTCGGCGATGGTCACGTCGGGGGTGGCCAGCTTCTCGACGTAGCGCTGGTCCCGCCGCAGCCAGGCGATGGGGGTGGCGTCGCCGCACTCGCCGAGCAGCTCCCGGCCGTACTTCGAGATCGGCGAGAACGGGTCATCGTTCACCTCGCTGCCGGCGACGATCGGAATGCGCTCGTCCAGCAGACCGGTGAGCTCGCGCAGGATCCGGCTCTTGGCCTGGCCCCGCAAGCCGAGGAGGATGAAATGGTGCCGGGCCAGCAGCGCGTTTACAATGGCGGGGAGAATGGTGTCCTCATATCCCACGATACCGGGGAATAGCGGCTCCCCCGAGTCCAGCCGGTTGAGCAGGTTGCTCCGGATCTCGTCGCGGACGGCGCGTCCCCGCAGGGGGGGCTCGGCCCATCGGCTGTTCTTGAGGTCACCCAGGGTGCGTGGCTCTATCATTTAAATTCGCCCGGTAATGCGTAACCGCTACGCTGTTTGTAACGCCTTAAGAGGCAATCAGTTACCTCGCTCCTGCCGGTCCAGCTCCGAGCCTGCGGCAGCGGCCCGGGGTCTGGTGGTGCAGGTCTGATCATCTTGCACAAACTCGAATCGCGAGGTACTTTCGCGCGTGACTGCCTGGCGAGTATGACGCCCTGGACTGTGAAATCCACTGCCAACTGATCCCTGAGGGAGTGACGATGAAGACGATCCTGATGCTGAGCGCGGTTCTCCTGCTTGCTGGCTGTGGTGACAGGAGGGGTACTACGTCGGGCGCCGATACTACCGCCGCCACCATGTCCGACACCACCACGATGACTCACCCGGATACTGCAATGGCGGGCGACACGCTCCAGCCGTAAGCTCACGGCGTTCCGCTGCTGCGTAGAGCCCCGAGCATCGCTCGGGGCTCGTTGGTTTCGTAGCATCAGCCGTCCAGATCCTCCGGCCCGAAGGGCAGCGCCACCACCGTGGCGGGGCGGCCGCCGGCCAGCAGCTCCTCACCGACGCCGACCTCGCGCCGAATCAGCCCCAGTCCGATAGCGCGATCCTCGAGGCTCAGAGTCGAACGGACGCTCCCCACCTCTCTCTCACCCTTGTTGATGGTGCGGCCGTCGAGCGGATCCGGCCGCCGCCAGCGAAGCCCCCGCAGCTCCCGGTTGGTGTGGCCGCGGAAATGCAGCCGCGCCACCGTCTCCTGTCCGGTATAACAACCCTTGGTGTAGGACACTCCACCGATCTGATCGTAGCGGACTTCCTGCGGCAGCGTTCGCTCGTCGATCTCGGCGCCGAGCGCCGGCCAGCCGCAAAGGATCCGGGCGGCATGCAGGTCGCTCTCGTCTCCCGGGAGCGCCCCCGCCGACACCAGCCGGGAGCTGAGTGCCGCCACCGCAGGCTCGGCTCCGACGGCAAGGGCCACGAAGGGCGCCGTTTCCGGTCCCAGTGCCAGAGCAACCGGACTCACTTCGCCTCCCACCGATGCCACCCGCCCCGATGATTCCGGCATGCCGACGCCCGATTCGGCCAGGGTCTGAAAGCCGTGGGCTCCGATCAGCCAGGCGGCCCGCGCTTCGCCGGTGAGATCGACCACCTTGGCCAGACGCGGTGGGAGCTGGCGCCGAAACAGGTCGAGCGACGCTTCGTGCCCCGACCGGGGGGCTACCAGGATGAAGGCATCGGCCTGGCGGATCACCCAGTAGTCCACCACCAGCGCACCTTTGGGCGTGAGGAGGGCGCCGTACACCAGGCTGTTGTCACCCGGCTTGACCAGATCGTTGGTCAGCAGACCCTGGAGGCAGGTCAGCGCGCCCGGACCCTGGACCCGGAAGACCGCAGGCTCGGTGGTTACCAGCACGGCGCCGTGCCGCACCTCGGCCAGACGGTTCCGGTCGAGAGTCAAATCGAACTCAGACATGGGCCCAGGGCAGTTCGGCGGGATCGTGGTTTAGAAAATCACGCCAGACGACGTCGGCTTCGCCACAGGCGTTTTCGGGGTGTGAGGTGGCCAGCATGGCGCAGCGGAGACCGGCGGCACGGGCAGCGCCCAGGCCGGGAAGCGAGTCCTCCACCACCACGCAGCGCCGGGGGGCCAGATCCAGCCTGGCGCGAGCTCGGTTGTAGCCCTGTGGGTCGGGCTTGCAGGCGCCGACATCCTCCGCGGCGATGATCTCGGCGAAATGCGGTCGCAGCCCGGCCAGCTCGAGCACCAACTCGATCTCACTCCTGAGGGCACCGGACACTATGGCCAGCTGAAAGCCCTCCAGTGCCGCGTTCTCAATGAAATCCGCAGCTCCGGGGACCAGCCGCATCGAGGCCCGAATCGCTCGCTCGTACTCCATGTGCTTGCGGGCGACCGCCTGCTCCAGCGCCTGGTCGTCCGGGGGGCGGCCGTTGCGCTCGAAGGTGAACCGGAAGCACTCCCGGTCGTCGAAGCCGAGATACTCCCGGTAGTAGGTGTCACGATCCAGGGTATGCCCGTACTCGGCCAGGGTGGCGATGAGCGCATCGCAGTGCTGAGACTCGTCATCGACGATGACGCCGTTGAAATCGAAGAGGATGCCGGAGGTCATAGAGAAGGTATAACAGGGTGAACGGTAAACGGTAAACGGTGAACCGGTGAAGGTTGAGAGCGGTTCACTGTTCACTGTTCACTGTTCACGTTGTTTTCGTAGAACCCGGCCTCGTCGTAGGATAGATCCAGCAGCTCCACCGGGTGGGCCACCGCAATGGGTAGACCTGCGGCCCGGAGGCCGGCCCCGATCTGCATCAGGCAGCCCGGATTGCCAGTAACGACCAGCTGTGGCTGGGGCATCGCGGCGGCAAAGCTTTCGATTTTGCCGGCGAGGACTGCGCGGGCCATGCGCGGCCGGAGCATGGAATAGATACCGGCGCTGCCGCAGCAGCGATCGGATCCGGGCAGCATCCGGAGCCGAAGCCCGGGGATGGCACCCAGCATGTCGAGCGGCTGCTGGTTGACCCTTTGCGCGTGCTGCAAATGGCAGGGAGCGTCGTAGACGACTTCCAGGTCGAGAGCAGCGCCGGTGCGGGGGCCCCGCTCGGATAGCAGCTCGGATACATCGCGCACCTTGGCCGCCAGCAGTGCGGCCTGGGCGGTGCCCACGAGATGGCCGTAGTCCTTGAGCAGGGCCCCGCAGCCGGCGCTGTTGACCACCACAAAGTCCGCCGCTTCCGCCAGGGCGGCGATGTTGGCGGCGGCAAGTGCTCTCGCGCCAGCCAGGTCGCCGGCATGCTCGTGCAGCGCGCCGCAGCAGACCTGGCCCCGGGCTTCGATGACACTATAGCCATTCGCTTCCAGCGTGCGCCTGGTGGCCTGGTGCACGTGGTCGAACAGGCTGTTCATTACGCAGCCACGGAAGAGGGCAACGGACGGAGAAGACGGAGAAGACGGATAAGACGGATAGGGAGAAATCTCCGTCCTCTCCGTCCTCTCCGTCTTCTCCGTCTTCTCCGTCCTCTCCGTCCAGCCGCCCCGCACCTCCCCTGTCGCCGCCAGCATGCCCATGCCGAACCGCATAGATCCGGTTCCCGCTAGGGCGCCCGGCAGGCCGGTTGCCCGAAAGCCTCGCGCCAGGGCGAGCAAGGGCCGCCAGACGGCTCCGTGGCGGAAGATGCCCAGGACCAGGCGCGCCAGCAGTGACAGCCCGCTGGTTTGATAGAGCTGTTGCCGCGCTGCCTCGAGGCCGCGCCCATAGCCGACTCCCGAGGGGCACGCCGGCTCGCAGGCGCGACAGCCCAGACAGGCATCGAGGTGTTCCAGGAGCGCAGGGTCGCTGGCCTCCATTTCGCCACGCTCGAGGGCGCGCATGAGCACGATGCGGCCCCGCGGACTATGACCCTCGTCGCCGGTGACCAGATAGGTGGGACAGGCCGGGAGACAGAAGCCGCAATGAACGCACGGGTCGAGAGCTGAATAGCCGGACAGCGGGGCGCTCACCTACTCCACTCCCTCGAGCGCGACACTGAGACACTGGCCGGGGTCGAACGTGTCCCGCAGCCGGCCGACGATCTGACCCACCCCCTCCCGGTAGGCGCCGAAGTGGCCGAGCGAGCGGCGAACCTGCCACGGCGCTCGCTCCAGCGTCATGGGAATCTCCCGCGCCGCCGCTGCCCGGCGTAACGCTCTGAGCCTTTCGGGGGCTGCATCGCCGGTCCACCGGATCATGCCCAGGCCGGCTCCGGCGGAGACCAGGCCTTCGTCGAGATCGTGAGCCAGCAGATCGATCGCCTCGTCCACACCGTCGCCCAATACTCCGAGCCGCAGCGTGATGGGACCGCCGAGGCTGCCGCGCGCCGCCACGCTCCAGAAGGCCGCCGTCCGGTCCGCCGGGAGCGGCTGCCACTCGAGATTGCCGAGCGATCCCAGCCGGCGCACATCGGCCTGAACCGCGGCGTCGGTGCCGACGAACCGCGCGCCCAGTATCCATTCGGCCTCAGCGGCGAGGGCCGGAGAGAGCAGCTCGAGCGCGCCGGGCAGCAGGTGCGAAGAGACCAGCTCCCGTGCCGCCGAGGTGAGTGCGTCCCTGGTCCCGCGGGCCAGGAGGGTCACGTCGGCGCGAGGCAGGGCCCGCAGGCGCAGGTGTACCTCGGCGATGATCCCGAACCCGCCGAACCCTCCTACGTGAAGCTTGGTGAGATCGTATCCGGCCACGTTCTTCACCACCCTGCCCCCCGCGTTGACCAGTCTGCCGTCCCCAGTGGCCACGATGCATCCGAGGACGTGGTCTCGCACCGGCCCGTAGCCGTGGCGCAGGGGGCCGGCGGTACCGGTGGCTACCACCGAGCCGATGGTCCGTTCGGGCCGGCCTGGCGGGTCGACGGCGAGCCACATTCCGTAATCGGCCAACCGCCGTCTGAGCGCCTCGAGCGGGGTGCCGGCCTGTACCGTAGCTACCAGATCGGCCGGGCTCACCGAAACGATCTGCTCAAGGGCGCGGGTACTCACCGCGAGGTCGGCCGGCGCGTCGGTCGGCAGCCAGGTGCCTCTGCCCTCGATCCGAATCTTCCAGCCCTCCTCGTGGGCGAGCCGGCACACCAGTGAAAGCGCGTCGCTCGATTCCGGGGTGGCCCGGGGTACCCCGTTGGAGTCGCGATCGACCCCGGTGGTACCGAGCAGGGCCCGCAGCCGGGTGAAGATGGTGTCGCTCATGCCTGCCCCGAGCGAAGCGTGGGGGTGCGGGCGCTCTTCACTACTGACCATTCACGGCAGGCGTGAATCGGAACCACCTTGCCCGGATTGGCCATCTCGGACGGATCGAAGGCGCGGCGGACCGCCCTCATGGCCCCCAGTGTCTCCGGGTCGAAGATCCAGGGCATGTAGTCGATCTTGTCGTTGCCGACCCCGTGCTCGCCGGTAATGCTTCCACCCACGGCGACGCAGGCCGCCATGATCTCCCGGCACGCAGTTCGGACCCGAGCCGTCACCGCGGGGTCTCGCCGGTCGAAGCTGATGTTGGGATGGAGATTTCCGTCGCCCGCATGAAAGACGTTGCTGATCGTGAGCCCGTACTGCCGGCGAATCCCTTCGATCTGGTCCATGATGGCGGGTAAGGCAGAGCGGGGTACTACCGCGTCCTGGACCGCGAGGTCGGGTGCGATCCGGCCCATGGCCCCGAAGGCCTTCTTGCGGCCTTGCCAGAGCCGGGCCCGATCCCCGGCGCTCGACGCGCTCCGCACCTCACGCGCACCGCGATTCACCAGGATCCCACGCACGATCGCGGCCTCGACCTCGACCGCGTCGGTCTGTCCGTCGAGCTCCACCAGCAGCACCGCCGCGGCGTCCGTGGGATAGCCTGCGGCGTAGATCGAGGCTTCCACCGCGGCGACGCAGGCCTGATCCATCATCTCGAGCGCCGCCGGCACGATGCCGGCCGCTATGATCGATGAGACCGATTCGCTGGCCGAGCGAACGGTGCTAAAGTCGGCCAGCATGGTTCGCACGCTCTCCGGCACCCGCTCCAGCCGGACAGTGATCTCGGTGGCGATTCCGAACATCCCTTCGCTTCCCACGAAGAGGCCGACCAGGTCGGGGCCCCACGGCTCACCCTGGTCGGAGCCGAGCCTGGTGAATGAGCCGTCGGGCAGGACCACCTCGAGCGACACGATGTGGTTGGTGGTGACGCCGTACTTGAGGCAGTGAGGCCCCCCGGCGTTCTCGGCCACGTTGCCACCGACGGTGCACGCCGCCTGGCTCGACGGGTCCGGCACATACTGAAGACCGAAAGGCAATACCGCCTCCGACAGCCGTGCGTTCACTACACCCGGTTGCACGACAGCGCGACATTGCGCCGGGTCGACCCGGAGGATTCGGTTCATCCGGGTAAGGGTGATCAGCACGGTCTCGGGGTCGGCAAGCGCTCCACCTGACAACCCGGTCCCCGCTCCTCGCGCCACGAACGGCACCTGGATCAGATGCAGCAGGCGCAGGATCTCACAAACCTGGCCCGAGCTGCCCGGTATGACTACTACGCCGGGCAACGATTCACGAGTGGGGAGCCCGTCCATGGCGTAGGTCACCAGCTCGGCACGGCGGTGCCGCACCCACTGGGGGCCGACGATCCTGGCCAGCGCGTCCAGCAGGGAGGAGTTCATGGGTCCGGCACGATGTCGGGGGTGCTTCCGCCCTTACCGTTGGTGTGGGCCCGCTGGTGCACCTTGAGGCCGGCCTCGACCGCGCTGGTGAGCACAGGGAGCAGGAGAATGAGCGCCTCGACCCGTCGAGCAGTCGAGCGTTCGGCCAGCAGGCGCTGCTTCACGCCGGCATCACACTCTATAGCACCCGATACCTGGAAGGATAGGCTCAGCGGATCCTCTGGCAACGCCAGCTCCTCCGGCTCGGAGTCGTGCAGCTGGCGTAATCCCGCGAAGTAGCGCGTGAAGAGCTCCCGGACCGACTCAGCCTCCTCCATGGACGGCTGGGTGTCCGGATCGTCGTCGAACGGCTGGACCAGCGCGACCAGATAGGGCAGCGACTCGTCCAGCAACCGTGACAACACGAAGCGGGACCCGCCCAGCACCACGATGTTGGAGCGGCCATCGGGCAGTTCCTGGTTTACCCGCACTTCCGCTACGCACCCGACCGTTCCCGGCCCGGGTACCTCGCGGGCTGCGCGGGTGGGCGTGATGCCGAAGCGCCGGTCTCCCGCCAGACAGTCGGCCAGCATCCGCTTGTAGCGCGGCTCGAAGATGTGGAGCGGCAGCGGTGTCCCGGGGAACAGCACGGCCGAGAGTGGAAAAATGGGCAGCCGGGAGGGCATTCAGGAATCTAACGACGGAGAAGACGGAGAAGACCGACCTCTCAGTCCTTTCCCCTACGCCGCTCCCCAGAACCCCCTGAGTGACCGTACATCGGGAGAATCGCGGAGCTTCTCGAAGGCGCGCTCCCGGATCTGGCGGATGCGTTCGCGGGTGACGCCGAGTAGCTCGCCGATCTTCTCCAGGGTCAACGCCTCGGAGCCCTCCTCGAGGCCGTAGTACAGGGAGAGGATTTTGCGTTCGCGGGGGGTGAGATGTCGCTGGAAGATCCGGTCGATGAATTCGCGCTGCAGCCTGACATCGGTCATCTCCTCGATCTCGATGCCCCCGGTGCCGGCCACCCGCTCGCCGAAAGTGCTGGCACCACGGTCCTGGCGCTCGACCGGCGCGTCGAGCGAAACCTCGGTCGAGGTCATGCGGTGGGCGGAGCGGATATTGTCAACCGTGTCGTTGAGTGCAATGGCGATCTCGGCGTCGGTCGGCTCCCGGCCCAGCTCCTGCGCCAGGAAACTCTTGGCCCGGGACATCCGGACCAGCGCGGAGTTCTGGTTCAACGGGATTCGCACGCTGCGGGTCTGCTCGGCAAGCGCCTTCAGTACGGCCTGACGTACCCACCAGACGGCGTAGGAGATGAACTTCACCCCGTGGTCGGGATCGAACTTCTTGACCGCCTTCAGTAGTCCCTCATTGCCGATCGCCACCAGCTCGGAAAGATCCAACCCGTGTCCCTGATACTTTTTCACATAGGAGATGACGAAACGCAGGTTAGCTGTAACCAGCCGCTCGGCCGCCCTCTCGTCGCCTGCGAGCGCTTGCCGTGCCAGCCGCTTCTCCTCGTCCGGATCGGAGATCATGGGAAGCTTCTGGATGTCTAGCAGATACTGATCGAATGCGCCGGAGGGAGTGGAGCGAGCAAACGGACGGGCTTTCCCGGTGCGGACATGCGGCATAGACAACCCCGGCAGAGGGAACCAGGCTGCGACTTGGGCGGTGACCAGAACAAATGGGAGAGGAAGGAGCCAATATAGGAATGCTCGGTGATCCGGTCAAGCAAAAAAAATTGTCCACATCACAAAATCTTAGTGGGCAACCGGTTGATGCATTTATCCACTTTGTGCAGAACTCGGCGGGGGAAGCTATCGCGCCGGCGGCGGTGCAAGGCCCTGTATGATAGCGACATAAGTATCATCGAGGCGGGGCCGAGTGCCCCATCGCCGCCCGGATCGCGTCTGCCGGAACCGGGGTGGTCCAACCGGATTCTCGATGCATCTGCCCCAGCCCCGCCGGGAGAGCAAAGTGGATCCTGGCCTCACGGTTCTTTTTGTCGTGGCTCATGCTGCCGAGCAGCTCCGCCGGTCCCAGGCCTTCGGGGAGCCGCTCCGGCAGCCCCAGCCGGGAAAGGAGCCCGGCCACTCTTTGCCGGAGGCCGGGGGGCGCAATGCCGAGCTGCTCGGACAAAGCGCATTCCACAACCAGCCCGAGGGCCACAGCTTCGCCATGGGATATCTGGTAGTTGGAGACCTGTTCCAATGCGTGCCCCACGGTGTGCCCCGCATTGAGTATGGCCCGCCGCCCCGATTCGCGCTCGTCATCGCTCACCACCTCGGCCTTGATCTCGATGCTGCGGCGAACCAGCCGGGTCAGTGCGGCGGGGTGTCGCCGGGTGAGCCGCTCCGTCTCTTCCTCCATCCACTCGAAATAGGCCTGGTCGGCAATGAGCCCATGTTTGACCGCTTCGGCCAGCCCGGCGCGATACTCTCTCTCCGGGAGCGTTGTGAGGGTGAGTGGGTCTGCGACCACGGCAGCGGGAGGGTGGAACGCCCCGATTAGATTCTTTCCCCGGGGCGTGTCTACTCCGGTTTTACCTCCGACGGAAGCGTCCAGCATGGCAAGCAGGGTGGTCGGCACCTGAAGGTAAGGCAGCCCGCGCATGTAGGTGGCGGCCACGAACCCCGCCAGATCGCCGGTCACTCCACCCCCGAGCGCGATCACTCCGCTGTCCCGGCCGAACCCTCGTTCCAAGAGCCCGTCTGAGAGGCTGGCCCAGGTCCCCCGGCTTTTGGATCTCTCACCAGCGGGAAAGGTGAGCGTCTCGCCGTTCCAGGTCGGGGCGCCCATCCGGCCGGCCCGGTAGAGCTCGTGCACCGTGGCATCGGCTATCATCACCAGTCGCCGGTTGGGCAGGTGATGGCTAACCAGCTGGTCCAGGCGGCCGAGTCCGCCTGTCTCGACGTATACCGGGTAGCTCCCGAGCGTGTGGGTGACGACCACAGGCTCGGCCGGCGTCACCACACCACCTCGCTGACGCCGGCCCGGTGGTTGGCCAGGCGGGCGAGGATGAAGAGCAGGTCGGAGAGGCGGTTCAGGTAAATGAGAAACAGGGGTGGCACCTCACTGCCGTGCGCCAGGTGCACCAGGCTCCGTTCGGCACGGCGGCATACGGTACGGGCAAGGTGCAAGGCGGCGGCCTTCGAGGTGCCGGCGGGGAGCACGAAGGCGCGGAGCGGCGCCAGCTCCAGGTCTGCCTCATCGATGATCTGCTCGAACTCGGCCACCCGGGTGGCGGACAGGGCAGCCTTCTCGAGCGCCTTGGCTACCCGCTCGGGATCAGGGGTGGCCAGGTGTCCGCCTATGGAAAAGAGGTCGCGCTGGACGGACTCGAACAGAGGGTCGAAGAACCCGACCGGCTCGGTGGCGCGAATGAGGCCGACTACGGCGCTCAGCTCATCTACGTCCCCATATGCCGCAACCCGGGGATGATCCTTCGGCACTCGGCCGCCGCCAAAGAGGGCGGTTTCACCCTCGTCTCCCGTCCTGGTATAGATCTTCATCGGCAGGGGCCTTCTACTTCGGCGGCGGCGACGACCACGTTGCCCCTGGGCTGGATTATCCCCCAGAGGACGCCGCCCCCCCGGACGTCTACCTGCTCCATCCAGAGGTTGTCCCTTGGGAAACCCAGATCGCTGATCGGCTGTAGGCGGCGCCAAAAGACGCTGCGCCGGAGGGCCCCGTAGGGGGCGAGCCGCCCCTGCCGAAACGAGATGATGGTGGGAAGAAATACCACCTGCTGCCAGGCCCCGGCGCTGTCCCAGACCATCACCGTTGCAGCCACCACCGTGTCCTCGCCGGCCGTGATCCGCCGTTCGCGGAGCGAGACGCCGTAGCGCACTGTGCCGGCCCGGGGACGAAACGGAGTCACGTCAGCCGCATCGATGTCGGCGAGCGTGTTGACCTCGATCATGAGATCACCCGGACGCCGAAGGCCGAGCGAGCGGAAACGCCCGCGAAGGACGGAGTCCATAGCGGCGGCGGTCCGTTCGATCAGGTCGTTCACCAGCGGAGTCTCCGGGGCAGGTATCGGTTCTCGCCGGCGGAACTCGGCGTCCTCGACCCCGGAGCTGGCAGCGCCGGAACGAATAAACGAGCCCAGTACGGGACCCCGGAGCGGTGGGCCACGGCCGGCCGGGTTGCGGTCGACGATGATCTCCACCTGGGAACCGCGCCAGCCACACTGGCTGCCGTGCAGCCGTATGGCGCTGGCTTTGACCGTGGTGTAACCCAGTGGCGATCCGACTATTGCCTGCTCGACCTTCGGGGCGCCGCCCGTGGTGCGGCGCAATCCGGCCGGCGCAAGGGTCAAGGTTCGCTCGCGCGCCAGGCGGGTCCAGACCTCGCCGGTTCGGGCCAGATCCGGGCGGTACCGCCGGAGCAATCCGGCCACGAGCCCGGTATCGCTCGATAGCAGATGCACCGCGCGGCTGGTCCCTTCACCGACGAAGCTGCCCACTAGGTAGCCGAGGGAGTCGATCCGCACGTCGCTGGCCACGCTCATCGAGTCCAGAGGCGCCGGCGGACGCTCTCGCAATAAATTGCCAAGAGCTCGCCCAGCGCTGCGGCACCCGCCCGAGCCCGCCACCAGAGGCATCGCCACCGCGAAGACGACCAGGGCCAGCACTGGAATGTTGCGCGGGGACATGGCGGTCAATGTGCCGGCTTCCGGCAAGAAACGAAAGGGTTTAGAGGGGCTACTGGCTGTCAGCCAGTGGCATTGGGCTGTTAGCTTATGGCTGCTAGCTCACAGCCAACAGCTAATAGCCAGCAGGTAGTAGCTGCTGCCTACCACGTACCATAACGGAGACCCGGTGGCGGAGCAGGAACTCAAGGACATATCGATCGTCGGGGGTGGTCCCACCGGCCTCTTCGCGGCGTTCTATGCCGGCATGCGCGGTGCCTCGGCTCGCATCATAGATGCCCTTCCCGCCCTGGGCGGACAGCTCATGGCCCTCTATCCGGAGAAATACATCTTCGACGTGGCCGGCTTTCCCAAGGTGCTGGCCAAGGATCTGGTGCGGGACATGGCGAGCCAGGCACTCCAGTTCGGCGCCTCAACCCACCTGGGGGAGGTGGTGACCGGGCTCCGGCGGGTCGAGGAGGGTGGCAGCAGCTATTTCGTGCTCGAGACCTCGGAGGACGACTACCCCAGCCGCACCATCGTCATCGCCGCGGGTATCGGGGCGTTCGAGGCCAGGAAGCTCGGCATTGCGGACGAGGACCGCTTCGAGGAGAAGGGGCTCTTCTTCAAGGTGCTCGATCCGAGGCAGTTCGAAGGCCAGCGAGTCCTTCTGGTGGGGGGCGGCGATTCCGCGTTCGATTGGGCGGTAAACCTTCAGGGCATTGCGAAGTCCATCATGCTGATCCACCGGCGTGACGGCTTCCGGGCTCATCAGGCCACGATCAACCAGGTACAGGAGTTTCATCGCTGCGGCAAATGCGAGCTGCGCACGTTCTGGGAGGTCAAGGCGCTGCATGGGAACGGGCAGGTGGAGCGGGTCACCATCGCCAACAGCAAGACCAAGGAAGAGGAAACCATCGAAATGGATGCCGTCATCCCTCTGCTGGGGTTCCACTCGGATCTGGGCGCAATCAAGGAGTGGGGGCTCGACACCGAGAAGGCGGATATCAAGGTAGATCAGGTTATGGCCACCAACGTGCCGGGGATCTACGCCGCGGGCGACATCACCAGCTATCCCGGCAAGCTCAAGCTCATAGCCACGGGGGCGGCCGAGGCCTGCATCGCCGTCAACAACGCGGTGCACCAGATCAATCCCAAAGCCAAGGTGAACCCGGGGCACTCGTCGAACATGGCCATCTTCGGCCAGAAGGACGACTAGGAAGCGGTGAGAGGTAAGAGGTGAGAGGTGAGTTGTCGTCCTGAGCGAAGCGAAGGAGCCGAAAAGCGGCGGTTTGTCGGATAGCTGCGTTCTGGCCCCTTCACTTCGTTCAGGGTGACAATCGGTCCCCTCTTGGACAGGTCCCTGCGGCTCGCGGTTTTCCTTCCGCTTACCACTCCCCTCTCACCTCTCACCTCTCACCTCTCACCTCTCACCTCTCACCTCTCACCTCTTACCGCTGGTCCCCCTCCCGATCTCGACCACCAGGCTGTCGATGGCCGCCAGCATGGTCCTGGTGGGCTGCGCGTGGTGGTTGGCCTGCACCGAGAAGATGAGATTCCTACCCCGGCTCAGCTCGAGGTAGCCCGACAGGCTGTGGACTCGTGAGATGCTTCCGGTCTTTCCCCTGACTTTTCCCGCGAGCGGGGTGCCGAGGAAGCGGTTGCGCAGAGAGCCGGTGCTGCCGGCCTGGGGGAGGCCAGCGGCAAAAGTGGGATAGTGCGGGTGCCGGCGGATGAACCGTAGAAGGCTGGTAAACGCCAGGGGACTCACCAGGTTGCTGCTCGAGAGGCCGGATCCATCGCTGAGAGAGAACTGGGTGGAATCCACTCGCACCGAGTCGATCAGAAACCGCCGCTCCACCGCCAGTCCCTGGAGCCACGAACCGCCGCCTCCAAACTGCCTGCCGAGCTGTTTCAGGAGCATCTCCGAGAACCAGTTCTGGCTGGTGTTCAGAATCGGAAAGATCCAATCGCGGAGCGGGCGGGAGCTCACCTCCGCTAAAGGGGTGGTCCTTCTCAGGGGCGCATAGACCGAGGAGTCGGTAGTCGCGCGCGTCGTTCCGGTCACGGCGATACCGGCGTCGGCCAGCGCCTGCCGCAGGGCTCTGGCCGTGTAGAGGTTAGGGTCCGGCAGAGCGAATGAATCGATGCGGCGGGGCTGGTCGAGGGCCACCGTTCCCTCGGCCCAGATGTTGAGCGTGCCGGGATGCCGGAAGAATCGGTCTCCGATGTCCGACTCGCCGCCGGCTGGAAGGGTCAAGGTCCGGTTCTCGAACGCGATGTCACCGAGGTCGGGTGACATCGTGATGACGGCGGGTGCCCCGGGTGCCGGGCCGGGCTGCCAGGTGAAGTCCACGCTGTTATCGTGAAACCCCAATCCCGATACCGGCGCGGCGTACCACCAGTTGAGATCGAACGACTCCCAATTGGGGTGCACCATGGTCGGCTCGAAGTAGCTGCCGTCGCCCACCACGTCTCCTGCGATCATCCGAACGCCCTGTTTGCGAAGCGAATCGGCCAGTTGGCGGAGGCGAGCAAATGGGTCGGTATCGCACACGCCCGCCAGCAGCGTGTCCACCGCGTAGCACCGGCGATCCATGGTGGGGTCGCCTCTACCGTACAGCACCAGATCTCCCTGAACTACGCCCCCTGCCAGGGGACCGCCGTAAAGGCTGGTCTTGACGGTCCAGTCGGGTGGAAGCAGGGCGGCGGCCACCGCGGCCACGACCAGCTTGGTGTTGCTCGCCGGAATGAACAGTCGCTTCTCGTTGCGCCCGTAAAGCAGGCGCCCGTTCTGGTCCACCACGGCCACTCCCCAGAGCTGGCGGTCGAACGGCGCGCGGTCGAGGCGAGAGTCGAGGCGCCTGGAGAGCGATTGGGCGGCTGCGCTGGCGGAGAAGACGGAGCAGACGGAGAGGACGGAGAGGAATCTCAGCCATGTCGAGCTTGACCATCTCGCCATCTTTCCGTCCTTTCCGCCCTCTCCGCCTTCTCCGCCCTCAATCATACGCCACCCGTGGATCCACCCGGGCATAGAGCAGGTCGGTCAGCAGATTGACCATCACGAAGACCAGGCTGAGAAAGAGAATGCTCCCCTGTATCGCTGGGAGGTCACGCTTGTCGATCGCGGTGAGGACATAGCGGCCCACTCCGGGCCAGGAAAAAATGGTTTCGGTCAGGATCGAGCCGGTGAGATAGCTGCCGAAGTCGAGTCCCAGCACGGTGACCACGGGCAGGAGTGCGTTGCGCAAGCCGTGGGACAGAACCACGCGTCCCTCGCTCAATCCCTTGGCACGCGCCGTGCGCACGAAATCGCTCTGCAGCACCTCCTGCATGGCCGCACGCGTCATCCGAGCCAGGAAGGCAACCGACCGCATGCCGAGGGTAATGGCAGGAAGCACCAGGTAAGCCAGACCGGCCGATCCCGAAGGGGGCAGCCATCGCAGATGCACCGCAAAGACCAGAATCAGGATCAGGCCCACCCAGTATACCGGGAACGATATCCCGAGGTAGGCGCCGAAGGTGGCGATCCGGTCGGCCCAGGTACCCGGACGCCAGGCCCCATAAATGCCCACGCTTATGCCGACCACCGAGGCAAAAAGCATTGCCGCGCCGGCCAGCCTCAACGTGGCGGGAAAGCGCTCGAGCAGGTCGTCCAGGATGGGGCGCCGGGTGATGTAGCTGGTGCCGAGGTCGCCGCGCAGCACCCCTTGTACGTAGTGAGTGAACTGCTGATGGAGGGGGTCGTCCAGCCGCAGCTCGGCCCGCAGCCGGGCCAGGGTTTCCGGATCGGCCCGCTCACCCACCATGGCCTGCACCGGATCACCGGGCGCCACGTAGAGCAGCAGGAAGGTTACCACTAGCACGCCGAGCAGGGTGGGGACCAGCAATGCGAGCCGGTAAAGGATGAACCGGGTCACCTGGTCCGCTCTACCTCGGTCCAGCGTTGCCCGGTGAAGACCAGGGGCACTCGCCAGCCCTCCACCTCGGGCCGGGCCGCCCACATGTCCACCGGGAACCAGAGAAAGATCCAGGGCGCCAGCTCGAACACCCGAGCGTCTACCTCACGTGCCAGACGCGCCTTCTCCGCTTCATCGCTGGTAGCCCGGGCCCGGATGATCATCGAGTCGAGGGCGGTATCGGAAAGAAATGCATAGTTGCCGCCCGGACCTTTATTGCGCGAGTGAAAGAGGGGGTAGTTGAAGTTCTCCGGGTCGGGATAGTCGGCCCACCAGTCGGTCAGAAAGAGATCCGCTTCTCCGTTGCGGACCGCGGCGCGGGCGCTGGAAGCGTCCCGCTCGACGATCTCCGCCCGAACGCCGATCTCGGCCAGTCCCTGCTGAATGGACTGGGCCAGGCGGGCCAGCTCGGCGCGCTGGGTCCGCCAGAGTCTGATGGCGAACCCGTCAGGGTATCCAGCCTCGGCCAGCAGGCGCCTCGCTGTGGCCGGGTCATACTGATACGCCGCGCGGGTCGAGTCGTACCCGATGATCCCCGGCGGAAGTGCTCCCGCGGCCCGAACGCCGCGATCGGCCATCACGGTGGTCAGCAGGGTGGGAACGTCCACTGCGTGGTTGAGGGCCTGCCTCACCCGGACGTCCTTGAGCGGACCGCGAGTGGTGTTGATGGCAACGTAGAGATCCTTCAGGGCCGGGCGCCGCTGCAGTTCGTCCGCATGGCTCTGCTCCCAGCGGCGGGTCTCGCCTACCGGCACCTCGACCACGCTCAACTGGCCAGCCTCGTATTCGGCGGCCTGGGTAAGCGGCTCGGGAATGATCCTTATTCGCAGGGTGTCGGACTTGGGAGGGCCGCCCCAATACTCCGGGTTTCCGGCCAGCACGATGGCGTCGTCGTGGGACCACGACACGAACCTCCAGGGGCCGCTGCCGTTTGGATTCTGGTCGAAGTCGGGCGAGGTCGGCGTGGGCACGATGGCAGCTACCGGCATGGCGAGCAGTCTGGGGAATACGTTGAGCGGCTCCTCCAGCGTCAGCACCACCGTGGAATCGTCAGGGGTGGCGATCCCTTCGACGTCCTGGCTCCGGCCGGCGGCGTACCCCCGGGCACCGCGAATTGGATACAAGGGCCAGCTGCGGCCACCGCTCGTGCCCGGTGCGAGGGCGCGCAGCATCGAGGCGCGCACCTCCCTGGCCCTGATCGGCCGGCCATCGTGAAAGGTGGCGTTGCCCCGAAGATGAAAGGTGTAGATCCGGCCGGACTCGTCCGTCTGCCAGGACCGCGCCAGCCCGGGAACCAGCTTCGCATCAGGATCGAACTGGGTCAGGTTGTCGAACAGTAGCGAAACGACCTCGCCGGTCGGCACGTCGGTGGACAGTGCCGGATCCAACGAGCGGGGGTCGTAGGTGAAATAGTAGTTGAGGGTTCTCTCACTGCCCGGTTCACCACAGGCGGCGAGGGCGAGCCCAACTAGTATTAGGAGTCGGCGCATTTCTTTCCGGCGGGGCAGCGCAGCAGCAGGGCGTAGCCGCCCGGTTGCCTTGCCGCGCTACTGACGTTGACACCACCGCGTAAGGTGGTCAAACTACCGGGCTTACAACATGCCGTCAATCGCGCCTCAATTCCCCGGTGGACGGGAGATCTTCGTCCTGGAGTGTGGCATTCTTCTCTATCTGCCGCAGCCCCACCGGTTCCCACCGACCAGCGGAGTCTGGTTTCCGGCCGACATATCCGGCTGCTCATGAAGTGTGCGGCCCGGCTCTTTTTGCTGGTCGGGGCTCTCTACCTGGCCGCGCCCCTGCTGGCCCAGGAGCCTCAGCGAATCGTGCGCCAGCTCCAGTTCAGGGGCAACCGCGCCATTCCCGACGAGGTACTCGCGAGCGCCATCGCTACCACCAACTCGAGCTGGTTTGCCCGCACTCCTCTCCTCCGTTGGCTCGGACTCGGTGCCAAGCGCTATTTCGACGACCAGGAGTTCCGGCGGGACGTGGTGCGCCTGGGCGTGTTGTACAAGCGCAGCGGGTATGCGGACGCCGTTATTGATACCCTGGTGCGGCGTACCCCTGAGGACGTCTACATTACCTTCAGCATCGACGAAGGTGATCCCACCCGGGTCACCTCGCTATCTATTGCCGGATTGGACTCGTTGCCCCCGCGGGGCAGGCAGCTGGCCGTGCAGGACCTACCGCTGCAGCAAGGCGATCCGTTCAACCGCTACGTCATGCAGGCCACCGCCGACACCATCTCCCGGCGGCTGAAAGACCACGGCTATCCCACCGCCACCGTGTTTACCTCCTTCGAGGTCAATAAGGACGCGCGAACCGCCTCGGTGACTCTCGATGTGGAGCCCGGCCGCCGCGCCTTCATCGGCCGGATCAGAGTGGTGGGCGCCAGGGAAATCGACACCTCACTGGTCCGTAAGCTGCTGGTGGCGCGCCCGGGACGGCGCTATTCCCAGGACGAGCTGTTTCAGAGCCAGCGCAACCTCTACGAGTCGGATCTCTTCCGCTTTGCCTCGGTCAATATCGACTCGGCCGGCTTCGAGCCGGGCGCCGATTCGGTTCCGCTGCTGGTGCAGGTCAACGAAGGCCGGCGACGCCGGATCCGGGGGGCGCTCGGGTACGCCACCAACGACTGCTTTCGCGGCGGGCTGGGCTGGACCTCCCGGAACTTCCTGGGTGGCGGCCGGATCCTGGACCTCACCAGCCGGGCCTCGAAAGTGGGCGTGGGAGCTCCGGTGGACTGGGGGCTGGCCGACAACATCTGCAGTGCGTCGCGCGACGATTCGGTCGGCTCGGCAAAGATGAACTTCTACCTGGGCGCGTCGCTCCGCCGCCCCGCGTTTCTCTCGCCCAACAACGCCGTCACGGTCTCGCTATTCGGCGAGCGGCGCTCGGAGTACAAGGTCTATATGCGGGAGGAAACCGGTGCCAGTGTGGCATTCACGCGGATATCGCCCCGGAGGCGCAACCCGCTTTCACTGACCTACACCATATCTTATGGCCGAACCGAGGCCACCGCGCAGAGCTTCTGCTCGTTCTTCAATGCCTGCACCAGCGACATCATCGAGCCGCTGCGGGAGAAGCGGGTTCTTGCGACCCTGAGCGCTCTGGGCACCTTCCCCCGGGTGAATAGCCCGATCGACCCCACCCGCGGCTCCTTCGGCACGCTCGAGGTCACCCACAGCTCCACATACATCGGCTCCTCCTCGCTCCAGCAGTTCACCCGGTTCGTCGGGGGCATGGCGTGGTATCGGCCCCTCTCACGCGACGTGGTACTCAGCTGGCGGGTACGGGGAGGGCTGATCTTTTCGCCCACCCTCGACGTGGCCAGCGGGACCGGCGCGTTCATCCCTCCCGAGCAGCGCTTCTATGCCGGCGGCCCCAATGATGTGCGCGGTTACGAGCGAAACGAACTGGGCCCGGTGGTGTACGTGACCCCGAAGAGCCATGTAGACAGTGTGCAGCCGCTTGGTCTTCCGATCGACCCCGATTCGGTCCGGGTGGCCGCCACCGGCGGGAACACGCTGGTCCTGGCCAACATCGAGATGCGCGTCCCATCGCCGGTCCTCAGCTCCCGGCTCCGGCTCGCCGCCTTTGTGGACGCCGGCGGGGTCTGGCAGCGGCAGGGCAGGCGCCCCACCGCGGTGATCCGGGTGACGCCGGGGGTGGGCCTGCGGGTGGCGACGCCGCTGGGCCCCGCAAGGCTCGACCTCGGCTACAATCCCTACAAGCTCCAGCCGGGAACCCTGTTCCAGTTCGACCAGGACGGCAACCTCACGCCGGTTGCGGGGGAGGGCTCCTACATTCTGCCCCGAGAAGGCAAGTTCACCCTTCACATCGCCGTGGGACAGCCGTTCTGATGCGCCGCCATCTCGCCCGATTCCTGTTCGTCTTCGTCATCGGCACCATGGCGATGGTGCTGGGTGTAGTCACCTCGATGACGCTGACTCCACCCGGCCGGGATCTCCTGGCGCGCACCGTCTCCCGCGCGCTGGACCGGATCGTCACCGGCCAGGTGAGGGTGGGAGCCATCTCGGGCTCGTTCCTGTACGACCTCACCCTGGAAGACCTGGTGGTGCGCGATACCAGCGGCGAGCTGCTCGCGGACCTGCCGCGGGTTCGAGTCAGCTACCGGCTGCCGAACCTGATCGCCGGCCAGGTGCTGCTGAGCGGCATGCAACTGGACCGGCCCACCATTCAGCTGATCAAGCACCGCAATGGCCGGATGAACTATGAGGAGGTGCTCGGCATCGGCAAGGGCTCCAAGGGTGGGAGGTCGCCTCTGGTCGAGTTTCACGACGTCAGCATGAGCGACGGAACACTCAGCATAGCCCTGCCCTGGAATCCCCCTAAATCTGCACGGAGCGAGAGCAGCGTCGACTCGGCGCTTCAAGCCGAACGAGACAAGCCGGGGCGAATCATCGAGGACAGCCGGGAGGGCTTGCGCCGGGTGATAATACTGGCCGACCTGGCCACCCGGATGACTCGCCTGCGCATCGCGACGCCCGACCGGCAGCCGTTCACCATCGACCTCGACTCGCTGGCTACCCGAGTGAACGATCCAGGTGTGACGCTGCGGAATGCGGTTGGACGGGTGCGAATTCGGGGGGACAGCGCGGTGTTCAGCCTGAGTCGAGGGGCGCTCCCGGACACCCGATTCTCTGGCGGTGGGGCGGTGACCTGGCCCCGGGACACCGTTCTGTTCGACTTCCAGGTGATCGCGCCCCGGGTCAACCTGGAAGACCTGCGTTGGGTGTCGCCGCACTTCCCCTCCCTGGCCGGACGCGGTGTGCTCACGGCCAAATCCGAGACCGGGGCGCGGACCGCCTTCGACATCCGCGATCTCCACCTGCGGGGCGCCGCCGGGCAGGTCGATGGGGAGCTCGTCACCATTACCGACCGCCGGCGGGGGCTCGGCGTCCGGGATATGAGCCTGAGGCTCGACCAGCTGGATCTCGACGCGGTCCGTCCTTATCTGGACACGCTCCCGTTCTACGGAACCGTGACCGGCAGATTGGGCGGATCCGGATTTCTCAACGCCCTTGACCTGACGCTGGAGGTGGCCTTCCAGGACGCCGCCGCTCCCGGAACGCCGGTGTCCAACATCGCCGGTGAAGGCGGGGTCGGCGCGTCGCGTGACAGTGGCCTGACCTTCACCGAGTTCGGCGTCAGGCAATCCGATATCGACCTGCGCACAGTACGCAGAATCGCTCCCGCCGTGGCACTCGAGGGACGCCTCACCGCAGTGGGCACCCTGAACGGCCCGCTTCGCAACGTCACCTTCAACGGCACCGCGCAACATCAGGATCTGGATCTGCCACCGAGCCAGCTCGAGGGCATGGTCCACCTCGATACCCGTTCCGAGGTGCTCGGACTCGACACCGATGTGATGCTCGATCCACTCTCGTTCGACGGGATCCGGCGGGCGTTTCCCTCCCTGGAGGCACAAGGCGAGCTGCGGGGTCCATTTCAGAGCCGGGGCACCCTGGCGCGCCTGGCAGTAGATGCGTCGTTGATCGGGCAACTCGGAAATTTGGAGGTACACGGCCTGGTGACGCTGCAGCCGCCCCGGTGGGGCGCGGAGGACCTGCTCCTTCGCTTCTCCCGCCTGGATCTCGCGGCCCTGATTGGAGGCAAGATGCCGACCAGTCTGAACGGCGAGGTCACGGTAACCGGGGTCACGGACAGTAGCCGAGCGCCGGAAGGCGAGCTGAGGCTGGTCCTGTCGAGAAGTCGTGTCCGGGAGTTCACCCTCGACAGCATCTTCGCCATAGCCGCAGTGCACGACAGCGTCATCCTTCTGGATACCGCGTATGCTGTTTGGAAGGATGCCCACCTCACCGGCTCCGGTACTCTCGGCTGGGCAGCGCCTCACAGGGGGAGCATGGCCTTCAGACTCGCCGCGGACAGCCTGATCGCGTTCGACTCGCTCCTGCTCGACATCACGGAACAGACCCGCGATCCCGTCTCGGACGAGCGGCCACTTGCCGGGAGGGCCCAGGCCACGGTTCAGCTCGCCGGTAGCCTCGATACCCTGGAAGCGAGCGGGGATGTCCTGATAGAGAATGTGGAGTGGCAACGCGGCCGATCGCCCCGTATAACGGGTGCCTTCAGCTGGATCGGCGGGCAGCGGCCCCAGCTAACCGCTTCACTAGGCACCGACTCCCTGGTCGCCGGAAACTGGAGCTTCACCCGAGTCGGCGCTCAGGCGCGTGGCTGGGCCGACTCACTCGAGTGGAACGGCGGTTCCGGCGTAGGCTCGAGCGTGCGGGTTGATGGGGCCGGACGGTGGTGGCGCCATGGCCCGACCCAGGTGGCGATGTTCGACAGCCTGGCGTTCGGTCTCCCGGCGAATCGCTATCGTCTGGATGAGTCCTTTGCGGTGACCTTGAGCGATTCGGCCCCAGCAGTCAGCCCGCTCACTCTGCGGGCGGAGGATGGATCCGGGCTCATCCAGATGGGCGGGCGAGTGCCCGGGTCATCGCAAGGGTCCTTCGTGCTCCGCGCGCTGGGGTTCGACCTGCATGACGCCTACGGCCTGCTCCAGCGGGACACCACCGGAATTTCCGGCGAGGTGGGCCTCGACGTCCACCTGGGCGGAACGGCGGAGCTGCCGACCCTGCGGGGTATGGCGACGCTGGACGGAGCCAGGTTCGGCGACTTCCAGGCGCCTTTCCTTCAGGGAGTGGTGAATTACGCCGATCGGCGCCTGGAGACCGACCTCCTTCTCTGGAAGACGGGCGAGAACGTGCTCGATATCGAGGCCAGCCTTCCCCTGGACCTCGCGCTGCGTGGGGCCGGCGAGCGCCAGGTAGATGGGCCTCTTTCGGTTCGAGCCCGCGGCGACAGCGTCGACCTCGCCATAGTCGAAGCCTTGACCCCGGCCATCAGGTCGGTGAGCGGGGTATTCTCGGCCGACGTGAACATCGGTGGTACCTGGCAGGCGCCCCGTCTGGCCGGATCAGTGGACATCCGTGACGGCTCGATGTCGATGCCCGGCCTCGGTGTCCGGTTCGGCAGCGTGCAGGGCCGGGCCCGCTTCCAGGGTGATTCTCTGGTGCTGGACCAGGTGGCTCTCACCAGCGGCGGCGGCACCCTGGAGATCCTGGGGTCGGTTCGCCTGGAAAACCTGGCCCACCCGGTTCTCGATCTGAGCTTCCAGGCCAACGAGTTCCGGGCGGTGGACGTGCGGAACTTTCTCACTTTCACCGGCACCGGCGGCCTGCAGTTGGAGGGGCCCTTGTTTCAGGCCACCCTGACCGGCGGCCTCACTGCCAACAGCGGCGTGCTCTACTTTGCCGACCTGGTGAGCAAGCGGATCATCGATCTCGAAGACCCCACGATCGCCGACCTGGTCGATACCACCCTACTCCGCCGGGAAAATCTCGGGGGCGCGTTCCAGAACCGGGTTCTCGATTCACTCACCATCGAGAAGCTCCGGGTCGAGATGGGCTCCGACGTGTGGCTTCGGTCGGCCGAGGCCAACATCCAGCTGAGCGGTCAAGTGCAGCTCAGCAAAACCCGGCAGACCTACACCCCGTCGGGCACCCTGGATGCGGTGCGGGGGAGCTATAACCTGAAGATCGGTCCCGTGACCCGAGACTTCACGGTGGAGCGAGGATCGGTGCGCTACTTCGGCGACCCTAACGCCGCCCTGGACATCCGGGCCCGGCATGTGGTTCGCGCGGTCCGGGGCGAGGAAATCCCCGTGATCGCGGTGATCACCGGAACCTTGTATGCGCCGAACGTCACCCTGGAGAGCACCTTCAATCCCCCAATCTCTCAGACCGATCTGGTCTCGTATCTGGTAACCGGCTACCCTGCCAACGAGGCGGCACAGCTCGCTCCCAACGCGCTGGAAACCGGACTCTCCTATTTCTCCAGCGCGCTCTCGAGCGAGCTCGAGCGGGCACTGATCCAGGACATCGGCATTCCGCTCGATCTGATCGAGATCCGGCCTGGGGTCTCGCGCGGTACCGGAAGCACACTCACCCAGGTCGCTGCCGGCTGGCAGCTGGGCCAGAAGACCTTCCTCACCTTCAACGCGGGTTTCTGCCCCGAGAACCTGGGCCAGTTCAGCTCCCGGAATCTCGGCGCCAGCCTCGAGTTCCGGTTCAGCCGGGAATGGAGGCTCCAGGGAAGCGTGGAACCCAGTCTCCAGTCCTGCCGGCGAGACTTCGGCATCACCACAACGACCAATCTCTATCAGATCGGCGCGGACATTCGCTGGGAACGGGAGTTCTGAGGATGCCGCGGGCCCTGGTCATCGCCAACCCCGCCGCTGCCCGCACCGCACCGCTGGCAGTCAACGCCGTCATGAGCACACTGCGAAGCGCCGGCTGGGAAGCCGAGGTGCTGGCCACCGGCGGTACGGGCGACGCGCGTCGCCTGGCTGAGCAGGCAGTGGCGGACGGTGTGGACGTGGTTGCAGTCTTCGGCGGAGACGGCACCACGATGCAGGCAGCCGCGGGGCTGGTCGGCACCGACGTTCCTCTCGGCCTCATACCGGGTGGCACCGGGAACCTCCTGGCCGGCAATCTTCGGATCCCGGCTTCACCAGCGCGGGCGGCCCGCTGCTTGATCAACGCAAGGCCCAAGCTGTTCGACCTCGGCCGAATGGAGCGGGCCGGAGGGATCCAATATTTCGCGGTGGCGTGCGGGGCCGGCTACGATGCCCGGGTCATGGCCGGTACCCTTTCGGTTCAGAAGCGCCGCTGGGGGATGGCAGCCTACGTGGCTACCACGCTCCGCCTCATGCCCGACCTCCGCAGCATCGCGCACGCCATTACCATCGATGGCGTCGAATACGAGGCCGACGCCGCCATGGTCCTAGTCGCCAACTGTGGAGAAGTCATCCCTCCCTTCGTGAAGCTCGGGCCCGGCATCGCTCCCGACGACGGAATGCTGGACGTGGTGGTACTCAAGGCCAACAACTTCTCCCAGAGCGTCCGGGCGGTATGGCATCTCTTGCGGGTGGCGCCGAGAACCCTGGGGCAGGGTACCTACGTCGGCCACGCACGGGGTCGTGAGGTTCGGGTCCAGACCGACCCGGTTCAGCCGGTCCAACTGGACGGCGAGCCTGGAGGAACCACCCCCTTCACCGCCAGCGTGGTTCCAGGGGCAATCCGCATCCTGGTACCGGCTGGCTGAGGCATGGTGCAATCGCAATGACTGACTAATTTCTGGGGGGCTGGATTTGTCACCTCCGGAATCCCCAGGTATCACCATGGCCGGCTCGGTTCTGCTCATCGATGACGATGTGGATGTTCTGCGCAGCATCGGGAACTACTTCGAGCGTTTGGGTTACGAGGTCACCCGGGAGCTGAGTGGAGAGGCCGGACTGGCTACGTTCGACCGCCTCAGGCCGGAGGTGGTGATCCTGGACCTGGGCCTGCCTGGCATGGATGGCATGGAAGTTCTGGAGCACCTGAGGCAGCGAGATGCATCGGTGGTGCTCCTGACTGGCCAGGCCGACGTGCCCACTGCGGTGCGCGCCATGCAGCTCGGCGCCGAAAATTTTCTAACCAAGCCGGTGGATATGGAACACCTCGCGGCCGCCACGGCGCGAGTGGCAGACAAGGCGCGACTGCGCCGCATCAACGAGGCGCTGCTGGTTCAGAGCGCTCCGGGGCACGGGCTGGAGTCTTTGGGCAGCTCATCCGGCATGCAGGACTTTGCCCACCAGGTCGCTCTCCTGGCTCAGAGCGAGCGCACCACGGTGCTGCTCAACGGCGAGAGCGGCACCGGCAAGGGCTGGGTTGCCCGCATGATCCACGACCTGAGCCCGAGGGCCAAGGCACCCTTTGTCGAGGTGAACTGCGGCGGCCTGAACGCCACCTTCCTCGACTCCGAGCTCTTTGGCCACGAGAAGGGCGCCTTTACCGACGCCAAGGACCGGAAGCAGGGTCTGTTCGAGATTGCCGACCACGGCACCATCTTCCTCGACGAGATCGGCGACCTGGCCCCCGAATTGCAGCCCAAGCTGCTCAAGGTTCTCGAGACCAAGACCTTCCGCCGGCTGGGTGGCACCCGCGAGATCACCGTGGACGTGCGCCTCGTGGCCGCCACGAACAAGAATCTGCAAGCCGAGGTGGAGACAGGCCGCTTCCGCGAGGATCTGTATTACCGACTGAGCGTCATGCCTCTGACGTTGCCGGCGCTGCGCGACCGCTCGAGAGAAGACCGGCTGGCGCTCATCACCCGGCTGATGGGAGATCTCCGGACCGAGCTGCCGGACGGGCCGCCGGCACTCTCGAGCGAAGTGCTCGAGCGCCTCCTGGCGTATCCCTGGCCCGGCAACGTGCGCGAGATGCGGAACGTGCTCGAGCGGGCCCTCATTCTGGGCCGGGGTCAACCGGCGGTCAGTGTCGAGCACCTGCCGGGCGAGTTCCGGGCCCGGGCCGGTATCGGGGACCGCCGCCATACCCCGCTCAGCCTGGAGGATCTGGAACGCCAGCACATCGAGCGAACCTTGAAGCACCACACCGGCAACCGCACCCGTGCCGCCATCGAGCTGGGGATTTCTCGCGCTACTCTGATCAACAAGATCAAGCGGTACAACATTGTCGCATGAGCGGCTCATGACCAAAACTCAAGAGCATGATGCCATGGGATGCCGCGCCTGCGGACGCGAAGAGCGGGCCTCGGAGGGGTATCCCTGCACCAACTGCGGCACCTTCATCTGCCTGATCTGCACCTTCCGCGGGGTCACCCTCTGCCGTGATTGCGCATCCGGCGCCGAGTCCGAGAAGGGTGCCTGAGAGCGGACCTTAGATGTCCACAGCCATAGCCAGCGCCGCCATTGCACCGGTGCTAGCCGAGCCCAGGGTTCGGGGGGAGCAGGTAACCCAGCTGGTGCTGGGCGAGACCGCCGCAGTCGGAGAACGCACCGGCGACTGGCTCAGGGTCTGCACCTCGGCGGACGGCTACGATGGCTGGGTCCATTCGGGCTACCTCAGGGAGGTGGATGACGCCGATGCGCAGGAGTGGCGCTCCCGGGCTACGGCATGGAGTGAGGGCGCCGTATTGCGCATCGGAAGCTCCTACCTTCCGATACCGCTGCGAGCCCGGGTCATACTGGAAGATGATGTCGTGTCCTTGCCGGATGGCCGCCGGGGTCGGGTGACGTCAGGCAGCATCCGCGGGATGAGTGAGATCCTGGCCGCTGCGCGGGCCAAGGCTCCCGAGCGCTGGGCCCTGGAGTACTTCCTGGGAACTCCTTACCAGTGGGGCGGGGTGACCCCGTGGGGGGTGGACTGCTCGGGTCTGGTGCAGACGACCTTTGCCGCCCGTGGGGTGACGCTTCCGAGAGACTCCTCACAGCAGGTGGCGTTCGGCAGGGCCGTCTCACTCGATGCCATCCAGCCCGGCGATCTGCTTTTCTTCGGCAGCGAGTCGGGCGGCGCCATCAACCACGTGGCGTTCGCCGGTGAGGCCGATACCCTGGTCCACTCGACCCTGGCCTGCGGCGGTACTCTGGTCGAGCCGTGGCTGGCCGGCACCCGGGCGTCCACCTTGCGGCAGCGGCTGGTGGCGGTAAGGAGATTGGAAGAGCGGTGAAGGTCGTTCGGTGGTTCGACTCCAGACTCTAGACTGCCCTTATGAAGCTGGTCCTCTTCGATATCGACGGCACCATCCTGCTCACCGCGGGCGCCGGCCGCCGTGCTATCATGGCGGCAGTCGGCGGGGAGGTGGGAGACGGCGCGACTCTGCACGAGGTGCGGTTCGACGGCAAGACCGATCCCCAAATCATCGTGGAGCTGCTCGAAGCGGTAGGTGAGCGAGGACCCCATGCGCCGGAGAGGGTAGAGGAGATCTGCGCGCGCTACGTCAGCCTGCTGGAGCTGGAGCTTCAGCGGCCCACCACCCGCACTACCGTTATGCCCGGAGTGCATTCGCTTCTGGACCGGCTCGAGGCCGATCCGCGAGTAGTGGTCGGCCTGCTTACCGGGAACCTGGCGCAGGGAGCCAGGCTGAAGCTTAAGTCGGCTGGGCTTAGTCCTCACCGGTTCCGGGTAGGGGCCTACGGTTCTGATGCGGCACGGCGACCCGATCTGCCGCCGATCGCGGCCCGCCGGGCTGAGCCTTATTTCGGACGGGTGCCCTCGGGGGCCGAAGTAGTCATCATCGGCGATACGCCGGCGGACATCGCTTGTGGCGAATGCATCTCGGCCCGCGCGATAGCGGTCGCCACCGGCGGGTATCATTTCTCCGAGCTGGAGGCCTGCGGCCCGCACGCCGTGTTCGAGAACTTCAGCAATACGGATGCGGTGCTCGAGGCCATTCTGGGTGGCTGACACCTCCGTAAGTCCCTGGCTCATTCCCGAGCTGGGCCCCTCACTCGGCGTGCTGACCGATCCGCCGCTGGACCGCACCGACCACGGATCGCTCGATCTGGTCCTCGACGATATCCGGCTCGAGCTGGTGACCGGCCTGTTCGAGACTGCGGGCGCGGCACGCTCCTTTTCGGCGGCAGGTGACCGCCAAAGCGCCATCGCCTCACTCTCGCGGGTAGCGTGGCTGAGCCTGTGGGAGCACGCGGTAGCCTCGGCGGCCGAGCGGCTGGCTCAGGTGGTGAACGGGAGATTGACCGAGGCGGCCGCAGAATCACGGCTGCCCGCCCACCGGCTCGAAGGCTTTCGGCTGAAGGCAGAGGACGTTCGTGCCATAGCCTCCCGTCTGGGCAGCGGGGGTGCCGGGTTTGTGAGCGCCCTGGACGCCCTGGAGCAGACAGTGCCCGGAGCGGCGGCGGCAGGTGCCCGGGGGCGGGAAGGCCAGCAGGAATGGCAGCGCGCGCTCGCCGCCGCCGCCCGGCGACTGGAGTCGGCGTGGCTGGAGCTCGTGGCCAGCGCGGGGGTCGAGCAGGACCGTTGGAAGGCGGAGATCGAGCGGGCCAGACGGTGGCGCCGGCCGGCGTGGCCGCTCTGGCTGATTACGACCGCAGTAATGGCGGCGGTGACCTACCTGGGCCTGGTGCTGGGCGGATATCTCCCGGTGCCCCCTCCACTTCGGGCGCTGGCAGAGCTCTGGTGGTCCCATCTGTGAAGCTCATCGGCGTAGGCATAGACCTGGTGGACCTCGAGCGGGTGAGGCTCCTGCTCACTCACAGGGGCGAGCAGGCGATGGCCCGCTTGTTCTCGGCACGGGAGCGGGAATACCTGGCCAGCAGGGCCGACGCCACCGGACATGCAGCCGCACGGATTGCGGCAAAGGAGGCGGTGTACAAGGCGATGCAGTCCCTCGGCGGAGCCCGGGCAATCGGATGGCGTGAGATCGAGGTCTCCCGCGACGGCGAGGGCAAGCCGGCGATCGAGCTGCATGGCCTCGCGGCTCGGCTCTCCGCCGAAAACGGCGGACTGCGGATCCAGATCTCTCTCACCCACTCGACCTTGTCGGCCGGCGCGATCGCCGTGGTGGAGGCACCGTAACCCGGCACTTTCAATTCCGATGGGAGCGCTCTACTTTGCCGGGGTCGAATCCAAAACCGGGTGAAAATGGTTCTCATCGGCGGAACAGTCGTTCTCCTAGCGGCAACCCTCATCAATCCATATCAGCAGCCCACTGCAGCCGGCGACCCGGCGCCCGTGGTCCGGCGGCTGGCCGCGACCGCGCAGCTGGCGGCGCAGGAGTACCGGGTTGGCATCGTGGATGGCCGCATCGTAGCCCAGGCCGAGGTTGACGAGGCCCGCCTTTTTCTTCAGGAGTCCCGCCGCTCCGCCGAGCTCCTACCCCGTGAGGTCAGCGCCCTGGTGCTGGGTGAGCTCGACTCGATAATCCGCCTGGTGGAGCGGACGGCGTCACCCGACTCGATCGACGCCCGCGTCCTCCGGCTCACCGGTTCCCTTTCCCGCCGGCTGGGGGTAGCCCTCGATGAGCTGCCCGGCGCCCCTCCTTCGCTGGCTCGGGGTGCGGAGGTGTATCGGGCAAACTGCGCCGGCTGTCACGGCGCTCTGGGTCGAGGCGACGGCCCCGCCGGCCGGGGGCTCGATCCCCAGCCGGCCAACCTCGCGGACGCCGCCGCCCTCGGCGATCAGTCTCCCCTCGACTACTACCGGCGGATCACGATCGGCGTGGTCGGCACCGCCATGCCGGGATTCGAGCTCCGACTGCCGGCACGGGACCGCTGGGCCGCGGCCCTTTATGCCTCACTGCTCCGGCTGCCGGCAGCCTCCGGTACCGTCCCGCTTGGGCTCGACGAGTTCGCCACCACCGGGCGCATGTCGGACGCCGAGCTGCTGAGCGCGCTCGAGGCCCACGATTCCGGCGGTGCCTCGCTCGCGCGGGTGGCCGCGGTCCGAAGCGTCCAGGCCGATGCAGCCGCCGATGGTGCGGGGGAGGTACTGGCGCAGGTCCGAGCCCAACTGGATTCAACGTATGCGCTCGCCCGGACCAGGGATCCCATGGCTGGTGCAATGGCGATTGATGCGTACATGACGTTCGAGCAGGTAGAACGAGGGCTGAGAGCCAAGAACTCCGACCTGGCCGCTGAGCTGGAGGCTGCCTTTGCAGCGCTGCGATCTGCAGTGAGCGGCAGCGCTGTCCCGGGCGAGCTCGACGCGGCCCGGCAGCAGCTTGCCGTCGGCCTGGAGAAAGCGGAGCGCACCCTGGGCGACGATCTCTCACCCGCCAATCTGTTCGTCCAGTCTCTGGTGATCCTCCTCCGCGAAGGGCTGGAGGCGATCCTGATCGTAGGGGCTCTGATCACTTTTCTAGCCAGGATGGGCGCCCCGGAGCGGAAGCGGGATATCAAAATCGGAATCGGCGCTGCAATCGGCGCCAGCCTGCTCACCGCGCTTGCCCTCGAGACCATCTTCCACCTGAGCCCCGCTCGGCAGGAGGCACTCGAAGGGGCGACGATGTTGTCGGCGACCGCGATGCTCTTCTACGTGAGCTATTGGCTGCTTTCGAGGATGGAGGTGGTCAAGTGGAATCATTTCGTGAAGGGTAAGGTGAGTGACGCTCTCACCAGCGGCTCCTCGCTCGCGCTTGCCTCCGCGGCTTTCCTGGCGGTCTATCGTGAGGGGTTCGAGACGGTTCTCTTCTACAAGGCGCTCTTCCTGTCGGGCGGATCCGGTGGGAGCACCCTGCCGGTATTCCTGGGTATGCTGGCGGGCTCGATTGCGCTGATCGCCCTCTATGTGGGTATCAGCCGCTTTGGGCTGCGGCTCCCGCTAAGACCCTTCTTCGGCGCAACCAGCGCTCTCCTGTACTACATGGCGTTCGTGTTCGCCGGCAAAGGCGTGGCCGAGCTCCAGGCGGCGGGACTCCTTTCCACCACCATGGTTTCCTGGGCTCCGCGGGTGCCGGCCCTCGGCATCTACCCGACGATCGAGTCGCTGGTGGCCCAGGGGGTATTGTTCATTCTTCTTTTAGTGGCCCTGGCGTGGACCTTTGCCATCGGGCCCAGGCGCTCCAGGCTCGCGCCGGTTGCGGCGCCCCGGGCGCACTCCTCCAAGTCCGGCGCCATATCGCCCACGACCACCGCCACTCAGGGCGATTAGTGGAATTCACCACCGCCGACCTGTGCGATGCGTTTGCACCGGCGCTGCAACTCGCGGAGCCCCTTTTTCGCGATTACGGTGGCGCTCTGCGTTTCGCTGGAGCGGTCGAGACCCTGCGGGTGTTCGAGGACAACGCCCTGGTACGGGAGGCGTTGGAGGCTCCGGGGCGGGGCCGAGTGTTGGTGGTCGATGGAGGAGGCTCCCTCCGCTCCGCCCTGATTGGAGGAAGGCTGGCGGCGTTGGCCCACGCCAACGGCTGGTCCGGCCTGGTGGTCAATGGGTGCATCCGTGATTCGACCGAGACCCGAGTGATCCCCATCGGGATCAAGGCCCTCAATACCTCACCCATGCGGAGCGGGAAGAGCGGCGCCGGCGACCGCGATATTGCCGTAAGGTTTGCGGGAATCACATTCTCACCGGGGCATTTTCTCTACGCCGACCAGGACGGTGTGGTGGTCGCCGACCGGAGTCTGGTCGGGTAAGAGTATTCGAGGGGGTAAAAAACAGACGGCCCGTCGCTTGACGGGCCGCCTGCGTTAAAGAGTGGTAGATCGCCCCCTGAGTTTACGGAGACGGACCGAAGTGTCCGCTCCACCCTTCTTCGACCTACCACTTTTCCCGGTGAAGTCAGGGACTTCCCTCGGCGTCGTTAACGCAAGGGGGATGCCACCAGCTGCACAACGCTAACCTGTTGCCCCGCTTGCAGAAAGGAAATGCGGCAAGGAGGTCCCAGGGTACCATATCTTCTACACCGGTAAGCCCGGTTCGGCTAAGGCGCTCCGCCGCAAGCGCTTATGTCGCTGGCTAGGCTTTTGACGGTCGGGGCTTCCGGCCGGTCTCCAGGTACTCACCTGGAGGGGGACCCGGACTACGACACCAGGCGTATACGAGCCAGGCGCCGGCCAGGACTATCAGTACGCTCGCGAGCTGGGCCACGGTGAAGGGTCCGAGAAAGCGGTCGTCCTTGGCCCGCACGATCTCCACCAGAAACCGCTCGATTCCGGCAAGTATGAGGTACAGGCCGAACAGCCATCCGACGGGCCGGCGATGGCGCAGGGACCAGAGCACCGCGAACACGATCAGCATGGCCGCGGCCTCGTACAACTGGGTTGGGTGGACGGCGAGCACTGTGCCTGGATCTACGCCGTCCGGAATAGGGATCCCGAAGAGGGTTCTGAGGTTCTCGGCGGTAGAAGGCGGCAGGCCCTGGGGAAACTTGACCCCCCAGGGGAGGTCCGTCGGCCGGCCATAGTCGTCGTTCACCAGGAAGCAGCCGATCCGGCCGAGCGCGTAGGCGGCGGCCAGGGCAGGGGCTGCCAGTTGCATACTCCAGCGGAGCGGAACTCGAAGCCGCCAGCCGTTGAGGATTACGGCGATAGCACCACCAATGAACCCACCATACCAGACGAGTCCCCCCCGCGACAGGAGCGCGTCCGGGTCACCGGTGAGCGCTACGTACCAGAGCTTAGCTCCGATGATGCCCCCGATAACCGCCGCAGCAACCATATCGGCCGCATAATCCTCCTTCAGCTGGGCTTGCCGGAGTTGCACCGCAATCAACCAGCCGCCCATGAGAAAGGCGACCATCAGCATGAGTCCGTAGCCGGTGATCTCGAGCGGACCGAGACGAATGATGAGCGGGTAAACCGTCATGAAGTGGATCCAAGGGAGTGAAGGGCCGGGACCAGGCCTGGGATCGGGAGATCGTCGCGTGGCTCCAGGTCCCAACCGCTCCGCTCGCCCCGGGCCAGCCGCCAGGCTCCGGCGGCCGCGATCATGGCTGCGTTGTCGGTATTGAGCCGCGGGGAAGCTACGCTGACCTGGGCTCGCCCCGCCAGACGCTGGCTCATCCGCTCCACCAGGGCTCGATTGCACGCGACCCCTCCGCCGACCATCGCGCGGCCGTAGCCGGCCGCCTCGACCGCGTGCGCCGTTTTTGCAACCAGCACGTCGATGGCGGCATCCTGAAACCCTCGCGCGACATCGGCGGGAGCCGGCGCATCGGCGGCCCGGACCGCACGGAGCACGGCGGTCTTCAGGCCGCTGAACGAGAAGGCGTAGCGGTTCGGCCCATCGCGCTCGAGCTCCTGTAGCATGGGTCGCGGGAAGCGAATCCGGCCCGGGGTCCCCTCGCGCGCCAGGCGCTCGATCGCGGCGCCGCCCGGATAGCCGAGCCCCAGCAGGTTGGCCACCTTGTCGAACGCCTCACCGGCTGCATCATCGAGCGTCTGGCCCAGGAGCCGGTATTCGCCCCACGCCGGGACGTCCAGAAGCATGGTGTGCCCGCCGCTGACCAGCAGGCCGATAAATGGCGGCTCGAGCTGGGGCTGCTCCAGGGTAGGCGCAAACAGGTGACCCTCGAGGTGGTTCACGCCGATCAAGGGTCGATCGAGACTGAAGGCGAGCGTCTTGCCGTACATCACTCCGACGAGCAGGGCGCCCACCAGGCCCGGCCCCGCGGTGACGGCTATACCGTCCAACTGAAGCAAGCCGATTCCGGCGTCGGCCAGGGCGCGATCGACGACCGACCCCATCGCCTGCACGTGAGCCCGGCCGGCGAGCTCGGGAACTACCCCGCCGAAGACTCGATGCACGTCCTGAGAAAGGATGGTGAGGGAGACCAGCTTGGCTCGTTCCCCTTCCCACTCCACGATGGCCGCGGAGGTCTCGTCACACGAGGTTTCTATTCCCAGGATCCGCTGGCTCACGGTTAGCGCTCGGGCTCGTCCAGGAGGCGCTCGATCAGCTTGCGGTTCACCTCCGAGCCCCAGTCGTGCGCGCCGATGAGCCGCTTCACGATGATCCCATCGCGGTTGAGCAGGAAACTCTCGGGAACGCCGGTGGTCTGATAGATGCGCTGGACCGAAGTACTGCGGTCGTGGAGAATATCGAAGGTGAGGCCAAGCTCCCGGCCGAATTCGCGTACGTCGTCCGGGTTGCCCTCGTCTATGCTCACGGCGGCGATCTTGAATCCGCGGGGCGCGAGGTCCTGGTACACCCGCTCCATGGCCGGCATCTCGGCCCGGCAGGGCACACACCAGGTTGCCCAGATGTTGACCAGGGTGACAGAGCCCCGGTAGCGATCGTACAGCGAGACCGTGTCACCGGTGGCCAGATCCAGGGCCCGGAAATCCGGGGCCGGCTTATTTACTCCGACCTGCTCCACTTCTGGCCCGTACTTGGCCAGAAGAGTCGCGCCGATCACCAGGCCCCCGACGATAGTCCCGACCAGAATCCATTGCCTGGACATTGGCAGCTCAGACTCTCACGGCGCAGTGACGCTTGAGGTCTCGCACGGCCTGGGCCGGGTCGGCGGCCGCGAACACGGCGGTTCCCGCCACGAAGGTGTCTGCCCCCGCACCCCATGCCTCGCCGATCGTCTCGGTGGTGATGCCGCCATCCACCTCCAGCGCCGCACGCGAGCCACGCCGGTCGAGGAGGGCACGGGCGCGGCGAATCTTGTCGGTGGACTGGGGGAGGTAGGACTGTCCACCGTAGCCGGGGTTCACCGCCATGATCAGAACCAGGTCCACGTCTTCGAGCACCTCCTCCAGCAGTGACACCGGGGTCGAAGGATTGAAGGCGAGGCCTGCCATCATTCCGAGTTGCCGGGCGGTAGCCAGATGGCGTTGCACGTGGATGGTTGCTTCGGGGTGGAAGGTGAACACGGTCGCGCCGGCATCGGCGAACTCGCCGAGGTAGCGCTCGGGACGCTCCACCATGAGGTGAACGTCCAGGGGCAGGTTGGTGAGGCGCCTCAGCGCACGCACCATCGGGGCCCCGAAAGTCAGATTGGGCACGAAGTGACCGTCCATCACATCTATGTGAAGCCACTCCGCTCCGCCGGCAACGGCCCGCTCGATCTGCTCGCCCAGCCGGCCGAGGTCGGCGCTCAATACGCTCGGTGCGATGGTGACCGTCACAGACTGTCCCCGGAACCGCCGCTGACGACGATGACGATGGATGAGCCGCGAGGCCGCCCGACTCCTGCGCCGGGCCGGGTGGCGAGAACGACTCCACGATCCTGGCTGCCGGCCACAGTATCCACGGTGCCAAACCGGACTCCGGCGGCAGCAAAGATCTGGGCGGCTTGCGGAAGGCTCATGCCGATGACGTCCGGCACCGGGACGAGGGTCGGGCCGGCGCTGAGCACGAGTTGCACGGCGGCGTTGGGCTGGAGCACAGTGCCGGGTGCCGGATCCTGCCAGATGACCGTTCCCCGGGGGAACGAGTCGCTGGGCCGTTCGCCATCGAGGCGGGGCCGGAAGCCGAGGTCGGTCAAAGTGCGCCGGGCCTGGGCCTCGGGCAACTCGAGCAATCGGGGCAGCGAGTGGTCTTTGGAGAAGACCGTGCCCGGCGAGAGCCACAGGGCCGACACTCCATACCCGATGATGAACGTCGCCACGATCAGTCCCATGTCGCGGAGAAAGGTGCGCCAGGGACCGGACTTGAACAATGGAATGCTGGGGGTGGTATGCCGGCGGGCTCTCATCGGTCCCTTCGGAGGCGGGCTGCGAACGCTCCATCCATTCCATGGCGATGCGGCAGGATCATCAAGTCTCCTTGCGGCGAGAGCAGGTGTGGCGGAACGGCGGCAGCCGGCTCGCGCCGAAAGCCGGGGTTTGCGGCGAGGAACCGGTCGACCTGAGCCCGATTTTCCTCGGGCTCGAGAGAGCAAGTCGAATAGACCAGCAGCCCTCCGGGTTTCACCAGAGGTGCGGTCCGCTGCAGCAGCTCGGCCTGAAGCCGCTCTAGAGACGCCAGGGCCTGGACGCTCACCCGCCAGCGGGCGTCGGGGTGACGCATGAAGGTGCCGGTGCCGAGACACGGCGCATCCAGGAGGACGACGTCTGCCTGCCGGAGCGGTGGATACCGGCCATCAGCCACCACAGTGTGCTCCCGTCCGCTGCCCGCGCGAGCGAGGTTCTCGGCCAGGCGCCGCGCACGGGTGTGGCTCACATCTCCCGCTACTACCACGCCAGCTAGCCGCCCCAGTGCAATGGCCTTTCCCCCGGGCGCGGCACACGCGTCGTACACCAGGGCTCCTGACGGCACCTCCAGGAACTGCACCAACAGCGCCTGGGCTGGGTCCTGAACGATGAAGTCGCCAGCCGAATAGCCCGGGAGCTCGGCGGGGCGGCTCAGGCTCGTCATCAGGCCGGCACCATGAGGGGCGGGCTCGACCTCGATTCCTTCCGCGCGCCACCGCTGGGCCAGACTTTCCAGATCCTTTCGGGCACCCTGAAGCACGAGCCTCGGGCGGGTGTTGTTCCAGCGGAGCAGCCCTTCCGTGCTGTCGGGGCCGAAGCGCTCCAGCCACCGACGGACCAGCCAAACCGGATGGGAATACTGCGCCGCCAGCCGTTCGGCCCGATCGTCCAGGGGCGCTGCTGCAACCGGCTCGCCGCGAGCCAGCCGCCGGAGGATCGCGTTCACGAAGCCCGCCGACCGCCCACCGCTCTTAGTCTTGGCCAGCGCAACGCTGGTATCAACGGCGGCGTGAGCGGGGACCCGCGCGAGCTCGGTGAGCTGATAGGCGCCCAATCTCAGGATGTCCTGCACCTCGGGATCGACGCTCGCCCAGCCACGGGGCACCAGGGGGGCAAGCCGCTCGTCGAGCACGCTTCGTTGCCGCAGTACTCCGGCGGCCAGCTCGTGCGCCAGCCTGCGGTCCGGCTCGGGTAGTTCCCCGACGCCACGATCCAGCGCGACCTCGAACGTCTTCCCGTCCCGTACGTCTCCCAGGATGTTGAGTGCGGCACGCCGGGACTCAATGCCGGTGGCTTGAATCACTGCTCTTCCTTCGTGTCCTCGGTGCGCTTCGTATCTTCGTGGTAAAAAGACACCGGAGCTACTCGAGCATCCCTGCGCTCGGCGTCGAAGGCATCGCCACTTCGCGGCGGGGCATGCGGCCCGCTAAAAAGGCCAGTCTTCCCGCTTCCACAGCCTGGCGCATCGCCGAGGCCATCGCAACCGGATCCTGTGCCTCTGCCAACGCCGTGTTCATGAGGATGCCGTCCACACCCTGCTCCATGGTGAGGCAGGCGTCCGAGGCGGTTCCGACCCCGGCATCGACGATCACCGGCACGGAGAGACGCCGCTTGATGGTGCGAATACCGTATGGGTTGAGCAGTCCGAGCCCGCTGCCGATGGGTGAGGCCAAAGGCATGACCGCCGCGCAGCCGGCGTCCTCCAGGCGCAGGGCAGTGATGAGATCGTCATTGGTGTATGCCAGGACCTTGAAGCCTTCACGGACCAGCTCGCGTGTAGCGGACAGCAGACCAGCGGTATCAGGCAGCAGCGTCTCGCGGTCGCCGATCACCTCGAGCTTGATGAACTCGTTGAAGCCTGCCTCCCGCGCCAGCCGGGCGTAGCGTACCGCCTCGTCGGCGGTGTAGCACCCAGCCGTATTGGCCAGCAGAAAGTACTGGTCGGGACCGAGATGGTAGAGAACTCCCTGCTCGTTGCTGCGGTTGAGATCCACCCGGCGCACCGCAACCGTGACGATCTCCGCCCCCGACGCCTCAATGGCCCGGACCATGTCGCGATTGTTCCGGTACTTGCCGGTGCCGACCATGAGCCGGGAGCGAAAGCTCCGGCCGCCGATGGTGAGTAGCGAGTCGGTGGTGATTTCTGCGGGGATGGTAGTCATCTTGGAAAGATAAACGTGGATGCTGAACAGTGTGATGAAGGTGAACGGTAAACGGTTCTCACCGTCATCCTCCGCCCACAAAATGCACCAACTCTACGGCATCTCCATCGGCTAGCTGGGTTTCTGCCAGTCGGGGGCGACGCACTATCTGCCGGTTGAGCTCCACCACGACGGTGCGGGGATCGAGACCCAGATGGTGGAGCAGGTCTGCCGCCGTGGCCGGACCGGGAAGCCGCCGGACCTCGCCGTTTACCACGATCTCGAGCTGGCTCACGTGCTCTCCATCCAAGGCCGCAGCAGCGCGAGGGTGGCCGCCGCGGGATCCGGCGCGTGCCACAATGCGCGAATGGCCGCCACGCCATATGCCCCTGCCGCCTTCAGCTCGACGGCCCGCTGGGCGGTGACTCCGCCGATGGCGATCACCGGCCGTCCCAGCCTCGCGGTCTCCCGCACCAGCTCGGGCCCGGCGGCCCGCCGATCGGGGTGCGTGGGGGTCTCGTAGATGCTCCCCACCACCAGGAAGTCGGCGCCCTCCTCGACCGCCTCGCTCGCCTCCTCCACGCTGTGCACCGAACGGCCGATCCATCCGTGGGGCAGGACCCGGCGGGCATCTGCCGGCGAGAGGTCGCCAGCGCCGAGCTGAACGCCCTGGGCTCCGATCGCCGCGGCAATGTCGGGTCTCCCGTTCACGAACACCGCGGCCTCCGGCGGGCGGGCGAGAGCTGCCAGCCGGGAGGCAGTGGCAGCGAGCAGGGCCGCGGTACTTGCCCGGTCGCGGGCGTGTAGCGCGACCGCGGCGCCACCCGCGGCTATGGCGGCGGCCCGAACCCCAAAATCGGGGGTCGAGAGGACGGCGCCATCGGTAAAGGCGTGCACTCGGGGCAGTGGTCTCATTCGAGTCGTTGACCGGTGCTCACTCCCCGCCCCCGCACCCAGGCCTCCACTGGCAGGCGAGTCTTTCCGGCAGGCTGAACCTCGCCGACGGTTATGGCCCCGCTCCCTGCGGCAATCACCAGCCGGTCACCGGCAGCGAGCACCTCCCCGGGCTGGCCGGCGCCCGGCGCCTCGCGGGCGCCGAACAGCTTGAGCACGTTCCCATTCAGCATGGTCCAGGCGCCGGGCGCCGGGTCGAAGGCGCGGACCTTTCGGGCCAGGGTGCTGGCGTCGTGCCGCCAATCCAGCCGGGCCATCTCCCGGTCCAGCTTGGGCGCGTAGGTAGCCCGGCTCTCGTCCTGCACCTGGGGCCGGGCGAGCCCTCCCGAGAAGAGCGAAAGAGTCTCTATCAGCGCCGCAGCGCCGAGCTCGGAGAGCCGCGCGGCCAGGGTGCCTGCCGTGTCGTCAGCCCCGATCGGGGTGACGGCGCGGTGCAAAATCGGTCCGCTATCGAGCCCTCGCTCCATCTGCATGATCGTTACCCCGGTCTCCGTCTCGCCCTCGAGTATGGCGTGCTGGATGGGCGCGGCGCCCCGATAGCGGGGTAGGAGGGAGGCATGGACGTTGATCATGCCGCGCCCTGGAATCTCGAGTATCTCGGGCCGCAGAATGTGTCCGTAAGCGACTACGACTCCGAGATCGGGCTCCAGCCGCCGCAGACCGGCGCTGAAGACATCGCCCACTGGCCGCACCGGTTGGAGGACGGGGAGCCCTTCCGCCTGAGCGGCGATCTTGACGGGAGAGGAAACCAATGCGGAGCGGGACCGTCCCTGGGGTTTGTCGGGCTGGGTGACGACACCGGCGACGGTGAAGCGTTCCCGTAGCAGAGCCTGCAATGACGCAACCGCGAATGCCGGCGTCCCGAAGAAAACGATCCGCATCACTCCGACCGGGTAGACGCCGCCTGGACCTCTTTGATGTGTCCGATATCCTCCTTGTGCTCCCGCCGCCACCGCGAGAGGAGCATCTGCCGCCGGAGCAGGCTCAGGTGATCCAGGAAGAGGATGCCATCCAGGTGATCGATCTCATGCTGGATGGCTCGGGCCTTGAGCCCGGCCGCGTCTTTCCGGTAGCGGACCCCGTTCTGGTCGAGCGCTTCGATGACGACCCGCTCGGGTCGGGTGACATCGCCATAGATCTCCGGGATCGAGAGGCACCCCTCCTCGGCGGTGGCCCGGCCCTCGGTCTCGACGATGGCCGGATCGATCATGACGAACCGGTCGCCCTCGGCGTCTACCACGGCGATCCGGCGAGCCACACCGATCTGGTTGGCTGCCAGCCCGACTCCCCTGGCGGCGTCCATCGTCTCGAAGAGGTCTTCCACCAGGCGGCGGACCTCGTCGTCGACCGTTCTTACCTCGGCGCTGTGCTGCCGAAGCACCGGCGAGCCGAGAAGGTGCAGCGGACGCAGGGTCATGCCGGCGGTGCAGCCTGCGCGGCGGATCCGCCCACCCGCACGATTCGCGAACGCTCGACCACGACGGTGGAGGTTCCGCTTTCCACCGTCACGCGTACTTCCTTGACGCCGTTGTTGTCCACTTCCTTGATATCCTTTACTCTGCCGATGATCCCCCCGCTGGTCATTACCTCATCACCCTTCTTCAGCCTGGTCAGCAGCTCGGCATGGCGTTTTCGGGCCTGGCCCGAGGGGCGCAGAATCAGGAAGTAAAACACCAATCCGATGGCGGCCATCTGTAGCACCAGAATGGACAGGCCGCTGCCACCTCCGGCGCCGTTCTGCGCCAGGACGGTTGTTGCTAACAGGGAGGTGCTCACGCCTCAGTCTCCTCGAGCGTAGTGGCGGCCGAGCCACTCGCGGCTCCAGCCGTCGAAGGTGCCGTCCAGGATGTGGGCCCGGGCCTGCTCGCCGAGCCGCACCAGAAACCGGATGTTGTGGATCGATATCAGGCGCAGGCCGAGCATGTCCTCCACGACGAACAGATGCCGGAGATAGCCTCGGGGATACGTGGTACACGTCTCGCAGTCGCAGGTCGGATCGAGTGGCTCGGTGGAGCCCCTGAGTGCCGCACCCCTCACGTTGATCCTGCCGGTTGGTAGCCAGGCCGTACCGTGCCGTCCATTGCGGGTGGCGGCCACGCAGTCGAACAGATCAACTCCCCGGGCGATTCCCTCCAGCAGGTCGGCGGGAAACCCAACTCCCATAAGATAACGGGGGATGTCCACCGGCAGACCGGGCATCAACAGCTCCAGAATCCGGTGCATCACCGGCTTCGGCTCGCCCACCGACAGCCCACCGATGGCGATGCCGCTCCAGGGGCCCCGCTGAAGCGTTCCCTCCAATGACTTCTTCCGGAGCTCGTCGTGAATGCCGCCTTGAATTATCGGCCAGAGGGTCTGGTGGGCGCTGCCCAGCTGTCCCACCAGCTCTGCGTGCCTGGTCTTGCACCGGTCCAGCCACCGCAGCGTCCGCTCCATACCGTCGTCGGCCACCTGGGTAGACGATTGGTCCGGGACCACGTGATCGAACGCCATGGCAACATCGGCGCCCAGCTCCCACTGGATCTCGGTGGCGCCTTCCGGCGTCAATGTACGAGTGGTGCCGTCGATGTGGCTCTGGAATTCGACGCCGTGCTCGGCGATGCTCCTCAGCCCGTGGAGCGAGAACACCTGAAAGCCCCCCGAATCGGTGAGCATGGGGCCGCTCCAGGTGGTGAAACGGTGCAGGCCGCCCATCTCGCGGACGACGGCTTCACCGGGCCGGAGGTGCAGATGATAGGTATTGCCCAGGATGATCTGGGCGCCGGTGCGGCGGACGTCCCCGGCGCTGAGGCCGCGGACTACACCGTGGGTGCCGACCGGCATGAACGCCGGGGTCAGCACGTCGCCGTGAGGCAGCGCGAGAGTGCCGGCGCGAGCGGCCCCAACGGTTCGGTGGACCCAGAACTCGAACATCAGGGAGTGCCGCTCATGGCGAGGGAGCAGCTCTCCCGAGAATGCGCTCGATCTGCCGCCGGTGCACCAGGTCATGGGCGGCCATGAGACGCAGGATCTGGCCCGCGCTCTCCGGACCTCGTTCACTATGGAGGCCCACCCGCTCCAGCTGCTGGGGCGATAACGATCTCCAGAGCCTGAGATTGGGGATGCGCACGCCGCGCAGCTGCCATAAAGCGATCTCCAGTTGGACCTCCCGGTAGCGAAAGTCCCGCGCCCAACGGTCCTGATCGAAGCCGGGAAGGGGAGGCAGGTCTTCCGTCAGCACCATTCTCATTCGAAACCCGTACACCAGCTCGGTGTCGGCCAGATGCTGCACCACCTCGATCACCGACCACTTGCCGGCCGCCTCCGGCTGGCGCAAGACCGATTCATCGAGGCCGTGGGTTCGTTCTGCCAGCCAGGGCACCAGCTCGCCGAGCACCTCGAGGGGGTCTCGGGCGCCGAGGGGATCCAGGGTCTTCGTCACATGATCACCATGGCATCACCATAGGAATAGAATCGATATCGCTCCGCCACCGCGTGCCGGTAGGCTGCCAGGGTGAGCTCGCGTCCGGCAAAGGCGCTCACCAGCATCAGCAGCGTCGAGCGGGGCAGGTGAAAGTTGGTCAGAAGCCGATCGACTACTCGAAAGCGGTATCCCGGCGTAATCATCAGGCTGGTCTCTCTCCGTCCCGGGCTGATGGTGCCGTCCTCCCGAGCGGCGCTCTCCAGGGCCCGGACCACCGTGGTTCCCACCGCCCAAACCCGGCCGTCCTCCTCACGAATCCGCTCGACCAGTGCCGCCAGCCGCGGGGTGATCGCGTACCTCTCGGGGTGCATCGCGTGCTCCGCCGGGTTCTCTACCTCCACCGGCTTGAAGGTCGCCGGGCCGATCTCGAGGTCGAGTCCCGCCACGAGCACTCCGGCCGCGCTGAGGCTGTCGAGGAGCTCTGCGGTGAAGTGAAGCCCCGCGGTGGGAGCCGCGACACTCCCTTCGGTCCGGGCGTAGACGGTCTGGTACCGCCTCTCGTCGAGGTCGGTCGGCTCTCGAGTGATGTAGGGCGGGAGAGGCAGCCGCCCATATCGCTCGATCGCATCCTGGGCGCTCACCCCGATGAAACGTACGAGCCGGTTGCCGTTGGCCAGCAGCTCGACCGTCTCGATCCATGCTCCGGGACCCAGTGAGATCCGTTTCCCGGGACGAAGAGCGGCTCCCGGCTTGCCCATTGCCACCCAGGTGCCATCTGTCGCCGGGTGGACCAGGAGGACCTCGGCCGGCGCGCCGGACGGCCGCCTACCCGGCAGGCGCGCGTGCCGCACCCGGGTAGTGTTGAGGATCAGGAGATCGCCCGGAGCGATGAGCGACGGCAGCTCGGTGAAGAGCGAGTCCACCACGGTGGAGCCAGCGACTGCCGTCTTTCTGCCGGCCGGGTGAGCTCGTCGGATCGATGCCCCGGGACGAGGTGCCCTCCTTCGGTCGGCCGGCCCGTACCGCCGCTCGTCCCGCAGCACGGCGAGCAATCGGCTCCCGGCCCGTTCGGGCAATGGCTCCTGGGCTATGAGCTCGGGCGGGAGATGGTAATCGAAGTCGGTCGTGCGGAGGCGCTCAGGCGTCAAAGATCGTCGCTTGTGCCGAGGGGGGTGTGAGGCCGAAGCGCCGGTAGGCCAGCGCGGTGGCGCACCGGCCGCGCTGGGTGCGTTCCAGAAATCCCTGCTGGATGAGATACGGCTCGTAGACGTCCTGCAGCGTGCCGGCATCCTCGCCTACCGCGACGGCAACGGTGCCAAGGCCCACCGGGCCGCCCCCGAACTTCTCGATGATCGTGGTGAGAATGCGAGCGTCCATATCATCGAGCCCGAATTCGTCCACATTGAGCCGGGCCAGCGCCGCGGCCGCCACCAGCGCGGTAATGCGTCCATCGGCCTTGACCTCGGCATAATCGCGTACCCGGCGGAGCAGGCGGTTGGCAACTCGAGGAGTCCCCCGGCTCCTGCGGGCGATCTCGGCGGTGCCCTCGGGGTCGATCGGCACGCCGAGGATCGCGGCAGAGCGGATCACGATCTGCTGGAGCTCCTCGGGAGGGTAGAAGCTCAACCGCTCTACGATACCGAAACGCGCCCGCATGGGGGGCGTGAGCAACCCGAATCGGGTGGTGGCGCCGACGAGAGTGAACTTTTCGAGCTGCATGGGGATGGTCTGGGCATTGGGTCCCTCGGCAATCCGTACGTCGATCCGGTAATCCTCCATGGCCGGATAGAGGAACTCCTCCAGCACCGGTTTCATCCGGTGAATCTCATCAATGAAGAGCATGTCGCCGGTGCCAAGCGAGGTGAGAAGGCCCACGAGGTCGCCCGGCTTATCGAGCACGGGACCCGAGGTGGTACGGAGCTGCACTCCCATCTCCCGCGCCATGAGCGTGGCGAGCGTGGTCTTGCCCAGCCCTGGGGGTCCGAAGAAGAGAGTGTGATCCAGGGTCTCCCCCCTCGCCCTGGCCGCATCGATGGCGATCTGAAGGGAGCTCTTGACCTGAGCCTGACCCACGAACTCGTCCAGCCGCGAGGGTCGCAGAGCGGCATCGGCGCCGGTCTCCTCGGGCAAGGCTTCGGGGGTAGTGACTTGGAGTCGGGTCATGGCTGGAAGGTAAGAGGTGAGAGGTGAGAAGTAAGAGGTGAGAGGTGAGAGGTGAGAAGTAAGAGGTGAGAAGTAAGAGGTGAGAAGTAAGAGGTGAGAGGTGAGAAGTGAGAGGGTCCTCTCTCACTGGTTGATCCTCGCATTCCACCGTACCGGCCGGCTATCCGGCTCGATGATATGGCGGCTGTGACAGGTCACGCATCTGTCGGTGGTCCGGGAAGTGCGGAGGGCCACCAGCTTCCGATTGGTGGCGCCGCAGCGGGTGCAGACCCATTCGGCAGTAATGGCGGCAACGGTCATACGGCTACGTCCCCCCGCGGGAGGCGCCCAGTTGCTGGAGAGCCCGGCGGATCAACTGTGGCGTCTCGGCCGGCGCTCCGGCCGCCAGCGCGGCCCTGACAGCGTCATCTGCCGCCGCGACTCCGTAGCCCAGTCCCATGAGGGCCTGAACGGCTGCCTCCGAGCCAGTGACTCCCCGGGCTACCGGCTCGATGGCTATGTCGCCGAAGCGATCCTGGAGCTCGAGCACCAGTCGTTCCGCCTTCTTTCTCCCGATCCCGCTCACGGAGCTCAGGGCGGCAAGGTCGCGGGAAAGAATGCTGCGTACCGTTCGCTCGGGGCCCAACGCCGACAGCACCGCCAGGGCGAGCTTGGGGCCGAAGCCGCTCGCGGTCAGAAGGCGCTGGAAGACCTGCCGTTCCGCGGCGCTATCGAAACCATACAGCGCCCATTCGTCCTCCCTCACTACCAGCTCGGTGAAGAGGCTAATCCGGGCTCCCCTGGGCGGCAGCCGTTCGGCCACACCGATCGTCACGGTCACCGCGTATCCGACGCCTCCGTCGGTCTGCACGACGAGAGTGTCGCCCTGCAGCTCGGCGACCACGCCCGTGAGCGTGGCTATCATCGCGTGCCCGTGATCTGGCGGAAGAAAGCGGCCCGATGCGGTGAGATCATCAGATGGGTGAGGGCTACAGCGACGCCGTCGGCGGCGTCGGCAGGAGCTGGGGGCGCCTTCAGCCGAAGCAGCTGGGCCACCATGTATCCCACCTGCGGCTTCAGGGCGGCGCCCCGGCCCACGATCGTCTTCTTGATCAGCGCGGGCGGGTATTCCGCGATCTCCACCCCGGCGATTTCAGCGGCCAGCAGGATCACACCCCGGGCGTGGCTCAGCACGACCGCAGTGCGCACGTTCTTGCCGTAGAAGGCGGTTTCCACCGCCATTATGTCGGGCGCGTGGCGGGCAAGGAGCCCGGCGATACCCTCGTGAAGTATGCGCAGCCGCGCGGGCAAGGGATCGCGGGACCCGGTGGTGAGTGTTCCGCATTCCAGCAGTCGGGCCTGCCGGTCCGTCCCGCTCTCGAGGACGCCGTAACCCAGGACCGCGGTTCCCGGATCGATGCCGAGCACCTTCACCGGCGGGACCTCAGGTTTCGGCCTCGGCCAACTGGGCTGCGTCGATATCGAAGTTAGAGAAGACCTTGGAGACGTCGTCCAGCTCTTCCAGTACATCCATGAGCCGGACGATGCGCTCGGCGTCACTACCCTCGACCCGGACGGTGTTGCGGGGAACCATCGCCAACTCGGCGGAGTCCACCACCAGGCCACGGGCCCGCAGCGCATCCTGCACCGCATGGAACGACGAGGGGGTCGTGGTTACGAGGTACTGATCGCCGTCACGGGAGAAATCCTCGGCTCCGCTCTCGAGTGCCGCTTCCAGGGCGCTGTCCTCATCCTGTCCCGCCGGGTCCAGATAGATCTGCCCCTTGCGGTCGAACATCCAGGCCACGGAGTTGGTGGCGCCCAGATTGCCGCCGTTGCGGCTGAAGGCATGCCTGATCTCCGCTACCGTGCGGTTTGCATTGTCGGTGGTAACCTCGATGAAGATGGCCGCCCCGCCGGGACCGTAGCCTTCGTACGTCAGCTCTTCGTAGACGCTTCCCTCCAGCTCGCCGGTTCCTTTCTTGATGGCCCGGTCTATGTTCTCGGCCGGCATGTTAACTCCCTTGGCCGCGTCGATGGCCGTGCGCAGGCGTGGGTTGCCCGCCGGATCGCCGCCGCCGCTCCGGGCCGCCACGGTGATCTCCCGGATCACCTTGGTCCAGGAAGAAGCACGCTTGGCATCGGTGATCGCCTTCTTGCGCTTGATCTGCTTCCATTTACTGTGGCCGGCCATGGCCGAACTCCTTGAGAAACCCGAGATTCGAACGACTGCGGAGAGGTCGCTGCGGCATGCGGAAACATAAGTGCCGCACCCGCTTGCGGCAACGCGCCGGCCCGGCTAATCTCAGCGTCTATGCCCTTTCCAAGACTCAGTTTCAGCCTGGCGTGCGCGCTGCTGGTCGCGTGTGGTTCCGACAGTCCAGCGCCCAAGACACCAGACACGTTCGCGGTATTTCCGCACCTTCCGCTTCCACCGTCGGCTCAGTTCGTCTCCCGGGCCGGGAGTGAAGATGCCCTTCAGATCACTCTGCTGAGCGCAGCCACTCCCGACCAGGTCACGAGATACTATCGTGATGTGTTGAGCAAGGGACGCTGGCAGTTGATCAGTGATGTAAAAAGGCCGGACGGGTCGATCGTACTCTACGCCGAACAGGATGGCCCGCCGATCTGGGTTCGCATCTGGCCAACCAGCGATGGAGCGGGAACCATGGTCGAGTTGGCGGGAGCGGTGGCAAAGCAAGCCGATTCTGTAGCGGTCAACCGGTCCAGCTCGACGACTCCTCCCCAGGTAGCCAGGTAAGTCCGGTCGGCGGAGAGTGAGCGGAGGGCCGTAGGCGCTACCCGCCTACCCTTACCTACTTACGGCCTGCCGAGCCAGCCTGGCTGCCATCGCCACGGCTTCAGCCGCTTCCGCCCCGCCGGTGTCACGTGCCGGCGCCACCAGCTGGCTGAGCACCTGAGCAGCAGTCTCCGGACTACCGTCGCGAAGCTGGCTGGTGGCGGCGCCCAGTGCCCGGCGGAGTGGTGGAGGCATGGTGAGGCTCGAGAGACGCCGCTCCAATGCCTGCACCCGGCGGCGTTGGGCCCGCTCGGGAGGCGGGGGATCCAGAAGCAGATCCTGAGTAACCCGGATCGTGAGCCACAGAGCGAATACTCCTCCCCGCTTGGGCCCCCGTCCAATCTGAGGCAATAGCGAGAGCAGCGCGGTTGCCGCCGGATCCCAGCCGCTCATGGCAGGAGCTGCCGGAGGGCCTCACTGACCACATCCGGCTGGATATCGGCCATGCAGCGATGATGGCCGAGCGGACAACGCGGCCCCCCCTGGGTCGTGCAGGGCCGGCAAGGTAAAGGCAGCTCCAGCACTTTTGCCAGCCTGGTGTAGGGAAAGAAGCCGAAGGCCTCCACGGTGGGGCCGAACAGGGCCACCACCGGTGTCCCCACCGCGGTGGCCATGTGCATGATGCCGGTATCTCCCGAGACAACCAGCCGGGCGCGCTGTAGCAGTGCTCCGGTGCTTTGCAGGCCGAAGATTCCGGCGGCACTCACCACCCGGTTCGACGTAGGATCCAGAAGCTCCCCGGCGAGGGGAGCGTCGCCGGGGCCACCAACTATCACGACGGCAGACCCATCCTTTATGAGACGCTCGATCAGCGCGCGCCAGTGCTCGAGCGGCCACCGCTTGGTGGCGTGCGCCGCCCCGGGAGCCAGGGCGATGATGCTGGACTCAGAGTCGAGGCCCGCCGCGGCTAACCAGGCGGCTGCTTCGCCGGTGGCTTCCTGGCCGATGAAGAGCTCCGGGGGTGCGCCATCGGGAGCCACATGGAGGTCCGTTGCCGCGGAGAAGTAACGTTCGGGCACCGGTCGGCGGTCACGATAGCGGTTCCGCTTTCCGTGAACCAGCAACGCGCGCGCCAAACGGTGCTTGGGGTAGGTGCGCCAGGGGCCCGGCACCAGCATCCGCAGCGCCCTGCTCCGCAGATTGTCGTGCAGATCGAGGAGATGGGTGTATTCGTCGCCCCTGAGCTCAGCGGCCAGACTGGCGAGAGAGCGGCCCGGCGCCAGACCGATGACGCGGTGAACATGGGGATTATGACTGAGCAGCGGCAGGTAGGGCCGTTTGGTGAGAACGGTCAGGCGGACGCCGGGATGAGCGTGGCGGATGGCTCGCAGGAGCGGGGTGGCGAGCAGGATGTCGCCGATGGAGCTGAAGCGAACCGCCAGGACGTTCGGAGACTTGTTCGTGTGGGGCACGGGGGAGAAGCTACACCGTTTACCGTTCACGTGTAGTTTAGAGGCATGCCCCGGCCTAAGAGCATTCTCTGGGTAGACGATGAGGTCGAGAGTCTCACCTCCCACATCCTATTTCTGGAAGAGCAGGGTTTTTCGGTCGCGACGACCACCCATGGTGATGATGCGCTGGTTCTGTTGCAGCGCCAATCCTACGGCGTGGTCCTGCTCGACGAGCAGATGCCCGGGCGCCGGGGGCTCGATCTCTTCCAGGCCATCCGCACGATCGACCACGGTATGCCGGTGGTCATGGTGACCAAGAGCGAGGAGCCCGAAACCCTGAAGGACGCAATCGGCGCCGAGATCTCCGACTATCTCATCAAGCCGGTCAACCCGCGGCAGATTCTCTCGGTGGTCACCCGTCTCTTGGAAGGCGACCGGATCCGGCAGCAGCGACTCTCGAGGGACTTTGCCACCCGCTTCAGGGAGCTGGAGGCCCGGCGCGGCGGCCCTCTCGCGTGGCGCGAATGGGTCGAGTTGGTGGTCGAGCTGGCGGAGTGGGAGGTGCGGTTGGGTCAGGCCGACGAGCCCGGCTTGCAGGATGCGCTGCGGACGCTGCAGGACAGCATACGACAGGACTTCGCCCGTTACCTCCAGCGGAACTACGCCAGCTGGCTCCACGCGGGTGACAGCGACCGGCCTCCGCTCTCGGTGGATATCGGCGCGGAGTTCCTTCGTCCGGTGCTGGACCTGCATGGCCGGGTGCTGCTGGTGGTGGTGGACTGTCTCCGGCTCGATCAGTGGGCGATGATACGTCCGGTCATCGGCGCGCGGTTCGACATCGAGACGGCGCACTACTTCTCGATCCTCCCGACGGCCACTCCATACGCCCGTAACGCCATCTTCAGCGGGCTGTTTCCCGCCGAGATCAAGGCGCGGTATCCCCGCTGGTGGCACGACCATGAAGACGCGAGCCTCAACGCCCACGAGGCCGAGCTGCTGACCGAGCACATGCGCGAGCTCACCGGCCGGCAGGTGCCGGTTCATTACGAGAAGGTGTTCACCGCGGCCGACGGGGAAGGATTGCTCAGACGGCTCCCTGCGCACCTGGCCCAGGACGGCGTGACCGCGCTGGTCTTCAACTTCATCGATCAGCTGACCCACGGCCGCACCGAGAACTCCACCCTCTTCGAGGTGGCGCGCGACACTCCGGCGCTCAGAAACCTCACCCGGACCTGGTTCGAGCGATCGCCGCTCTGGGACGCTCTGCGCGAGGCCGAGCGGCGGGGAGTTCCGGTGCTTCTCACCACCGATCACGGCTCGATTCACTGCCACACGCCCGCCACCGTGTTCGCCAAGCGCGACACCACGTCCAACCTGCGCTACAAGTTCGGCGACGACCTGCGGGCTCAGGATCCCGACTCCGCGCTGGTGGTCGAAGACCTGCCCAGCTTCGGGCTGCCGGCCCGGACCAGCGGCACCCGCCTGCTGCTCGCCACGGGAGATCGCTTCTTCGTCTACCCCACCAAGCTCCGCGAGTACCAGGCCCGCTACCGCGGGGCGTTCCTTCATGGGGGCGTATCTCCAGAGGAGGTGCTCTTGCCCATCGCGCTGCTCACGCCCCGGCAAGGCTGACTTGCGAACCGAGCTCCGGCTCCTCCGACTGATCAAGCCGTACCGTGGGCTGCTCGGTCTCGGGCTGGGTACCACCTTCCTCGCATCCCTGCTCGACGGTCTCACCCTGGTGCTGCTGATTCCGGTGCTGAAGTATCTCTTCGGCACCTCCGGCAACCTTAACGCCGGCTCCACCGACCTCGAAGCCTTCATGGACCGGCTGGTACAGCCGATCGTGGCCGGCGCTACCCCGGAGCAGGCGGCTGGACGGCTGGTCGTCCTGTTGGTTGCGGGCCTCGTGCTCAAGAATGTGCTCAGCTACACCTCGACTCAGATCTCGGTGCGAGCGCAGGAGGGACTGGTGCGCGATCTGCGCTCCAGGCTGTTCGGGCATCTGCTGAAGCTGGATCTGGGCTTCTTTCAGCGGACCCGGGCGGGGCAACTGATCTCGGGCCTCATCACCGAGGTGGACCAGACCAAGACGGCCATCTCGGCCTCCCTGGTCTCTTTCTTCCAGAACCTGGTGGTGGTAGCGACGACCCTGATCATTCTGAGCCAGATCTCGCTCCGGTTGACTCTGCTGACCCTGGTCTTCGTGCCCTTCCTGGTTCTCGGACTTCAGAGGCTGATCCGCCGTCTCCGCCAGCATGCCCGGGCACGCGCGCAGGAGCGGGGGGAGATCACCGCCACCGCCACCGAGCGGCTCGGCGCCATCCGCCTGATCCGGTCCTATGGTGAGGAGGCGCGGGAGACGTCCCGTTTCACGGCCCAGGCGGAGCGCTACCGCAAAAGGGTCATCCGAACCCAACGCTTTTCCTCCCTGACCAGCCCGATAACCGAGGTGTTCTCCGGATTTCTCGTCATCCTGATCATCTGGGCCGGCACCAGGCCGGGGCTGGTGGGTCTGGCGGCTCCGCTCGCCCCCGAGGCCATCATCGTCTTCCTGATGGCTGCGCTCAAGCTGACCTCGCCGCTCAAGACGATAGCTTCGTTTCCTGCCGTGATCGCGGTAACGACCGCGAGCGCCGAGCGGGTGTTCGACTTCCTGGACCAGCCTCCCACGGAGGTCGATCATCCGGGTGAAGGAACCGCGCGATTCGAGCGCGACATTATGTTCGACCGGGTCTCGTTTCGTTATGGCGATGGTGATCTCGTCCTGCGCGATGTCTCGTTTCGGCTGCCCAAGGGCCGGGTGGTTGCGCTGGTGGGGCCGTCAGGGGTGGGGAAGAGCACCCTGGCGGACCTGCTCCCGCGATTTCACGATCCCAGCTCCGGTCAGATTCTGATGGACGGCGTAGCGCTCACCCGCCTGAGCCGACGCTCGCTCCGGGCGCTGATGGGCATCGTGAGTCAGGATACGGTGCTGCTCAACGATACGGTCCGGGCCAACATCGCCTACGGGTCTCCCGAGGCAACCTTGGAGCAGGTCGAGGCCGCGGCTGTTGCCGCCAACGGGGCCGGCTTCATCGCGGCGTTACCCCACGGCTATGAGACTATGCTGGGCGAGCGGGGCACCCGCCTATCCGGGGGGCAGCGCCAGCGGGTCGCCATCGCACGCGCCCTGCTGCGCGACCCGCCGATTCTCATTCTGGACGAGGCGACCAGCGCGCTGGACACCGAATCGGAGCGCCTGGTTCAGCAGGCCATCGAGCGACTGATGCAGGAGCGGACCGCGCTGGTGATCGCTCACCGCCTGGCCACGGTGCGGGACGCCGATGAGATCGTCGTGCTGGACGATGGGCGAGTCGTGCAGCGCGGCACCCACGAGGAGTTGCTTCGCGCCGGCGGGTTATACCGGCGACTGTACGATCTGCAGTTCCGGAGCGAGGAGCAGGCGGTGACTGCCGAATTGTGACCGTTGGCCGTTTCGTTGGCAATGAGAGAGCGGGAGGGGTGGAGCAGGCGATCAGCTGGTTCGGCTACCCGGGGGTAGACTGTTAGTCGCCAAGTAGTGTCGGTAGAACCGCACGTATTCCTGCGCCATGGTCCTGTGGCTGAACTGCCGCTCCGCATACGAGCGGCAGATCTTGGGGTCGCAGTTCTCGATTGCAGGCCGGAGGCGTACCAGATCGTCCAGCGTGTCACCAAGCGCTCCAACGTCGTGGGACACGATCTCCGGCAGCGCCCCCCGTCTGGTTCCGAGCACAGGTGTACCGCTCATCATCGCCTCGACCAGCGTGAGCCCGAATGGCTCGTCCCAGAGTGCCGGCATCCACAGGCACGCGGCGTCGGCCAACATTCTCGCCTTACGCGCCCCGTCCACCGAGCCGATGAATCGAAGGCTTCGGCGCAGGCTGGGCCTCCACCCACCCGCCACAATCAGTCGCCGGCCGGCGCGCTTGGCACCATCGATGGCCCATCGGTACCCTTTGACGCTATGCAGGCGGCCGAGAAACAGGTCATATCCCGCTTTGCGGGCGGAAAAAACGAAATCCGAGGGATCCACCCCATTGTACACGAACGCAGTGCCGCCATGTCTTCGCGCGTGGTCAGCGCTGAGGAAGATCGTGTTGGTCCGCGGCTTTCTTCCTGCGCCGAGATTTCCGTGGAGGGTGAAGACGTGTGGGTGGTCGGGTGACGAGCCCAGGGGGGCATGAGCGTGCAGTATGTCGAGCGAGCCGGGCAGAAATCGAGTGATGTCGAACCCCGGGCGTCCGATCTCGGCAGGATCCAGCTCCACGACTGTCGCCTCGGGCAGGCGGGACCCCGCCGGCGCCAGCAGGGTCACCCGATGACCCAGCTCCGCCAGTCCTCGTGCCAGCCACAACACCACCCGCTGGGTTCCGCCGTAGCCGCGGACAGGCAGCCGGCCGTGGAAGTAGAGGGCAATGTGCATGGGGGCGCAATGTACCGGCCGCCGTGTCGGGCTGCCAACGGGTAATCCGGTGACGTGGTCCGTCATGCAGGTGCTCCACCAGGGCGGCGGCGCCGGCTCGGTGACCTCGACGCTGCACCTGAGCCTGGGTCTGGCCGGAGCGGGGTTTCATGTGCTATTCGTCTGCCCTCCCGGCTCGGAGGTGGAGGCGCTCGCCCAGGCCGGTGGTCTGGAGGTTCATTCCCTGGGTCTCGTGTCCGGTGAGCGGCGGGCCAACGCCGCTCGGCTGGCAGCGCTGATGCAGGCTCATCCGGTAGATCTGGTCAACTCCCAGAGCGCCAGAGATCGGGCAGCCTTGACCTGGCTGGGGCTCACCGGCAGGCTGCGGGTGCCGCTCGTGATAACCCGTCGCCAGATGCCCCGAACCTTTCCGCTGGAGAACTGGCTGGCCAGCGGAGTGGCAGCTCGGGTCGTGGCGGTCAGCCGCGCGGTAGGACACGCCCTGGTACGGAGGGGAACGCCGCGGCGAAAGCTGGTGGTGATTCCCAATGGGCTGGTAACCGGACGGGTCGATGGGTCCGTCTCGGCGGCCGGCGTAAACCAATGGCGGATTCGGATCGGGTGGGAACCTTCGCGGCGCACAGTCGGTATAGTCGCGCGGCCCAAAGATCAGAGCGTAGTCCTGAAAGCGCTGGAGCAGGTGCAGATTCCAGTTCGCCTGGTCCTCGCCGGTGTCAACCCGGCCCACCATCTGGCTGGTCTCGCCGCCATGGTGCCCAGCCGTCACGCAGTGGTCTGCCTCCCGTTCGATCCGGACGTTCGGCCACTCTACGAGCTGCTCGATCTGGTTCTGCTGCCCTCCCGCTCGGAAGGGCTCTCCCAGGCGCTGCTGGAAGCCATGGCCCTCGGCAAGCCGGTCATTGCGTCCAACGATGCCGGAAACCGGGACCTGGTGACCGATGGAATCGATGGCCGGCTGGTGCCCCCGTTGGATCCGCGGGCATGGGCCAAGGTCATCGAGGATCTTCTCGCCGATCGACAATTGACGGGTTCGCTGGGTGAGGCAGCGCGGCGCACGGCGCGAGTCACCTTCGCGCTCGATCACACGATCGACCGCACGGCACTTCTGTATCGCTCGCTGCTCGAGAGCCCCGCTCCCGCCGGCGCCCAGCGGTAGCGCTTGCTCCGATCCCTCGGGTCAGGCAAGATTTTCCATCCGAACCGCCAATCGGAGCACGAGCGTGGTCAAGGTGTCCGGCTTCACCATCGTCCGCAACGCGATCAAGCTCGACTTCCCGGTAGAGGCGAGCATCCGCTCGATCCTGCCTATCTGCGACGAAGTCATCGTGAACGTCGGACGGTCCGAGGACAGGACGCTCGAACTGGTGCGCTCCATTGGCGATCCAAAGATCCGGCTCGTGGAGACCGAGTGGGACCTCAGCCGCCGGAACACGGTGCTGAGTCACGAGACCCACCGTGCCATGCGGGCATGCCGCTACCCGTGGGGCGTGTACATCCAGGCCGATGAAGTGCTGCACGAGAGGGGAGCGGAAGAGCTCGCGGCCGCCATACAGAGCGCCGACGGCGACCCCCTGATCGAGGGTCTCCTGGTGCGCTACCTGCACTTCTATGGCGGCTTCGAGAACGTTGCGACTCACCGGCGGTGGTACCGGCGCGAGGTGCGGGTCATCCGACTCGCCCCGGAGCTGGATATCCGGCCGTATCAGGGAGCCCAGGGCTTTCGCGTCGGTCCGGCCAACCGGAAGATCCGGGCGCGGCTTACCGGCGCGGAGATGTTTCACTATGGCTGGGCCAGGCCGGCCCAGGCCCTCCGGGAAAAGCGGGACCTGGGCCGGACCATGTATCCCTGGCGCGATGCGGACGTGAGCCGGCCCCTCCTCGCATGGATGCCAGGGATCCGACGGTTCGAAGGTACCCACCCCTCGGCAGCCCGGAGCTGGATCGAGGCCCGTGATTACGATCCTGAACGGGTCATCGCACCCCGGCGATTCCGCTGGAGATTCCTTCGCTACTACCTCTCGGCCGCCATCGAGCGGCTCACGGGCATCAGAGTCTTCGAGTTCCGTAACTACGAGATCGTCTGAGCGAGCGGATAACCGCGTCCTTCCAACAGGAGGCGCACGCGGTGGGCGTAGGTATGATGTTCCAGCGCATGCCGCCGGCCCGCCTGAGCGATCCTCCTGCGCTCATCCGGGTGATCGAGATAATGCCGTATCAGCTCGACGGCCTCCTCCGGGCTGCGGTACCAGGCACAGTGCACTCCACCCCGGCCCAGCGCTTCGATCCCATCTACCCATTCGCCGAGGTAGAACCCGCCGCATCCCATCACCTTCCACATCCGGTTCGAGGCCGAGGCTATCTGAGACGCCTGGGTGACAAGCGAGCTTGCACCGAGCGAGATCGCTGCTCCTCCAACGGCCCGGGCATATGCCTTCCCGTAAATCGGCCCGCCCACTACCGGAAGGTCGGACGGGGCGTCGCGCCAACCCGGTCCCCTGATTTGCAAGTCGAAGGCCCGTGCTACTGGCCGCAGCACGGTTTGGCGGTGCTCCGAGCTTCCGTTTCCAATGAAGGCGACCTCACACCGATAGCGAGGAGCAATCCAGCCTGCGGGTCGGTCGAGGCCCGGATCCATGCCCTGCGGAAGGTGCATGACGTTGGCCACACCCAACGCCCGATAGGTCTCGATCTGGGGCAGGTAGGTCGTAAACATCGCGTCCACCATGCGGCCCAGCGTAACCACGTCCTGAATCGGTGGGATGCGCAGGTCGAAATACCAGAACGCCGAGTAGCGGCCTCGTACTAGATGGCGAAGCCGTTCTTCCCCCAGGAGAATCGCATGGCGGCCAAGAATCAGCACGTCGGGCTCGAAAGACTCGATTCGGCTACTCAGGAGCGGGGCGGCCAGCCGCCCCAGGTTGTGGGTCCAGGTCACCACATTGATGAGACGGCAGGTGTGGCCGAGCGACCTCACCGCGCGGGCGATCGCCGCCTCGTTCTTGTGCCTCCGTCCGGCCCCGATGATGCATACGCGCAGAACTAACCTCGGATGATGTCAGGAGTCGGCGGAAAGATAGTGAACCCACTAGTTTGTCGAGCATGCCACACATAGGCCTGCGGACTCCGCGCGACTGGCGGCGGGCGCGGCGGATTTTGGTCGGCCTGGGAGCCGCGGGGTTGGGGCTTGCACTCCTCGCCGAGCCGCTGGCCGGAATCGCTCTGTTCGGCTCCGCGCTCGTAGGCCTGGTGCTCGTCGAGTCCGCCCAGATTCGGCGATCCATCATGGAGAACCAACGGCAACAGCAGGCTCTCACCCACATTCGACCACTGGCGGGCGAGCTTCCCCTGGATTTTACCGGCTGGGCAGCCGATCCGGTCATGGTTCATAATGCGATCCGGCTGCTGCTGGAGGCTCGGCCAAGGCTGGTACTGGAATGCGGATCCGGTAGCTCCACCGTGATCATCGCCCGCTGTCTTCGAGCCCTCGGCGGGGGTCACATCGTCTCACTGGATCACGATCCCACTTACGCCCGCCGCACCAGTGAGCTCTTGCGCCTGCATGGGGTGGAAGATCTGGCCACGGTTGTTGCCGCGCCACTCGTCAACCGGGAGATCGGTGGCCGTCTGGTTCGGTGGTACGGTCCCCAGTACGAGCCGCTGCTCACCCAGCCGATCGACGTGCTGCTGGTAGATGGGCCTCCCGGATCGAGTGGTCCCCGAGCCCGATATCCGGCGGGCATGATGCTGAAGAACCATCTGGCGCCGGAGTGCTGGATCCTGCTGGACGATGGCGACCGGCCCGACGAGCGCGCGATTGCGCATGCCTGGAGCGGTGAGCTGTCGGCCACGCTGTCGTATCTCGATGGAGGGCGCGGTGGCTGGCTACTGCACCGCCGGGCTGCGGCTGACTCGCGGCCGCAGGACGCATGACGCAGGTCCTTCTCACCTACGACTTTCCTCCCATTGGCGGAGGCATAGCCCGTATGATGGGCGAGCTGGCCAGGCTGTACCCGCCGGGGACTCTCGTGGTATCTACCGGCCAGCATCAGGGTAGTGCCGAGATCGACAGTGTGATGGCAAACAGGGTCGAGCGCATCGAAGTACCCAGTCGCCGTCTTCGCACAGCTCAGGGCTTGCTGCTGTGGTCACACCGGGCGGTCAGGCTCGCGCGCGCGGTCTACCCGGAGTTCGTCTGGTGCGGCAACTTCAAGCCGGCAGGATACCCGGCACTCTGGGTTCGGAGGCGTACCGGCACGCCGTACGGCATTCTGGTGTACGGTACCGACCTTCTCCTGCTTCAGCGACAGATCCGGCACTCCACAGCCAAACGGGTGACCGCGCGCGCATTGCTGGGGTCGGCGGCGGTGGTCGTCGCAATCAGCAATTGGACCAGGGGGCTGTGTCTTTCGGTACTCGAGCAGCTTGGGCTGAGCAGTAATGAGATGGATGTGCGGACCCTGGCACTCGGTACCGACCCGAAGTATTTCAGGCCAGAGGTCGATCCATCGGCTGTGCGCGAGCGATATGGCCTCAACGGACGGCGGTGGTTGATTACGGTGGCGCGGCTGACTCGCCACAAGGGCATCGATTCCGGCTTGCAGGTTCTGGCCCAGCTCGGCGGCCGGTATCCCGATCTCGGGTACGCCGTGGTAGGAGCGGGCGGAGACCTGGCCAGGCTGAAGGGTATCGCGCGGAGTCTCGGCGTGGCCGATAAGGTGCGCTTCCTCACCCAGGTCCCGGATCGCGATCTTCCCGGGCTCTACAACTGTGCCGAGGTTTATCTGGGGCTCTCCCGCGAGATGGAAGGGAATGTGGAAGGCTTCGGCATTTCGCTGGTGGAGGCTGCCGCATGCGGTGTCCCGGTGGTTGCCGGACGCAGCGGGGGCATCCCGGACGCGGTGCGCCAGGGGGAGACCGGGCTGCTGGTGGACTCGGCTCAACCCGATGAAGCCGCTCAGGCGGTGCGCGGGCTGCTGGACGACCCGGCCGCGGCCCGGCGCCTGGGGCATGGCGGGCGTCGCGCCGTCGAGACCTATTACAATTGGCAGCGGGTGGTGACCGACCTGGCCGGTATCGGCCGCGAGCTGGGGCACTCCGCCCGCCGGGAGGTTACGCGGTGAATCTGGAAGCTGCCCCACCCTCAGCTGCTGCGGTTTACGATGACCAGTACCGCGCCTGGCTGGAGTTGCAGGGGCCGCGGGCATTGGACCTGAAATGGCGTCTCAAACATTTGCTCTGGCGCCAGCGCGTGATGCTCCGGCGCTATCCCCCGGAAGGCAAGCGGGTTCTGGATTTCGGGTGTATGGACGGCGTGTTCACCTTGCGCCTGCAGCAGCTCGGTGCAAACGCCATGGGGTACGACATCTCGCCCACGGCCATAGCCCAGGCCGAAAAGTTCCGCGGTGCCGCTCTACACCCGATGTTCACCACCGTGCCACCCGGCCCTGGCCAGTTCGATATGGTCTACTGCAACGAGGTTCTCGAGCACGTACGCGATGATGCGGCATTCATCGGCGAGCTGGTCGAGTTCCTGGCTCCCGGCGGGCTGCTGGTGGGAACCACACCGGTGGGACGCTACTTCTGGGATCCAGACCACAAGAGGGAGTACGACACCGCGACACTGGCCCGCGCTCTCTCGCCCTGGGGCACGGTCCGAATCCGCCGCTACTATCGAACCCCACTCCGCAACCTGCTGCCCTTCCGGCAAAGGGGAGCGGCGGTGTTCATTTTTGAGGTCAGGCCGCAGAGTCTTCGGGACGCACGCTGATAGCGTAGGTGGGGCAGTTGAGGACATACGCCCCGTCTATGGGCGACCAGGTCTGGACCGGGGTCAGCACCTCCGCCTTGCCGCGGGCATCGAGCCTGAATACCTGGGGCGCCTGAACGACACAGGAGCCGCACCCCACGCACCGGTCTTCGTCGACCTGCACGCGCAGGCGCCGGGTGGGGTGCATTCCCCGGGCTATGCCGCTGAGCCGCGTGCCCAGCTGGTCCAGGGTATTGGCGGTGGCCCGGTACCCGGCCTCTATCAGCTCCTCGGTCTTGTCGAACGCGAACATCGAGATGTGCTCGACCCGGGGCTGCACCAGCACCAGTGGCGGCCCCTTCCAGCCCCGAAGCTGAGTCTCGATTTGAGTCTGCATCACGATCTCGAGGCCGCGGATGTAGGTGGCCGCAAAACCCTGGGTCTCGATTTCAGAGCGAAGGACGCTGGTGGCCGCCACATTGATCGCCAGGATCGGGCCCTGGCCGAGCGAGGCAGCCATCCTGACGGGCAGGTTCTCGACCACCGCGCCATCCACGTACGCCCGGCCGTTGATCTCCCGGGGCGGAAAGATTCCCGGGAGGGCGCACGATGCAGCGACGGCGTCGCCCACCCGAAGGCTCCGCAAGCCGGGAAGGCCCCACATGACCTGCATGCCGGAGTGGAGATCGACCGTATTGATCAGCAGCCGGCGCTGAAGATCGTCGAAGGTGATATCTCCGATCAGGCTGGAGATGAGCAACTCGAGCGGCTCGCGCCGGTAAAGTGCAGGCGCCAGGAGACGGCGGAAGGCGACATCGGCACGGGCGACCTGAAAGACGTCACGGCGGCGGACCCCGAGGGCCCTCGCTTCCATCTGACGGGCCGCCACCCCTGCGGCCCAGGCTGCACCGATGAGGGAACCGATACTGGACCCGACGACCAGGTTGGGCACCAGCTCCCGCTCTTCCAGGGCCCGGAGCACACCGATGTGGGCGAGGCCTTTCAGGCCGCCGCCGCTCAGGACCAGGGTAAAGGGGCTGTCGGGTATCACGCGCTAGCCCTGCCAAAGGTTGCATTCGGGTCCACTGGCACTGAAAAATGCAAGAATCATGCGCTCTCGCGCCATGAGAGCCATATGAGGAATGTAGTGTCCCCCTGCCGTCGGGCCGCGTAACCCAGATCACGAGCTCAGGATGATAGATGGGGTGCTGAGGGCGCGCTTTCGGCGGGACCGGTTCTTCCAGCTCGGGCTCTTGTTCGTCGGGTTAGTGGTAATGGCAGCAGTCTTTGCGCCCTGGCTGGCACCCCACAGTCCGATCGCCGGAGACCTCAAGGGTGCCTACCTGGTCGAGCCCGGATCCCGGTTCCTCCTCGGCACGGACACCCAGGGACGAGATGTCTTGAGCCGGCTCCTGTACGGCGCCCGGCTCTCGCTCTCGGTAGGCCTCATCTCCCAGTCGGTTGCGGTAACTCTAGGCGTTCTGCTCGGGCTGGTCGCCGGCTATTACGGCCGTTGGGTGGACGCCCTGGTGATGCGGCTCGCCGACATCACCTTGGCTTTTCCGACCCTGCTGCTTCTGATAGCGGTTGCCGCCGCGGTGCGGCCTTCGCTCCCGGTCGTGTTCGTGGTGATCGGAATCGTTGGCTGGGCCGGTATGGCGCGACTGGTTAGAGGCCAGGTGCTGGTCCTGAAGCATTCCGAGTTCGTGCTGGCAGCCAGGGCACTCGGCGCCCGCGACCGGCGGGTCCTCCTGCGGCATCTGCTGCCGAACGTCCGAACCCAGGTCATCATCGCCGCCACCCTCGGCATTGCGGGGGCCATCATGGCGGAAGCGGCGCTGTCGTTCGTGGGACTCGGCGCCCAACCGCCCACCCCAAGCTGGGGAGCGATGGTGGCCGATGGCCGGGACCTCTTGCGGGTGGCCCCCTGGATTTCCTTTGCGCCTGGACTGGCGATCGGCGCCGCGGTGCTGGGCTTCAACCTCGTGGGCGACGCCCTCCGCGAGGCGTACGACCCCAAGCTCAGAAGTGAGAGGTGAGAAGTGAGAGGTGAGAAGTGAAAAGTGGGAAGCGGCAAGCTGAGCCGGGGAGTGGGAAAACAACCCTCCCACCTCTTACCTCTCACCTATCACTTTCCGAGCTTCGCGCTCGAGAGTTCCCCTGGACCGCCGACACGGTCTATCTCAACAACGCCAGCATCGGTCCGCTGCCGGAACGGACCCGGGTCGCGCTGGATGCGTTCAACCGGAAGCGCGCCGCTCCGTATCAGCTTCCCGACCGAGACCTCATGGAGACCATGTCGCAATCGCGGCGGCTGGTTGCCGAGTTGATCGGTGCGGTGCCCGAGGAGATCGCGCTCAGCATCAACACCGGCTTCGGGCTGAGCCTGGCCGCTCGCGCGCTACCGCTGAAGCCCGGGGACATCGTCCTTGCCAGCGATCGGGAGTTTCCGGCCAACGTATACCCCTGGATGCTACTCAAGGATACCGGCGTTGCCCTCGAGCTGGCCCCTACGACGCCCGAGGGATGGCCCGACGAGAACCACCTGCTCGAACGCCTGAACGATCCCCGGGTCCGGGTGCTCGCTGTCTCGCTGGTGCAGTTCAGTAACGGATACACTGTGGACCTCGACCGGCTCTCGCGCGCTACCCGGGCATCCGGCACCTACCTCGTGGTCGACGCCATCCAGGGAGTGGGGCAGCTGCCGGTAGATCTCAGGGCAACGCCGGTGGACGTGCTCTCGTGCGGAGCGCAGAAATGGCTGCTCTCCCCGTGGGGCTCAGGGTTCGTGTACGTGCGCCGGGAGCTCATTCGCGAGCTGCGCCCGCCAGTAACCGGCTGGATGGCATTCGAGGGTACCGATGATTTCTCCCGGTTGACCCAGTACAACGACAGCCTGCGCGGCGACGCCCGGCGATTCGAGCTGATCACCCTCCCCTATCAGGAGTTTGCCGGGATGAATGCCTCACTCGAGCTGTTGCTCTCAGTGGGGATCGGTCGCATCGCCGAACACCTGCAGGCGCTTCACGGTCCAGTTCTGGAATGGGCCGCGCGGCGAGAGGTACGGGTAGTCTCTCATTGGGGGAAGCGCGGCTCGGGCATTCTTTGCGTGGCCCCGCATGATGTCGGAGGTGCGTTCCGAGCGTTGAAGGCCGCTCGCGTGGTTTGCAGCATGCGCGAGGGAGCCATTCGGCTCAGCCCGCACCTCTACAACACGGTCGAGGAGATGGAGCAGGTAGTGGAGATCCTGGAAAACGCTTCGCGGTGATACCTCGACCCTTCATCCCCGCGCAGACGACACGGACATGAGCCGCCTTCGAGCCGCACGCCAGTGTCGTCTGCTCCTCCCCGCCCAACTTTTTCACAGCAGGGGTGGGAGGCCAGCGGAACCGGGCGGAGCCCCGGAGGCTGAGTATAGGGTGTGGCGACCACTCAGGGCTCCAGCACCAGCCGCACGTAGTTCTTCTTCCCCTTGCGCAGCATGACATACCGCCGCTCGGGCGGTCCCTCCAGCTGATCTTCCCTGAGCTGAAGCTCGGCGGTCTCTATTGGCGCATCGTTGATATAGAATCCCCTGCCTTGAATTCCTCTCCGTGCGTCGGCCTTGGATGTCGCAAGGCCGCTGACTACCAGCAGCTCCACCACCGAGAGATCCCGAAGCTGCTCCCGGGAGACTCGTCTCTCCGGCACGTCCCCGAGCGGGGAGGGTTCCTGGCCGGCGGAACGACCGCCGAAAAGCCTACTGCTGGTCTCCTCCGCCTGCGCCGCCGCGGTCGCGCCATGTACTCTCGTGGTCATGTCTGTGGCCAGGAGCCGCTGGGCCACCCGCTTGCCCGGCTCGCGGCCATGCTCCGCCATGGTGCTCGCGATCTCCTCCAGCGGGAGAAGCGTGAAGAGCTTCAGGTAGCGCTCGACATCGCGGTCCTCGGTGTTGATCCAGAACTGGTAGAACTGGTAGGGGCTGGTCTTCGCCGGATCGAGCCAGATATTACCGGCCTCGCTCTTCCCGAACTTCGTGCCCGAGGTGTTGGTCACGAGGGGAAATACCAACCCGTAGGTCTGCCGGCCTTCGCATTTGCCGATCAGCTCGATGCCGGCGGTGATGTTGCCCCATTGGTCGCTGCCGCCGATCTGGAGCTCGCAACCCTCGGTACGGAACAGGTGCCAGAAGTCGTAGGCCTGAACCGCCATGTAGCTGAACTCGGTGTAACTGATTCCGGTCTCGAGCCGGCTCCGGACACTCTCCTTCTGCAGCATGAAGCCGAGGGTGAGGTGCTTACCGGTATCGCGAAGAAAGTCCATCAGGGGGAGTGTACGCAGCCACTCGGCGTTGTTTCGCAGCCGCGCCGCGTTGGAGGCTGAGCTCTTGAAGTCGAGAAATCGGGCGGCCTGACGGGCGATGGCCTGGGCGTTGCGGTCTATCTCCTCCACCGGCATGATGGGCCGCTCCGAGCGTTTGCCGCTGGGATCGCCCACCATGCCGGTGCCGCCGCCGATCAGCACGATGGGCGTGTGGCCAAGCCGCTGCAGCCAGGCTGCTCCCAGTAATGGAACCAGGCTGCCCACGTGCAGCGAGTCCGCCGTGGGGTCCAGACCCACATACGCCGTAACCGGACCCTGCTCGAGCCGCTCGGCCAGGCCCGAGGTTGCATCCTGAAGCAGCCCGCGAGCCGTCAAAGTTTTGAGCAGTTCGTTCATAGCCGCCAATGGTACCCGCTGGAATAGAGCCTGGCAATCGGCTAGCTTGCCAGCATGCCCCTCCAGGTGGATCCCACCGTCAAGCGCGCCCGGCTCTCGCCTCGCGCCCGGCGCAATCTATTGGTCGGCCTGCTCGCAACCCTGGCCTTCGGGCTGGCCTTTCTCGTCGCGGCCTGGAGCCGGGCTTGTGCCGGCAACACCTGTCCCTCCATCGAGGAGCTGGGCGGGTACGATCCCCACCAGGCCTCGAAGGTCTACGCGGCCGATGGCCGCCTGATCACCGACCTGGGTCTGGAGCGGCGCACGGTCGTGCCTTTGGGAGAGATGTCGCCCTACGTGAAGACCGCGTTCCTCGCTACCGAAGACAAGCGGTTCTACAACCATCATGGCATCGACTGGTACCGGGTGCTCGGCGCCATCAAGACCAACATCTTCCAGCTCCGGTTTGCCGAGGGGTTCTCCACCATCACCATGCAGCTGGCGCGCAATATCTGGGACGAGGATATCAGCGGGCGCGACAAATCTCTGGGCCGCAAGCTGCGTGAGGCACGGGTGGCCCGTGCGATCGAGCAGAAATATCCCAAGGACAAGATCCTGGAGATCTATCTCAACCAGATACCGCTGGGGAACGGCGCCTATGGGGTCGAGGTGGCTTCCCAGCGGTACTTCGGCAAATCGGTTCGCGATCTCAACGTGGCGGAGGCTGCCACGCTGGCTGCAATCCCGAAGGCTCCGTCGCGATACAACCCCCGCCGCAATCCGAATCTGAACCTCCAGCGCCGCAATACGGTGCTGAATCTGCTGCGTGACAATGGTCTGCTGAGCAGCGACGACACGGAACGCTGGAAGGCCTTTCCCCTCCTGCTGTCGTCTCACTCCGACTTCAGCGGGGTGGCCGAATATTTCGTGGAGTACGTACGCCAGCAGCTGGAGGGAAGATTCGGCCGGGACCTGTATACCTCCGGGTACCGGATCTACACCACTCTCGATCTGGACATTCAGCAGGCGGCCGAACGGGCCCTCGAGGCACGGCTGGAGGCCATCGAGAGCGGAGCCGACGGCAAGTTCACTCACGAGACCTATCGCGACTACCTGGAGTCCCGGGCCGAGAACGGCGACGAGGGCCGGAGCACTACGCCCTACCTTCAAGGGCTTGCGGTTACGCTCGAAGCCAAAACCGGGTACATCCGCGCCATGGTGGGCGGGCGGGACTTCGAGGACAGCAAGTTCAATCGCGCCACCCAGGCGCTGCGCCAGCCAGGGTCTACGTTCAAGCCCATCGTCTACGCGGCCGCGGTGGAGGCGGGCTATCCCCTCTCGCACGTGATGGTGGACGATCCATTGAGCGTCGAGCTGGACCCCTCCGAGCCGGCCTGGGCTCCGCAGAACTACGATCTCGAGTTCGATGGCCCGATGACGTTGCGGCGCGCGCTCTATCTCTCCCGCAACATCATCGCGGTCAAGCTCGGCATGGAGCTGGGCGAGCAGGCGGTGATCAGCGAAGCCGGCAAATTCGGCCTCACCACCCGCATACCTGCCTTTCCTTCGATTCACATCGGATCGGCCGACGTCATTCCCCTGGAGATCATCGCGGCTTACACCACCTTCGCCAACCTGGGTAACCGCACCATTCCTAACGGGATTCTGCGGGTCGAGGATCGCAGCGGCAAGATCGTGTGGCAGCCGTCGGTGCAGATGGTGGCGGTCATGGATACGCTGCACGCCTGGCTCTTGACGGACGCTCTTCGTGACGTCGTGCGTCATGGTAGCGCGGTTGGCACGGTGGGCGCCCGAATCAACTTCCCCGCCGGCGGAAAGACCGGCACCACCAACGATGGCAACGATGTGTGGTTCATCGGTTTCACACCCGATATGGTCACCGGCATCTGGATCGGTTTTGACCAACCCAGGAAGATCAAGGCCAATGCGCAGGGTGGGCTGCTGGCCGCGCCGGCGTGGTCCGCCATGATGAGGGAGGTCTACGAGCGCCGGAGCATTCCTTCCAACTGGGCTCGCCCCGCGGGGCTCGCGGCCCTCGATGTGGACAAGACCACAGGCTACAAGGCGACACCCTTCTGCCCCAAGGACGTGCACTACATCGAGTCGTTCATCCCCGGCACTGAGCCCGGGGCGTTCTGTCCGGTGCACTCGCCGTTCGGCTCGATCGGTGTCATGGGCGGCGGGTTACCTCAGCCGGGTGAGAGCTTGGGAGTGGCTCCGGCTCCGGGCGCCGCCACTCCGGCAGCATCGGGCCTGCAGGGTAGGAGCGCCGGCGGCGGTAGCACCGGAGTCATGGGAGGGACCGGCCCGACGCCGAATTCGCGTCCCTGACATGCGGGGGCGCCGGCTGGCCGCCCGCTGGCTCGTGCCGGTCGAGGGCGCTCCGTTGGACCGCGGCGCCCTCCTGATCGGATCGGATGGACGGGTCAGCGCGGTTGGTCCCGATCTGGCGGTTCCCCAACCTGCTGATATTCCGGCCGAGGACTACGGCAACGCCGTCATTCTTCCCGGCCTGATCAATACTCATACTCATCTGGAACTCACCGGCTTCGAGGACGGCGTGCAGGAGCGCGAGTTCCCCGCCTGGATCCGGCGGCTCCGTGAGCTCAAGGCCACTCGAAGCTCAGCCGACTACGTCGAGGCTGCACGTCGTGGGTTGGTCGCCTGCTACCAGTCGGGAGTGACCACCGTCGCCGATACCGGCGACTCCGGTGCGGCAATTCAGGCGCTGGCGGAGGCGGGGGGTTCGGGGGTGGCATATCAGGAAGTCTTTGGGCCTCACCCGGCGCAGGTCGACGAGAGCCTGGCAGGGCTGCGCCGCAGGCTGAGCGATCTCGGTCGCTGGGCCACAGGCCGGGTCCGCATCGGGGTCTCGCCCCACGCTCCCTACTCGGTGAGCGGACCTCTGTTTCGGGCCGTGGCGCAGTGGTCTCGAGCCGAGGGGCTGCCTCTCGCCTCCCACGTGGCGGAGTCCCCCTCGGAGGTGGAGTTCCTGGGCAGCGGGTCGGGCCCTTTTGCCGAGGCCTGGCAGGCGCGCGGTATCCCGCTGCCGCAGCCCACCGGCGTCAGTCCTGTTGCCTGGCTGGCGGAGCATGGCGGGCTCGGCGATCGGACGCTGTGTATCCACGCGGTTCAGGTCACCCCGGTGGACGTAAGGCGCCTGGCCGACTCGGGTGCGGCGGTCTCGCACTGCCCCCGGTCCAATCGGGCACACGGCCACGGATTCGCACCACTTGCAGGGTTGCTGGAGGCTGGAGTGCGCATCGGTCTGGGTACCGATTCGGTGGTCAGTGTGGGCCGGCTCGACCTGCTGGCAGAGGCCCGCATGGCACGAGACCTCGCGCCGCTCACGGCCGACCAACTCATCGAGCTGTGCACCCTGGGCGGCGCCAGAGCCCTCGGGCTCGAGGCTGAGACCGGCAGCTTACGCCCCGGAAAGTGGGCCGACTGCACCGTAGTCCGGTTGCCGGCCTCTGCGGATGCGAGCTCTCCGCTGGAGCTGATACTGGCCAGTTCTCCCGAGGACGTTCTGCTGACCTGCGTGGCGGGGAGGGAAGTCTACCGGGCGCCATGAAAATCCAACGGCAAGCCGCCATTCTCCGGGTCGTACGCGAGCGCCGCATCGAGAGTCAGGACGAGCTCCGTGAGGCTCTTTCAGACCAAGGATTCGTGGTCACCCAGGCCACGCTGTCGCGAGACATCCGTGAGTTGGGGCTCGCCAAATTGGCCGATCCCCAGGGCGGCGCCTATTACACCCATCCCCATCGCTCGGCGGTGCGCCCCGAGCTGGCTCAGGTCCTGCCCACGTTGCTGGTCAGCGTAGACGGGGTTGGCCCATTTCTGGTGCTGAAGACCGCCAGCGGGTCGGCGGGCGCCGTTACCGAGGCGCTGGATCAGGTCGGCTGGTCGGAGATCATCGGAACCATCGCGGGCGACGACACGGTGCTGGTGATCACCCGCAGCCAGCGCCTGCGCGAGGAGATCGCTACCCGGATCGAAAAGTTGGTGAAATAGGCAGGTCAATAGCTGAAGTGGCACGAAGATAGCTACGTTGGTTCGGCAGCCCGACAGGAGCCGGGAAGTCGCCTGGCCGGAGCGCCGGGCAAGGAGGGCGGCAAGCGAGATCGTGCACTAGGCGAATTCACTTGCCAACCACAGGATTGGCCCATTACGATTCCCCGACGCTTTCAGTACAGCCACATCCCCGGAGACTTTCGCTTGCGGTGTCTGGCCTTGAACGCCTCCTTCGAGCCGCTGACCATGGTCCCGGTGCGGCGTGCTCTGCGCCTGGTAATCGAGGGCAAGGCCGAGATCGTCGAGTCGGACGGAGACGGCTGCGTTCGAAGCGAACGACTGACCCTACCCAAACCGGCGATCATCCGCCTGGTAAAGTTCGTCCACGTCCCCCGCCGCTTCCGCCGCCAAGTCACCAACACATTTCTCTTTGCTCGCGATGGTTACCGCTGCCAGTACTGCCATCGGGGCCAGGCGGACCTGCGCCACCGGGAGTGCCTGACCCGGGACCACCTGATTCCGCTCTCGCGCGGCGGCGACAACGAATGGTGCAACGTGGTCACTGCCTGTAGCTCGTGCAACACTCGCAAGGGGAATCATCTGCCCCAGGAATGCGGCATGCATCCTCTGGGTGCGCCTCGGGAGCCGCACTTCGTTCACCTCTCCTGGGCCGTCCGGCGGCTCTCGGTCACCCAGGCCAAATACATCAAGCTGTTCTACGGCGACCAGGCCCTGCGCGCCCTGGGCGGGACCGTCTAGGTCGTCGCGAGCGGGCCCCAGGGCCCGCGTGGCGGTCCAGCGGCTTCGGGGCTATCTCACCCCGAAGCGCGGGCTGCGAGCCTCCAGCCTCATGCTCGGCAGGCCCGCCAGCCGCAAGAGGAACCGGGTCGTTCCGCGGCCCAGGGCATCCCCGAAGCTTTCGGCACCCCGTTCGGGCCGGTCGACCTCCCCCGCAAGAAACCGCTCCAGCTCGTCCAGATCGGAATCCGACAGGGTAGATACCTGGAGTGAGGCGGCGTAGTAGTAGCTGCCCTCCTCCTCGGGCCGCATGTTGATCTGGTAGGCAAAGGCGAGCGCGGCGCCCAGCGCATCCAGGGTGGCGTACCGGCGCTCCTGACGCCGGGAGCCCACCAGCGTAAAGAGGGTGTACTGATCCAGCAGGGGCTCGTGACGGACCACGATGACCCACTCGACCTGGCGACCGAAATTATCGAACCAACCTTCCCGCGAGCGCCACACCTCCACCCGATAGTGCAGCCTGACCGGGAGTCCCGATCGCAGCGCCAGGAGCCATCGGCTCTCCGGCGTCAGCAGGTTCTCCGAGCGCACCACCGGAGCGCGGGATCCCCGGAGGCTGGAATCCTGAGCCAGCGTCACGTGGAGGCGCACCGGCTGGGGCTCCTGCGCTCCCAGGCGCGCTGCTGGTGCTCCCGCCAGGAGAATCGCCAACCCGATCGCCCAGCCCTGCCCTTGCCTGGCCCGGCGGGTGGAAGGACGGCGGTATGGCACTAGAAGCGACGCTGAAGCCTGACGACAAACTTGACCGGCTCTTCCCCGGAGAGACTCTTGGCGAGGTAGGCCCCGATCGGTCCGGCGTCGAGCCCGGCTCCTATGTCGAGCTCCCATTCCTTGAGTGCCGGTATCCGATTCACGGGCACCTGCCCGGGACCGGCTCCCGACAACCAGGCCTTGCCGGCATCGCTGAAGAGCACCAGATCGGCCTCCTCGATCCCGATGAAGCGCCCGCGGCCCTGGCCCTCTCGACCGGGCAGCCGGTAACCCAGGTTGAGGCCCAGCCGGGTCCGAACCTCGACCTGGGTGACGATCATGCGGTCGCAGAGAGCCAGGCTCGAGGGATCGACGAAACCGACTGGTGCGCAGGTGAATGCCCGGAAATCGAATCCCGGTAGCAGGTCGGGGCCGCCCAGCGATACCCTGCGCTGGACCGGGAGACGGTCACCCGCGATCCACCCGTCGGCCCGGATTCTGGCGTTTACCTGAAGCCTGGGGCTCAAACGGGAATAACGGCGGACGTCGAGGGAGAGGCGATCGGTGGCATACCCGCCCCCCGTAGGAGGTTGAGGCCGTACCACGGCCGGCAGGGTTACCGGAGCGATGTCGTCGCTGGTCGCATGCTCGAAGCTGGCGCGGATCATCCATCCGGTGGTCGGCCGGTAGCGGTCGTTCCTGGTGTCGTAATCCACTCGAACGGCGGTGCTGAAGTAGTGGCCGTCATCGATCAGGGGATTGCGCCGCCAACGGTCGCTGTTTCGGAATAGCGACCACGGATCGGTGGCTCGCACCGACCGCTCGGCGTCACGCCGCAGCGAGAGCTCCAGGAGCCAGGCCCGGCCCGGCCGGACGTAGGCCATCGCGCCTACACCCTGACGCTCGAAGTAATCCCGATAATCGCGCTGGAGCAGGAAGGCTGACCACCCCGATTCGCTCCCCGGGTAGGGGTGCTCCTCGATCGGCTCCACCTCGCTGTAAATCCTGCCGCCGACACCGAACTCCGCTTTGCCCAGAACCCGGTAATCCGCGCGCACCACGTAGCCAAAGTCACTGAGATCGTCCGCCTGGCCGGCGGTGCGGAGAATCCCGCGAAAGTCCAGCCGGGCGAGCGTCCCGGCGGTGGGCCGGACCTCGAACAGGGGGCCGAACAGGATGGGCAAGCCTTCGATGCGGTTGTAGGTGCCGCCGGTGGCGAGCGAGAGCGTGGTGCGAACTCTGCCGACCTGGAATGTGGTGCGGGCGGTGGCGATCTCGCCCAACGATCGGCGCCGCTCCCGCAACGCGAGGTGGCCATCAGTGCCCCGGATCACCGGCGCGGCATCCCAGTAGACCCGCTCGGTCCCGTAGTGCTCTACCTGTTCGGAGCGAATGAGCCGCCCCCCGACCACCAGGATATCTCCCTGTACCGAGGCACCGGGAAGGAGATACAAGGTGCCGTTCGCGACCGCGATCCCTCCGACCACCCGGCCGGCCACCCGGAGCGCGCCGCGATGGAGGGCCAACCGCCCCTCGAACCGGGTGCCGGCCGGAAGGGTCACCTCCCCCTGAACTCGGGTCGTGCCGGAGTCGTTGTAGAAGGCAATCAGCTCGGCGAGCACCTCGGAAGGCGGTCCACCGCGGACGATCGAGTCACTGGGCGGCGCGTTGGGGTCGATGACGATTACGCTGTCCTGCGCCCTCAGAGGCGAGGCGAGCACCAGTATCAGACCGGCGACGAGCAGGCGCATGAGGATCTCGAGAGGTGAAAAGGCTACAGCTCGGCGTCCGCGCTCTTCTCCAGCCCCAGCCGGCGCATGCGCCGGTAGAGGTTGGCGCGGTCAGTCTGAAGGATTCTGGCTGCTTCGGCCATGTTGCCTCGAGCCCGAGTCACCGCGGCCATGATGAGGTTGCGTTCGAATTCATCGAGCGCATCGCTCAACGGTTGGCCGGTGAGGAGGGGTGGAGCCGGGCTCGATGAGGTCGCCGCGGTGCCACGCAGCACCTGCCGCACGGCTGGGGCGTCTACCACGGGCCCGCTGAGGATGCTCAGCCTTTCGACCAGATTGGCCAGCTCGCGCACGTTTCCCGGCCAGGAATAGGAAGCGAGCGCTTCGAGCGCTGCCTCGGTAAATCTGGCGGCACTGCGGGGCCGGATCCGCTCGGCGAGATGAGACACGAGAGCCGGAAGGTCTTCCACGCGGTCTCTCAATGGAGGCAGCTGAATGGGAAAGACGTTGAGGCGAAAGAACAGGTCCTCCCTGAACTCTCCGTCTCTCACCGCCTCTTCGAGCTGACGGTTGGTGGCTGTGATCACCCGCGCGTCGATCCGCATCCCTGTCTCCGCGCCTATGCGCTGCAGCTCTCCGGTCTCCAGGGTCCGAAGCAGCTTGGCCTGTGCTTCGGGGCTGAGGTCGCCGACCTCGTCGAGAAACAGGGTGCCCCCATGCGCCAGCTCGAAGCGCCCCAGCCGACGCTCCGTAGCCCCCGTGAACGCTCCCCGTTCGTGCCCGAACATTTCCGACTCCACGAGGTCGCGCGGAATAGCGGCGCAGTTTACGGTCACGAACGCCCGTGCCCGTCGCCGGCTGGCTGCGTGGATGGCGGCCGCGACCAGCTCTTTGCCGGTACCCGACTCTCCGGTGATGAGCACCCGGGCATCGGTCGGAGCCACCCGGGCGATCAGCGCCTTGACCTGCTGCATGGCCGGCCCGCTTCCGATCAGGCTCCCACGGCGCGCCAGCTCCGCGCGCAGCGCCTGGTTCTCCGCCCGGGTTCGGTTCAGCTCCAGTGCCGCCCGCACCGTGGCCAGAACCCCTTCGGGGCTGAGCGGCTTCTCCAGGAACTGGAAGGCCCCCAGCTTGACCGCCCGCACGGCGTCGGTGAGCTGCGCCTTGCCGCTCATCATGATGACCGGCGTCGCCCGCCCGCGGTCGCGCATCCGGGTGAGGGTCTCCAGGCCGTCGGGTCCCGGCGGCATCAGCAGGTCGAGGAGGACTACGTCGGGATCGGCCTCGTCCAGCAGAAGCAGGGCAGCATTACCGTTGGCGGCTTCGGTGACGGAGAAGCCCTCGCCCCGCAGCAGCGCGCCCAGCATCCGGCGAATGTTGGCCTCGTCATCTACCAGGAGGACCTGCTCGCCACCGCTCACCTGGGTCCCAACCGAACTACGAAGGTGGCGCCGCCGCCAGGAGTCTCGGAGAGGGTTATGGTGCCGCCGTGCAGCTCGATGGTCTGCTTTACCAGTGCCAGCCCGAGCCCGGTCCCGCCCCGCTTCCCAGTGCAGTAGGGGTCGAAGATTCTGCCGGCCAGCTCGGGCGGAACACCGGGTCCATGATCCTGGATCTCGATCCGGGCTCCGCCCCCCGCGTCCGGGCCGGCCGTGATATCGAGACTGCCCTGCTCGTCGCAGGCCTCTGCGGCGTTGCGCAGAAGGTTGCTGAACGCCCGGCGGAGCGGATCGTAGTGGCCGACCAGCACCGGTGTCGCCTCATTCAGCTTCATTCGAGCATTCATGGTGGCCGGCAGCGAGGTGCGCGCGAGCTCGGCCAGAAGCTCGATAAGGTCGACTGGAGCGGCAGGGCCCTCCGGCAGCCGGCCGAACTCGGTGAACTCACTGGCGAGCTGCTCCAGCCGGCCCGATTCAGTCACCAGCACCTCTATCTCCTGGCGATGCTCGGCTCCCGCCGAGCGGACCAGTTGAGCGACCGCGAGCCGGATGGGCGTGAGCGGATTCTTCATCTCGTGTGCCACTCGCCGCGCAGTTTCCCGAAATGCCCGCAGCCGCTCGGCCTCGATCTCCTGGCTGCGAGCACGCTCGAGAGCCGCGGCCATATCCCGGAGCGCCGTCCGGAGAGCGGCGAACTCCGGCGCGCCCCGACGGGGCCGGTCGGGCGGCAGCGGCTCCTGCCGGCGGATGTTTCCGGTCCAGCCTATCAGCTCGTCGATCGGACGGCTCAACTGGCGTGAGAGGTGGCCACCGAACCGGATCGAGGCATACAGAAAGGCTCCACCGAGCAGGAGGATGACGAGCCCGAGACCGGCATAGTAGTAGCGACTGAAGGTTTGGGCGCGCTGGAACTGGCCGATGGCGGTATTGAGCCGGGCGGCATGATCCGCCAGTGCCCGGCGCTCCACCGGCCGCAGCCGGGTCGAATCCATGGTGTGCAGCAGCGAGCGGCCCGACGCGGCGACCGTTTCGATGGCATCGCGTGCCCCGGGCGCCCGGGTAGTGGAGCGAATGGTCAGCCCCCAGCCGAGCATCGCCGCCGCAGTGGGGAGGGCACCTAGGCAGATCAGGATCAGCAGGATTCTCTGATGAAAAGAGAGTCTCATTCTTACAGCATGCCCCGGGCTCGATACCACTCACCGGTGATTCTCAGCCCCGTCGGAATATCCACCCGCGGCCGGTAGCCCAGCTCGCGCGTTGCCTTGCCGATATCGAAGGAGCGGCTGAAGCGGAACCAGTTCAGCCGCCGGCGGAAAATCGGAGGGTCCCAGGGGAGCGGCTTGTACAGGAACTCTACCGCGGTACCGAGGACGTAGGCTGGCCAGAACGGAAGGTGGGTGATCTTCACCTCCACGCCGAGCGCATTCGCAATCGCGAGGACCAGCTCCTGCAATGACAGCGAACGTTCGTCGGCGATCAGGTAGGTCTGCCCTGAGGCCGCCTCCGTCTCCGCGGCCAGCTGAAAGGCATCACACAGGTTGTCGATGTAGAGCAGATGGAAGTGAGCCGTCCCGGGGCCGAGAAACACGAAACGGCCACGGGCGACCCGCCGGTAAACGTGCAGCAGGCGCTCCGGGTCGCCAGGCCCGTAGTGAGACGTCGACCGGATGACCGAGACCCACAGCCCGCGCTCCAGAAACTCCCGGACCACCTTCTCGCCCTCCCACTTCGTTTCCTGGTAGATATCCTCGGGAGCAATGGGCGCAGTCTCGTCCGCGGGAAACTGCCGGGGGTTGCCGTGCACTCCGCAGGTGCTGCAATGCACCACTCTCGGCACCTGGTGTTGCAGCGCGGCCTCCATCACCCATCGGGTTCCGCTCACGTTGGTCTCGTAGTATTCCCGGTCGCTCAGGTTCACGATCCGCCAAGCGGACGCGAGGTGAAACACCCGCTCGCATCCTTCGGTCACCTTCTGCACCAGGCTGCGGTCAGTCACCGACCCCATGACAATGCGTACGCCGAGCCGGCGGAGCTCGTCGTCCGCGATACCCGGCTTGATGTCCAGCGCGACGACCTGGTGGCCTTCCAGGGCGAGCCGGCGGCTGAGAGCGGTGCCGGTGAAGCCCGTACCGCCGGTGACGAGCACCTTCATGGTGTCGATTTCCTCTCCGGTTTGCGGTTGCCCTGACCATGCTAGCCGAAGGCTGAGGTCGATGCAAGCAGACGCGATTTCTCGAGCTCTCGTCCGCACCGGAGATGGTGCGGACGACCGGGACGCACCGCCGCCGCTCTCTGGAAGAGCCGGCCGCCACCGAGTAGACTTCCGGGACGGCCCATCCACTCGCCCTGGAGCTCACTTACCCATCATGACAACCAGTCGGTCGGATCCGCTACGAATCGGTCTCATGCTTCGCGCGGTGGACGAGTACGATGGCGCCGGGGTATACATCCGCCAGCTCTGTGACGCGCTCTTTGAAGCCGACCGATTCAACCAGTACGTGCTGTTCTACATGAGCCGGAAACAGCTCGGCCGCTACGCCCACGTTCCCAACGTGCAGGAGCGGGTGGTCACGGCTCCGGGAAAGCTGTTGTGGGATCAAGTCTCCGTGCCATGGGCTGCGCGACGAGAGGATCTGGATGTGCTCTTTCATCACAAATTCAGCATTCCACTCGTCGCCCCCTGTCCCACCGTGGTCCAGCAGCGTGGCACCGAGTACTGGACCTTTCCCGAGTATTACACCCGGCTGGGCGACCGGATAAACCGGCTTTACAACAAGGCGACAATACCGCTGTTCTGCCGCAGGGCAGCACGGGTGCTGACCAACTCCAACAGCCTCGCCGCCGAGCTGGAGGCCCTGGCCGGCGTTCCTCGGGAAAAGATGTCCACCCTCTATGCCGCGGCAGATGATCGCTTTCACCGGATCACCGACCAGTCCATCCTCGAGCGGGTTCGGGTCGAGTACGGTCTGCCAGACAGCGAGTTCTTTCTCATGGTGGTCAAGGGATACGCGCGGATCGAGTACAACGGACAGGAGCTCTGCGCCCGGAAGAACGTTGAAGGAACCTTGAGCGCGTATGGCAAGGTCCATGCGTCCGTGCCCGACTGCCCCCCGCTGGTTATACTCGGAGCCGGGGTGGCCAACCGCCTGAAACCTGACATGCTGCGCAGGTACGTAGATCCAAAAACGGTGATCATTCCCGGCCTGATCGATCATGGCGACATGCCGGCAGTCTACAGCCAGGCCGGTGCGCTCATCTTTCCCTCATACTACGAGAGCTTCGGAATACCTCTGGTCGAGGCAATGGCCTGCGGCTGTCCGGTGGTCGCCTCGACCGCCCCGGCCTGCCCGGAGGTAGTGGGTGATGCAGCCCTGCTGGTCCATCCCGACGATATAGAGGGCCTCGCGGCGGCGATGACGCGTCTTCTGCGGGAGCCTAGGCTGGCCGAAGACCTGCGGGCTCGCGGGCTGGCTCGGGCGCGGGAGTTCTCCTGGCGCGAAAGTGCCCGACAGCTGGTTGCCGAGCTGGAGCGGGCCAGCGGCCGGCGAACGCACAGCGGGCGCAACGCTTGACCCCCAACGAGCGATTTCACCGTCTGCTGTACCTGACCGTGCAGCGCCTGCGTGGCCGGCCGTTGGGGGCATACATCCGCAGGCTACAGGAGTGGGAGCGGCTCGAGCCGGAGGCCTTCCAACGTCTGCGCGCCCAGCGGCTGGCGCGAACGCTGGAGTATGCGAGAACCCATATACCGCTGTATCGCTCGGGCCCGTGGCAGGAGGCGTTTCGGCGGAGCGGCGCGGGCGATCTGCGGTCCTGGCCGGTCCTCGAGCGGGAGATCATCCAGTCTTCCGGGGCCGCGCTCTTGGCAAAACCGACCCCCCGGGGACTCTACTATCGTACCAGCTCGGGATCTACCGGACAGCCTCTACGCGTGGGAGCTGATCCGGACGGGGCTGCATGGGTCTGGGCCAATGAGTACAGGGGTCTGCTGTGGCACGGCATCGGCGTCTGTGCCCGGTCCCTTTCGCTGCGCCGCCGGGGCGAGAGCGCGCTGGCCGAATGGATCCGAAACCAGACAACGGTGCCGACCGGCGATCTGTCTCCCCGCCGCTTGGACGACGCGGTCCGCTTCCTCTTGACCAGGCGACCAACTTATGTCTGGGGCTTCCCCTCGGCTGTGGCCGAGCTCGCCCGGCACGCCCGACTCACGGCGGGTGGAGCACCGCGGCCCCTGGTGCCCTTCGCAAAGGTATTCGGTGAGATGCTCTACCCCGCTCAACGGCAAGAGATCGAGGAGGGGCTCGGCACCCGGGTCATCGAGACCTATGGCTGCCAGGAGACCGGCAGCGTCGCCTACGAATGTCCGGCCGGGTCGCTCCACATCTTCGCCGAACATGTGGAGATGGAGATCCTGCGTCATGGCGAGCCGGCGGAGCCGGGCGAGACCGGTGACATCGTCCTGACGTGCACCACGAACCGGATGATGCCGCTCATTCGGTACCGGGTGGGAGACCTGGGGCGACTATCCCCGGATCCGTGCTCCTGTGGGCGGCCCCATCCGGTAATGGCGGGAATCGAAGGACGGACCGGAGAGCTCCTGCTTACCGCCGCTGGAGACCGCCTTCATGGCGGCGTGCTCAGCGGGGTGCTTAAGAAAGCCAGCGCCAAGTCGTCGCCCACCGCGATTGGACGAGTGCTCTTCGAGCAGCACGATCTCCAAACGTGGACTATTCTGGTGCAGACCGGCCCGGGCTACGATGACAGCACGAGTGTAATCCTGGCCGACGGCGTCAAGTCAATCTTCGGGCAGGAATGCCGAGTTGCCGTAAAGCAGGTGGTGGAGATTCCCCGGGAGCCATTCGGGCAAGCTCCGGTTCTACCGTGCCACCGGGCAAGCCTGAGATTTCCAGTAGCTAGGGGTTGATCCACTGTCCCCAGCGGCTGGCGAACTCACGTCTCAAACCATCCCAGGATACTGTTCCACCACCCAACTGCCTACCGGCGAGGGCGGCGCCCAGGTTTCTCAGCGCGATCTGGCCATATTGACCCGCAATCCTCGGCCGTAGTAGCAGGAGCAGGGCCACCAAGGCCAGGCTCGGTAGGACGGTGAGGAGAAGCACGACCGCCGGATACAGGTCAAACGACCGCAGGGCCAATCGGAGTGGAACCGCGAACGCGACCGCCACCGCTCCGAGTACCAGGCCCGGTGCCTGGCTCTCGAAGTACTCGGGCCAGGAATGCCCTACCAGCTGCATGCTCATCAACGTCGCGATGGCGTACTGGACGAACGTCGCAGCGACCACCCCGGCCGCCACCCCCGGCAGCCCGTGTCGCACACCCACCAGGCTGCCTGCCACCACCGCCAGGAGGTACACTCCGTCGCGAATGGCGCGGCGGGACATGGCGCCCAGCGCTGCGTCCAGGCAATAGCTCATCTGGGAAACATTCCTGGGCATCAGCCCCAGGCTCAGGATCTGAAGCGGAACGATGGAAGCCTGCCACTTGGGCCCCAGCACTAGCTGAACCAGCTCGGGTCCCGATACCACCATCAGCACGCTGAGTGGGGCGCTCACCAGCGCCAGCGCGGCGCAGCCGGTGAGATAGGCTGTCTTCAGCTGCTGGGGATCGTGTTGGACCCGAGCCATTGCGGGGAACAGCACCCGGGTGACGATGGTGCCGAAGTACTGCACGGTGGTAGTCATCAGCTTGAAGGCGCGGGAATAGAATCCCAACGGGCCGGCTCCGAGCACCCGGCCGACCACCAGGTTGTCTGCTTGCTGGGCACCGTAGTTGGAGAGTCGCGCCGCAGTGAATCCCCTCCCGTAACGGAACAGCTCGATGAACTCCGCACCGCCTATCAGCAGACGCTTGGGGTGTGACTGGGCCGCAAGGAGGAACCCGGTACGGAGCAGCGCCTGCCCCAGCGCGCTTCCTACCAGCGCCCACGGGCCGAAGCCCATCAAGGCGAGAATCGTCCCGGTGGCGGCGTAGCCGGCGAGGTACGAACCGATATCGGCCCACATGAGCGCCCGCCAGGCCATCCGGCGCTGCAGCAGGGCATCGGCGATAAGACCCGCATTGGTGATCAGGACGGCCAGGCTGAGAGCGAGAACCAGCCGGACCACTGACGGATTGTCGAACAAGGCACCCGCGAGGGGCGCCGTGGCCCCCAACAGCAGGGTCCCGCCAAGACCGAGCAGCATTGCCAGGGTGAAGCCCGCTCGAATGTCGCGCTCAGTGAGCCGGCTCCGGCGTACGATGCACTCGCTAAGCCCGAAGTTGGCCACCAGGGTGGCAAGACCCACAAAAATCGCCGCCAGGCTTACCAGACCGAAATCGCGGGGGGAAAGCAGTCGGGCAAGGACCGACAGCACCCCTATCTGCACTACGCCTTGCACCAGCGCGCCGGTGTATTGAGAGGTCAGTCCATGGAACGTCGAGCGTACCAGACTCGCCTTGGTGGGATGTGAATCGGCGGGATCTAGTGGCGTCAGGACTGCCCCCTGGCGGCAAGACAGAGTGGAGGGTGATGCGCTCCGGCGACGGGATGCATCAGCCGTCTACCCCGGGGGCTGGATCACTACTGATATCCCCAAGCGGATTTCCTGACCTGCGCGCGGAGACGATCAGCTTGTAGCCTGGCCGGAACCAGAGCAGAGCGTCCAGCTTGGCGAAGGTCCAGAGCAAGGGGTACAAGATGGTCAGGAGCACGAACTGCTTGCGATACTGGCGCAGGTCGGAACCGGTAATCACGGCACCCTTCGATGAGCCGCCTTGCCGCCCCGCCCGCCGCTGAGTGCGTAAGTACATCCCGTTGAGTGCGGTGTCGATCAGCTCGGAGAAAATGCGCGAATAGGTGGCCGCCTCTTCGATCACGAAGGCCGGCCCGAGGAGCTCGCGCAGATCTTCGAGGGTGTATCCCGGCCTCAGATGACCGTGCCATTCGTCGGTCAGGCCGATGGTATGTCGCCAGCGGTTGAGCCACGAGCCGGGCTTCAGGTGGGGAACGTTGATGATGAGCCGTCCGCCTGGCCGGAGGATGCGCGCGAGCTCCCGGGCAAATCCGCGGTCGTCCGGAATGTGCTCGAGAAAGTCCACGATGAGTATTTGGTCGAAAGCGGCTGCCTCGAACGGTGTGGTGCCGCCGTCGATCCGGTGAACGTTGCTTTGCACCAGCTGGCGGATCGAAAGCACGGCGCGATCATCCAGGTCGGCGCTGTGCCACCGGCCGCCCCGCTGGCGCAGGAGGTAGCTGATGACGCCGTTATCGGCGCCGATATCGAGGCTGATCTTGCCGGCGGGATCGTCCAGACGGGCGAGAATCTGACGGAACTTGGCTTGCTTCAGAACCGAACGTCGGAAGAGAGCCAAGGCCCAGCCGGTTTCCGGGAGGCTCATGCGGTGGTTATCGGGCAGGGGCTGGCACGGTTGCGGGGAGCTTCAAATGACGCAGCGCGATAAAGAAATAGGCGAGGGCACGCATCACCCACCCGAGGGCGACACCATAGATCACCCCTACCAGCCCCCACCGGGCACCAAGCACTCCTGCCAGAACGGCCAATGCCACCGACCCCCAGCCCAGCAAGTTGACCAGCGACAGCTCCCCGGGCGTGGCGAGTGCACTGACGATGGCCTTGGTGAATGCATTGGCGATCTTGGCCGTTCCAGCCACGAGCACGGCCAGAACGAGAGATCCGGCAAGCTGGTACTTGCCGGCCAGGAACCAGGCTTCTAGCAGCGGGGTGATGAACCAGATCACCACCGAGCCGGCCACGACGATGGCACCCACGAGTTTCGCCTCGTACCCGATCAGGCGGCGGCGTTCGAGGATACCGTCTGCCGCTCGCAGGCGCGGCACCATGGTGTAGCCCACCCCCATCGAGAGAACCCTGAACATCGAGCCCGCTATGGCAGCCAGCACCCCGTACGTGGCGAGATCGTGGACCGACAGTACCTGGGGTATGATGAGGCGGTCGAGCTGGACCAGGACGGTGCCCGCCGCGTTCAGGCCGGCGAACGAGAAAGCCTCCCCCCAGGAAAAGCTGCTCTGGCCACCCGGCCGGGCTCCCCGCTCGCGAAAGAGCAACTGCCAACCCAGGATGGCAGCGACTACGAATCCGGCGGCCGAAATGAGCACTGGGAGCCACGCCTCCTGCTGGTGCGAGAGCGCCACCGCCAGGGCGGCCAGGATGAGCACAAAGTTGGGGCTCTGCGATAAGGCGAGGGATATACCGAACCGCTGTTCGCTCTGGAACTTGGCTGCCGCCACCATCATGGCGCCCCCGGCAGCGGTGGACACCAGCACCGCAAGGAGCATGGGAATCTTCAGCTGGTAGGTTATCCCGGCAACGAGGGTGAGTGCCATCCCGACCATCAGCGCGGCACCGAGTGAGCGCCGAAACAGCCAGGGCCCGGCCTCGAGATGCCGGCGATTCACCACCCCGTCCAGGCCCGAGCTGGCGAGCGCATAACCCAGATGTATGAGGGCGACAACGAGGGTAAAAAGCCCATACTCGCCGGTCGGAAGCAGGCGCGCCAGGAGGAGATTCGCACCCACGAAACCGATTCCGGATACCGCGTAGATCACCACGCTGCGGAGCGTGGGAGAGCGCCACAGTTCGTTCACCCTCTGGCCTCGGCGGCCTTCGATTCCATCAGGCTGTAAAAGGAGCCGAGCTTTCGGTAGGCTGCTTCGGGCGTGAACTCGTGCTGCACGTAAGCCTTGGCCTGTAGGGCCAGCTGAGAGCGCAAGTCCGGGTTGCTGAGCAGGTCGGCGAGACCTTCCCCCAGCGCCTCAGGGGTCGGAGTAACCAGGTACGCGGTCCGGTCGTCCAGCACCTGAGTGTGAGTACTGAGGCGGGTGGCCAGAACCGCGGTGCCGGAGTCCAGGTAGGAGTAGATCTTCATGGGAGTATTGAGCCCGTGGAGACGGGGAGAGACCAGCACGTCTGCCCGCCGCAGGAGGCCATCGAGCGAGGTGATAGGCCGGGGGCCCAGAAAGTGCACCTGGGTCGAGATGCCCAGCTGCACCGCCCGACGGCGGTAGCGCGAGATGTCGCCCTCCATTCCCCCGATGATTACCAGCTGCGCATTCGGCACCCGAATCAGGGTGTGGCGGAAACCCTCGAGCAAGAGGCCGATGCCTTGGTAAGGCTCGAGATTGCCGACATACATCGTCACCGGACCTTTCCCGTCAACCGCCTCGGTCAAAGGAGCGTCGGCGGCGGAGCCGTTCGCGTTCCGGGCGTCTCCCGGTGGCAGCAATGTCGTATCCTCCACGAGGCCCACAGCCTTGCCTGGTGCGTACCCGCGGGCCAGATCCTCCAACGCTGCACAGACCGCCAGGACCCCCATGCTACGCCGCACCGCGAACGCCTCGAGCCGCCGCAACGTCGAGAATGCAAACCTCAATCCGGGGTAGGTGTTTACCAGCTGCTCCGCCAGAGACGAGTCCATGTCGTAGATGTAGGGGATCCCCGTTGCGCTCCGCACCGCCGCCGCGATGAAAACCGATTCCTCCACCGCATGCACCAGGTCATAGCGATTTTGCCGGACCAGCCGCACGCACTTGCTCAGCATGACGAGGTCGCAAACGACCTTCTTCAGGGAGAAGCCAGGGCGAATATTGCTGATCCCCAGGGGTTGAGCGATTCGATGAATGCGGCAGTTGGGAATCGAGACGTCCTCACCTTCATGGAACGTCAGGAGATCGATCTCGTGCCCCCGCGAGCTCAGGAACTCGAGGACGGTTTTCACGGCCATCGGAGTGCCGCGGGCCTGAAAGAAGGGATGCGGCGCGAGCACGAGTATTCTCACCCTACCGCCTCCATGACGGCGGCGGGGACACCGGCCTGCCGCATGACCGTGTCGATCTCAATCGCCTGCCGGTGGCTGTCCCAGCCCAGCTCCCCCCCGGCCACGCGGGCAGCTTCCTCCACAGTGGTCCTGGCTGGGCCGGGGGCGGCGCCCAGGCTGGTGCGCCGGAACACAATGTCGTCCAGCTTGATGGCCATCTCTTCCCGCACGGCTTGCAGGATCTCCTCTCTGGCCACCTCTGCGGGCGGCTCGACTGGACGCCGGTCCTGTGCTCCGGGGAGCAATACCTGAGTGGTGCGGCAAGGGGGGCTACTCTGGCCGAGAGATGCAAAGACTCGATCGACCGCCAGCTCGGCCACCCGGCGGGCGGTGGTGAACTTGACTCCTTCCATCGATAGTAAGCGGCGGAGACCGTGTCGGCCGTGATCCACCACCCGGGGCCGCTCCGCGAGGGCGTACGCCCGACCCCTCTCTCTGCCGGCCTTGAGGGGGAGCCGCCCCCAATGACAGCGGAGCACGTCACGAGAGGTCAGCTGGAAGCCGGGGCAGGCCTCCTTGAAGCCCTGGAGCAAAGCCCGAAGCCCGGTCTCCCGCAGGTCGCGTGCTCCGCCTGGGTCCGCCAGCGCATACCAGGTTCCGAGCAGAGTCGCGCCCCCCTGGGGGGCGAAGAAAAGGAAACGACCCCCGCCGCCCACCGGATCCTCGTGGCGGCTGCCACGGGCTTCGATCCCTACCGCTACCTCTGCCAGCCTGCGGCTCAGCACCAGATTCAGCCCCCAGGCCTGTTCGACCGCGCTCCCACCTGGAGCCGTGGCGATCAGCTCACTGGTCCAGGGCCCCGCCGCGACCAGCACGGCACGGGCGCTGATGTCCAGCTCCGCGCCGCTAAGCCGGTCGGTGGCCCGGGCGCCGCATACCGCACCATTCCTGGCTTCGAGCCGCTCGACCCGGATGTAGTTGGCGGCCACGGCCCCCCGCTCGGCCGCGGCGCGCACGAAACTCAGCGTCAGGCGCTCAGGCTGGCGCAGCTGGGCGTCATACCAGAGCGCTCCGCCGGACAGGCCTGCGGAGGCGAAGCCGGGAAACAGGCGCAAGCATTCATCGCGTGAGACCAGACGACCGGGGGGGATCATCTGTCCCGGCTCGAGATCTCGATTTCGGGTCCAGGAAACCAGGTCGTTTAACGCCAGGGCGGCTCGATGCGCCGGCCGTCCCATGATCCCGTAGCGGTAGATCGGGACCAGGACCGGCATCGGCTCGACCAGTCCGGGTGCGATGCGCAGAAGTGTGGAGCGTTCGCGGATCGACTCCCGCATCCGGGCAAGATTCCCGCGCACGAGGTAGCGCAGGCCACCGTGAACCATTCGGAGGCTGTTGGCGGAGGTCGCCGCACCGAAATCGTCCTGGTCAACCAGCGCGACCGAGAGTCCCCGCAGCGTGGCGTCCCAGGCCGCGCAGGCGCCGTAGATCCCGGCGCCGACCACGAGGAGATCGAAATTGTCGTCGGCTAGTCCGGAGAGGCTGCGTCGCATGCCGGGAGATGGATGCCTGGGAGTCCGTTCCGATGAAGGTTCTCCCGAACCGGCATAGGCGCGCAAGGCTGGCGACGCCTAAACCCGCTCGCGCACTCGATAGCCGCGGCGATGGGGGGCCCGCAGATGGACGATGATCTCGCCTACCAGACCCAGGCCGATGAGCTGAACCCCCAAGGCCACCAGAAGCACGGCAAGCAGCAGCGCCGGCCGGTTGGCGATTCCAGTACCCTCCACTCGTTGAATCAGGAGGACGAGACCCAGCCCACCGCCGCTGGCCAGGAGGACCGATCCCACCAGACCGAAGAAGCGCAGTGGCTTCTCCGTGAACTTGGCGAGAAAGAAAAAAGCGGCGATGTCGAGAAGCCGGCGCAGATAAACCCCCGGTCGATAGACCCGAACCCGGGCATCGCTGGGATGCTGGGGAACCGATACTTCATCCACTCGATATCCCTCACGCAGAGCCAGCGCCGGGATGAACCGGTGGAGATCGCCGTAGAGGGGCAGCGCCTCGGCCACCGGGCGCCGCATGGCTCGAACGCCGCAGGCCATGTCGTGAAACCGTTGGCCCGAGACGCTGCCAACGATCCGGTGGAACGCCCACGACTGCATCCGGTTGAGCCAGCTGTCCAGCCGGGGGGACCGGCTCGCCACCGCCATGTCCGCTCCGCCCATCATGGCCTGGAGCAGGAGCTCGATCCCCTCGGGTTGCACCTGAAAGTAGGCGGGAAGAGTGAGCAGGATGTCGCCTCGACTCTTCTCCATGCCGAGCCGCAGTGCCGCGGTCTCGCCGAACTCACGGGCAAACCGCAGGATCCGGAGGTCCTCATTCTCGCGGGACAGCTGCACCAGCTCCGGCGGAGGAGTACACCGACCATCGAACACGAAGACGAACTCGTGGGTATAGGAGCGAGCCTCGAGCTCGCGGGCGAAGGCCTGATAGACCGCGGTAACCTCGCCCGCACGCTCGACTACCGGGACGACCACGGAGATGAGCCCCGGATCATACGGCTCTGGGCTGTTCGCGACGTTGGGAATATCCATCAGGATCCTCTGGGCGCACATCTCAACGAACCTCCCACCCGTTCGGAGTATCGTGCGCCCCACGCTCGCTGTTGAGCGCGACTTCGGCTACGAGACCGAGCATGAAGAGATAGAAAGCTACCCCGACCCAGAGAAGCCCGGCACCGGGAAAGACCAGGGCCGAGGCTTTTTCCGGCCCGAACCGGGTCAGGCTAACCAGCCAAAAGGCTCCAAAAAGGAGCGCGGCGAGCAGGGGAGGAACCGCCGCCAGCGCGAACCCTACCAGAGGCCTGGACCTGAAGGTGGTGATCATCTTGAGGGTGAGGAGATCGATCAGAACCTTCGTCGTTCGGGAGATCCCATACTTGCTGGCCCCGAACTTTCGGGCGTGGTGGCGAACCGGCATCTCGGCAATGCGGGCACCGACGCTGGCCGAGAGTGCCGGAATGAAGCGGTGCTGTTCGGCGTATAGCGAGATGCGGCTCAGCAAGTCCCGGCGGTAAGCCTTGAGCGAGCAGCCATTGTCGGTAATGGGTATCCCGGTCAGCCGCCGGATCAGCCGGTTGGCGAGCCACGAGGGCACCTTGCGGAGCAGTAGCCGGTCCTGGCGGCGATGACGCCAGCCGCAGACCAGGTCGTACCCTTCATCCAGCTTGGAGACCAGAGCCGGGATGTCCCGGGGGTCGTTCTGTAGGTCTCCATCCAGCGACACGATGACGGACCCCCGGGCGTGATCGAAGCCGGCCATCATGGCCGCAGTCTGGCCCACATTGCGCCCCAGGCGCAGGCCATGGACCCGGCGGTCTCCGGCCACCGCGAGTACCTCGTTCCAGGTGTCGTCCCGGCTGCCATCGTCCACCAGAATGACTTCGAACCCGTCCCCGTACGACTCCAGTGCCTGAACAATCCACTCGACCAGGGGGCGCACGTTCTGCGCCTCGTTGAAGAGGGGTGCCACCACGGAAAGAGTGGGGCTACCGGGCGGTGGAGCGGAATCTGAAGCCACCATCGCAGGTCTCATGATCAGCCTCGGAGATACACCAAGAATACGGCCGAATTGGCCTACATACCAGCAATCGCCATTCCGCCGGCGACCGGCCCGCCGCTTTTCAGTAAGTCGTTCCCCGCCATGGTGTGGTAACATCGCTGGGGAACCGGCAGGGTGATAGCGAGCCGATCCGCGGCAGCAGTGTGGTTCCAGCGCAACGCCTTCGGTCTGGGGACGGGACTATCGAGGAAGGTACTTACCAGCCGCCGCGGCGGAGGAGGACGACGGGGACCGTCTTGAGCATGATGCGGAGGTCTTCGGTCAAGGATTGGCGGCGGATGTACTCGAGATCGTAATGCACCTTGGTACGCACGTCCTCGAGCGAGCGGTCGTAATGGTGGTTGATCTGCGCCAGTCCGGTGATTCCCGGCTTGGCCCGCTGGCGAAGCGGATACTCGGCGATATGCTCGCGGAGCTCGGCAAAGATGGTGGGGCGCTCGGGCCGGGGTCCTACGATGTTCATCTCGCCCTTGAGCACGTTGAACAGCTGGGGCAGCTCGTCCAGCCGATACTGGCGCAACACCCCGCCCACCGCCGTCACTCGGGGATCGCGCTGCTGAGCCCACACCGCGCCACTCTGGTGCTCGGCATCCGTCCTCATGGTGCGGAACTTGTAAATTGTGAACGGGCGCCCGCCGAGATCGCGCTTCCGTCTATGGTTCTGGACACCCCCTGCAGGTTGCCGGCGGTCGAGTCCTATCCGCACCTGAGTGTAGAGAATCGGGCCGCGCGAGGTCAGGCGCACCAGCGCCGCTACCAGTAGCATCACCGGCATCGTGATGACGAGAGCAAAGAGCGCGCAGGAGAGATTGAGGAGACGCCGGGCGATATTAGAGAGCGTGGAATCGCCAGTACGGGTGCCGGCGTGACTCCAGTAATGCTGGTGAGAGAGGGCCGACTCCAGCCCGATAGCGGGAATTGATGGATTGCTGCTGCGCACCCCGGACATGGCAATTCCCATTAAGCGGGCTCAGCTAGAGATTGAAGAATGAACCGCGACCCAGCGTTCCCTCGGTTAGTTGTCCTGCGCCGGCAACCAATAAATGCCGGCCCCGATAATAATGCGATGCCGGAGAAAAGCTTAATATCTGCCGGCAAAGTTCCCTGTGACCCTACTCACGGTGCGGTAGAACCGATCTCGAATCAGCTTTGCCGCCCTCGCTTGCGAGTGTGACGGGCTTCGGTAAGTAAGGGGTCCGGAGCCTCGCCCAGTCCAAAGCTGGCGAGTCGCTGACTGAACTCCGAGAGCTCGCCCGGGACATCGGTGCTCGTGTCGGGAGCGTCGGGATCGTTCGCCGCTTCGCTCTTGTCAGTCGAGCCGGCGTCGCAGGGGACCGGGGTATCATGCAGCGATTCGCTGGGCATCCGTCGTCAGCTTCCACGCTAGAGTTCGTGTTTTGAGCTTCGGGAATGGTCAGCCCTCCTTCAAGGATGGCGCCGTAAATTCTCCGGGCCGGCCAGCTGTCAGAATAGTCCCTGAGCAGGTACCAAACTCGTTGGCTGTGCGCGCGTTAGGCTGGATCGTAGGGGTCGGCTGCCCGGCCGGCACCGGAGAAGGGCGTTGCTCCGAAACTACACCCACCACTGTTGGGTTGCCACAATCTGCACGGTGTCAAGTGCCGTGGCATCCCAGCATCCAAACTGTGGCGCGTTTCCAGCGGTCGAACCTTCCCGCGCTCTGGTCAGCAATTGGCAACCGACTGTATCTTAGATGCTTAACGCTTTTGGCCGAAGGCGCACGACTCCTGCTACCCACGGGCGCACGTCCAATCGCGGCTTCTCACCTCTCTGGCCTAAGACAGCATGGCAAATCTAGAAAAGGCTCCCACCGCGCCTCTGGTCTTGATCGCCAACGACCAGGAGTGGTCGGCCCGGTCGCTCGAGAGCATTCTGGGGCCCAGCGGCTACTCCGTGGTTCGGGCCTATACCGGACAACAGGCGCTCGAGCGGGTGCGCACTGCACAACCCGACCTGATCATCCTCGATGCGCAGATGCCTGACGTGCATGGCTTCGAGGTCTGCCGCCAGCTCCGGAACGATCCCCGCTTCAGCGCCACAACCCCCATCATCATCACCACCTCGGGCCCTTCGGGCCGGACTCAGCGCCTGGAGGCTTACCGGGCAGGGGCCTGGGAGTTCCTGGGGCAGCCGGTGGACGGAGAGGCACTGCTCCTGAAGCTCGCCACCTTCCTGCAATGCAAGCGCGAGGTCGACATCCTCCGGGAGGAGAATCTCCTGGATGCGGGCACGGGGCTCTACAACATGCGCGGGCTGGCCCGGCGGGCCCATGAGATCGGCGCGGATGCGTTCCGGCGGCGGGATCCGCTGGCATGCGTGGTGTTCTGCCCCGAACCCGAGGACGTCGGGACCGGGGAGCCGGCGGACGAAGAGTCCCAGCGGATAGCCGAGCAGGTGGGGCAACTGCTCAAGCGGGTGGGTCGCTCCTCCGATGCCATCGGCCGCCTGGGACAGTCGGAGTTTGCGGTCATCGCCCCCGCCACAGGAAGCGAGGGTGCCCTGCGCCTGGTCCGGAGGCTGGGTGGCACCATTGAGACTTCACCGATCCCGGTTCGGGGCGGGGAACGATCCCTCAGGGTGCAGGCGGGCTATTGCGCGGTCCCCGACTTTGCCGAATCCCCCGTAGATGCGGTCGAGCTCCTTCTCAGGGCCACGACGGCGCTCCGAGACCTGAAGCGCGAGGGAGACCCCGAGCAGGTCCGTGCCTTCGAGCAGGCTCCCATGTCCTATCCAACCTGAACGGTTCTGCCACACCTGTAGAGCAGAACCGACGGAATGGCAGTTCCCGGGGCCGTGTATTGTAGCCTCATCCCCTCACCTGCTTGACTTTTGCGTCACTCTGTGGTAAGAACGTTACTCCTGCTGCCGTTTGCGGAGTGCTCTGAGAGACTCCTGATACCGGTTTTTTTGTGAGTAGCCTGTTCCAGCTCGCGGTTTGAGCCGGTGTGCCACCGACCGCGTCGAGCGGTCCGTCCAGGAGTTCGCAGGATGGCCAACCCCCTCGCCCAGCAAGAGCGGAGCAGTCCTTCCGCATCCGACAGCTCCCGCGACCCTCTTTCCATTCCCAGCGAAGTCAAGGCCAGCATTCGCGTGCTGGTGGTGGACGATGAACGCACCTTGCGCGAAAGCTGCGCCAGCGTGCTTCAGATGGACGGATACAATGTGACGCTGATCGGCCGGGGTGAGGAGGCGCTGGAAACGGTGCGTCGCCGGAAGTTCGATGTCATCCTGGTGGACTTGTACATGTCCCAGGTTTCCGGGCTGGAGATCCTCCAGGCTGCGTTGGGCGCGTACAAGGACACCATCGTCGTGGTGATGACAGGAAATCCCAGCGTCACCAGCAGCATCGAGGCCCTGCGGGCGGGCGCCTGGGATTATCTGCCGAAGCCGTTCTCCGCCACTCACCTTCAGGTGCTCATCGGCCGGGCATCTCACGCGGTCATGGTGTCTCGGGAAGCGCGGGACCTGCGGGTCCAGCTCATGAAGCAGAATGGGCACAGCGACAAGATCGCCCTGATCGGCATCTCGCCTCTGTTTCGCAAGGCGGTGGACCTGGCCCGAAAGGTGGCGCCCACCGATGCCTCGGTGTTCATCAGCGGCGAGAGCGGCACCGGCAAGGAAGTGATCGCGCAATTCATCCACCAGAACAGCCGCCGCGCCAGCCGCACCCTGGTACCGATCAACTGCGCCGCGCTTCCGGAGCCGCTTCTGGAGTCGGAGATGTTCGGTCACCGGAAGGGCGCGTTTACCGGAGCCGATCGCGACAAGCCGGGTCTGCTCGAAACGGCCAACGGAGGAACCCTGTTCCTGGACGAGCTCACCGAGATGACCATGCCGCTGCAGGCCAAGCTCCTGCGCGTCATTCAGGATGGCGTGGTGCGCCGGGTGGGAAGCGAGCAGCAGGACGCGGTGGTAGACGTGCGGTTCATCTCCGCCACCAACCGTGAGCCCCAGGAAGCGGTGGACGAGGGCGTGCTCCGCGGTGACTTGTTCTACCGCCTTCGGGTGGTGCCCATAAAGCTGCCGCCGCTCCGAAAGCGTCCGGAGGACATTCCTCTGCTCGCCAACCACTTTCTGACCTTCTACTGGCAGCGGCACCGCCAGATGGGCGATCGGCTTCCCCGGCTCAGCGAGGCGAGCATAGCATTCTTGCGTTCCCGACCCTGGCGCGGCAACGTTCGGGAGCTGCAAAACGTGATCGAGCATGTCGCGGTGCTGGCGGAGCCGGATCAGACCATCCAGCCCAACGACATTCCGGTGTACGACGATGGCGGAGAATGGCCGGCTGAGAACGCGGCGCCCCCCGGCGTCATGGACGAGGCTTACCATCCGGCCAAAGACCGGGTTGTGGTGCAGTTCGAAAAGGAGTATCTGTCCCGCCTCATCAGCCGGGCGGGGGGGAACATGTCGAAGGCGGCACGGCTGGCGAGCATCGACCGAACCACCCTGTACCGGCTCATGGATAAGCACGAGTTCCAGCGCGACGAGTCCCCGGGCCCGGCGGCGTGATCCCTGAAACCGTTCTGCCTGGCGCGACTGCCGGAGAACGCCGCCGTGCCTCGCAGGAGGCCCCCAGCCCTTTGAAGGTCTGGGACCCGGCCGGGCCCACGGGAGGACCCGTGGCAATACCCCTCTGGGACGCGCTCCGCGACTCGGTGCTCTGGGCTGAAGCGGAGTGGGAGCGGGTCATCCAGCACGCATCGGGTGCCGAGGAGGCGACCTCTCATCTCGCCCAGCTCAGCGCCGCCATACGCCAGGAGATCGCCGGGCTCCCGGCCCAGACCTACATGGTGCCACGGAACGCGCTTTCCCGCCGCCTTCTCGGCTTGGTGCGTACCGCCTTTCTGGATCGAGCCCGGGCGCTGCCGGCTCCCGATCCGGCGCAACTACTCACCGTCCTGCTCGCGATCGAGCGCCTGGGCCAGCACCTCGAGGCCGACTGGTCGCAACACTTCACCGATCGTCTCTCCTCCCCCGACGGCCTGGAGCTGGTCGTGGAGGTGGCTCACGACCTCCGCTCTCCGCTCACCTCGATTCTCTTCCTGGCGGAAACTCTCCAGCGAGGCCGGAGCGGCCCGGTCAATCCCATCCAGGAGCGGCAGCTGGGGCTGATCTACAGCGCGGCCTTCGGGCTGAGCTCGGTAGCCAGCGATGTCATCGAGCTGGCGCGGGGCGGCGACAGACTGGTGGATCTGGACCCGATCCCCTTCTCGGTCACCGATATCCTGGAGTCGGTTCGGGACATCGTTCAGCCTATCGCGGAGGAGAAGAACCTTGCCGTGCGGGTGACCGCGCCCGAGTCCGACTTCCGTATCGGCCATCCGGTAGCCCTGAGCAGGGTGCTGCTCAATCTGACCACCAACGCCCTCAAGTTCACCGCCGAAGGCTTTGTCGAGGTCACCGCAGTTCAGCGGAACGCGCGGGCCATCGAATTCTCGGTGCGGGACACCGGGCGAGGCATCCCCCCCCAATCAATGGCCACCCTCTTCGAGCCCTTCCGCCGCCGCCAGAAACCCGGCGAATACGCCTTCTCGGGCTCCGGCCTCGGCCTGTCCATCTGCCGGAAGCTGGTGGAGGCCATGGGTTCCGCCATGCAGGTAGAGACCTCACCCGGATACGGGACCAGGTTCTACTTTGTCATAGACCTGCCGCTGGCGGGCGAGCCGCAGTTCGGCTAACTTTCGTCCCGCTAGCCACATCCGCAGATGCCCCGGGCCATGCCGCAGTACGGCAGGCCGGTTTCGCGGTGAGTACAGCGCGGGTCGGCGACCCGGCCGGCAACGCGCTTCCTGGTGGATGTGTCGCTCGCTCGATGGTAGATCCGACGAGCGCCGGCAGAACGCGGGGTGGCTGGCACAACCGTGGCTGCTCTCCGTCTGCACCGTTACCGGCGGCCGGCGGGTAAGAGCAACCGACCAGCGCACGTGCATGGAGCCACTGGAAGTGGAGCCGGCGTGCGCCCCACAAAGGTTCTCAGACCTCGTGGGCTTCCTCGATGCCCTGCCGATCACCGGGTCCGGCCAAGGCGCAACGAGGGGGCGCGCGGAGGTAGGGAACGTGCAACCGAGCGCTACGTGAATCGACCACTGATTCGACCGGGCCGGCACCTGAGCCAGCCCCCAGTACATGCCCCTCACGCCGCCCTCCTGATCGATTTCGACAATGTCACTCTCGGCATTCAGAAGGACCTGACCAAGGAGCTTCGCACTCTCCTCAATAGCGACATCATCAAAGGCAAGGTCGCCGTCCAGCGAGCCTATGCCGACTGGCGCCGCTATCCTCAGTACATCGTTCCGCTCTCGGAATCGTCGATCGACCTCATCTTCGCGCCGGCCTTCGGCTCGAGCAAGAAGAACGCTACCGATATCCGACTCGCCATCGACGCCATCGAGCTGGTCTTCACCCGCCCCGAGATCGGCTCGTTCATTCTCCTCTCGGGAGACAGCGACTTCTCCACCATGGTGATCAAGCTGAAGGAGTACGGGAAGTACGTGATCGGGGTGGGGATCCGGGAATCGGCGAGCGATCTCCTGATCCAGAACTGCGACGAGTACTACTCCTACAACGATCTGGCCGGCCTGACCAAGGAAGTCGATACTCCGTCGATCCAGCGGGATCCATGGGAGCTCGCCGCCGAAGCGGTCGCACAGATGGCGCGCAACGGCGACGTGATGCGTTCCGACCGGCTCAAGCAGGTCATGCAACAGATCGATCCCAACTTCGACGAGCGGAATGCCGGGTTCAACCGGTTCAGCAAGTTCGTGATCGAAGCGGGCCAGAAGGGCGTGGTGCAGCTGAACAAGCTGGACAACGGACAGTACGAGGTGGCCCCAGGCAGCTTGCCGGTTGCGGTCGCTACGCCCCCTGCGGCTCGCGCCCGCCCGGCACCCGGGCCCGGACGGGAGGGTCGCGAAGACGGCGCCCGCCGGGGTCGAAGCAGGCGTGGTCGTGGCGGTCGGGGCGGTACTCGCGAGGGTGCACCCCAACGGTCCCGTACCCCCGAGCTACGGGAGGAGCCTGGCCAGCGCGTCGCCCGGCCGGACCGCACCGATGGCGCCCTCACCCTGGCTCGTGCCTTCCAGCTGATGTCTCAGGCTCTGTCGGAGTTCCGCTCTCCCGTGGGGCAGGAAGCGCTCCGGCTCCGCATGGTCGCCATGCACGGCCGGGAAGATTCATTGCTCGATGCGGCCCGGTTTCCCCGGCTGCTCCGGCAGGCCAACGACGCCGAGGTGGCGGACGTTCGCAAAGTGGGCGACGACGACTACGAGATCACGGCGCAGCGCATCCCGGCCCGGCCACTCCCGCCACCTCCGCCGGTGGAAGAACCGGCGGCTGGCAGCGCAGTCGATGCCGCTCCCGAAGCGGCACCGGTAGGATCGAGAGAGAACGGACAGCGGCTGGGACTGCGGTTCCGGCGCGGCTCCCGCGGTCCCATCCGCGCGGCCGGTATCCCGCTGATCGGGGTGGTGGAAATCGAGCGGCCGCCCGAGGCTCTGGAGCCTGCCGACCCGCCCCCGGAAACGGGTAGCGAAGCTCCGGGAGAGGTGAAGCGAACCCGTGCCAGGCGGCCGCGCGCCAAGCGGGCCGCGAGCCCTGGCAGAGGGCCGGAGAGTGGAGAAGGAGAAGGGGGCGCCACTACCGGCCCGCCCCGGGCCAAGCGACCCAGAGCGCGATCGAGGAAGAAAGCGGAATGACCCACCTCAGACGGGCAGCGACGCTGCCCGTCGCTTTTTTTCGGCGGCCCGCCGAGACCGTAGCGGCCGAGTTGCTGGGGGCCGTCGTGGTATCAACCATAGGCGGAGAGCTGACCGAGGGCCGGATTGTCGAGACCGAAGCCTATCTCGGTTATGACGACCCCGCGTCCCACGGCTACCTGCATCGGCGCAATGCGCGGAACGCGGCTCTCTTCGGCCTGCCGGCTACCTGGTACGTCTATCTGTCCTACGGAATGCACTGGTGTGCGAACCTGGTGAGTCAGAGAGCCGGCTTGGCGAGCGCGGTGCTCCTCCGAGCGCTCGAGCCGCTAGCCGGCCTGGAGGCCATGCGACGGCGCCGGGGTCCGGTTCCGGATCGAGAGCTCTGTTCGGGGCCGGGGAAGCTTTGCCAGGCTTTGGGGATGACTCGGGACCTGGATGGGCAAAAGATGGCGAGCAGTCAGGTTCGGGTGTTGCTCCCCCAGGAATATGGGGAAAGCCAGATCCTGGCTACACCGCGCATCGGGATCACCAAAGCCGCGGACTGGCCGTTGCGTTTTGTGCTGGCCGGATCGCCATGGACCTCGCGCAACGAAACGGGCGGCGGATCACGAAGACCCGCCGCCCGCTGAGGTGCCGGCCCGACCCCGGCTAGTAGCCGCCGCCGGTCGCGCGCTCCCGGGCGTTGCCCAGGCTGAAGCGCAGGCCCGCCGAGAAGGTGTGTGTCGGTCCGGTGTACAGGTTTCCCGAGGCGACGAACGTGTTGCCGGCGGCATCGGTCTCAGTCAGCCTCTGCCGGCGGGGGCCGGTGGTAACCTGGTACTGGCCGAATGCGCTGAAGTGGCTGACCCGGAAATTCAATCCTCCGACGAGGGAACCGAACCCGGAGCTTCCGATCTCCCGGGCCGCCTCATCGTCGGGGTTGTGACCGCCGGTGTGCAGAACGCCCACGCCGATACCGAAGAATGGCGTCATGGGCCCCTTGATGGGGAACGCCATCAGCATGGCGGAGTACTTCCGCATGTAATTGAAGGTGACCGGCACCTCCTGCTGGTCGACCAGGAGCCCGGTCGCGTCGAACATCTGAAAGGTGTAGCTGGACTGCTCGTTCGAGCCAAAGCCCTGCTCGACCGAGAGCAGCAGGCCCGTGCGGCGGGCGGTAACCAGCAGGTGCGCGCCGCCCAACGGGATCGTCTCGCGGCCCTGAGCCGCGGTCTCGAAATTCAGGATACCGCCGTGCCCGCCCACGTACCACTGGAAGGTGCTGTTGCCCGGCTGCTGAGCCGGGAGCCGGGCCGCCCCAAGGCAAAGGGCCAGCGCCACGACCGGGATGCTGAGGGTGACCTTGCGCATCAGACTGCCTCCGTAGGGTGTCCGCACCAGGACCCTCCTGATGCATGCCGGGCACTACCACGCACGGTACGTCAAAATGCGGGAACTCATGCCGGAAAGCGGGGAGGGGAGGCAGAATCCGGGGCAGGATGCCCGCGGCATGTCACTGGCCGGGAACTACTTACAGCTCTGGTGCCGGCCCTCCCGAGCCCGTCGCGAGGGGTGGAGGTGCAAGGACCGGGCCCGTTCTGGACGTCAGTCTAAAGTCTTGAGTCGAAAGTCTGTCACCAGGCCATAGCTGTTAGCTGTTAGCTGTTAGCTAATAGCTAATAGCTAATAGCTAATAGCTGTTCAGATCAGTCGCAGTTGACGCCCGATCTTTCTAAAGGCGGCGAGGGCCTGGTCGAGGTCGTCCCTGGTGTGGGCAGCCGAGACCTGGCAGCGGACCCTCGCCTGCCCCTGAGGTACTACGGGATAGCCGAAGCCAGTCACGAACACCCCCTCGCCCAGCAGCAGGTCACTCATCCGGATGGCGGCGGCAGTCTCTCCCAGGATGACGGGAATGATCGGGGTCTCGCCCGCAAGAGGCCGGAACCCCATGCCAAGCAGCTGGTCGCGAAAATAGCGCGCGTTCTCCCGCAGGGTATTGACCCGCTCCGGGTGCGCCTCCAGGAACTCGATGCTGGCCAGCGAGCTGCCCGCCACGGTGGGCGGCAGTGCATTGGAAAACAGCTGGGGCCGTGCCCGCTGGGTCAGGTAATCGCAGACCGCTGCCGACGCGGCGACGAAGCCACCGGCAGCGCCACCCAGTGCCTTGCCCAGGGTCGAGGTGATGATGTCTACCTCCCCGACTACATCGAAATGTTCCGCAGTGCCCCGGCCCGTCTTCCCCAGCACGCCGGTGGCATGAGAGTCATCGACTACCAGCACTGCCTCATGCTTCCGGCAGACCTCCAGCAGATCGGGGAGTTTGGCGATGGCACCTTCCATGGAGAAGATGCCATCGGTGATGACCATCTTGACCCGCCGGTCGCCGGCGGCCGTGAGCCTGGCATCGAGGTCGGCCAGATCGCCGTGTTGGTAAACGGCGCTCTGACATTTCGTGATGGCCTTGGCCAGCCGGATGCCATCGATGATGGACGCGTGGTTCAGCTGATCGCTGATGATTAGATCGTGCTCGGTGAGCAGCGTTCCGGGCAGCGCCTCGTTGGCGTTCCAGGCACTCACGAAGCTGAGCGACGCGGCAGTGCCTACCAGCCGGGCGCAGGCGGCCTCCAGCGCACGATGGATGGTGAAGGTTCCGCAGATGAATCGTACCGAGGCGGTACCAGCTCCGAAGCGGTCCAGCGCCTCCTTGCCGGCGGCGACTACGGCGGGCTCGTTGGCCAGCCCCAGGTAGTTATTGGAGGAGAGGATGATGACCTCGCCTCGACCTTCCATCCGGACCCTGGGCGCCTGGGGACTGTCCAGAAAGTTGAGACGCTTGTAGGTCCCCTCCCGAATGAACTGTTCCAGCTCCGGCTCGATCCGCTGCTCCAGGCGGCTCATGCCCCGACCTCCAGGATCACCTTGCCGGCCTGGCCGTCCTTGATGACCTGAATCGCCTCGGCGATACATTCGAGCGAGAAACGGTGAGTTATGACCGGCCGGGGATCCAGTTGGCCGGCCCGAAGGAATCGCCTCATCTGGTGCCAGGTCTGGTACATCTTCCGGCCGGTAACACCGTAGATGGTGAGGCCCTTGAAGATGACGTCGCGGGCAAAGTCCACTTCGGTCACGCGATTGGGCGTGCCGAGCAGATTCACCCTTCCTCCTCTGCGGGCGGCCGCCAGCGCCTGGAGATGGCCAGTGGGATGCCCGCTCATCTCGCATACCAGGTCGGCCCCGTCGCCTGAAGTCAGCTCGTGGACCCGGGCCACTACATCATCGGTGCCGGGGTTCAGGGTGACCTGAGCGCCCATCGCCCGGGCGAGGTCCAGCCGTTTGGGGTTATAGTCGCTTGCTACGACCAGCGACGCCCCCGCGGCCCGGGCGACCCCGACCGCAAAACAGCCGATGGGTCCGCATCCGAGCACGAGGACCGTACTTCCGGGAACCTCTGCCTCGAGCACCGTATGGACGGCGTTGCCCATCGGATCCATGATGGCACCGATCTCGGTCGGGATTCCGTCGAGCTTCATGACGTTGGAGACCGGCATCGCGATGTAATCGGCAAAGGCGCCGTCACGGTCGACACCGATGATCTGGGTCCGGCGGCAGAGATGGGCGGCACCCAGGCGGCACTGAAGGCAATGGCCGCAGACGACGTGTCCCTCCGCGGTAACCAGATCGCCCACCTCGAGCAGGCCGGCGGCGCCCGCCTCGCGCCCGAGCCGGGTGATCTCGCCGGCGAACTCGTGGCCGACGATCACCGGCGGCTTGAGCCGGCCGCTGGCCCAGCTGTCCCACTCCCAGATGTGAAGGTCGGTGCCGCAGACCCCCGCGTGGTGGACCCGGATCAGAGCCTCGCTGGGCCCGCAGGCAGGAACCGGCACCTCCCGCAGGACGATACCCGGACCTGCGGTTTCCTTGACCAGCGCGCGCATGGGGGCTCGGAGTTGAGACGGGGGGGAATATAAGAGAGGGCGGAGAAGACGGAGAGGGCGAGGCGATAGGTAAGGGGGCGGTCGGTAAGGAGGCGGAAGAAACCGAGGCGGAAGATTCAGGCTACCGCCGCTTCACCTACCGCCGCAGTACCTTCCGCCCTCTAATCCGCCATCACCATCGCAGGCTCCACCCTCACCGCGCTGATCTTGAACTCGGCGATCTTGGCGTAGGGGTCGAGCCGGGGATTGGTCAGCAGGTTGGCCGCGGCCTCACGGAAATGGAATGGTATGAAGATCTGCCCCCGGGCCTGCCGGTCGGAGAGGCGCGCTCCGATGAGCATCGAGCCCCGGCGGGAGGTCACCCGGACGGTGTCTCCCTCTCCTACACCGAGCTGGAGGGCGTCCCTAGGGTGGATCTCCACGACCGGCGTAGGCTCGCGGGAGTCGAGGCCGGTCGAACGGCGGGTCATGGTACCAGTATGCCAGTGGTACATCTGGCGCCCCGTGTTCATGACGAACGGATACTCGTCATCGGGTAGCTCTTCCGGCGCCAGGTACTCGACCGGGACGAAGAGAGCCCGCCCATCCCCGGTCGGAAACGAGTCGTCGAACAGGAACGCCGTGCCCCGGGACTCCGGCGTGAGCACCGGGTACTGGAGCCCGCCGCCCTCGAGTCCGGCATAGGTCACGCCGCGCCAGGACGGCGTCACCCTGGCGATCTCCCGCATGACATCTTCCGGTGTCTTCCAGGTGGTCTTCAGCCCGAGCCGGTTGCTGAGCTCGATGAGAATGTCGAGATCGCGGCGCGACTGGCCGGGCGGCTCGAGCGCGGCCTCGGATAGCTGAATCCGGCGCTCGGTGTTCACATAGGTGCCGGACTTCTCGGCGAAAGACGAGCCGGGCAGAACCACGTCGGCCCAGCGGGCGGTCTCGGTCAGAAAGAGGTCCTGCACGGCGAGAAACTCGAGGCCCCGCACCCAATGCTCGGCGTGGGCGATGTTGGGATCGGAAATCACCGGGTTCTCGCCCATGATGTAGAGACCTCGAATCGGGCTGCCGTCCCTCGTCATCTCGGTGACCATCATGCCGTGCTGCAGTGAGAGCGAGTCCTCCGGAACTCCCCAGGCCCGGGCGTACTCCGCACGGTTGGCCGGATCGGTCACCGGGCGGTAGTCGGTATAGGCGAAAGGAATCGCGCCGACGTCGCTGGCACCCTGCACGTTGTTTTGCCCCCGGATCGGCATCATCTGCGCGCCCCACTTGCCGATCATCCCGCACGCGAGCAGCAGGTTGAGCAGGCTGGCGACGATATCGGTGCCGGTGGCGTGCTGGGTCAGGCCCATGGCCCAGAGGGTCGATGTGCGGGGGCCGCGGGCGTACATCTCGGCGGCCTGGCGGATACGCTCGGCCGCAATCCCGGTGATCTTCTGCCCTACCTCCAGGGTGTACGGCTTTACCGCGGCCTTGACCTTCTCGAACTCGCGGGTTCGCTCGGCGATGAACCTGGGATCGGTGAGCCCGGCCTCGATTATGTGGTTCAGCATGCAATTGAACAGGGCGACGTCGGACCCGGGGAGCATCTGAAGATGGATGTCCGCCAGCTCGGCCAGCTCGACTTTACGGACGTCGGCCACGATGAGCTTGGCCCCTCGGGCGACAGCCCTCTTTATCAGGGCACCGAAGACGGGATGAGATTCGGTGGTGTTCGCGCCCGCGATGAAGATCACGTCGCAGGCCTCTTCGATCTCCCGCATCGAGCCGGACGCCGCGGCCGTATTGAGGGCCCGGTTCATGGCGGAGACCGAGGTCGAGTGGCAGAGCCGGGTGCAATGATCCACGCTGTTGGTGCGGAACGCGGCGCGGACCATTCGCATGAAGGCGTAATTGTCCTCGTTGGTGCACTTGGCGGAGGAGAGCGCACCCAACGCATCGGGCCCGTGCCGGTCTCTGATGCGTAGGATCTGCTGCGCGGTGAGGCTGAGTGCCTCCTCCCAGGTTGCCTCCCGGAAGGCGCTGTACCAGCCCGGGGGAGTCGCCACGCGGTCCCGGACGTCGTCCTCGACCAGCTGGCCCAATCCGGTGAGAGGCGGCTTGCCGACCTGCCTGAGCGGCGGCCTGGGCTTCTTGCGGCCGCCCATTTCCTCGATGGTCAGCCAGGGCCCCTCCCGCCGTCTCGGCCACTCGCCGGTCCAGGTCCACCGGCCGTCCTCACAGCTCCAGCCCTTGCGGATGAGAGGCACGGTCAGACGGTCACGATGCTGCGGGAAGTCGCAGCCGAAGCGGCCCTTGACGCAGGTCGACCCCTGGTTCGGAGTCTCCTCCTCGATCCAGGGCGAGGTCACCCGCATCACCGTGCCGTCCTTCACGTGAAGGTCCAGCTGGCACCCCACGGCACAGTAGGGACAGACCGACCGGACCACCTTGTCCGGTGCCCGCAAGGCTTCGGCACCGAACCGCTGCCTCGGAATGAACTCGAAGATTGCTCCGGTAGGACAGACCCGCACACATTCACCGCACCAGGTACATCCGGCATGATCGGGGTCGCCGTCGCCACCTACGATGATCTGGGCGTGCTCTCCCCGCTCTCCCACATCGAGCACGCCTACTTCCTGGATGTCCTCGCAGGCTCGCACACAGCGGGTGCACAGGATACAGGTGGTCATGTCGTGCTGGATCATCACGTCACCGGGACGCTCGTCACCGGAGCGCAGCGGCAGATCGTGGTGGGTGCGTACCGGGACGTCATACTGGACCACGTAGCGCTCGAACTCGTTGCGAGGACTGGCCCGGCCCCCATTGGCCAGATGCTCGCCCGGATAGCGTTCGAGCAGAAAGTCGAGCACGCTGCGGCGGTTGTCCACCGCAGCCGGCGACTCCGATTCCACCACCATCCCCTCGGTGGCCGGAGTGGCGCAGGCGGGGAGCAGCTTGTTCTGGCCCTGGACCGAAACGAGGCAGATCCGGCAGTTGCCCACGATCGGCAGCTTGGGATACCAGCAGAGCGTCGGGATCTCGACCCCGGCAGTCCTGGCGGCCTCGAGAACCGTGACACCAGGCTGGAAAGAAACGGGTTTGCCGTTGAGGGTGAGGGTCGGCATGAGCACCGGTCAGCGAGGAGAAGAAGTGGGTAAACCCGAGTTTAGACGGGAAATTGGTGCGGTGCAAGGGGTTCCAGTTGCAACTGGAAATACAAACACCCCCGGACCAGAAGTCCGGGGGCGTTTCGGCACGCCGCTTAAACCAGCGGGCGCACGCGGTGCGCCCCTACTACGCGGCGTGCTCGGCGGGTACCCGCTGATGCCAGTGCTGATCCGCCGTGTCTTCGTCGTCTGCGGCCCAGAGGTAGGCCCAGAACCGGACTGGCTTGGGGGCCGGAGCGCCGCTCCGGATTACGATCCCCAGCGCTTCAGGCTGGACTGCTTCGACTGCGGATGGACGCCTGGCCACGGGTTCGCTCCTCACGCTTGGGAAGACATCTATCTAGCCCTGGGGGGAGCACCGTTCATGCCGCCTCAGGCATTATGGCAACTCAATCGCTTACAATGATTTGTGGGTGATCCAGACGATCGCGCGTGTCGCTCGGACCCGGGGGCTGAGCGTCAGGCCGTGTCCGGCGGACACGCGGGTTTGGAGAGGACCAGTCCCTCGGGGCGGCGAGCACCGGCCCGGCGCCGCCGCTTGGGATCCATATCCTGCGTCCATCCGGCGTATAGCGAGCGGAGCGAGTCCGGCACGATGGCGGTGCAGGTTGGGAGCAGCACGTGAACTCCACCGGCACGGCTGCGCCCCTGAAGATCTCGCACCAGGTCGGCCCGGTCGGCGGGGGAGAGATCGACCAACACGCTGGGGTCGAGGACCACGATGTCGAGATCCTGGAGAAAGCTCAGAAAATCCGGCAGCGCCTGGTCCAACTGAGCCACATAGCTCTCGAAGAGGCTGGCCAGCGCCTCGGCAGCCATCCGGGATTCCACCCGATCCACGCAGCCGAGATCGGACGCGATAAAGGTCACGGCCGCATCGTGAGCAGCCAGGAGATATGTGGTGGGCTCGGCCCGGGTGCCGACCACCAGCGCCGTGTCTTCGGGCTCGATCCGGGGCAGTAAAGGGGCGAGGGGGCAGTGGGGCTCCAGTCCCCAGTGCGTGGGAGTGCGTTGGGCGGCCCGCAGCCGGATGAACTGCTGCCGCCAGCGGCGGTAGGGGCGCAGGGACAGCCGCTTCATGATGAGCCGGTCCACCGATTCGAGCATCAGGACTTCGGTCAGCACGAACTGGCCCTCCGACGTCGCCTGGAGCTCGGAGGCGGCTTCGTCTCCCAGCCGGAGCAGCTCGTCCCGCCCGATGGAGTTCTTATAGCCTTCGATGCGCTGGAGGATGTACTCCTGGTAATGCTGCTTGTCGGAATAGGGAGAGCGCCGGCGACGCTGCGAGTGGCGGACCTCCGTGGCGTTCAGCATGGCTCGACGTGCACCGTCACTTCGTCGAGCTCGAGCCGGTCTCGCAGGCGATGCTCGACCTGGTCCGCGATGCGGTGGGCGCTGGTTACGTTTGCTCCACCATCGACGGCGATGGTCAACTCGGCAAACCGCCGATCGCCCGCCCGGCGGGAGCGGATCGCATAGGCCGAGACCACTCCAGTGACGCCCTCGGCTTCCCGCTGGATGGTGCCCTGGTCGAAGGCCCGCTCGTCTACCAGGGAAGGAATCGAGCGGCGGAGAATCTGGTAGCCGGCGCGACCCACCAGCGCCGCCACGATCAGGGCGAGCACCGGATCGGCCCAGGCCAGGCCCGCTCGGGCGAGAGCCAGCCCGGTGAGCACGCCCAGGGTGATGAACACATCGCTCCGGGTATGGAGCGCATCGGCCAGGAGCAGGTCGCTGCCGAGCCGGCGTCCGGCTCGGGTCTCGAACCAGACGACAGCCACGTTCACCATCAGGGTGAATACGAGGAGGGCCAGCGCGATGCTGGAAACATTCAGCGGTGGGGCACCCATGACCAGGCGGGCGATGGCGCCGCGAACCAGCTCGAAAATCGAGAGCGCCAGCAGGAGTGCGATAAGCAGCGCACCCAGGGTCTCGAATTTGGCGTGTCCATAGGGATGATCCTCGTCGGGTGCCTTGGACGCCACCCGGACAACGAACAAGGCGAAGAGGTTGTTCACCGCATCGACGGTCGACTGCAGGGCGTCACCAAACACGGCCAGCGAATTGGTGTCCAGCCCCACTCCGAACTTCACGATGACAACCACGATGTTGGCGGCGAGGATGCCGCTCAGGACCCGGCGCACCCCCGACGATTTGTCCCGAGAGTCTGCTCCGCTGGGCATGGTGCAAGTTGGGAAGGCGAGAGTCGAAAGTCTAGACTCTCGACTCTAGACTGCCTTCAGAACCGCCCCCTTCAGGTACCCGGTTTCAGGAATCGTAAGTACCTCGGGGTGATCCTCTCCCTGGCCGAGCACTCGCTCCAGGGTCACCTGGCGGCCGCTGTCGCCCGCGGCCTCGGCCAGCATGGCCAGGAACTGAGGGAGGCGTACGTGGAACGAGCACGAAGCAGTCAGGAGAGTGCCGCCGGGCGCGAGGATCCGCATTGCGCGCAGATTGATCTCGCGATAGCCGCGCAATGCAGCCGGCACCGACGCCCTGGATTTGGCGAACGCCGGAGGATCGAGCACGACTATATCGAAGCGCTCCCGCGACCGCTCGAATGCGCGCAGCGCCTCGAAGGCGTCGGCTTCACGCCACTCTATGTTCCCCAGCTCGTTCAAGGCCGCGTTAGCCGCACCGCGGTCCAGCGCTTGACCGCTGGTGTCGAGTGCCAGCACCCGGGAGGACTGCCTGGCCAGATGCAGCGCGAAGGATCCGTGATAGGCAAAGCAGTCGAGGGCGTGTCCTCCGGGAGGCGCTAGCCGGCCGGCCAGCACCCGGTTGGCGCGCTGGTCGAGAAAGGCGCCGGTCTTCTGCCCATCCCAGGGGGACGCCAGGTAGCGCACCGCTCCCTCCCGCACCTCGATCTGGCGAGGGACCGCCCCATGCACTTCGAGCGTCTCGAGCGGCAGTCTCTCCCGCCGCCGCACCGGCGGGTCGTTCCGGAGCAGGATACCGTCCGGCTTCAGCGCAGCCACCAGGGCGGGTACGATCAGGTGCCGCATCGTCTCGAGCCCCGCGGACAATATCTGAATCACCAGCCAGGGCCCGTAGCGGTCTACGATCAGCGACGGTAGCCCGTCGGCCTCGGCGTGGACGACCCGGTACGCCGTGGCATCGATCCCGCCCCGCCGCGCGGCGGAGGCCGCGAGTCGCTCTATCCACCAGTCCAGGTCGATGGCGCGTTCGGTGCGCTCCAACAGACGCAGTCGGATCTCGGAGCCGGGCGAGTACAGGGCCTGGCCGATGAAGCGCCCGCGGGGATCTCGCACTCGAACCAGGCCCGGAGTGTCCGGCCCGTCGAGCACTTCACTGCGGTAGATCCAGGGATGTCCCCGCACCCAGCGCTCGGCGCCGCGGGGGGTGACCCGGACCGCGTTCACCTGCGATCGGGCCGGAGCACCGTGGCTCCGCGCAGATAGCAGTGCTTGATTTCCGCGCGGTGGCGGCTGGTATAGGCGTGGACCAGAAGCCGGATGCACCTCGGGAGCGACCCGGGCACCGGAATCTCGGTGGCGTGGAGCAGCGCGACGATGTTCCAGCCGAACTCCTCCGCGGCCCGGGCCGGAAAGGCGGCGTCCAGATCGCTGGTGACGGTAAAGAGCGCACTGACGATATCATCCGGCTGGAGCTCGTTGGCCTCGATCAGGGTCCTGAGGAGCTCGTCAGTGGCCGCGAGGATCTCCCCGGCGTCGTTGCGGGCCACCGTGGTGGCTCCGCGGATGCCATGGAGCCGAACTGGAGGGTTCATGGGAGATAATGTAGCCAGGCTCGTGCGCCTCATGCTGGTTACGGACGACAAGCTGGTGCGCGGTCGTGATCTCGTAATGCTTGCGCTCGCGGGAGAGCGTGGAGGGGTCACGTCGCTCCAGCTCCGGCTCAAGCAGGCGGCGGCCCGCGAGCTGGCGCAGCTGGTTCGTGCGCTGCGGCAGGCGCTCCAAATCCCCATCATCGTGAACGACCGCCCCGACGTGGCCCTGGCTGCCGGCGCCGCCGGGGTTCACCTCGGGCCCGAGGATCTGCCGGTGGAGCTCGTCCGCCGGATTGCGCCGCCGGGCTTCATCGTCGGCGCGTCGGTGGGCAGCCCGGCCGAGGCGGTAGCGGCCGCCGCGGCGGACTATTGGGGCATCGGCCCCTGGCGGGTGACGGCCACCAAGGACGATGCCGGGCCGGGACTCGGACCCGAAGGATTCAAGCGCCTTCGCCGGCTGGCCGGCGAGAAACCTTCAATTGCTGTCGGCGGAGTGCTGCCGGACGACGTTCCTGCCATACTCGCGGCGGGAGGGAAGGGGCTGGCGGTGGCGGCGGGGATCCTCGGTGAAGAGGATGTCGAGGAAGCGGCCAGGCGGTATCGCACAGTAACCGGTGAACGGTAAACGGTGAACAGTAAACGCCCCCCGTTCGCCGTTCACTGTTCACCGTTCACTGTTCACCGTTTACTGTTCTCGAGCCGCCGGATCTGCCGTATGGCGCGCAGGTGCTCGTTGTATGTCCGGGAGAAGACGTGGCGACCGTCGGGGCCGGCCACGAAGTAGAGATAGCGCACCGGAGCGGGGTAGAGCGCCGCCTCGATGCTGCGGCGGCTCGGCGAGTTCACCGGCCCGGGTGGCAGCCCGCGGTTCAGGTATGTGTTGTAGGGCGAATCGATCTGGTAATCCCTCACGAACAGCCGCGGCTTGCGGCTGCCGGTCTTCAGGATGATCGCGTATTGCACCGTCGGATCCGCTTGCAGCGGCATGCCGATTCTGAGCCTGTTGTGATACACCCCTGCGATCGTCTCCCGCTCCTCGTCGGCCCGGGCTTCACCTTCGATGATCGAGGCCAGGGTCACTACCGCCAGCCGATCCATCTTCATCGAGTCCACCCGGGCGTCCCATGCGGGCAGCCACTTGGCCTCCAGCCCTTCGGCCATGATGCCGACCAGCTGGCGCGCGCTGACGTCCGCCGGCACCAGATAGGTCTCGGGGTGCAGGAACCCCTCGAAAGAGCTGACCGGGAACCCGAGGAGCGCGGTGGCTGCCTTTCCATTTCGAGCTGCCGCGACAAACGAATCCGCGGGGATGCCGAGCCGATCGGAGGCGAGCGCAGCGACCTCGGGAATCGTGAGGCCCTCGGGCACGGTGAACCGGAGAGCTGCCTTATGCCCTTCGGCCAGCATGGTCAGAACCTTCGAAGGCGGTGTTCCCGCCGGGAACTCGTACATGCCGGCGTGCACCGATCGGTCGACGCCGCGAGCCCGCGCCAGCAGCTTGAACCAGAACGGACTCTGGATTACGCCGTGAGCCTTGAGGCTGTCGGTGACGGCTCCGAAAGACGCGCCGGGCGGCAGGTTGACGCGGGCCGTCTTCTCGGAGACACCGCAGCCGGTAAGGGCGGTAAGGGCGGTAAGGGCGGTAAGGGCGGAACGAGCGTTCACCACTCGCTCTCCTCCCCATCCGCCTTCGCTCCATTTGCTTTTTCCGCCCCCTCAGCTCGTTCCGGCTCTTCCGCTCTGTCCGCCTCTTCCGCCCTGCTTCTCCTCGCATCAAGAAAGTGCTGCAGCAGCACAGCCGCCGCCAACGAGTCTATGTCGGCCTTGCGGCCGCGGGTGGAGCCGCCCTGCTCTCGGATGGCGCCGAGGGCGCGGGCAGTGCTCATGCGTTCGTCCCAGAGCTCGACCGGCAGTCCGGAGCGCCCCTCCAGCTTTGCGGCCATCTCTCGCGCCATCCTGGAGGTCTCGGTCTCGACCCCCTCGAGCGAGAGCGGAAGCCCGATGACCAGGCCAACCGGAGCATGCAAGGTGGTGAGCTCCAGAAAGCGCGATAGCGGAAAGCGCTTGCCAGCGCGGCGCTGGAGGGTCTCGAGCGGGCTGGCAAGGGTCTGGGATTCATCGCTGAGGGCCAGGCCGATTCTGATCTCGCCCCAGTCGATTCCGAGTATGCGGCCGTTTTCGGGAATCATGATAGGAAGGTAAGAAGTAAGAGGTGAGAAGTGAGAGGGCACGAGAAGAGGGGTTCCGTACTCCGGAGCCCCCTCTCACCTCTTACCCCTCACCTCCACCCCGACTACTGGGCCATAGTCGCGAAGAACTCCTTGTTGTTCTTCGTTCGCTTCATCCGCTCGAGGAGGAACTCCAACGCTTCCACCGGGGGCATGTCGGCCAGGAAGTTGCGCAGCAGGTAGACCCGGTTGAGCTCGTCCTTGTCCATGAGCAGCTCTTCCTTGCGGGTCGAGGTTCGCTGGATGTCGATGGCAGGGTAGATCCGCCGGTCGGCCAGCCGGCGGTCGAGCACCAGTTCCGCGTTGCCGGTGCCCTTGAACTCCTCGAAGATGACCTCGTCCATCCTGCTGCCGGTATCGATCAGCGCGGTGGCGATGATGCTCAGGCTGCCACCCTTGTCGATGTTGCGGGCGGCGCCGAAAAAGCGCTTGGGTTTCTGTAGCGCGTTGGCGTCCACGCCGCCGGACAGGATCTTGCCCGAGTGCGGCACCACCACGTTGTGGGCCCGCGCCAGACGGGTGATGGAGTCGAGCAGAATCACGACGTCACGGCCGTGCTCGACCAGGCGCTTGGACTTCTCGATGACCATGTCGGCCACCTGGACGTGCCGGTCGGCCGGCTCGTCGAAGGTGGAGGAGATGACCTCCGCCTTGACGTTCTCTTCCATGTCGGTCACCTCCTCGGGCCGCTCATCGATGAGCAGGACGATGAGGACGATCTCGGGGTGGTTCTCACTGATGGCGTTGGCCAGCTTCTGCATCAGGATCGTCTTGCCGGCTTTGGGCGGCGCGACGATAAGGGCACGCTGGCCCTTGCCCAGGGGGGAGAGCAGGTCCACCACCCGCATAGACAGGTCGCCGTTCTTCCGCTCCAGGCGGATGCGGGCGTCCGGGTAGCGTGGCCGCAGGTTGTCGAAGGCGATCCGGTGCTTGGTCTTCTCCGGCTCCTCGAAGTTGACCTGCTCGACTTTCAGCAGGGCCAGGTACCGTTCGCCCTCCTTGGGCGGACGCACCTGTCCCATGACGGTGTCCCCGGTGCGGAGATCGAACCGCTTTATCTGGCTGGGAGAAACGTAGATATCGTCCGGTCCGTAGAGATAGTTCCAGTCCTGGCTGCGGAGAAATCCATAGCCCTCGGGCAGGATCTCCAGGACTCCCTCACCCCGGATGACGGTGTCGGAGTCGAGCAGCGATTGCTCGATTCGAAAGATGAGGTCCTGTTTACGAAGGCCGGAGTAGTTGGTGATGTTCAACTGCTCTGCCAGCGTGTGCAGCTCAGCGACCGACTTCTGCTTTAGCTCAGCGATATCCACAGGAGGGACTCCAGGCGGACGGGCCCGGCCGTTGGTCGGGCAGGACTAGATGGTTATAAGAATGCAAGATCGAGCGAGGTTGGACTGTGTATGTGGTGGCGCTGGGCGCCGGAGCTGCGAGACGGTATGGTTCGGGGAGTGTCCAGTCTTATCCAAGAAGCACCTGAACCTAGAGCGATCCCACACCGGAGTCAAGGGGTAGTGCATGAGTGCGCTTCGGGTGAGCTCCGCCGTCTATTGCATAAGGTTCAGCCGAGTACGATGTTTTACCATCGAGGCATCTACCAGCCCCCTGCCAGCCCCGAGCCTCAATGACTGACACCGAGCGGCTGAGCCGGCTGCGCCACGATCTCTCCAACCCTCTCTCAGCGCTACTCGCCGAGACCCAACTGCTCCTGCTGAACGAGTCCACTATGGATCCCGAGACCTTGACCGGCCTCAGGGAGATCGAGGCGCTCGCCATCCGGATGCGGACCATGCTGCGGGAGCTGTAGGCGCCGGCCGGCCGGTACTCAGGCCGAGATCGGCAAGTCCCCCGGACGGGGGAAGGCATCTACGAAGGCCTCGACCGCCTGAGGATCGAGCTGGGTACCGGCTACCCGGCGGAGCTCACAGACCGCCCAATCCGCCGGCCTGGCGTCGCGGTACGGCCGCCGGGTTGTCATGGCGTCGAATGCGTCGGCAACCGCCACGATGCGGGCTTCGATCGGGATTTTCTCGCCTCGCAAACCATCCGGAAAACCCGCCCCATCCAGCCGCTCGTGGTGGGACCGCACGATGCGGAGTACGTCGGGCGAGTCGTGCGCCAGCGGGTACAGCATCCGTTCGCCCAGCGCAGGGTGCTCGGTAATCTGACGGAACTCGTCGGCGGTGAGCGAGCCCGGTTTGTGCAGCACCTCCTCGCGGGTGCCGATCTTGCCGATATCGTGGAGCTCGCCGCCGAGGCGGATGCCGTCGAGGCCCGGGCCATCGAACCCGAGGCGCGCCGCAGTGGCGACCGCGTACTGGCTCACCCGAATCGAGTGCCCCCGGGTGTAGGCGTCCTTGGCCTCCAGCGCTCGGGCCAGCAGCTGGATGCCCTGGAGGAAGAGCTCCTGGATCCGCTGAGCCTGCTCGTGGACCTGGCGTTCGAGATGCTGCTGATAGAAGCGGTTCTGTAGTACCAGCGCCCGTTTCTCCAGGGCCCGGATGACTCGGGCCTGGAGCTCGCCCAGAGAGATCGGCTTGATCAGAAAATCCGCGGCGCCCAGGTGCAGGCAGTCTACCGCAGTAGTGGTCTCGCTTATTCCGCTCAGCATGATGACGGAGCTGTCGGGAAAGCGGGTGCGCACCGCCTCGAGGAAACCCATCCCGTCCAGCTCGGGCATCCGCATATCCGAGATGATCAGCGGCGTCTCGCCGATCTCATTCAGAACCTGGAGTCCCTCCACCCCGGTTCCGGCTTCGAAGCAGGTGAAGCCCTGGGCCTGGAGCATGCGGGCGAGTGACCGGCGAACGCTGGGCTCGTCATCCACGATAAGACAATTGGCGGAGCCGGCCACGACCGGCCTCGCATTCTGGGCGAGTGGCATGCGGCGTTATACCATGGGTGGGATTATGGATGCCACGAACATCCATTCGGCGAAACACTCTAAGATCATCGGCCCGGAATGTCCACTGTCACGATCCTGGCGGCAGCATTGCGGCAGCATCCGGGGCGTGCCCCAGGGCCCGGGGGACCTTAGTTTACGGTGATGACCGACAGCTTCGGAGCTCGCGCAACGTTGAAGGTGGCGGGACGCTCGTTCGAGATCTTCCGGCTGAGCTCCCTGGCGAGCGCCGGCATCGAGGTCGAGCGCCTGCCCTACTCGCTCAGAATACTGCTCGAAGCTCTCTTGCGGACCGAAGACGGGGTCACGGTTACTCCCGGCGACATCGAGGCGCTCTCCCGGTGGTCTCCAGCCGACCCGCCGGCTCGGGAGATAGCGTTTACCCCGGCACGGGTGCTGTTACAGGACTTCACCGGGGTGCCGGCGCTGGTGGACCTCGCCGCAATGCGGGACGCCATGGCCGAACTGGGCGGCGATCCGGGGCGGATCAACCCGCTTCAGCCGGTCGAGCTGGTGGTGGATCACTCGGTGCAGGTGGACGCCTTCGGGACCCGGCTAGCATTTCAGACCAACGTAGAACTGGATTACCAGCGAAACCGGGAGCGCTACCAGTTCCTGCGGTGGGGCCAGCGGGCCTTCGAAAACTTTCGCGTGGTTCCTCCCAACACCGGCATCGTGCACCAGGTGAACCTGGAGTATCTGGCCCGGGTGGTGTTCACCTCGGACGAGAACCCGCACGCCGGGTCCGGCCGGCCGACCCAGGCCTACCCGGACACGCTGGTGGGCACCGATTCCCACACCCCCATGATCAACGGGCTGGGCGTGCTCGGCTGGGGCGTGGGCGGCATCGAGGCCGAGGCGGCCATGCTGGGGCAACCGGTCTCGATGCTCATTCCCGAGGTGATCGGGTTCCGCCTGCACGGCCGGCTGCCGGAGGGCGCCACCGCCACCGACCTGGTTCTCACCGTCACCGAGTTGCTCCGGCGCAAAGGCGTCGTCGGCAAGTTCGTCGAGTTCTACGGTCCCGGTGTCGGCAGCCTGGCGCTGGCCGACCGGGCAACCATCGGCAACATGTCGCCGGAGTATGGCGCCACCTGCGCCATCTTCCCGGTGGACGAGGTCACCCTCAAGTATCTGCGTTTCACCGGCCGGTCCCCGGAGCGGGTCGGCCTGGTCGAGGCCTACATGAAGGAACAGGGGCTCTTCCACTCGGCGTCGTCGCCGGAGCCGGTGTTCACGGACACGCTCTCGCTGGACCTTGCGAGCGTCGAGCCCAGCATGGCCGGCCCGCGCCGGCCGCAAGATCGCATCGCTCTCTCCGACGCTCGGCGCTCGTTCCAGGATGCCCTGCCCGGCCTGCTGCCCACCGGCGCGGCAATTCCCGGCAAGGACGGGCCCCGGGAGTACGCTCAGGGGCTCGGTGCAGCGGGGGTTTGGGGGGAAGGGTCGGCGGAATCACCCGCGGCTCACGCGGTGGTGCAGGCCGATCCGGCCGAGGTTCTCGACCATGGCTCGGTGGTGATCGCGGCCATCACGAGCTGCACCAATACCTCCAACCCCTCGGTCATGCTGGCGGCCGGCCTGCTGGCAAAGAAAGCGGTGGAGCGGGGGCTCGAACGGAAGCCCTGGGTCAAGACCTCGCTCGCTCCCGGCTCCAAGGTGGTCGTCGACTACTACGACGAGGCCGGGCTGACGCCGTACCTGGACCAACTCGGCTTCAACCTGGTGGGGTACGGCTGCACTACCTGCATCGGCAACTCCGGTCCGCTCCCCAGCGACATCTCCACGGCCATCCAGCGCCGCGGCCTGGTGGCCTGCTCGGTGCTTTCCGGCAACCGCAACTTCGAGGGCCGCATCAACTCGGAGGTGCGGGCCAACTACCTCATGTCGCCACCCCTGGTGGTGGCTTTCTCCCTCGCGGGCCGGATCGATATCGACCTGCTCCGGGAGCCGCTGGGCCATGACCGTCAAGGTGCTCCGGTCTATCTGCGAGACATCTGGCCCAGCTCGACCGAGGTCGAGGAGACGTTGGCCGGATCGATCCGCTCGGATATGTACCGCCGCAGTTACGGCGCGGTGTTCGAGGGAGACGAACGGTGGAAGGGTCTCGAGGTACCGGCCGGCGACCGGTTCGAGTGGGCGGCGTCATCCACCTACGTGCGGCGCCCACCGTACTTTGATCGGATGTCGAAGGAAGCGCCCGAGCGGGTGCCCGAGATCAGGGGAGCCCGGGCCATAGCGGTCCTGGGCGACAGCGTCACCACGGACCACATCTCACCCGCGGGCAGCATCAAGAAGGACTCTCCCGCCGGCCGGTATCTCACCAGCCAGGGCGTGGCGCCCGCCGATTTCAACTCCTACGGCTCACGCCGGGGCAATCATGAAGTGCTGGTGAGGGGCACGTTCGCCAACACCCGGATCAGGAATCGCCTCGCGCCGGACACCGAGGGTGGAGTCACCACCTTTCTCCCCACCGGCGAGATGATGACCATCTACGACGCCGCGATGGCTTACCAGGCCACGGGTACTCCACTACTGGTGTTGGCGGGAAAGGAATACGGATCGGGGTCCAGCCGGGACTGGGCGGCGAAGGGGCCGGCGCTTCAGGGTATCCGCGCGGTCATAGCGGAGAGCTACGAGCGCATTCACCGCTCCAATCTGGTCGGAATGGGGATTCTTCCGCTCCAGTTCATGCCGGGGGAGTCCACCGATTCGCTGGGGCTCACCGGCCGCGAGGTCTTCGACCTGGAAGGACTCTCGAAAGCGATCCACGGCGGCTTTGCCGGCGGGCGTGCTCTGGTGGTTCGGGCCCGGCGGGATGACGGCTCGACCACCCGCTTCACCGTGAGCATCCGGATCGACACCCCGCAGGAGGTCCTCTATTACCAGCACGGCGGCATACTTCAGTATGTGCTCCGGCAACTGCTCTCAGGCCGCCAACAGCCCCGTGCCATCAAGGGTGCACCTGCCGCTCAGCCGGCTCCGGCTCCATCCACCTCGGCCAAAGTGGACGAGGGGTCTATCGAGTCGTTCCCCGCGAGCGATCCGCCGGCCTATTAAAAGGGGAACACTTCCCCCCTTTGACTTCTTTATCTCGGCTCTACCTAATACCTTCCGGTGGTCCCCCTGGCGATTGAGAAGTACCCGATCTCACCCTTGCAGCCGACCGAGTCGGCGAGGAGAGGGGATGGCAGGTGTGCAGGCCCGGCTGCGCGAGGAGCACAAAAGGAGGTACCTGGACCTCGACCCGACGACGTGGTATCAGGTGATTCCGGTGTTCCCGGGGGTGACGCAGCGGATGGTCAACATGGCGGGGGAGCGGCTGGCCCGGATTGCTACTCCTCGAGGGTTCATGACGGTGAGGGCGGACCATCTGGAGTTCCGGTCCGCGGTAGCGGAGGCCAAGACGCAGCGGGCCTAGGCCGGCTGGACGCCGGTGTCAGCACTTGGACGGTCCGCTCGGGAGCGGCGCTGGTCCAGCATGGCTCGGACCTTGGCCGCCAGCCCTCCCGGCGTGAAGGGCTTCTGCTGAAAAGGCGCCCCTGGATCGAGCAGGCCTCGCTGGACGACGTCTTCTCCGGTGTAGCCCGACATGTAGAGCACCGGCAGATCGGGGTCCATCCGTGCCAGGTACTGGCCCAGCTCGCGTCCTCCCATCTCCGGCATGACGACGTCTGAAATGACCAGGTCCACTGCACCAGGATACTGCTGAAGATATTGCAGGGCCTGGACACCGTTACGGGCTTCGATGACACTATAGCCATGATCCCGCAACCCCCGGGTAGCGAGGTTCCGGACCAGGTTCTCGTCCTCGATGATCAGAACGGTCTCGGAGCCCCCAGCGGAGACTTCGGGGCGGTAGGGTATCGGCTCCGCTGCCTGCCCTGACAGGGCCTTGGGCAGGTAAACCTTGAAGACGCTTCCCTGGCCCGGCTCGCTGTAGACCCAGATGTATCCACCGCTCTGCTTCACTATCCCATAAACCGTCGAGAGCCCCAGCCCGGTGCCCTGTCCCACCGGCTTGGTGGTGAAGAACGGCTCGAAAATGCGGGCCTGAGTTTCCCGGTCCATTCCGCACCCGGTGTCGCTCACGGCAAACATCACGTAGTGGCCGAGCGGAAGGTCCACTCCGCCGTGCCGCTGAGCATAGGCTTCGTCCCAGACCATATTGTCGGTCTGGATCGTCACCCTGCCACGGCCGGTCAGAGAATCGCGCGCGTTGAGGACCAGGTTGAGCAGCACCTGCTCGAGCTGCCCCCGGTCGGCACGCACCTCTCCGGCATCGGGAGAGAGCTGGAGATCGAGCGGATTGTTTTCGCCCAGGGTCCGGCGCAGCATCTTCTCCATCTCTTCCACCACCGCGGTGATGTTGAGGACCTGAGGTCGAAGGAACTGCTGCCGGGTAAAGGCCAGTAGCTGGCGGGTCACGTCTGCGGCCCGGGTGCCCGCCTTGATGATCTCCTCGACGTCCGCCCGGCGAGGGTCGGCGGCATCCATGCTCCGGAGCAGGAACTCGCTGAAGCCGATCACCCCGGTCATCATGTTGTTCACTTCGTGGGCCACACCGCCGGCGAGCTTGCCGGCGGCCTGCATCCGCTCGGCTCGGCGGAGCTGTTCCTCGACCCGCTTGCGCTCAGTGACGTCGCGGAAGATTCCCCGTACTACCGAAGGTTTGCCGTCTTTGAAGGTGCAGCTCAGGTTGCCCTCGACCGTAACCGGGGTTCCGGCGCGGGGAACGAAGACCAGCTCCACGTGGTCCAGCCTTTCACCAGCGAGAACCCGGTTGACCACCTCCCGGTATTGGGCGTGGCAATCCGGGTGCACCAGCTCGACCAGCTGCATCCGGCTGACCTCCTCCTCGCCGTAGCCGGTGGCCTCCCCCCACGCCTTGTTCACGTACAACAGGGATCCGTCGGGGGCGGCCATGCACACCAGATCGCTGGCGTTATCGAACAGGTCCCGGTAGCGTTCCTCGCTCTCCCGCAGTGCCCTATCGGCGCTCTTTCGCTCGCTCACGTCGCGCGCGTTCAGCACGATCCCCCGAATGGTGGGGTCGTTCAGCAGGTTGGTGCCCACGGCCTCCAGGCAGACGGGTGACCCATCGGCATGCCGCATGGTGAACTCCACCGGGCTCGTGGCGCTGGCTTTGCCGTTGGCATTCTGAAGCAATCTCTGCACGGTGGTGACGTCGCTGCCGTCTGCGTACGACAGGAGGTTGGTACCCAACAGCGAGGCAGAGGTATAACCTACGATCCGTTCCGCGGAGTCGCTGGCGTACAAGATGGTTCCATCGGGTGATACGATGGTCACCAGGTCCGATGAATTCTGGACCAGCGAGCGGAAGCGCTTTTCACTGGCGGCGAGAGCGCCTTCGGCCCGGGCCTTCTGGGCGTGGGCGCGCGAACGCTCGAGCGCCGCTTCGATGGCCGGACCGATCCGGGCCAGGTTGCTCTTGAGCAGGTAATCGGTGGCTCCGGCCTTCATGCAACCGACTGCAGTCTCCTCGTTGACCGAGCCGGTCACTATCAGAAATGGGATGGTCGGCGCCCGCTCTTTCGCGAGTGACAGGGCCGCCATGCCGTCGAAGCGAGGGAGGGTGTAGTCGGACAGGATCAGGTCGGGGTGGAATTCCTCCAGCTCCCGCAGGAAAGCTTCCCGGCTGTCGACCCGCCGGGAGAAGAAGGGGATCCTGGCGCGCTCCAGCTCGTACTCCATGAGCTCGGCGTCCATGGGGACGTCCTCGAGAATGAGGATCCGGAGCGCGTCTAGAGGCATTCAGGCAGGTCCTGGTGACGGGCTGGGCGGGGCTGCCGCCCCTCCCGGAAAGGCCCTATACTTGAGAAGAGTGCCTACTGGGCTCAAGTGTTGTCAATGTCAAGTGTAAGTCAAGCGCCTTCCTGCAGGTAGGTTGCTTCCCCGGGCGTGTGATCTGCCTCACAGCCGCCTACCTCGGCCGTGATTCATGTTGGCAGGCCTCCACCCATAACCAGTTGTACCCCCCGGGAGTTCTCATGGCGACTGAAAAGTCGACCGTCAATGGTCGCAGGTCGAAGCGCCGCTCCGAAGGCCGGCTCGCGATCTCCTCCGAGAGGCTCGATACCGACCGTCTGCTGACGGTGCTCACCGCCATGCGGAAGGGCGACTTCTCGGTCAAGATGCCGGATTCACAGACCGGAGTGGCCGGCAAGATCTCGGACACGCTGAATGATATCATCGATCTCAACCGGGAGACCACCCGCGAGCTCGAGCGGGTCAGCCAGGCGGTAGGAAAGGAAGGCAAGATCGCTCAGCGGGCCCATCTGCACGGGGCGGCCGGCTCCTGGGCAGCGTCGGTGAACTCGGTAAATGCGCTGATCGGCGATCTGGTTCAGCCTACCAGCGAGGTGGCCCGGGTCATCGGCGCCGTGGCCAAGGGAGATCTCTCGCAGTCGATGTCCCTCGAGATCGAGGGACGGCCGCTGATGGGCGAGTTCCTGCGGATCGGTAAGACGGTGAATTCCATGGTGGACCAGCTCAGCTCGTTCGCCTCGGAAGTCACCCGGGTGGCCCGCGAGGTGGGCACCGAAGGCAAGCTGGGGGGGCAGGCGCGGGTCAAAGGCGTGGGTGGCACCTGGAAGGACCTGACCGATAACGTGAACTCCATGGCCGGCAACCTCACCTCTCAGGTGCGCAACATCGCCCAGGTAACTACGGCCGTGGCCAACGGTGACCTTTCGAAGAAGATCACGGTGGACGTGAAGGGCGAGATTCTGGAGCTCAAGGACACCATCAACACCATGGTAGACCAGCTCAACTCCTTCGCCTCGGAGGTGACCCGGGTGGCCCGCGAGGTGGGCACCGAAGGCAAGCTGGGGGGCCAGGCGCAGGTGAAGGGCGTGGGCGGCACCTGGAAGGACCTGACCGAAAACGTGAACTCGATGGCGGGGAACCTCACCTCTCAGGTGCGCAACATCGCCGAGGTGACCACCGCGGTGGCCCGGGGCGAGCTGAACAAGAAGATCACGGTGGACGTGAAGGGCGAGATCCTGGAGCTCAAGGACACCATCAATACGATGGTGGACCAGCTCAACTCCTTCGCCTCGGAGGTGACCCGGGTGGCCCGCGAGGTGGGCACCGAGGGCAAGCTGGGGGGCCAGGCGCAGGTGAAGGGCGTGGGCGGCACCTGGAAGGACCTGACCGACAACGTGAACTCGATGGCGGGGAACCTCACCTCTCAGGTGCGCAACATCGCCGAGGTGACCACCGCGGTGGCCCGGGGCGAGCTCAACAAGAAGATCACGGTGGACGTGAAGGGCGAGATCCTCGAGCTCAAGAACACCATCAACACCATGGTGGACCAGCTCAGCTCGTTCGCGTCCGAGGTGACCCGAGTGGCCCGCGAGGTGGGCACCGAAGGCAAGCTGGGTGGCCAGGCACGGGTCAAAGGGGTGGGTGGCACCTGGAAGGACCTGACCGACAACGTCAACTACATGGCCGGCAACCTGACGGCGCAGGTCCGCAACATCGCCGATGTAACCACTGCCGTGGCCCGGGGCGAGCTGAACAAGAAGATCACGGTGGATGTCCAGGGCGAGATTCTCGAGCTCAAGAACACCATCAACACCATGGTGGACCAGCTCAGCTCGTTCGCCTCGGAGGTGACCCGGGTGGCCCGCGAGGTGGGCACCGAGGGCAAGCTGGGCGGCCAGGCGCGGGTCACCGGGGTGGGCGGCACCTGGAAAGATCTGACCGACAACGTGAACTCGATGGCGGGGAACCTCACCGCCCAGGTGCGCAACATCGCCGACGTGACCACTGCCGTGGCCCGGGGCGAGCTGAACAAGAAGATCACGGTGGACGTGAAGGGCGAGATTCTGGAGCTCAAAGACACCATCAACACCATGGTGGACCAGCTCAGTTCGTTCGCCTCCGAGGTGACCCGGGTAGCTCGCGAGGTGGGTACCGAGGGCAAGCTCGGCGGCCAGGCGCAGGTGACCGGGGTGGGCGGCACCTGGAAGGACCTGACCGACAACGTGAACTCCATGGCGGGGAACCTCACCTCTCAGGTGCGCAACATCGCCGAGGTGACCACCGCGGTGGCCCGGGGCGAGCTGAACAAGAAAATCACGGTGGACGTAAAGGGCGAGATCCTGGAGCTCAAAGACACCATCAATACGATGGTGGACCAGCTCAACTCCTTCGCCTCCGAGGTGACCCGGGTGGCCCGCGAGGTGGGCACCGAGGGCAAGCTGGGGGGACAGGCGCAGGTGACCGGCGTGGCCGGGGTGTGGAAGGACCTGACGGACAATGTGAACTCGATGGCGGGGAACCTCACGGCCCAGGTGCGAAACATTGCCGACGTGACCACCGCGGTGGCCCGGGGCGAGCTGAACAAGAAGATCACGGTGGACGTGAAGGGCGAGATCCTCGAGCTCAAGAACACCATCAACACCATGGTGGACCAGCTCAACTCCTTCGCCTCGGAGGTGACCCGGGTGGCCCGCGAGGTGGGCACCGAAGGCAAGCTGGGGGGCCAGGCGCAGGTGAAGGGCGTGGGCGGCACCTGG
>JBOHSD010000007.1:0-116421 GCA_050733075.1 Gemmatimonadales bacterium
CCAGGAGTGAAAGGCAACGAGGTAGCCCAGCGAGAAGATCCATCCGTTCACCAGATGCACGGCGAAGCCGATCAGCTTGGCCCGCTCCCGGTTGGGCGTGAAGATCGAGCCCAGCATGTAGGGGAGATTCATGCGGGTGAGGCGGAGTCCCTGGCTGCCGGCCATCACCGTTGTGAGAACCAGGGTCGCCACGAACCCCCACAGCAACCACGCGCTCCAGTTCATAGCCGCGTCTTCTCCGTTTCCGAGCCTTCATGCCTATGCGGCACCTCGCGTGAAATCGGCGCCTCGCCCTCGAGCCGTCGGGCGATGGAGAGCGCCGCATTGATGAGGCCGACGTGGGTGAAGGCCTGGGGAAAATTGCCCAGCGCGGCGCCGGTGGTGGGATCGATCTCCTCGGCGAAGAGTCCGACGTCGTTGGCGTAGCGGCAGAGCCGCTCGAAGAGTTGCCGCGCCTCCTCCACACCCCCGCCGCCGAGTGCGAGGTACTCCGCGGCCCAGAAGCAGCAGATGCCGAATGCCCCCTCGCCCGGCGAGACGGGGTCTCCTGCCTTCTCGGGCTCCCGGTCCCTCCGGTAGCGGTACAACAGGCCGTCGCCGGCGCCGAGCTGCTCACGAATCCGGCGATAGGTGTTCCGCATGCGATCGGAGCCGGCGTGCTCGAAGCCGTACCAGGCCAGGAGGAGCAGCGTGGCGTCTATCCGGTCGCCGTCCAGCTCGGCGACGTAGCTCTGGAGTGACGAGTTCCAGGCCCGGGCCTCCAGCTCTCGACGTATCAGCTCGCGGTTCTTCTCGAACATCGCGGCCGGCGCCCAGCGGATGTGGTCTTTTTCGTGAAGATGCAGCAACCGGTCGAGCGCGACCCAGCAGAGCACCCGCGAGTGGGTATGGTGCGCCCGGCCAGTGCGGGGCTCCCAGATACCTTCGTCCGGCTGGTCCCAGTGGCGGCAGACGTATTCCCCCCAGGCGTTGAGCTCCCCCTCGGCCTCCCGATCCAGGGTGCCGCCCGCTTGCAAAAAGGGGATCATCGCATCGATCACCTCACCATAGACGTCGAGCTGCCGCTGCTCGACTGCCAGGTTGCCGATGCGGACCGGGCGCGACCCCTGATGACCGGCCAGCCGGTCGAGGGTCCGCTCATCGGGCGGCTTGTTGCCGTGCACATCATAGAGCACCCGCAGCTCGGGATGGGTCAGACGGGTGGCGTGCAACAGCCAATTGACGAAGGCGTGTGCCTCGTCCACGTAGCCCAGGCCGACGAGCGCGCGGACGGTGAGCGAGGCGTCACGAAGCCAGCAGAAGCGGTAATCCCAGTTGAGCGGGCCGCCGATCCGCTCGGGGAGCGACGTCGTCGGGGCGGCGATGACGGCACCCGAGGGCGCATAGACCATGAGCTTGAGGGCGAGCGCGCTTCGGATCACCGTCTCTCGACAGGGACCGTCGTAGCGAGCGCGCGAGGCCCAGTTCCGCCACCAGCGGACCGTACGTTCGAGGGCGGCGCTAGACCACTCACCCAGGGGCGGCAGCACCGCGGGTCCCTCGGTGGCGAGGGTAAGCGACGCATGGCGCGCGTCTCCGGCCGACAGCCGCGCCCTCCCTCCGGTCCGTCCGTCCGCGAGCTGGACCGGCAGATCGGTGCGCAGCGCCAGCAGGCCGGCACCGGTCTCGGCCCGAATACCCAGCTGTCCGGCCTGCCGCAGGCCAGTGCGCCGAAGTCCGTATCCGGGACGGGGCTCGAAGAACCACTCGATCTCCACCTCGCCCCGTTGGCATTCGATGATGCGGAGGATCTCCCGCTCAGGCAGGAAGAGCTCTTTCATCTCGCGCTCGGACGCGACCGGCATGAGGTCGGTGAGGACGAGTAGCGACGAGCCGGTCTCGAACCGGGTCTCCAGGACGTTGGTGTCCTCGATGTAGCGCCGTTTGGTCCGGAACGGTCCCACCGGCGCGATGCGCCACCGCCCGGCCGACGGGTCGAGCAGGGCGCCGAAGATGGAGGGGCTGTCGAAGCGGGGCCAGCAGAGCCAATCGATCGACCCGTCGCGCCCCACCAGAGCGACCGACCGGCCGTCGCCGATCGCCGCGTAGTCTCCGATGGCGTTCACCGTCACGTCGAGGCCCGCTGAGTGCGAAGCTCGCCCGCGGCGGCCTCGTCGGTCAGCCAGGTGATCCGTCCGTGAACCGGGCGGATGGCCTGCGCCGGGAGCAGGTCGGGAGTAAACGGCCCCTCGAGGACCTGCCGCAGCGGAGCGGCCTTGCTCCCGCCGGAGACGACGAAGGCGACGTTGTGAGCGGCGTTGAGGATCGGCGGTGTGAGGGTGACGCGCCAGAGTTCGCCGTCGGGGTCGAGGACCGCCACCACCCAACGCTCGCTCTCGCGGACAGCCGGCTGGCCAGGGAAGAGTGAGGCGGTGTGGCCGTCCTCGCCTAATCCAAGCAAAACAAGGTCGGGAGCATCCGCCGCCCCGCCTGTCATCCTGAGCGCCAGCGAAGGATCCCTCGAATCACGCGGAGGGCGGCCAAGAGATCCTTCGCTTCGCTCAGGATGACACAGTGCGCGAACCTCGCGCTCGTATTCGGCCGCGGCTTTCTCCGGCTGGTCCTCTCCCCGAATGCGGTGAACGTTCTCGGCCGGAATCGGCACCCGGTCCAGCAGCGACTCCTTCGCCATGCGATAGTTGCTCCGGGGATCGTCCGGCGGGACCGAGCGCTCGTCGCCCCAGAGCACGTGGGTCCGGCCCCAGTCCAGTTCATGAGAGAAGTCGCCGGTCGCCAGTCGCCGGTAGGCAGCCTCGGGGGTGGATCCGCCACTTAGGGCGACAGTGAAGCGCCCTGTCTTCGAGATGGCCTCCTCCGCACACTCGGCGACGTGCCGGGCGACCCCATCGGCCAGGAGCTCCGGAGTCGAAAAGACCTGGATCATCGCCGGGTCCGGTGTTCCACCCCCGACGGTCCGGCGACGATCACGTCAGTCGCGAGGCCGAGGAAGAGTCCATGGGCGACGACGCCCGCTCGCGTCTCCAGTTGACGGGCCAGCTCACCCGGGCGCTCGATCGGCCCGGTGACGCAGTCGAGGATGAAGTTTCCCTGATCGGTGCGGACGGGAGAGCCGGCTGATCCCATGCGGAAGGAGATCTGCGCCTGGGGAATGAGGCGCTTGAGATACTCGGCCTGGTAGCGCGATCCGAAGGGCACGATCTCGACCGCCAGCAAACTCCGGGTGCCGAGCACCGGCGAGAGCTTGCTGTGGTCGGCCACGATCACCACCCGGCGGCTGGTCTGAGCCACGATCTTCTCCCGGAGCAGCGCACCGCCTCGGCCCTTGATGAGGTCCAGGGCGGGATCGATCTCGTCTGCGCCATCGATGGTGATGTCGGTCGGAGTCGCGCGCGACTCCTCGAGCAGCGGGATCCCGAGCCGGACTGCCTCGGCGGCGGTGACGAGGGAGGTCGCCACTCCGACGATGTCCTCCAACGTGCCGGTGCGGATGAGCGCCCCGATGCGCCGGATGGCGTACGTCGCCGTCTCACCGGTGCCGAGCCCAACAGTCATGCCGGACTCGACTAGCTCCACCGCGCGCTCCGCCGCCTGCTGTTTGTAGTGATCCTGTCGGCTCACGACAATGCCCCGGAGCTCCGCCAAAACTTCACCACGAAGGCACGAAGGACACGAAGGTCACGAAGGAGCACTCCAGATTCGTCTCGACAGGAACATGTTCAAATGCACACCGAAAGAGTCCGATTCGCCACCATGTCTATCACAGGTTACGAACTTTGGTGGTGTGCCGTTGACCAGAAGTTTCTCTGCGCGATCTCAAATGTCCCTTTGTGTCCTTCGTGTCCTTCGTGCCTTCGTGGTGAAGTTGTTGCGGGCAGCGGCGACCTGCTCTCGCGCCGCGGTTACAACATGCTCGGGCTCGAACCCGAAGTGCTCGGCGACCACCTTCATCGGCGCCGAGAGGCCGAAGGAGCGCATCCCCAGAATCGTTCCCCTGGGGCCGGTGAACTTGGCCCAGCCGAAGGTCGAAGCCGCCTCGATCGAGACCCGGGCCTCGACCTCGGGTGGCAACACGCTGTTCCGGTAGTCCTCGGGCTGCTCGTCGAAGATCTCCCACGACGGGAGGCTCACCACCCGGCCGCCGATCCCTTCCTCGACGAGCCGCTCCCGGGCCTCCAGGCAGAGCGCCACCTCGCTCCCGGTGGCGAGCAGGAGCACGTCGGGCTTTCCGTTCGGGACGTCGGCCAGGATGTAGCCGCCGCGGGCGACGCCGCTCGCCGCTCCGAGATCGGTGCGATCGAACGTGGGAAGCGCCTGACGGGAGAGGACCAGACAGACGGGCCGATCCTTGATCCCCATGATGACCCGCCAGCTCTCGACCACCTCGTTGGCGTCGGCCGGACGGAGCACGATCATCCCCGGCATGGCGCGGAGCGACGCTAGATGCTCGATCGGCTGATGGGTGGGGCCGTCCTCGCCCAGATTGATCGAGTCGTGGGTCCAGATGTAGATCGCCGGCACCTCCATGAGCGCGCTGATCCGGAGCGCGCCGCGGCAGTAGTCGCTGAACACCAGGAAGCTCGATCCAAACGGTCTGAGCCCCGACAGCGCCATGCCGTTGGTGAAGGCGCACATCGCGTGCTCCCGCACGCCGAAGTGGAAGTTGCGGCCGCTGTAGTCTCCGCCGTGACCCGGCGCCTGGAACTCGCCCGCGCCCTCGAAGGTGAGCAGCGTCTTGGTCGAGGGCCACAGGTCTGCCGACCCGCCGAGCAGCCAGGGCACTCGGCGCGCGATGGCATTCTCCGCCTTGGCCGACGCGTCGCGGCCGGCGATCCCCTTGGGATCGGCGGGAAAGACCGGCAGGTCCTGGTCCCAACCGGGAGGCATGGTGTGGCGAGGCATGCAGCCGACGTGCACCCCCGGCTCGGGAAACTTCTTCTGGTACGCCGCGACCAGCTTGCTCCACGTCTCGCGCTCGGCCGCGCCGCGGCGGCCGAGATGTTCCTGGAAGTGCTCCCGCACTCCGTCAGGCACCAGGAACTGCGCGTCGGGATCCCAGCCGTAGAACTCCTTGGCCAGGCGCGCCTCGTCGGCACCGAGCGGCTCGCCGTGGGCCTCCTTGGTGTCCTGCCGATTGGGAGCGCCGTAGCCGATGTGGCTGTCCACAATGATCAAGGTGGGCCGGTCACGCGTCGCCAGAAACGTGTCGAACGCCCGGCTCAACATCTCGAGATCGTTGGCGTCGCCCACCCGGGTCACGTTCCAGCCGTACGCCATGAACCGGGTGGCGACGTCCTCGGTGAAGGTGATCTCGGTGGATCCCTCGATGGTGATCCGGTTGTTGTCGTAGATCCAGCAGAGGTTGGAGAGCCGGAGATGGCCGGCCAGGGAGGCGGCCTCGGAGCCGACGCCCTCCATCATGTCACCGTCGCCGCAGAAAACCCAGACGTTGTAGTCGAACAGCTCGAAGCCGGGACGGTTGTAGGTGGCGCCGAGCCAGCGGCCGGCCGCGGCCATGCCGACGCTCATCGCGACGCCCTGTCCCAGCGGACCGGTGGTGGCTTCGACGCCCGAGGTCCAGCCGTACTCGGGGTGGCCGGGACAGCGGCTGCCCGCCTGGCGGAAGTGCCTGATGTCGTCCAGCGTCACCGCGAGCCGGCCCCGCCCCACCTCCTCGTACGATTCGTTGACCGCCTTCACTCCGGTCAGATGGAGCAGGCTGTAGAGCAGCATCGAGGCGTGGCCGTTGGAGAGCACGAAGCGGTCCCGGTTGGGCCAGCGGGGATCCTCGGGATCGTAGTGGAGGAAGCGTTGCCATAAGCAATACGCGGCCGGCGCCAGCGCCATCGGCGTGCCCGGATGCCCCGACTTGGCGGCCTGCACCGCGTCGATCGAGAGCGTGCGGATGGTGTTGATGCAGAGCCGGTCGAGCTCGGCGGGATCCAGTGTGGCTGAAGCGGAAGTCGGAGCGGCTCGAGTCGAGGTCATGAGGCCAGCACCTCGGATTTGGCGGCGATCCGCTCCAGCAGCGCGTTCCACGACTTCACGAACGCCTCGGCGCCTTCCCGCTGGAGCTGCTCGGCCAGCGCCATCACGTCCACGCCGACGCGCTCGAACTCCGCGATCACCGCCTCGGCGTCGCCGCCGTCCTCGGACATGACCTTATCGATCCTGCCGTGGTCGGCCAGCGCGAGCAGCGTCGCGTCCGGCATGGTGTTGATGGTGTCGGGCGCGGCCAGCGCCTCGACGTAGAGCACGTCGGACGCGCGCGGGTCCTTGGTGCCGGTGCTGGCCCAGAGGAGCCGCTGGTGCCGGGCGCCTCCAGACGCGAGGCTCTGCGAGCGGGGAGAGTCGAGCAGCTCGCGATAGGCTTTATACGTCCGCCCGGCGATGGCGATGCCGAGCCGGTTGCGTAGCTCCGCCGGCACCTTGTCCTGCACCGCCTTGTCCCACCGGCTGATGAACACCGAGGCCACCGAGACCACGTCGGGATCGAGCCCCTTCTTGATCCTGCGCTCGATGCCGCGCTGGTAGGCCGCGGCCGCCGCGAGATACTGCTCCCGGGAGAAGAGGAGCGTGACGTTGATCGGGATACCGGAGAAGATTGCTTCCTCAATGGCGGGGAGTCCCTCGGGCGTCCCCGGGATCTTGATGAAGACGTTGGGCCGCTCGATCTGCCGGTGGAGCGTCATCACCTGCTCGCAGGTGCGTTTCGTGTCGTGGGCCAGCAGGGGCGATACCTCGAGGGAGACCCAGCCATCCAGATGGTTGGTGGCCTGGTGAACCGGCCGGAGGAGATCGGCGGCCCGGCTCAGATCTTCGCCCGCGAGCCGGAAGAAGACCTCCTCGCTGGAGAGGCCGGCACCGGCTCCCTCGTGGATGGCGTCGTCGTACCAGTCGCCGCTCCCGATGGCGTGGTCGTAGATCGTGGGGTTGGAGGTGAGGCCGGTGACGGAGAGCTCCTCGATGTATCGCTGCAGGGTGCGGTTCTGGAGGATCTCCCGGGTGATGTTGTCGAGCCAGATGCTCTGGCCCAGGTCGTGGAGTCGTCGGGTAGGGTTGGTCATGCTTTCTTTACCTCGCCCGACGCGGTGGCCGCGCCGAGCAGTGTGGGTATGTCGTAGTCCAGGAGATCGGCGATCCGATCGATGGTCAGGTCGGCCGGCGGATAGCTCGCCAGGATCGCCGGGTCGTGGGCATAGTGCCCCTGACGCACGAAGACGGTGGTAACCCGCGGTCCCCAAGCGTGCTTCACCGCCGCCAGGAGGTGGAGCTTGTCGTCCACCAGAACGTAGTGCTCCGCCGGAAATCGGCCGGCGACGTCGTCCAGCTCGTGCTCCTTGTGAATGTAGACCAGGACCCGGCCCCCGACCGCAGCATCGAGTCCGGAGCGCTCGATCTTACGGGGCTGGAACACCACGTCGCCGTCGGTGAGGATGACGGTCGGACCGAACTCCGCGAACCGCTCCACCACATCGAGCGAGCTGGGGAAGAGGCGATTGGCGAAGGGATAGTTCACCAGATAGGAGGAGATGGCGAGCAGGCAGGGATCCCGGGGATACGCCACCCGGTAGCGCTGCAAGGCACCCAGGTAGTCGGCGTAGCCCAGCTCTTCCCGCAGCTGCTCGAAGATCCTGAAGTAGTGTTCCGCGGACGCGGCGCCGATCGCGCGGGTCAGGTAGCGGCGGAGGTCGGCGATGACCCGGTCGTTGTCGAGCAGGGTGTTGTCGACATCGAACAGAAACACGATCTCACTCATCAAGACGAACCTTCGTCACTTTTCGCGACTGTCGTGGGCTCCTCCGGTCGCTGTAGCACTCGTCGGTCGGAGCCCGGGGCACCACCGGAGCTCTTACGGGTCCCCGGCACGCCGCCCCCTCCTCACCCACACGCCCAATCTTGCTCCGGGTTGAACCAGCCCGCTCCGTTCTGGAGCAATCGATCGGCCTCGGCGGGTCCCCAGGTTCCGCTGTCGTACTGGTAGAGCGGCGTCGCGTTGCCGAGGACCGGTTCCACCACGCGCCAGGCCTCTTCCACCGAGTCTTCCCGGGCAAAGAGCATCTGGTCGCCCCGCATCGCGTCGCCCAGGAGCCGCTCGTAGGGCGCCATCTCGTCCTTCACGTCGTGGCAGGCGATCAGCTCGACGTCTTCGCCCCGCATCGCCTCGCCGGGAAGCTTGGCGCGCGCGCCGAGCGAGAGCACGACCTGGGGACTGAGCCGGAAACGAAAGCGGTTAGGGGGCGCCGCGACGCAGTCGGGGAAGAGTGCGACCGGGGGCCGCTTGAGTTCGACCAGCACCTCGGTCGCGGTCACCGGCAGGCACTTCCCCGCCCGGATGTAGAAGGGAACGCCGGCCCAACGCCAGGAGTCGATCTGGAGCCGCACCGCGGCAAAGGTCTCCACCTCGGAATCGTGCGCCACGCCTTCTTCCTTGCGGTAGCCGCGGAACTGGCCCCGCACCACGTCGCCCGGCTCCAGCGGGCGCATGGAGCGGAACGCCTGGGTCTTCTCGTCCCGGACCGACTCGGTGCCCCGAGCGGACGGTGCCTCCATCGCCAGGAGGCTCGCCACCTGGACCAGATGGTTCTGCACCACGTCGCGGATGGCGCCGGCCTCCTCGTAGAATTTGCCTCGCCCCTCTACGCCGAAGCGCTCGGCCATGGTGATCTGGACTCGCTCGACGTAGTTGCGGTTCCAGATCGGCTCCAGGAAGCTGTTGGCGAAGCGGTAATAGAGCAGGTTCTGCACCGGCTCCTTGCCGAGGTAGTGATCGATCCGGAAGACGGCGGACTCGGGCAGGAACTGGTGCAGCATGGCGTTGAGCGCCTGGGCGGAGGCGAGGTCGCGGCCGAAGGGCTTCTCCACCACGACGCGGGCGTTGCTGACGATCCCAACCCGGGCGAGACCGGAGACCACGGTGGGGAACAGGCTGGGCGGGATCGCCAGGTAGTAGAGCGGCCGTTGCCGGCCGGCCAGCGCCTCCTTGAGCGCATCGTAGGTAGCCGGGTCTTCGTAGTCACCGCCCACGAACCGGAGCAGGCCGCACAGCTTCTGGAACGCCGCGGGGTCGAGCCCGCCGTGTTGCTCCACGCTGTCGCGGGCGCGGGCCCGGAGCTGGTCCAGGTTGTAGTTGGCGCGGGCGACGCCCAGCACCGGAACGTTTAGGTTCCGGTGGCGGACCATGGCCTGCAGAGCGGGGAAGATCTGCTTGAAGGCGAGGTCGCCGGTGACCCCGAAGACGACGAGCGCGTCGGAAGGCGGTTGCATCCTGATCTTCCTAGTGTAGTAGTCCCTTCCCCGCCGCGGTCTTCCGAGAAAGGGGTGGCGGCCAGCGGAACCTGGACTGAGCCCCGGAGGCTGAGTGTAAGGGGTTGCGGCAGGGGGAAGTCTGACACTCGAAGCCGGAGGGGCTCGGTCCAGGGCCGCTGGCCGATCGGGGTGGGGCGGACGCGATTCCCTTCCCCGCCGCGCAGTCGCCCCGGACATGGGCTCTCCGGCAGGCTCCGCGACAGCCACTCCACCACTCCCCTGGGAACCTGCCGTCGAACCCACGCCCGGGTCGTCTGCTCCCCACCACTGGGGCTGCCGTGACACGGTACACTAGCTGGGCTCCTTTTCCTGGTGTCCGCCGAACTGGTAGCGGAGCGCGGAGAGGAGCTTGTCGGCGAAGTCTGCCTCGCCCCGGGAACTGAACCGCTGAAACAGCGCAGCGCTCAACACCGGAACGGGCACCGATTCATCCACCGCGGCGGCGATGGTCCAGCGCCCCTCGCCCGAGTCGGACACCCGTCCGGCGAAGCTCGAGAGATCGGGGTTTTCGCGCAGGGCCCGCGCGGTGAGATCGAGCAGCCAGGAGCTGATCACGCTGCCCCGTCGCCAGAGCTCGGTGATCGCCGGAAGATCCAGCTCGTACCGGTAGTGATCGGGATGGCGGAGCGGTGTGGTCTCGGCATCGGCCTGTCGAGTGTGAAGCCCGACGCCGGCGTGATGCAGGATGTTGAGCCCTTCGGCGTAGGCCGCCATGATGCCGTACTCGATCCCGTTGTGCACCATTTTCACGAAGTGTCCGGCGCCGGCGGGGCCGCAGTGGAGATATCCGCGCTCCGCCGTGGTCCCCTCGGACTTCCACCCGGGAGTTCTCGGGGCGGCGCCCACTCCGGGAGCGAGCGCCGCGAACACCGGTTCCAGCCGCTCGACCGCCGGGCGCTCGCCGCCGATCATCAGACAATACCCGCGCTCCAAGCCAAACACCCCGCCGCTGGTCCCCACATCCAGGTAATGAATACCCCTGGCCTTCAGTTCCGCGGCCCGGCGGATGTCGTCGTGATAGTAGGAGTTGCCCCCGTCGATCACGGTGTCGCCCGAGGCCAGGAGGGGCGCCAGCTCCGAGAGGGTCTGGTCCACCAGCGCGGCGGGCACCATCAGCCACACCGCTCGCGGGGATTTCAGCGCCTGCACGAAGCTCTTGAGCGAGTCGGCCCCGGTCGCCCCCTCGCCGGCCAGCGCCTGCACCACGGGAGCATTGACGTCGTAGACGACGCACTGGTGTCCCGCGCGCATCAGCCGGCGCACCATATTGCCGCCCATCCGTCCCAAGCCGATCATGCCGAGCTGCATCGTCGCGCTCTCAATCCGCCGGAGTGGTGGCCATGAGGTCCAGGCCGGTGAGGGCGGCGCCGAGGAGGGCGGCGCGGAGTGCCACTACATAGACTGGCACTCGTGAGAGCAGCTCGCTCATGCGGCCCTTGGCGGTGAACGCTCGTAGGAAGCGGCCGTCCTCCAGCGCGGGGAGAATTCGGGGCGGGATGCCTCCCGCCAGATAGACACCGCCGAGACTCAAGACCTTCAGGGCCAGGTTGCCGGCCTCGGATCCCAGGATGGAGACGAAGAGGTCGAGAGCGGCGCGACTGAGGGGGTCGGGATCCGGCCGGAGCGCCGCCTCGGAGATGAGCCGCGGGCCGTACTCGACCGCAGGGAGCGCGCGGGCCAGCCCGGCCGACTCGGGCGCGTGACCGGAGTCGCGCAGGTACTGGTAGATGTTGATCAGTCCGGGCCCGGAGCAGACTCGTTCCACGCTAACGTGGCGGTAGCGGGGCATGAGATAAGTCAGCAGCCCCGCCTCGAGCTCGCTCGAGGGAGCGAAGCTCGCGTGCCCGCCCTCGGAGGGGAAGGCGCGGTAGCGGCCGCCGTCCCATAGAAGGAAGGCTTCGCCCAGTCCGGTGCCGGGGGCGATCACCGCCCGGGCGGCGCCGGCCACCGGCTCGCCGGAGTTGAGCGGATGGAGATCGGACCGGCCGAGTGTGGCCACCGCGCCGCCAATCGCCTCGAGATCGTTGAGCAGGTGGACCGATTCGAGCTTCAGCTCACGGGCGAGGTCGGTCTCATCCAGACGCCAGGACAGGTTGGTGACCCGGGACGAGCCCGCGATCACGGGCCCGGCCACGGCGAACGAGGCCCGCTCGATGGCGAGCCCGGTGCCGGTCAGGAATTCGCGGACCATGACGCCGAGTGAGGCGTATTTGGCGCTGGGAAGCTCGCACTCGGCCAGCGGGCGGCAGGGCCCGCGGTCGGCGGAGTAGACGGCGAGAGCGGTCTTGGTCCCACCGATGTCGCCGGCCAGGAGGAGGCCGGTTCCATGCAGCGAGGAAGTCATGCTTCAAGCATACGCTCCGCTGCCGGGGTTAGCCAAACCTCTCCGGCTCCCAGGAGTCATTGCGAGAGCCTGCCCCGAGCCATCGAGCGAGGGGGAGCAAAGCGACCGAAGCAATCCAGCGGGTTACGCTAGCCCTCAGATCTGCGTTGCGGTTCCACCCAGATTTCGTTCAGAGCGGCCTTGTTTGGTTTCAATCCGTCCCGGCGTTTCCGGATAAGTCGACCATTCAGCCCTGGGCGGCCGCGAAGAGGAGTAGGCGTACGCGCAAATGTGCGGGGAGGTACGGAGTCCGCTGGCCGGACAGGGTGGCAGGTAGATCAGAATGACAGCGTCTTCAGGTCCTCGACAATGGTCCGGCTCAGCTCCTCCTGAACCGCGAACCCGTCGTCCACCAGCCGGTCGTACCGGCTCGACCAGAGGTACGATCCATCGGCGCAATCGACCAGCCTGACAATCAGCCGGATGCGATCGCCGATCTGCCGGATGGTCCCCTCCAGTATCGCACTCGGCCCGGCCTGATCGAACCGCTCGGGCGACATCACCCGAACTCCCTCGAGCCCGGCCAGCCCATGGCTGATCTCCTGGACCAGACCGTCGGCCAGGTAGTCGTCGGGCATCGAGCCCATCCTGGTAATCGGCTGGACCGTGATGGAGATACGGCGCCTCGCGGGAGCCGGGAACGAGACTGGGTCCGCCGGCGCCACCCGCAGCCGGTCGGCCAGGGCCACCACCGCCGGGTTCGGCTCCGCCTCCAGCTCGCCCAGCCCCGCCTCGTACCGGCGAGCCCGGATCGGTGCCACGATAGCGATAGACGAGCCGATCGTCCGCCGGGTCCATGCGATCGTCGTACGGGCTATCGAACGATGTCTGAATGGTGAGCGCCGCGCCCGGATCGCGCAGGATTCTCGGCCGGAAGATTCCCTTCTGCTGATTCCAGATTGGGACCCGCTCGCCATGAAAGACGATTCCCTGATTGAGCGCGAGCGCCGGCACGGCCCCGCCGGACGCCCCGCCGAGACGTTGCACGTGGTTGAAGACAGCCTGACGAAGCCGCCGCTGCCCGGCCGAGCACTGCCCCCAACCTCGGCCTAATAGAGCGGTCCTGCGGCGGGATTGCTTCGGGCGCTACGCGCCCCTTCGCGCTGCTCAGGGCAGGCTCTCGCAATGACTTATACGCTACGCTGAGCCGACCAGCACCGCGATCAGCTCCCGCATCCGCTCCCGATTGTCCAGGTTGAGCGCCACCACCTGCTGCCAGGTCCCTACCGCCACCTCCCCCTCCACCACCGGCAACGACAGGCTGGTCTTGAGCAGCGCCGAGCGGACGTGAGAGAACCCGTTCCCGTCGCCCCAGCGGGCGTTGTGGGCGTAGTCGGCGTCCACCGGAGCGATCAGGTCCAGCGCCCGCCGGAGATCGCTCAGCGCCCCGGACTCGTACTCGATGGTGGTGATCGCCCCGGTCGAGCCGAGCATCTGGACCGTGAGCACCCCGGTCTGCACCCCGGACTCGCCCACCAGCGCCCGTAGCTCTGGAGTTATATCGGCATGCCCGAACTCGGCGGCGAGCCGCACGGTCCACCGGTGGGTGGCAAGGGCTGTGTTTGGTTGGAATCGTCGGCGCAGGTCCATGGTGGCGGATCGCTGAGAAGAAGACTATGAAAGGTAGCTATGGGTTATGGGCTGATGGTCGCACCCTTAGGACCGATAACGAAGTCGTCTTTCGGGAAAGTCACCGGCGCAGCCAATAGCTCATAGCTCATAGCGAGCAGGCAACCCACCCCCCATCTTGAATCACCCTCCTCACAGGAGTCGCCATGTACGCTCGACTCACTCTGAATGCGGCCCTGGCCGGTGCCTCCGCGCTCCTTTTGGGTTGCGGGGACCCCAATCCGCCGACGCACCCCTCCGCCGGGACGTCGGACATATCGGGTCCGAACGCCAACGCAAGTCTCCCCGTGCGGCGGGTGACCATGATGGACGCGTGCGACCCCGCCACCTTCAACGCCGCCATCGGGCCCGGCACGTGCGTGCGTCGAGGCGGGGTGACCTTCGCCAGGTTCATCGAACAGCTCACCAGGCACCAGAAGGCGGGCTCGTGGGTGAACGCGCCGCCCCGGATGGCCGCGCGCGAGGGTCAAACGCTGCTGGCCATCAACCGCGGCGGCGAGGCCCACACGTTCACCCCGGTACAGGCATACGGCGGCGGGATCGTTCCGATCCTCAATCAGCTATCGGGGAACCCGGTGCCCGCGCCGGAGTGTCTCACGCTGGCACCGGGCGATTTCGTCCCGCCCGGCCACACCGACGAGGCCGAACTCGGCCCGGCGGCCACCCAGCGCTTCATGTGCTGCCTGCATCCGTGGATGCGGACGACGGTGCAGGTTCACTAGCTATTGGCTATTCGCTAGGCGCAGTGGGCTTTCATTGCCGAAGGCCGGCGGGCGGGCGTTCGGCGGGGATCAGAGCGGGAGCTTTACGGACCGCCGAGGGCGATCATCAGGCCGGCCAGGGTGAGCAGGGTGGTGACCAAGAACCCGAACATCCAGCGGAGCAGATCGGCCCGGAGACCGTGCAGCCCGGTGCGGAACTCAGTGCGGCAGGCTGTTCAGTTCGCGGAGATCGGTGCGGTACGTCAGATCCACGGCATTTACAGTCGGTCAGGCGGTCAGGCGGTCAGGCGGGCAGGCAGAGAATCCGAGGCGTTGAACCGCCCGTCCGACCGCCTGTCCGCCCGTCCCTCCGGGAGTGAGGTCGGTGACACCAAAAACTCCTGCTGGATCGCCACACGGGCGGAGCCTGCCCTGAGGCCTTGCTACCTCAGCCGAAGGGCCCGCTCGCGATGACTGCACGATGCCCGCTCGCGATGACGGGCCCCGGGTGATCCGCCCGTTCTTGCGGCGGAGCGTTCCGGAACACAAACTGATAGGCGCCACCAAGTGGCGTTCCCCCGTCAGCGCGTGCACCGCAACTTCAGACCCTCAAGGAGGCCCCTCGTGCAACGCTTCCTTCTTCCCGCGCCGCCTTTCTGCTCCTGGCCGCCTGCCAACCCAGAACGGCGGAAGTGAGCCGGGCCGATTCGGCCCAGCCGGCAGCCACCACGGCAGAGGTGGGAACGACCGAATGGAAGATCCAGACGTTTTCGAGCGCCGGCCCGCCGACCATCGCGGCGAACGCCACGGTCCTTGACTGGAACGATTCACTCAAGGCTCCCGGCACCCTGATCCGCAAGGGCAGCAACGGCTGGACCTGTCTTCCGCTCGCACCCCCGCCCCCCGGCGGGTACACCAACGCGGCCCAGGCGGCCCCGATGTGCGGCGACTCGATGACGATGGCGTGGGGCGAGGGGTATCTGAGCAAGACGAAACCCAAGAACAAGTCTCTCGGGCTGGCGTACATGCTCCACGGCGACCAGGGCGCCAGCAACACCGATCCCTACGCCGAGGGATCCACCGCGAACAACGAGTGGGTCGTCACCGGTCCCCACGTGATGCTGCTTCCCGCCGATCCCAGCAGGATCGCGGCCGTCCAGACTGACCATCGGACCGGCGGGCCGTTTCAGATGTGGAAGGGGACGCCCTACGCCCACATTATGATACCGGTCGCGGAGACCGAAATGCAGCATTGAGGCAGCGGATGGCAGGAGAGCCGGACGAACTGTCCGGCTCCCAATGCCTCTGTCGCGTAGGGTGAGACTAGCGGACCCCGACCCCTGCCTCCTTCAGCACCATCAGCTCGCCCTCGATGACCTCGGGCTTGCCGAGCTGATCCTTCAGGGGGTCTTTCTGGACGAACTCCGCGGCCTTGCGGGTGGACTCGGTCGCTCCGTTCCTGTCCTCGAAGACGCTGATGGAGACGAGCTCCTTGTTATTCGCCTTCAGCACGCCGTAGCTGTGAAAGCCCCGGATATCCTGGACCAGGGGGAGAAAGTTTTCCTCGATCCGGTGCCTGAGGTCTTCGATGGCTTCCTGGGTGGCGCCCGTTCTGGGCGTGTACCGCCGAATAGTCGCGTACATCGCTTCCTCCGGTCTAAACGTTTTCAAGAGGTATCAGCGACGAGCTGCACCCTCGCTCCTTTCCTGGCAGCTCGACCAGCCGGCCCAGCGGGCCGGCTGGGTGTGGAAAAAGCCAAAACCGGCGGAGCAGGACCTTGCTCAGCCGGTTTCGCGATTGGCTCCACCCCGCGCCTGGGCGACCAACGAATGCGCACGGGGCTTCATGGCTTCTGAGGCAGACACCGCACTATAAACCCTGGGCTTGGTGTGTCAAGACGGGGCCCGCCGGCTGCCTAAATCACGCCCGCAAGGCCACGAACAGGGCCCAAACCACCATCACCACCCCCACACCCGTCTTCACCGCCGCCGCGGCCGCCCGGCCGAGCACCGCTCCCCATCCCGCCTTCGCCGAGCCTTGAAAGCGCCGCCCGCGGGTGTACTCGAACAGCGCCGCTCCCACGAACGCCCCCACGAACCCACCCACCACCGACCCGACGATCGGTATGGGCACCCCCACGATGGCCCCGACCAGCCCTCCCACCAGGGCGCCCCAGCCGGCTCGGCTCGAGCCGCCGTATTTCTTCGCGTAGCCGAACCCGATCCAGGCCTCGAACACCTCGCCCAGGATCGCCAGCCCGATCATGAGCCCGAGGAACCACATGCTCAGGGTCTGGAAGTCGGTGAGCCAGCCGTACCCCAGTATGCCGAGCAGGATGACCCAGAGGCCGGGTAGGCCGAAGGGGATGAGGACCAGGCCGAGGAGGCCGGCGGCGACGAGCAGGAGAACGGGGGGCAGGTCAGCGGTCATGGGAACGCTATAGGCTATTGGCTATGGGCTATTGGCTATTGGCTACGCCGTGGACCAACAAATCTCCTCGAGCTCAGCGGAGAGCCACAACTCTCAGAGCGGCCCATAGCCAATGGCCAATAGCCCATAGCCACCCAGCGTTCAGACGAACATCGGATCGCTCCGGCTCAGCGCTGGCGTCGCCACCGGCACCGCCCGCGACGCGCCGTCCATGATGACCCTCAGATCGCCGTTGGACTGAACCATAACATCGACCAGATCGTAGGTCCCGTCGCCCGAAACTTCCAGCCCCTGGACCACGACGTGCTCGGGCAGTGGGCCTCCGTCGCCCGGGGTGGTCCTCTCCCGCACCTGGATGGGGCCCATGGTGCAGAAAAAGACTTCCGCCTTACCGTTCAGCTTCCCGGTGAACCAGTTTCGGCCCATGGCGCTCACTCTGACGCCCGGCAAGTCGGCCCTGATCTCCTGGCCGTGCCGCACCTCGGCCTGCTCCATCCGCTCCCTCAGCCGGTGGCTCTGGGAGTAGGCGGTGACACGTGCTTCCATACCTCACCTCACAGAATGCGTGGATGTCTCAACAGCTATTGGCTATTGGCTATTGGCTATTGGCTATTGGCTTGGTCTTTGGAACCGACGACCTCCTCAGTGATGACTGAGCGTGGATTGTTTTACGGAAGAGCCAATGACCAATAGCCAATAGCCCATAGCCCATAGCTGTGCCAACACCGAGCTAGCCAGAGCAGCTCGGCGATCTTGGTAGTCCCTCTGACGTCTTGGCGGTGGCGTGGGGGAAGCGAGGACCCGTGGCTTTGCGGCCCCGGCTTTCGCCGGGTGTGCTCTCAGGCTAGTGATCCTACGTTAGGGGTTGACCCGGGCTCCGTCAATAATGGCGGCGGTGGACTGGCTCCTGTCCTCACCGTATGTTCCGGTACCTCCGGTTCCCCGATGACCGCTAACGATCGACTCAGCCGTCTCCAGGCCTCCCTGGCCGCTCGCTACTCGCTTCGGCGCGAGCTCGGCCGCGGTGGGATGGCCACGGTACACCTCGCCCAGGATCTCAGGCACGACCGTCCCGTCGCGCTCAAGGTCCTTTACCCCGAGCTGGCCGCCACCCTGGGCCCGGAGCGGTTCCTCCGGGAGATCAAGCTCACCGCCCGGCTTCAGCATCCCCACATCCTGCCGGTCTTCGATTCCGGCGATGCCGACGGCCAGCTCTGGTACGCGATGCCCTACGTCGAGGGCCAATCGCTGCGGGCTCGCCTTGCGCTGGAGCGGCAGCTCCCGCTCGATGATGCCATCCGTATAACCTGCAACGTGCTGGCCGCGCTCTCGTACGCCCACGGGCGCGGGGTCGTCCACCGGGACATCAAGCCGGAGAACATCCTGCTGGCTGGGGACGAGGCGGTGGTAGCCGACTTCGGCGTAGCCCGCGCGATAGATGCCGCCGCCGAGCGGCTCACCCAGACCGGAATGGCGCTGGGCACGCCGGCATACATGAGTCCCGAGCAGGCTGCCGGTGAGCGGGCAGTCGACGGCCGGAGCGATCTCTATGCGGTCGGGTGTGTGCTCTACGAGATGCTGGCCGGCGAGCCGCCCTTCACCGGCCCCACGGCGCAGGCCATCCTGGCCCGGCGGTTCAGCGCGCCGATTCCGTCGCTGCGGACCACCCGCGAGGCGGTGCCGGAAGGCGTCGACCGCGCGATCGGCCGCGCGCTGGCGCGGGCACCGGCCGACCGATTCCCCACCGCGGCCGAATTCAGCCGGGCGCTGGAGGATCGGCGGGCGGGAGGACGGGCGGGCGAGGCGGCTGGCCCCATCGAAACCCGCATTATCGCGAGACCACGGGCGCCCACGATATCCCGCCGTAACGCGGTCCTCCTGGCCCTGAGCTCGCTCCTCATCATCGGCGGAGTCTGGCTGACTCGGAGGTGGCTGGCGGCTCCGGCGCCCGCCGTCTCGCTCGAGCGCCTCGCCGTGCTCCCCTTCTCGACCTCGGGCTCGAATATCGCCTATCTCTCGGATGGCATGGTGGACCTCCTGAGCCGCAACCTCAACGGCGCTGGCGGTCTGCGCACCATCGATCCGGGCGCGGTGCTGGCGGCGAGGTCGAAGACCGGAATGCGCCCGGCCGAAGCGGTGGGAGCTCGAGCGCTGGCCAGGCGCCTCGGTGCCGGCCTCTACGTTCTTGGCAGCGTGCACGCGGTCGGAGGTCGACTCCGGATTCAGGCGGACCTCTACAGCGGGGCCGACACCTCACAAGGGACGCTGGCACGGGCCACCGCCGAAGGAGATACCACGCAGCTCTTTCAGCTGGTGGATCGCTTGTCGGCAGACCTGCTGGCCGGCCAGGGCCGTGGCCTGGGCTCCAGGCTGATGCAGAGCGCCGCGTTAACCACCAACTCTCTGGGCGCGCTGAAACACTATCTCGACGGGGAGCAGAATCTTCGTGGCGGCGAAGGTGAGTTCGATTCGGCCATCGCCGGTTTCCAGCGCGCCATTGCCCAGGACAGCACCTTCGCATTGGCCTACTATCGCCTCGGCGTGGCCGCCGGGTGGGCCCAGCGGCCGGGAATCTCCGGGCTGGCGACGCAGCGCGCGCTCGCTCTGGGTAGCCGCCTGGAGGACCGGGACCGCCGCCTTCTCTCTGCGTTTGCCACCTTCCAGCGCGGCGCGGCGGACGAGGCGGAACAGCAGTACCGCGCCATTTTGCGCGACTACCCGGACGACCTCGAGGCGGAGTTCCAGCTGGCGGCTCTCTACTTCCAGTACAATGCACCCCGCGGGCGGCCCATCTCGGAGGCCAGAGAACCGTTCGATCGCGTACTCGCGCTCGATCCCGGCTTTCTCTGCCCCATATGACCGATGTGGGACCTCGCCGTGCGCGAGGACGACTATACCAAGGCGGACTCCCTCCTCAGACGGAAGTTCGCTCCCGACAAGCTACCGATGGTGCACCGCGCCGTGATGGCGATCGTGCACCGCGACTCGGCTGCGCGAGCGCGACTCCACGAGGAAATCAGGCGGCAGACCTCCGGATCCCTCTTCGCGCCCAAGTTGATCGCGCTGTATCTCAATGACTTCCCCGCAGCGGAGGAGTTCGCCCGGGCGGCTCTCGCCTCGCCCCGGCCCCGAGCGGCTCGGGTGCAGGTGCAGCAGGTCCTCGCGGAGCTCGAGCTGGCCCAGGGCAAGTGGAGGGCGGCGAAGGCCGCCTTCGCGCTGGCCGAACGTTCCCTCCCCTCGGCCAAACGGATGCGAGCCCTGAGCGCTACCTGGCCGTTTCTCGCGATTCCGGACTCTGAGCTGGTTGCCCTTCGCGCCGAGCTGGAGACCTGGAACCCCCAGGCCGAGGCTCCGGAGGCAACGCCGGGGCTCGCCTCCACCTTACAGCCCCAGCTTCGACTCTATCTCCTAGGACTCCTGAGCTCTCGACTGGAAGACCAGGCGCAGGCCCTCCGACACGCCGCCGAGCTGGAGGAGAGCGACCACCCGGCCGAAGCAGCGGCCCTGGTCCGCGATCTGGCCCGAACCATACGGGCGGAAGTCGAATGGCGCCGGGGACGTGCAGCGGAGGCGCTCGAACTGCTGGAGCCGGTGCGGGGCGAGGTGCCGTCCGAGCTACTGGTCGACCCCTTTTTCGCTGAAGAGGGAGCGCGATACCTGCGGGCGGAGCTGCTCTACCAGCTGGGCCGCGATCGAGAGGCGCTCCAGTGGTTCAGCAACGGGTTCCAGGGAACGCCCAACGAGGTGGCCTACCTTGCGCCGACTCACCTGCGACAGGCCGAGCTCCACGAGCGGCTGGGAGACCGCCAACAGGCAGTGGACCACTACAGTCGCTTCATCCAGCTCTGGAGCGGCTGCGATCCCGAGCTGCGTCCCAGCGTCGCGCGAGCCAAGGAGAGGGTGGCCAGCCTGCTCGGTGAACCACGTTAAGGGAAGACACGGGGCGTTATGAAGCGCGAAAGAAGACGAGAAAATACGCCAGGCCTATGGCAACCAGGTCTTCCCCAACCGCGATGACCACGTCCTTGACCTTCAGCCCGCGAACCAGCCTTCGGCGAGCCTCGTAACCAACGAAGGCGCCGATCACCCCACCGATTCCGCCCAGTACCATCCCTGCCACCAGTAGTTGACCGGCCGATACGCCGATGCAGGCGCCGGACAGTCCGCCCATGACGATCCGGCCTATTAACGGCCCCGGCGTGGTTCGATTCGGCGTCCGGGGCAGTTTGTCCGCCACGTACTCGGCCACCGCGAGAATCGAGAAGATGGCCACCGCCGCCGGCGATCCCATGAACCCGAGCGGTGAGCCATCCAGGTTCAGCCAGCCCAGGTGCGCGGCCCAGCTCACCGCGGCTGGAGCCGTGAACGACCGCAGGCCGGCGACGAAGCCGATGCCGAGGGCCGGAACGAGGAGGGGAGTGGAGGACTGGGTCATCGGTCTGCCGGGTTGAAGGTGTGCGGGTCGCCTTTCTGTTGTCTCCCCATCCCTGCAACAAGGCTCCAGAGGTTTTCTCACCACGAAGCAGAGATCTATGCTTGAAGCAGAGTCCATGAGCTATCGTTATACTGTCTGATTCTCGACCCAGAGATCGGGTCTCCACCATAGCTTTATCCCCGTGCCTAGCCCGAGGTCGGCCATCCCCACGCTGAGCCCCCGCCGGTCCTTCACCTTCCTCATGCCCCGGATCCGCAGCGACACCCGCGCGGACCGTCTGGCCGGCCCCATCCGGGGTGAGCTGCTCGGCGTCGAACGGCTGGCCGAGCGGGCCCAGGAAGTCGCCGCCGGCCAGCGGATCGCAACCGGCAGGCGCGCCCGGCGAAGGACCCCGCTCCTGGCCCGCCTCAACGGCACCCGGACCATCCTGGAAGACGCGCACCGCCGGCTCACCGCCGCCGACCGGACCGCGGACGTGGGGCCGGCCGGCGAGTGGCTCCTCGACAACTACTACGTGGTGCAGGAGCACATCGGCGAGGTGCGGGAGAGCCTGCCGCGCCGCTACTACCGGGAGCTGCCCGAGCTGTCCACCGGCCCCCTTGCCGGCTACCCCAGAGTCTATGAGCTGGCCATCACGCTGATCTCGCACAGCGAAGGGCGCATAGACCTCGACAACGTCACCAACTTCGTCGCCGCCTTCCAGCAGGTCTCTCCCCTGACCATCGGCGAGCTCTGGGCGGTGCCGGCGATGCTCCGCCTGGGTCTGATCGAGAACGTCCGGCGCATGGCACTCCGCACCGTGACCCGGCTGGACGAGCTGGATGCGGCCGACGCCGAGGCGGCCAGGATCGCGAGCGCGGGCAAGGAAGGAGAGGCCGAGCTCGACGCCGCCCTCGACCGCTTCGCCTCCACTCCGCCCCCGCTCACCCCGACGTTCGTCTCCCGCTTCCTCCACCAGCTCCGGCTCGAAGGCGGCGCCCTCCCGGCCGTGGTGCGGCTGGAGCAGTGGATCGCCGACGAAGCCTTGAGCGCCGAGGAGGCCACCGCCCGGGCCACCCAGCGGCTCGCCCTCACCCAACTGGTGATGGCCAACAGCATCACCAGCCTCCGCACCATCGCCCGGATGGAGTGGCGCCTCTTCGTGGAGAATCAGAGCCGGATCGAGGCGGCTCTGCGCCAGGACCCCTCCGGCTTCTACCCCCGGATGACCTTTGCCACCCGCGACCGCTACCGCCACTCGGTCGAGCGCATAGCCAAGCGCACCCACCGGTCGGAGGAGGCGGTGGCCCGCCGCGCCATCGATCTCGCCGGCGCAAGCCTGGCAGAGAGACCGGAAGACCCCCGCCGCTCCCACGTCGGCTACTACCTGATCGACCAGGGTCTGGCCGAGCTGGAGCGGGCGGTTGGATACCGTCCCTCTCCCGGAGAAGCGGTGGACCGGTGGGTGCGGCGCCATCCCAGCCTGGTGTTCGTGGGCGGCATGCTCCTGGCCACCGCCGCGGCGCTAGGCGCGGTGCTGTGGCTCGGCGGGTCCGAGGCCCAGGCGGCCTGGATCGCCGTGGTGCTGCTGGGCCTGATCCTAGCCAACGATATCGCCGTGAGCCTGGTGAACCAGTTGGTCACCGCGTTCCTCCCGCCCCGCACCCTGCCCAAGCTGGACCTGCACGAGCACGGGGTGCCTCCCGAGTTCCGCACCGCCGTGGTCGTCCCCACCCTGTTCGGCAGCGTCGAGGCGGTCCATGAGGCGCTGGAAAACCTGGAGGTCCAGTTCCTGGCCAACCGCGAGGCGCATCTGCATTTCGCGGTGCTGAGCGACTTCACCGACTCGCCCACCGAGACCCGGGAGGACGACGCAGCGATCATCGCGGCCGCGGTCGAGGGAGTGGAAGCGCTCAACGCCCGCTACGCCGAAGGCAAGCGAGATGCCTTCTATCTCTTCCACCGGCCGCGCCGCTGGAACCCGCGCGAGGACGTCTGGATGGGCTGGGAGCGCAAGCGGGGCAAGCTGGCGGAGTTCAACCGGTTCGTGCTGGGGCACGGGGAGGGTGCCTTCTCGGTGATCGTGGGCGACACCGAGCCGATCAAGAGCGTCCGCTACGTGATCACCCTCGACTCCGACACGGTGCTACCACCCGACGCGGCGCCGCTTCTGGTCGGCGCGCTCGCTCACCCGCTCAACCGCGCCGAGTACGATCCGGCGCTGGGCCGGGTGGGCCGCGGATACGGGGTGCTCCAGCCCCGGGTCGGCGTGTCGCTCCCCAGCGCGCACCGCTCCATCTTCGCCTCGATTCATTCGGGGCACCCCGGCGTGGATCCCTACACCACGGCGGTGTCCGACGTGTATCAGGACCTTTATGGCGAGGGGAGCTTCACCGGCAAGGGAGTCTACGACGTCGAAGCCTTCGAGCGGGCCACCCACGGACGCTTCCCCGAGAACACCCTGCTGTCCCACGACCTGATCGAGGGGAACTACGCCCGGGCCGGCCTGGCCACCGACGTGATCGTCTACGACGATTACCCGGCGCGCTATCTGACCTACACCCGCCGCAAGCACCGCTGGATCCGGGGCGACTGGCAGCTCCTGCCCTGGCTCACCTCTCGGGTGCCCGGCCCCGACGGCCCCGAGCCCAACCGATTGTCGCTCCTGTCCCGCTGGAAGATCATCGACAACCTCCGCCGGAGCACCCTCGAGCTGGCCCAGCTCGTTTTCCTGGCCGGCGGGTGGCTGCTGCTTCCCGGCTCGCCGGTCCGCTGGACCTTCCTCGGACTGGGCGCCATCGCCGCGCCCTGGATCGTGTCGCTCCTGCTCGCCCTGGTCCGGCCGCCGCTCGACAAGTCCTGGCGCGCGTACTACAGCGCGGTGGGCCGGGACGCGGTAACCAGCATCCAGCAGATCGCGCTCGCGGTGGTGTTCCTTCCCCACCAGGCCTGGGTCTCGGCCGACGCGATCGTCCGCACCCTGTGGCGCATGGGAGTGTCCCGGCGCCACCTGCTCGAGTGGCAGACCGCGTCCCGGACCGAGCGCGGCATGTCGGGCTCCTCCCGCATAGCCTGGCGCAACATGTGGCCGGCGGTGCTGCTCTCCGCTTTCATTCTTGCGGCGGTCGTCTGGCGCGCGCTGGCCGAGCCGGAGGCCGCCCCGGCCTGGCAGCTCGCGGTGGCGGTCCTGCCGCTGATCGTGGCCTGGATGCTCTCGCCCGCGGTGGCGCAGGCGCTCAACGCGCCGGCGGTACGCCGGGAGCACCGGATGCCTCCCGAGAGCCGGCGGCGGGCGCTCCGCTACGCGCTGCTGCACTGGCGCTTCTTCGACCGCTTCGTCACCGCGGAAACCAATTGGCTCGCGCCCGACAACTTCCAGGAAGATCCCCAGCCGGTGGTAGCGATGCGCACCTCGCCCACCAACATGGGCCTCCAGCTCCTGGCGACGGTGAGCGCCTGGGACCTCGGGTTCATCACCCTCGACGACCTGGCCCGCCGGCTGGAGCTGGCCTTCCGCACCCTGGAGCGGATGCGCCGCCTCCACGGCCACTTCTACAACTGGTACGATCTCCATACCCTGAGCGTGCTGGAGCCGGGCTACGTCTCCACCGTGGACAGCGGCAACCTCGCCGGCCACCTCATCGCGCTCAGGCAGGCATGCCTCGGCCAGATCGACGAGCCGGTGTACGACGGACGCATCTGGCGCGCCCTCGAGACCGCGCTGGCGCTGGCCAGGGAGCGGCTCCAGGCGCTCGCCCCCGATCACCCGACGGCGGAGTATCTCGCCGAGGCGCACGCGGCACTGGTGGCTTCGCGCCGGGAGCCCGCCTCGCCCGCGGCCCTCTCCCCCGTGGCCGAGCCATTGAGACGAGCCGAGGCAGCACTCCTCGGCGCAGGGCTGTTGCCTGAAGACCTGGACCAGGCGACCGAATGGATCGAGTGGAGCCTCCGCCTCATCGCCGAGCACAGCACCTGGATCGAGGACCTCGAGGTCAAGCCGTTCGCCACACCCCGCGAGCTCGCTGCTCGCTCTCCGGCGGCCGCGGAGCTGGTGAAGCGGCTCGAGGTCGTCGCCGATCGCGCCTACAGCTACGCGATGGAGATGGACTTCGGCTTCGTCTTCGACACCCGGCGGAAGCTGTTCTCCATCGGGTTCCAGCAGAGCACCCACTCCATGGACGGGTCGTACTACGACCTGCTCGCGTCGGAGGCACGACTGGCCAGCTTTCTGGCGGTGGCCAAGAACGACGTGCCGGTGGACCACTGGTTCCGCCTCGGCCGCTCGCTGACCTACGCCGCGGGGGCGCCGGCACTGGTGTCGTGGAGCGGGAGCATGTTCGAGTATCTGATGCCCATGCTCGTCATGCGATCGTATCCCTTCACCGTGCTCAGCCAGGCCTACGAGGGGGCGGTGGCCCGGCAGATTGCCTACGGCAACGAGCGCGGCGTTCCCTGGGGCGTGAGCGAGAGCGCCTTCAACGTGCGCGACCGGCATCACACCTACCAGTACCGCCCCTTCGGCGTGCCCGACCTGGCCCTCAAGCGCGGCCTGGGGCGCGACCTGGTAGTCGCCCCCTATGCGTCCGTCCTGGCGACGATGGTAGACCCGGAAAAGGCTCTGGCCAATCTCCAACTGCTGGAGAGCCAGGGAGCGCTGGGACGCTACGGCTTCCGCGACGCCGTGGACTACACCCGCCCCGACCCCGACGGCGAGTATCACGTGGTCCGCGCCTTCATGGCGCATCACCTGGGCATGGGCCTGGTAGCGCTGGCCAACGGGCTCACCTCCCAGGTGTGGCACCGCCGCTTCCACTCCGACCCCGTGGTCCGCTCGGCGGAGCTGCTGCTGCACGAGCGCATACCGCGCCGGCTGGTGCTCCAGAGGCCTCAGGGTGGACGGCTGGACCTCGCGTTGCCCGAGGCGGAGACCGAGCGCCCCGCGGTCCGCGAGCTCGACACACCGGATACGCCGGAGCCGCACGTCGCGCTGCTGGGTCACCTGCCCTACACCATCATGGTGAGCCACTGCGGCGCCGGGTACAGCCGGTACGAGGGGCTCGCCGTGACCCGCTGGCGGTCGGACGGGACCTGCGACGCCACCGGTCAGTTCTGCTACGTGAAGGACCTGGCCACCGGACGGGTCTGGTCGGCGGCACACCAGCCGGTGTGCGCACCGGCGGACTGGTATCACGCCTTCCTGGCCAACGACCGGGTCACCTTTCATCGCGCGGACGGCGCCATCGAGACCCGCACTGAAGTGGTCGTCGTCCCCGAGGACTCGGCCGAGGTGCGGCGACTCACCCTCACCAACAACGGAGACGAGCCCCGGGAAGTCGAGGTCACCAGCTACGGCGAGATCGTGCTTGCCCCACCCGATGCCGACCGGGTCCATCCGGCGTTCGGGAACCTGTTCGTCGAGACCGAGTATCACGAATGGTGTACTGCCATCACGGCCACGAGGCGGCCCCGCTCGGCCAGGGAGCAGCCGCTCTGGTGCGTGCACGTGGTTGATACGGGGAGAGGGCGGCTGGGGCCGGTGACCTGCGAGACCGACCGAGCCCGCTTCCTCGGACGGGGGCGCTCCACCCGCGACCCCGTGGCACTAGCGGGGGACGGACCACTCTCCGGCACCACCGGCGCGGTGCTCGATCCCGTCTTCGCGCTCAGGACCCGGATATGGCTGGCCCCCGGGCGCTCGGCGGCGGTCACGTTTACTACCCTCGTCGCCACCAGCCGCGATCGGGCCTTCGAGCTGGCCGACCGCTACCATGACCCCCATGCCGCGCAACGGGCGCTCGATCTCGCGTGGACCTCGAGCCAGGTGGAGCTGCGCGAGTTCGACCTCACGCCGGTAGATGCCGCCGTCTACCAGCAGCTGGCCGGCCATCTCCTCTATGGAAGCGAGCTGCTGAGGGCACCTCAATCCGAGCTGCGCCGGAGCCGCGGGTCCCAGCCGCTCCTGTGGCAGACCGGCCTGTCGGGGGACTGGCCCATCCTGCTCGCCACGATCGACTCCGCGGACGGACTGCCGACCCTCCGCCAGCTTCTGACCGCACACCGCTATTGGCGCCGGCGCGGTATGATGGTGGACCTGGTAGTGCTCAACGAGCATCCGACCAGCTACTTCCAGGAGCTGGCGGACCGCATCACCCAGGTCGTGTATGCCATTGGAGACATGACCTCGATCGATAAGCCGGGCGGGGTGTTCGTCAGGCGCAAGGATCTTCTGAGCGCCGAGGAGCTTCTCATGCTGCGCGCCACCGCACGGGTGCACCTCCCCTGCGACGGTCGTGCCCTGGGCAAGATCCTGGCAACGGCAATACCGGAAGAGGCACCGGTCGAGTACGAGGAGGCGCTCCCGCCCGAGCCGCGGGCTCCGGCACAGAGCGACTCTCGGGTGGCCAGGGTGGTCCGGCGCATCGGCGCGACTCTGCCGGCGCTGCTGACGCCGCTCGGGACCCCTCCCACGAGGTTCCAGCCTTCCCGCATCCGCCCGCACCGGGTGCCCAGCCCGCTGGCCCTCGACAACGGTTACGGTGGCCTCACGGAGGAGGGCGACTACGAGATTCGGCTCAGCGAATACCGCATCCCGCCGGCCCCCTGGTCGAACGTCATCGCCAACCGGCGCGGCGGCTTCGTCGTCACCGAGCGGGGTGGTGGATTCACCTGGGCCGGCAACAGCTACTTCTTCCGGCTCACTCCCTGGCACAACGATCCGGCGAGCGATCCGGTGGGCGAGATCGTGTACCTCCAGGATGCCGAGACCGGAGAGCTGTGGTGCGCCACACCGGGACCGATCGATGACGATGCTCCTTACACCGTCCGCCACGGGCCAGGCTCCACCTCGTTCTCCCACGAGCGCGACGGTATTACCAGCCGCCTCACCCTCGGCATGGCGGAAGACGCCCCGGTGAAGCTGGCCCTGCTGCGGGTAACCAACCGGGACGAGAACACCCGCCGACTGAAGGTGACGACCTACGTGGAATGGACCCTGGGCGTGCTCCGCGAGCACACCCAGCACCAGGTGCGCACCTCGTTCGACCGGGAGCGGGGAACCCTCTACGCCAAGAACTCCTTCGACCCCGATTTCGCCCGCTGGACGGCGTTCCACGCCATCACCGAGCCGGTGACGGCTTACACCGCCAGCCGGCGCGAGTTCCTGGGAAGGAACGGCAGCACCGCGGCGCCTGCCGCACTCCAGGCCGCCGGCTCGCTCACCAGCATCACCGGCGCGGGCATCGATCCCTGCGCCGCCCTCCAGTGCGAGCTCGAGCTGCCGCCGGGTGAGACTCGAGAGATCGTGATCCTGCTCGGCGCAGGCGAGAGCGAGGCCGCTGCCCGTGCGGCGGTCGCGCGCTATCGCGATCTCAAGGCTGCCAAGGCCGCGCTCGGCCACTCGGTCGAGCGGTGGTCGGAGCGACTCTCGGTCATCACCGTCCGGACGCCGGAGCCCAGCTTCGACGCGATGCTCAACCGGTGGACGCTCTACCAGGCGCTGGCCTGCCGGATGTGGGCCCGCTCGGCGCTGTACCAGAGCAGCGGCGCGTACGGCTTCCGCGATCAGCTCCAGGACGTGATGGCGTTGGTCTACGCCGAGCCGGCGGTGGCCCGCGAGCACATCCTCAGAGCGGCGGCCCGGCAATTCCTCGAGGGCGACGTGCAGCACTGGTGGCACCCGCAGACCGGGCGCGGGGTACGGACCCGGTTCTCCGACGACCTGGCATGGCTTCCGTACGTGGTAGATCACTACCTGCGCACGACCGGCGACGCCTCGGTGCTGGACGAGTACGTGCCTTTCCTCAGTATGCGGGCGCTCGGACCCGACGAGCACGAGGTGTACGACCTCCCCGAGGTCACCGACGAGCACGGCACCGTGTACGAGCACTGCCTCCGGGCTCTCCGGCGGTCGTGCACCGCCGGTGCGCACGGGCTGCCGCTGATCGGCACCGGCGACTGGAACGACGGCATGAACCGGGTCGGCGTAGAGGGACGGGGCGAGAGCGTCTGGCTGGCGTGGTTTCTGATAGCGACGCTGCGTGCCTTTGCCGAGCATGCTGGAGCCAGGGGTGATGCGCCGGTTGCCGGCGAGCTCCGGCGGCAGGCCGACGGCTACGCTGCCGCGGTCGAGTCACAGGGGTGGGACGGGGCCTGGTATCGCCGGGCCTACTTCGACGACGGCAGCCCTCTCGGCTCGGCGGTAAGCGACGAGTGCCGCATCGATTCCATCGCCCAGAGCTGGAGCGTCATCTCGGGTGCCGGCGATCCCGCCCGCCAGGCGCAGGCGATGCAGTCGCTGGAGGAGTACCTGGTGCGGGAAGACGCCCGGCTGCTGATGCTGCTCACCCCGCCGTTCGACGAGACCGAGAAAGACCCGGGTTACATCAAGGGCTACCTGCCGGGGGTTCGGGAGAACGGGGCGCAGTACACCCATGCCGCCTTGTGGGCGGTGCTGGCCACCGCGCTCCGGGGCGAGGGCGAGCGAGCGTTCGAGCTCTACCAGATGCTCAATCCGCTCACCCACGCGCGGACGCCGGAGGAGGTCGAGACCTACAAGGTGGAGCCCTACGTCGTGGCCGCCGACGTGTACACCGCCGAAGGCCAGCTCGGCCGCGGCGGGTGGACCTGGTACACCGGCTCGGCGAGCTGGATGTACCGGGTAGGATTGGAGGGGATTCTCGGGCTCAGGAAGCGGGGCGATACGCTCTTCATCGAGCCCCGCGCGCCAGCAGCCTGGCGGGAGTACACCATCGAGTACCGGCACGGCGGCAGCCTCTACGTCATCGTGGTGCGAAACGAAGAAGGCGCGCCGAGAGGACCAGTCGAGACGACGGTGGACGGGCACTTGTCACCGGATGGGGGGGTTCCGCTGGTGGATGACGGGAAGCGGCACGAGATCGCTGTAGAAACCAAAGCATTAGCCGCAGATGAACGCAGATGAAGCGCTGATCGCTCCATCCCGCGCTACACCATGTAGAGCAGCGCGAACAGCAAACCGCCCAATACCATCGCAAGCAGGTAAACCACCCACGGCCGGACCAGGGCGTGGGGTGATCCGGCCACCCGGAGATCGCGGCTGATCTGGCTGTAGCGCCAGGCACCGAAGCCAATGATGGCCACCCCCACGATCACGAAGATGGTGCCGAGCGTGAGCGCGAAGAGCGGCTCACGAACCGCCGGCGGCAGAAAATGGCTGGTGGCTATGCCAATGGCCGCCACCGACAGCCCGGTGCGGATCCAGGCACCGAACGTCCGCTCGTTGGCCAGATGGGTTCGGTCGTAGGCCAGCCGCTGCTGGGTGTCGCCGGCCCCCGAGCCCTCCTCTCGGAGACCGGGCTTCTTGCCTGGATCGGACCCCGGTGTGGTCAAGCGTCAGGTGCTCGACGACACGCCGCCGCTCACCCGTTTGATCAGGCCCACCAGGAGCATGATGGCACCCACTATGAGCAGGAGGTGAATCAGGAAGCCGGCCACCTTGAACACGACGAAGCCGACCGCCCAGGCGACGATGAGCAAGATTCCAAGAGAGACGAGACCTTTCATGAGAATCTCCTTGATTAAGCCGGGAGTCGGGAGTCGGGAGTCAGGAGTCGGGAGTCACGCGCCAATAGCCAATGGCCAATAGCCAATAGCCCCCCCAGCAGGTCTCCTCATTTAATGACGCCGAGGCGGCCGGTGGCGCTCCCGACGTACCACACGCGCCCTTGGGCATCCACCGTGAGGCCGCGCACCATGGCGTTCTTGCCCGGAAGCGGAAATTCGTCGAGCTCATCGCTCCGCGGGTCGAGCCGCAGGATCCGGTTGGTCCCGGTGGCGCTAGCGTAAATTCGCCCTGCGGAATCGGCGGCGACGGCGTACGGGCGCGACTCGCGTCCACCGGGCAAGTCACGGACCTGCACGATCCTGCGCGAGGCCGGGTCGATCCGCACCAGCTTGCCCGCACCATAGAGGGCAGCCCAAATCGAGCCGTCGGGGGCGAGCGTCATGCGCCGGGGACGCGCCCGCCGGCCGACGCTCAGCTCCGAGATCGTGCCGGTTTCCGGGTCGAGCCGGGCCACCTTGCCTGCCGCGAACTGGCAGAACCAGACGTGGCCCGACCGGTCGACCGCGATACCGTACGGCTGCCCCGATGTGGGGTATTCCCGGATCTTGCCAGTGGCGGTGTCGAGTCGGCCGATCTGGTTGCCCTGAAACTCGGTGAACCAGATGTCGCCATTGGCGTCCATCACCGGCGTGTGAGGGTATGCGGTCGCCGCGACCCGATAGGTCCTGATCTTGCCGGTTCGCGGGTCCAGCCGGCCGAGGCTTCCGTTACCGCTCCCGGTAAACCAGACTCGACCCTGGCCATCCACCAAGAGACCGTGGGGCTGAGTCCCGGACGCAAGTCTCCACTCGGTGAACTCCTCCGCAGCCGGATCGAACCGCGCGATCCGGTCCGAAAAGCGAATCGTGACGTACACCTTGCCGTCCGGCCCCACCGCCGGCGCGAGCGGAAAGTGGGCGTTCGGAATGGGCCATTCTTCTATACCGACCGGATCAGGCCGGGCTCCCGAGGCCGCAAGCGCAACGGCCAGGGTGGAACAAGCCAACAGCCAATAGCCAATAGCCAATAGCACTATTCCGATCCTCCGGTCCCCAGCCGCTCGAGCAGCTCGCCCAGCCGCTGCATCTCCTCACCATACCTGGCCCAGTCGATCTGCCGCTGAGCCTGGAGGGCCGCCTGATAGCGCCGCCTGGCCTCCTCCGCCAGGCCCAGTAGCTCCGGATCCGGGGTCGCGGTCTCCCCCGCGACAGCCGGAGCCTCGGGACGCGTCGGCTCGGTCCGGCCACCGAAGAGCGCCGCCAGCGCCTGGTCCAGGGTGGGCTCCATTACCACCTGGTTCTGATAAGCCACGATCACCCGCTTGAGCTCGGGTATTCGCCCGCCCTCCGCCCTGAGGTACAGCGGCTGGACGTACAGCACCGATTCCTCGATCGGGATGACCAGCAGGTCGCCCCGGATGACCTGCGACCCCCGCTGGTCCCAGAGCGACACCTGCCGCGCGATCTCTGTGTCCTGGTTGATCCGGTTCTCGATCTGCCGGGGACCGAAGACGAGACTCTGGCGGGAGAGCCGGTACACCCGGAGCTTACCGTACACGTCGCCATCGTTCCGCGCCACCATCCAGGCCGCCAGGTTTTCTTTCCCCCGCGGCGTGAAGGGCACCATGTAGATGAACTCGGCCTCCTTCTCTTCCGGCAGGCGCATGACGATGTGCCGCATGAACGGAACCGACGCGTCCTGCTTGGCCACGGCCGGTATCTGCCACTGGTCCTCCCGGTGGTAGAAATCTTCTACCGCATCCATGTGATAGGTGGTGTAGAGGCTGGTCTGGATCCGGTAGATGTCGTCCGGATAGCGGATGTGCGCCCTCAGGTGGTCCGGCATGCTGTCTATCGGAACGAAGATGCCGGGGAAGATGCGGGACCAGGTGCGGATCAGGGGGTCGTTCGGCGCGCTCACGTAGGCCGTCAACGAGCCGTCGTATGCATCGATGACCAGCTTTACGCTGTTCCGGAGGTAGGTGGTGCCATCGCGGAGACCCTGGGCGTAGGGGTAGCGGCTCGAGGCGGTGTAGCCATCCATGATCCACTTCAGGGTGCCGTCGCCGGCGATCACCATGTAGGGGTCCCGGTCGAACAGCAGGAACGGCAGGGCCTTCCGCGCCCGGGTGGCGATGGTGCGGTTGTAGAGCACCCGGCTCTGGCTCATGATGTCGCCCGAGAACAGGATCTTCGACGACCCGAAGTGCGCCGCGAGGATGGCCCGCCGGAGGAGGTTACCCACCCGGACCCCGCCGGTGCCGCGATAGGCGGTGTAGACGTTGGCCTCGCCGGACGGATGGTCGAACTCTCGTTGCCTGGTGCCCACGAAGACATAGGGGTCGGTGAGCTCGCCGTAATAGATCTGGGGACGGGTGACCTCGAGCGATACGGTCGAGACCGGCGGCAGGTCCTTGATCAACAGCACCGGCAGGCCCACGGGCGTCACCTCGTTGACCGGGCTCAGGGTGAGCCCCATCCCGTGGGTGAAGGTGAGGTGCTCGTTGATGAAGGTGCGGGTGGGCAGTGAGGCGGCGTTGAGCTCCCTCAGCGAGAGGAGGACCTGCCGGTACTTCCCGTCTATCCAGTAGCGGTCGTCGTCCACCGAGACGAAGTCGTAGTAGGTGCGGATCTCCTGAAGGGCCCCGAAGGTCTGGAGCAACGGGTCCCGGTCCCAGAGCCGCACGTTGTCTATGGTCGGTCCGTTGGCCCGGATGTCGGCCAGGGTGAGGGTGGGCTCGGCGGCCAGATCGAGGACCTCCACGCTGTCGAGCCCCCAGGCCTCCCGGGTGGCCTCGATGTGATGCCGGAGGTAGGGCGCCTCCCGGGTCAGCTCGGTGGGCGCCACCACGAACTTCTGCATCACCATCGGGTAGAGTCCGCGCCCAAGGAGAGCCACCGCCAGATATCCGCCGACGGCAAACACCGCCGAGCGGCCCAGCTGCCTCCGGAATCCGCCGAACATCACCGCGGCCGCCGCCAGCACGGCCACGACGGCCGAGATTCTGAGGGCCGGCAATCGGGCGTTCAGGTCGGTGTAGCTGGCACCGACGAGAGGGCCGGTAGTGGAGTAAAGCAGGCTGGGGATGTCCACCAGCCAGAGCCGCGCCGCGGTGAGCAGAAAGATCGCCGCCAGCAGGGTGGCCAGATGGAGCCCCGCCGACGGCTCGACCCGAAGCCGGTTGGCGCCCAGTACGATATCGCCCCGTAACGCGTATAGCGGGACCAGGAGCAGCAGGGAGATGATGGCCAGTGCGGAGAGTAAACCCAGACCCGCGGCGAGCCCCGGCAGGGTGAACACGTAAAAGCCGATGTCCCGGGAGAACACCGGGTCGGTGATGCCGAACGGGGTCCGGTGGATCACCCGGAGCACCAGCTCCCAGGCCGATGTGGCGGCAAGACCGATCAGCAGCCCCAACGCCAGCGAGGCCGGGAGCGTGGCCCGGAGGAGCGATCGGGTGACATCCAGCCGCTGCGCCGACTGCCCCAGCCGGAGCACGATGGGGTCGGGCACCAACCCCCGCTGCGCCACCCGTAAGTTCAGGTACAGCACGCCGAAAGTGAGCCCGCCCGCCACCAGGAACAGCAGCACCCGGGTGACCAGCTCGCGGGTGAAGACCACCTGGTAGCCGATCTCCTGGAACCACCACCAGTCGGTCAGAAGTCTGATGAAGGCCGGAAAGAAGAACAACGCCGCGAGGACGGCAAACAGCAGAATGAAAACCAGGCGGCGTCGGGACACAGGGGGTATTTGGCTATTGGTATTGGCTATTGGCTATTAGCTATTAGCTATTGGCTATTAGCTATTAGCTATTAGCTATTAGCTATTGGCTCTCGGCCGGCTATCGGTTTATTGGCCTTCCTCAAGCTGCAGGGTGTTTAGAACGATAGCAATGGACCAGGCGCTATTGCGCTGCCGGGGTTGCCGGTTGCAACTTGCCAACGGCGCCTGGCTACTAGCTAATAGCTAATAGCTAATAGCTAATAGCTAATAGCTAACAGCTAACAGCTAACAGCCAGCTAATAGCCCCCCACCCTCGAGAATGGGCTATGTCCGTTACACGTCGCGATTTCCTCAAGGTCTCCGCCGCCGGTCTCGGTCCCGGTACCGCACTCGGCTCGCTGATGGGTCTGGGCGCCAGCCTGGCCCCGGCCACCGCCCGGGCTCAGGAGCTCCGGATCAAGGACGCCAAGGCGACCCCGAGCGTCTGCCCCTACTGCTCGGTGGGCTGTGCCACCATCGTCCACACCGTCGGCAAGGAGATCGTGAATATCGAGGGCGATCTCCGCAGCCCGCACAACGAGGGGACGCTCTGCCCCAAGGGAGCGGCCACCTACCAGCTCCACAAGAACCCCAACCGGGCCACCAGGGTGCTCCACCGGAAGCCCGGCGCCAGCGAGTGGGAGGAGGTCGAGCTCGACTGGGCCATGGATCGGGTCGCCCAGTTGGTCAAGAAGACCCGGGACGAGACCTTCGTGGAGCGGCTCGAGGATGGCACCCCCATCAATCAGACCACCGCCATCTTCGCCCTGGGCGGCGCCACTCTGGACAACGAGTGGAACCACATGCAGCAGAAGCTCATGCGGGGGCTCGGTGTGGTGGCCATCGAAAACCAGGCTCGAATATGACACTCCTCTAGCGTCCCCGGTCTGGGGACCCGGCTCGGTCGCGGCGCGGCGACCACCTACCCGCGCAACCTGGTCCACTCCGACTGCGTCGTGTTCCAGGGCTCCAACATGGCCGAGTGTCACCCGGTGGCCTTCCGCTGGCCGATGGTGGCAAAGGTGGAGCACGGCGCCAAGCTGATTCACGTGGATCCCCGGTTCACCCGCACCAGCGCCATGTGCGACCTGTACGCGCCCATCCGGGCCGGCAGCGACATCGGCTTCCTGGGCGGGCTGATCAACTACGTAATCAACAACGAGCGGTGGAACACCGACTCGTTCTTCCGCGAATACCTGCTCCACTACACCAACGCCGCCACCATCGTCCGGGAGGACTTCAAGGACGCCGAGGACCTCGACGGGGTATTCTCGGGGCTGATGGAGTACAAGAAGGATGTTCCCGGCTGGCCCTACGACGGTTTCGCCGGAGCATACGACACCGATTCCTGGCAGTACGCGCGGCAGAACGATGAGTACGGAGAGCCCCGGGGCGGCGAGGAGTTGGATGCGCCGGCCCGCGAGGAAGCGCCGACCCGCGCCCGCCCGGATGAGCCGCTGGAGTCGGTGATTCGCTCGCTACGGCGGCCCCCACCTCTCAGGGACGAGACGCTACGGCACCCCCGCTGCGTATTCCAGATCCTCAAGCGTCACTTCAGCCGCTACACCCCGGAGACAGTGGAGGAGGTGACCGGCTGCCCCCGCGATACCTTCGTGAAGGTGGCCGAGACGGTACTGGAGAACTCGGGCCGGGACCGGACCACTGCCTGGGCCTATGCCGTGGGCTGGACCCAGCACACCAACGGCCCCCAGGTGATCGGCTGCTGTGCCTTGCTCCAACTGCTGCTCGGCAACGTGGGCCGGCCCGGCGGCGGAGTGATGGCCCTTCGGGGACACGCCTCGATCCAGGGCTCCACCGACGTACCCACGCTCTATCACAGCATTCACGGCTATATGCCGCACCCCTCGGCGCTCAAGGACCACCGCAACCTGCGCGGCTACCTGGCCACCGAGGGAGTCGCCACCGGGTACTGGGCCAGCATGCCGCAATTCCTGGTCTCCTACCTCAAGTCGGTGTACGGCGACGCGGCGACTCCGGCGAACGATTTCGGCTACGACTGGCACCCCAAGATCACCGGCGACCATTCTCACATGCCGATGTTCGTCGCCATGGCCGATGGCAAGGTGAAGGGGATGATCTGCATCGGGCAGAACCCCGCCACCTCGCTCAACGCCGCACTGGAGCGCAAAGGGATGCGGCAGCTCGAGTGGCTGGTAGTCAAGGACAACTTCGTCACCGAAAGCGCCACCTTCTGGAATCGCGCGCCGGAGATCGAGGCAGGCGAGGTAAAGCCCGAGGACATCAATACCGAGGTGTTCTTCTTGCCCTCGGCCCAGGTGGCCGAGACCGAGGGGAGCTTCACCAATACGCAGCGGATGCTCCAATGGCACTTCAAGGCGGCCGATCCGCCGGGCCAGTGCCGCTCAGATCCCTGGTTCACCCACCAGCTCGCTCTTCGCCTGAAGCGGTTGTATGCCGACAGCCCTCTCAGCCGGGACCAGGGATTCAGAAATCTGGTGTGGGAGTTCGAGCCCGATCCGGGCCACGAGGAGAGTGTCGCGGGCGAGCCCGACGTGTCCAAGGCATTGCGGGAGATCAACGGCTTCAGGACCGGCAATCCCAAACGGCACCTGGCCGGCTTCGACGAGCTCAAGGACGACGGCTCCACCACCTGCGCCTCCTGGATCTACTGCGGCGTCTTCCCTGCCCCGGACCAGAACCTGTCCGCCAGGAAGGAGCCCGACCCGCCCGGAATGATGGGCTCGCACCGGAACTGGGGCTGGGCCTGGCCGGCCAATCGCCGCGTGCTCTACAACCGCGCGTCGGCCGACCTCCAGGGGAAGCCCTGGAGCGAGCGGAAGAAATGGGTGTGGTGGGACGGCCGCCGGTGGACCGGATACGACACCCCCGATTTCCCGGGGACCAAGTCCCCCAGTGCCCGCGGCAACCCCAACGGCATCGGGCTGGCCGCGCACTCCGGCCGGCAACCGTTCATCATGAAGCCGGACGGCGTAGGGTGGCTCTTCAATCCGGCGGGGCTGCTCGACGGGCCGCTTCCGACCCACTACGAGCCGGCCGAATCGCCGGTCCAGAACGCGCTCTATCGGCAGCATAACAGCCCGGTGATGAAGTACTGGAAGCACGACGACAACCCGCTCGCCCGGGTGGGCGACCCGCGCTTCCCCTACGTGATCACCACTTACCGGCTCACCGAGCACTACCTGGCCGGCGCCATGAGCCGCTGGAACCCCTGGCTCACCCAGCTCATGCCGGAGCTGTTCATCGAGCTGTCGCCCGAGCTGGCCAGTGAAAAGGGGATTCGGAACACCGAGTGGGTACGGGTGAGCACTCCGCGGGCCCAGATCCGGGCCAAAGCGCTGGTGACCCGCCGGCTGCGGCCGTTCCGACTGGGGCACAAAATCGTCCACCAGGTGGGCATGCCGTGGCATTGGGGCTGGGAGGGAGTGGTCACCGGCGACGTGGTGAACACGCTCACCGCGATGGTAGGCGATCCCAATGTCAGCATACACGAAGGCAAGGCCTTCATCTGTAACGTGGAGAAGGCGTGATGTGCAGCGGGGAAGCGGGAAAGCGGGGAAGGATCGCCCTGAGTCATCCCGAGCGGAGCGAGGGATCGGCCCGGCTGACGCTATATCGAGATCGCGATATGACGTTTGCCGACACGATTCTTCGCTTCGCTCAGAATGACAAACTTATCTCTTGGACCTGCCCCGCTTCCCCGCTTCTCCGCTTCCCTGCCCGGAGGACCCATGACTGAACCAATGGGCTTCTACACCGACACCACCGTGTGTATCGGGTGCAAGGCCTGCGAGGTCGCCTGCAAGGAGTGGAACCAGCTCCCCGCAACCAACGGCGGGGTGGCGGAGATGAGCGGCGACAGCTACGACAACACCAGGCGGCTGGACGGCATCAACTGGCGTCACGTCAAGTTCATCGAGCAGTTCAGCGAGGACCGGAGCGACGGCCGCTGGCTCATGATGAGCGACGTCTGCAAGCACTGCGTCAACGCCCCTTGCCTGGAGGTCTGTCCCACCGGGGCCATCATCCGGACCGAGTTCGACACCGTGGTCATCCAGTCGGACACCTGCAACGGCTGCCGAGCCTGCATCGCCGCCTGTCCCTTCGGCGTCATCGACATCAATGCGATCTCCAACGTGGCCCAGAAGTGCACCCTCTGCTACGACCGGCTCCAAGTGGGGATGGAGCCGGCGTGCTCCCAGGCCTGCCCCACCGATTCGATCCGGTTCGGCACCATCCGGGAGCTGCGAGAGATGGCCGAGTCGCGGGTGCGGCAACTCCACCAGCTGGGGGAGAGCCGGGCCTATCTGTATGGGGCGGACGACAAGATCCTGGGCGGACTCAACTCGTTCTACCTGCTGGTGGACCAGCCGGAAGTGTACGGCCTTCCCACCGCGCCCAAGATGCCTACCCGAAACCTGATCCCCGCCTCGCTCTTCTCGACCGCCGGTGCCGTGGTGCTTGCGCTGCTCGGAGTGGTCGGTATCAGGAAGCGGCGGATGGAGGAGCAGTCCACCGAGCGGGAGAACGCGGATGTCTGACACCTTCTTTACCGCTGCGCCCCACTGGGCCTGGTGGATCGTCTTCTACTTCTTCGTGGGCGGAATAGCCGGCAGCGCGTTTTTTCTGGCATCTCTGCTCCATTTGTCCGCCCGTCCGCCTGACCGCCCGTCCGCCCGCCCGCTGGTCCGGCTGGGCTACTACGTGGCATTGGTGGGAGCCATCGTCAGCGGCATCCTGCTCACCCTCGATCTCAACCGGCCGGAGCGGTTCTGGCACATGCTGATCGAGTCCAACACCGGCCAGCCGATGTTCAAGTCGTGGGTGCCGATGTCGGTGGGCTCCTGGGGTCTCCTGCTCTTCGGCTTGTTCTCGTTCCTGGCGGCGCTGGCCGCATTCGGCGAGGAGCGGCCCGGCTCGAGGCTGCTCCAGTCGGCTCCGGTACGGTTTCTCCGGCGCCGGGGGCCGTCCATCGTGGTCGCCGTGCTGGGAAGCATCTTCGGCCTATTCCTGGCGGGCTACACCGGGGTCCTCCTCGCGGTCACCAATCGCCCTATCTGGGCCGACTCCACCCTGCTCGGCCTGCTGTTCCTGGTGTCCGGCGCCTCGACCGGCGCGGCGGCGCTGATCCTGCTCGGCATCTGGCGGCGCGCGGCTGACCCGGCCTCGATCAACTGGCTGGCCTGGTTCGACCGGCGGTTGCTGGTGCTGGAGCTGGTGGTGCTGGCTCTGTTCCTCGTGTCCCTGGGCTCGGTCGCCGGGGTATTCCTCAGCTGGTGGGGCGTGGCGCTGCTGATCGGCGTGGTCGGGATCGGAATCCTGGTGCCGCTGCTGCTGGAGCGAAGGCATCGAGTCCACCCGTCGCGCGAGCTGGTACGAAGCGCGTCGTTGGTCCTGCTGGGCGGCTTCCTGCTGCGGGTGGTGGTGCTACTTTCGTCCGAAGAGATCCACGTACTGGGCTCGGGGGTGACCGGCCCATGACAGCCCGCCCTTGGGGGCTTTTTGGCCTTCTCCTCCTCACCGCCTGCTCCAGCCCCGAGGCCACCCGCACCCGCGGCGGCGGACCCGGCGCCGATGTGAAGAATTGGAACCAGCCGGTAGAGCTGCACGCCGGCGCCGAGCCGTATCATGAAACCCCTTGCGCAGTGGAGCCACTGGAATGCACCGGACCGCCCCCGGTCTTCGGACCGACCCCGCCGCCCGACTAGCCGAGCTGGAGCGGCAGCGACCAGAATGGCACGCCTGGCTCAGGCTACTGGGCGAGACCGAGCACGCGCTGGACGATGAAGGCTGGCGCACGCCGCTGAGCGGGGCGGGGTTCGGTCAGCCCGTTGCCCGGTCCTCGGAGGAAGCGCCGCTGTTGAACGGGCAAACCCTCAAGGTCGATGCCGGCCGGGTGCAGAAGCTGGTGCGCCGGCTGGCGACCACCGCCGCCATCGGGCGGCTGACGGACGGTGCGTCGCTCCGCGGCTACCGGCCCTCCGAGGCGGAAGCGTTGCGACTCCTGGCCGCGGCGGTGCGGCAGGACCCCGGGGAGATCGCCGCGCTCGCGTCGGCCGCAGGCATCGACCGCGGGGCCCTGACCTCGGTGGCTCACCTGGCGGCGTTTCCCTTGCTGCAATCCTGCGGCCGGCTGCTGGAAGACCGGGTTCCGCGTTTCTGGTCCCACGGCTACTGCCCCGTCTGCGCCGCCTGGCCCATCCTGGCGGAGCGCCGCGGGCTCGACCGGACCCGCCGGATGCGCTGTGGCCGTTGCGGCGGAGAGTGGGAGGTACAGTGGCTCTGCTGCATCTACTGCGGCGAGCAGGAGCACGAGCGGCTGGGATCGCTGGTGCCGGAAGATCGGGGGGAGATGTTGAAGGTGGAGACCTGCGCCAGTTGTCGGGGGTACCTGAAATCGCTGGCGACTCTACAGGGGATCCATCCATTCGAGCTGCTGTTGCAGGATCTGGAGACCATCGAGCTGGACCTGGTGGCCCTGGAACGGGGTTACGGCCGGCCGGAAGAGTGTGGCTTCTCGCTCGAGGTACGGCTGGGGTGAGACCGGCTCAGGTGTGTGCTCAGCTTCTCGCCGCACTCGAGGTGTCAGAGGGCCGCCGGCGGCGGCGTAAGCGGAACACCACGCCGGACTCGATCGGGCTGGCCATCAAGCGCACCCTTCTCGAGGAGACGGTGCGGGACGATCCGGAGCCGCACGCATTCGAGGACTGGCTGGTGGAGCACAGTGACCCGGGTGGCACTGCCGCCAGCGGACCGGCGCGGGCCATGGCGCTCGAGATCCTGGCCGACTGGCGCCTGGCCCGGACATCAGACGTATTCCGGAATTGGCTCGAGCAAGGCGCACCGTCCGACGACGCGGAAAGAAAAAGCAGCCACGGATGAACACGGAAGGGTATGGATGAGCTCGAGCCAGAAATCCGCCACTGAGCTCTCACGGTGTGCTGTTGACCAAAAGCTCCATCCCCCTCCGTGTCATCCGTGGCTGCTTTTTTTCTCCTGCGGTCACTTGCGGCTGCTTTTCCTGCCGCCTTTCCTCTCCCGCTCCTGCTGTTCCCGCTCCTCGTGCTGTTCCGGGCCGAGCTCGTACTCCAGCCCCCCGCTCACCGCCGAGCCGAACTTCGGGGCGACGAATCCCTTGGAGACGGTATAGGGAGGCTCGTGCTTCTCCAGCTCATAGCGTTCCGGCTCGTCCTGGAAGGCGCGGCCGCACTGCTCGGAGCAGAAGTAGACTTCCTGCGATTCATAGGTGTAGCTGGCCCCGGCAGACTCGGTGTCGATGATCATGCCGCAGAGCGGATCCTTGACCTGACTCATATCGAGCTCCTGTGTTGGATACCGGGTCCAATGTCGGGCTGGGGGTAGAGCGGATCGGTGACTTGGCTCACCCCCGGAAATGCAACGGCCGGCTCATCCGAAGACGAGCCGGCCGTTCCATTGTAACGTGCGGCTGCTTAGAGCTTCACGACGTTCTCAGCCGCCGGGCCCTTCTGGCCCTGCACGATATCGAACTCCACGCGATCACCCTCTGCCAGGCTCTTGAAGCCCTGGGCCTGGATGGCCGAATGATGGACGAAGCAGTCCTTCTGACCGCCCTCGGGCGTGATGAAACCAAAGCCCTTGGCGTCGTTGAACCACTTGACCGTGCCAGTGGTGCGAGACATGTCCTACTCCTTGTACATGATGTAATCGGAGTGGGGACATGCCGCACGGCCGACTACGGTTTGCGTGGATTCCGCCACCACGCGGGCGCGGCTGCCGCGGCGCAACGGTGCGCCAGGAACGACAGCCAATAAAAGAGGGGCCGGCACCAACGCCAGCCCCTGTGAAGTCCTGTCTGACTCGGGCGCACGACGCGCCTTGGTACGGGCGACAAGATACCTAAGTACGGTCGAAACAGCAAGGCTGGGAATAGACGATCTCAGTACGTTCCGCCCCTTCCGCTCCTTCCGCTCCCTACTGCGCCGCCTTCTCCAGCCTCCCTATCGCCGCCAGCACGGCGGCCGGCTGTTCCTCCTGAATGTACTGGCCCGATCCGATTACGCTGTCGGTCCTGAAGTCGGGCAACCTGGTGTTGAGCAGCGCACGCTCCTCCTGCGTCACCTCGGCCGGATGCGGTACCGTGCCCACCAGCAACCGTACCGGCACCCTGCACCGGTGCAGCCGGGCGGCGAGCGATGCCACTTCCTTCGATTTCGACATTCTCTCGAATGCGTCGATCGAGCCATCCAGGTCGGCCGCACGCCCGGCGGTGTACCCTCTGATCACGGCGGCGGTCACCCAGCTGGTGTCCCCCGAGTTGCGGACGATCTCCCGGCGAACGTCGTGCCGGAGCTTCGACTCGTTCACTGCCATCTTGGCCACAAATCCGCCCAGCCGGAACGCCTTGCGCATACCCGGGGTGGCGGCGCTCTCGGCAGGTCCACCGCCGATCGACAGGAGACCGCGAACCAGATCTGGCCTGAGGATGGCAAGGCGGAAGCCGATAGAGGCGCCGCTCGACTGGGCCACCACGAGCGCCCCGCTGACGCCCAGGCTGTCCAGCACTTCTGCGACCCGCCCGGTCTGAGCCGTGAACGAGTAGTCCGCCTGTTTGGGATGCGATGACCAGCCGTAGCCGAGTGGCTCGACGATGATGCAGCGATAGCCGCGGGCCACGAGGGGTCCGGTGATCTTCCGGTAGCCGTAGGCCGCACCGAAGATGCCGGGAATGAGGACCAGCGGCTGGCCGGCGCCGACGATGGTGGTGCGAATGGTCTCGCCCGGGGCCACCTCGATGTTGCGGATAACGGCGCTGTCGGCTGGGGCTGTCAGGAGCGTTAGAGTAAGGAGCAGCATGCGACTCTCTGATTGGAGAAAGGGTTCAGCCTACGCTGCTGTCGCCGGCCGGATGAGGCCTTCGGCCGAGGCCAGATACTCGCTGATGTCCAACCGTGCCGGGTCGATGATCTCCTGCACCGGATACCCGATGATCAGACTTACCGCCGCGGCGGCCACCCCGGCGGGTGTGGCCCCGGCGGCGCGGCCCGGTTCCACCCGACAAGCTTCCTCTGCGATGCCCTGGAAAGCCGCGCGGTAGCGGTCCAGCCCGGCACTGATCTTTTCCCGGATCACGGCGTTGTGAGCACCACGGGCCCAGTACTCCAGGAACAGCCGGATCCGCCGGGGCTCCTTCGACAGTCGCTGCATCTCCCGCCGGAAGAGCGCCTGTAAGCGCTCCCCTGGGCTCGGGATGGCGAGGACGTCGTCCGGGATCCTGAGTGACACCGTCGTCGCGAGCACCCGATCGAGTAAGGCGAGGCCCAGCTGGTCCTTCCGCTTGAAGTGGAACAGCACCAGCCCATGGCTGAGCCGCGCTCTGGCGGCAACGGCCCGGACGGTCAGGCCGTCGATCCCCCGCCGCAGCGCCACCTCGTATGCGGCCTTCAGAATCTGCTCCCGGCGCGTGGCTTCCGCCGCCTTTTGTCCCGGCATAACCGCTCCCCTCGACGCCATTGACCTTCGGGTCAATGCATAGTACTGTTTATTGACCGACTGGTCAATATGAAATGGCCCTCGAGATGGTGAGCGGGGGGCAAAGAACCAGAACCGAACCGGAAGGATTCTATGACAGAGCGTATTTCTGGCACCCGGAGCGGATCCGAGTCCGCCGAATCCCAGACGCTGGCAGATCGGGTGCTGGCGCTGGTCGCCGATGCCCGCCTCGAGGTGGACCGGCGGGCCAACGCCACCCGGCCCAAGTCACGGCGCCGCCGGACCTCGGCACCGAGCCTGCGCGCCGCTGATGCGCCGAGCGCTGATGCGCCGAGCGCGGATGAGCTGCGGGAGGCCGAGTCGCTCAAACGGGTGTTTCGCGGCCTTGGGATCTCGTACCGCCGTTACCGCAGCCAGACGCGGGAGCCGGTGACGCCTGGCCTGCGAGACGCCGCCTACAACTTCCGCGCCGAGCCCAGCCTCACTTCGCTCGTGGCAGTAGCCGCCTATCTGGATGAGCTCGACCTGCTGAGCTGACCATCAGGCCGATCGCGGTCAGCGAACCCCGCGCAGGAGTGGCACGAACCGAACCGGCAGGAGTTTGCGCGAGCTGAGCCTGCCGGCGCTGTCTTTTTCCACCAGCACCAGCTCCTGGTAGGGGAACTGGTGCCCCACCGGCATCACCAACCGTCCGCCCGCGGCAAGCTGGTCGAGCAGCGCTGGGGGAATGGAGTCCGCCGCCGCCGTGACCAGGATGGCTTCGAACGGAGCCTCCTCGGGCCAGCCGGCGTATCCGTCGCCGTGACGGACGGTCACCTGGTCGTAACCCAACCGCGCTAGCCGCGCCCGCGCCTGCCGGGCCAGCACCCCAAAGATCTCGATGGTCCAGACTCGGCAGCCCGCTTCCGCGAGGACAGCGGCCTGATAGCCCGAGCCCGTCCCCACCTCCAGCACCCGCTTGCCGGCTCGAGGACCGATGAGCTGAGTCATCAGCGCCACTACCGCTGGTTGGGATATAGTCTGCCCCTGGCCGATGGGCAGGGGAATATCTTCATAGGCGTGGGCCCGCTGGTCTGGCGGGACGAACTCGTGGCGCGGCACGGTCCGCATCGCCGCCAGAGTCGCCGAATCCTGAATTCCCGCGGGAGCCAGCGATTGGCTCACCAGCCGCTCTCGCGCCTGACGCCAACGGTCGGCATCCCCCTGGCGCTGGGCGGCGGCGGAGCTGGCCAGCACCGGCCCGAGGAGCAGGCCATAGCTCCAGGCCAGCAGTCGCGAGCGAGTCCGGCGGAGATCGAGGCGCCACATATCAGCCAAGATAGCGGAGAGGGAGGGGGACCGATGCCCAGCAAACCACGCCCTGCACTCACGCCCGAGCAGTGGGAGGCCCGGGATTATCGCCAGGCGGCCCGCGAGATCGACGCGTGGGCGAAGACCAAAACCGACCGGCGGCCGGACGACGACGCCACGGAGTACGTGGCCAAGATCGGATTGAACCAGGACGGCAGCGTCATCGTGATGAACCGGGCCCACGACCGCGTGGTCGTGCCGCCCCCGGCGCGTGCCACCCTGGCGGCCCTGGCGCTTCTGGACCAACCGTTCGGGATTACCCCAACCGATATCTCGGTGGTCCGCGGGGCAGCCGATACGGCCAGCAACCAGACGATAGCCAACGCCCTGCACGATCTGGCGAGCCGGCTCGAGGCCCTGGCGCCGCCCTCGGAGTCTTAGAGTTGCGTTGGTGAGGGCCCGCGTCCTAAGCTTGAGATCGGGCGATAACCGCTTTTCCCAGCGGGTTGGCCGGGGAGTCACAGTGGCCTTGAACAAAGCTCAGCGGCGGCACTTGGAGGCACGGCTCCACCAGGAGCGCGACCGGGTGCTCTCGATTCTCAGGCGTTATGACGAGCGGCGGGAGGCCAGCGAGACGGCCGCGGCCGGCGACCTCTCGGATTACCCTTTCCACGTGGCCGATCGCGGCAGCGATAGCTACGACCAGGAGATGGCAACCGTGCTCGCAGAACGGGCCAGCCGCGAGCTGGAAGCGATAGACGGCGCCCTGCGGCAGCTTTACGCGACGCCCGAGCGCTTCGGCATCTGCCGGAACACGGGCCAGCCGATCCCATTCGAGCGGCTCGACATCGTGCCGTGGGCCCGCACCTGCGTCGAGGTAGACGCCATCTAGTGGTTAACCCTCGAGACCGTGGTCTCAGATCCCAGAGAGGTTTGACTTCAAATGTGCCGGAACATCAAGCGGCTGCGGGCGCCGGGCCACACACCGACCGATCAGGAACTGCACGACGCGGCGCTTCAGTTCGTTCGCAAGATCAGCGGGTTTCACGCTCCTTCACGGGCCAATCAGGAGGCGTTCGAGGCCGCGGTGCGAGATGTGGCGGCGGCGGGTCGCACGCTGTTCCAGTCCCTGCGGGTTGGCGCCGCGACCAGAGCAGCCGTCTAGGCAGAGCCGGGTTCGCGGGTCAGCCACCCCCGGTGATCGCCCCGGCGGTATCAAGAGACGGCTGGCCCCCGGGTGCGGGGCCGGCGCGGACGCCGCGCAGCATAGCCACGGCCACTATGGCCGTCGCCAGCGAAAGGGCGGCGCTGATGGCCGCCGCCAGCTCGAAGCCCTGGGCAAACGCGTCGCGAGCCGTGCCGAGCAGCGCTGTCCCGAGCTGGTCCGGCAACTGCCCGGCCACGGCCACGGCGCCGCCCAGGGTGCCGCGCGCCGCCTCGCCCGCCTCGACCGACATACCGGCCGGCACGACATCGGCCATCAGGCTGCGATACACGGCGGTCCCTATGCTGCCGAGGACCGCTATGCCGAGCGCACCGCCCAGCTCGGAGCTGGTCTCCGAGATGGCAGCCGCCGCCCCGGCCCGTTCCACCGGTGCGCTTCCCACGATCAGGTCGGTGGCCAGGATGACCACGGGACAGATGCCCAGGGTGTAGACCACCGATCCGGTGACGATGATGGCGAGTCCGGATGGCCCTTCCACTGCCGTCAGCAATCCAAATCCGATCGCCGCTAGCACCAGGCCGCCACCCATCATGTACGCCGGGTGAACCCGGCGGACGACCAGCGGGACCAGCATGGAGGCCACGATGAACCCGAGCATCGAGGGGACGGTCCACAGCCCGGCCTGTAAGGGCGGCAGGCCGAGCACCAGTTGCAGGTACTGCGCGATGAAGATGTAGGCACCGAAGGCCACGAAGGTGCCGAGAGTATATGTGGCGAGCGACACGCTGAAGGCCGGCACCCGGAACAGCCGGAGGTCGATCAGCGGCTCGGCCAGGGTCCGCTGCCGGCGCACGAACTGTAAACCGACGACCAGACCGGCCGCGATTGCCGCCGTGGGCCGCCAGCCGATGCCGTGCTCGGCGATCTGCTTGAGCCCGTAGATCAACAGGAGCATTGCCGCCAGCGACTGACCCGCGCTGAGCAGGTCCAGCCGGCCCGCCCTGGGATCCCGAAATTCCGGCAGGAGCAGCGGTCCCACCACCAGCAGCAGCACCATCACCGGCACACCCAGCAGGAAGACCGATCCCCACCAGAAGTATTGCAGCAGGATCCCGCCGAGCAGCGGTCCGACCGCCCCACCGACCGAGTAGCTGGTGACCCACACCCCGATGGCGACCGTGCGCTGGTGCGGGTCGAGGAACATGTTGCGGATCAGGGACAGGGTGGACGGCGCGAGCGTCGCCCCGGCCAGGCCGAGCAGCGCGCGGGTGGCGATCAGCATCTCGGCGCTGGTGGAGAAGGCAGCGATGATGGAAGCGATGCCGAAGGCGGTGGCGCCGATCAGCAGCAGGCGCCGGCGGCCGATGCGGTCGCCCAACGTGCCCATGGTGATCAGGGCGCCGGCCACCATGAACCCGTAGATGTCGATGATCCACAGGAGCTGCGAGCTGCTGGGCTTGAGGTCCGCGCTCAGGTGCGGCACTGCCAGGTTCAGCACCGTCAGGTCCATGGAGTAGAGCATGCACGGCAGGGCGATGACGGCGAGGCCGATCCATTCGCGGCGCCCCGCCCGGGGTGCAGTGACGGCGCCCGTGTCGGTCACACTAGAGGTCTACCAGAGTCTTGAAACCGCCGTAGACCATGCGCTTGCTGTCGAAAGGCATCGCCTTGGGGTCCATCATATTCGCGAGGCGGGGGTCCTTCATGACCTTGGCATTGACGCGATCGCGATGGGTGCGCGACTTGAACACGATCCACGAGAAGACCACTGTCTCACCCGATTTGGGCTTGATCTGGCGCGGGAACGTCTTCACACCCTTCACGTTCAGGTCGTCGCCGACGCATTCCCGGAACTCGAGGGCGCCGTGCTCCCGCCAGATCCGGCCGGCCTTCTGGGCCATCCGGCGGTAGGCCGGAAGATTCTTTTTCGGGACCGGTAAGAGAAATCCGTCCACGTATCGCATGGAAGCCTCCACTTTCCTTGGACTCTAGACTTTAGACTCTCGACTCTCGACTTCAGACTCTCCGGCTGCGGGCCTCGAGGATTGCGTCCAGGCTCCACGGTCCGGCGCCGGCGGCCGACAAGTAGAGCCAGAGGAAGCAGTAGAGTATCGCGGGCGTGCCTTGATTGAGCACCGGCCAGAAGCCCTGCGGTGCGTGGCCGACGAAGTAAGCGACGGCCATCTGGCCCGAGAGCAGAAAGGCCACCGGACGAGTGAACAGCCCGACCAGCAGGAACAGGCCTCCGAACACCTCCAGGACACTGGCGACCCAGGCCAGCGAGCCGAGGGGAGCCGTGCCCCCGTCGGGCATTATCGCGGCGGGAAACGCGAACAGCTTTGCCGTGCCGAACTGCATGAAGAGAAAGGCGGCAACGATCCGGAGGGTGCTGAGCAGGTACGGCGTCCAGGCGTGCCACTTCGCGACGATCTTCACTGCGGCCATGATGGGTGCCTCGTTTTGTCGATGTCTACCGCTATGCTGCGCCATTTACCCTGATTGAACCGCGCGACGCTCAGCACGCAGCGGGTTGCGTGACCGGCGAGGATCGCGATCCAGATCTCGATAGGCTCCAACGTGCTCGTCTGCTGGATGACGAAACAGATGCCCAGCGGCACGACGATCTGAGAGACGACCGAGATGTACAGTGGGCTCCGCGTATCTCCGGTGCCCTGGAGTCCACCGGTATAGGTGAGCGCGACCGCGACGAGCAGCCCCGATACGCTCAGCACCCGCAGCAGCTGGATCCCAAGCTCGACCGCGGCCGGTTCGTTCATGCCGAAGACAGCGAGCAGTTGTCGCGGGAAGAACAGGAAGAAGAATCCGATCAGCGCCGCGCCCGCTACTCCGAAGCGGGCCGCCACGTGAACCGCCTTATCGGCGCGATCCGCGCGCCCCGCGCCCAGATTCTGGCCGGCTACGGCAGCCGCCGCCCCCATGAGGCCCATCGCCGTCCAGGTGATCAGGGAGAAGAGCTGGGTATACGACACCGCGAACGCAGCCTGGGCGGCGGCGCTCTGCGCGAGGGAGCCTATGAAAGCGAGGAGCAGCACGCCGCCGACGTTCATCGCGATTCCCTGAATACCGGTAGGCAAGCCGAAGCGGAACAGCGCCCTGATGATTCCCCAGTCCGGACCGTAGCCATGGCCACGCGGAAACCTGACGACCCAGCCACCGGTCCAGAGCTTCCATAGCGCGTAAACGCCTACCAGCCCGCACGCGATCACCGTTCCCATTGCCGCGCCCGCCGTGCCGTACGGCGGTATCGGGCCCAGCCCGCGAATCAGGATCACGTTCAGCACGATGTTCAGCACCGTGGTGGCAATGCCGAGGATCATCGGGGTCCGCGCGTCGCCGGCGGAGCGCAGCGCGCCGCTCAGCATGTAGAACAGGAGCATGCCGCTGCTGAACACGAACATGATGCGGAGGTACGGTAGCGCCTCCTCCTTCACCGCGGGTGCGGCGTTCACCAGATCGAGCAGCGAAGGGGCAAGCAGGTAGCCGATCGGTGCGAGCACGCCGAGCGAAAGGCCGGTGGCCGTCAGGAAGGCCTGGTAGACGGTGCGGTCCACCTTCTCCTCGTCTCCCGCGCCCGCGAAGCGCGCCACCAGCACGCTCATGCCGGTGAACACCGACATCATGAAGACGATTACCACGATGAAGATCTGGGTGGCCACGCCGATGGCCGCGTTGGCGGCGTAGCCGACGAAGTGACCGACCATCACATGGTCGATGATGCCCTGAACCCCACCGATCATGTTGGTCAGCATCGTGGGCCAGGCCAGCTTCCACACCGCGGAGCGCAGGGGCCCTGCGACGATGGATCGGTCGTAGCGCCCCGTGTCCCCTTCCCGACCCCGCTCCTCCACGACAGCGGCAGCGGCAGCGTCCGGAGCAGAGTGCGCCACGGCTATCGGTTCGCCGCTATCTGTGCCCGCTGGCGCTCCTCTTGCTCCCTGAGCTCCGGAGTCAGCGCGGGACCGAAGTCTTCCGCCTCGAACACCTGCCGAATCTCGACCTCGGACTCCGTGCCCGGGAAGGGGTTGGGGGCGCGCTTGACCCACTCGATGGCCTCTTCCTTGGACTTCACCTGGAGGAGCCAGAAGCCGGCGACCAGCTCCCTGGTCTCGCTGAAGGGCCCGGGGATCACCGTGCGCTTGTCACCAGAGAACCTGACGCGTACACCCTTCGAGCTCGGCTGGAGCCCCTCCCCAGCCAGGAGGACGCCCGCCTTGGTCAGCTCTTCATTGTACTTGATCATGTCGGCCAGGAGCTTCTCGTCGGGAAGTGCGCCCGCCTCCGAGCTCTGGTCGGCTTTCACTATCACCATGAATCGCATCGTCATATCTCCTACAGTTTAGGGTTCTGAGCGCTGTTCCTCCCCCCGCGCAGACGACACAGACATGGGCCCGCCGGCAGGCTCCTCGACAACCGCTCCACCCTTCCCCTGGGAGCCTGCCGTCGAACCCATGCCCGTGTCGTCTGCTCCACCCCACCCAGCTCTTTCACAGCCGGGGCGGGGCGGCCAGCGGAACTGGGCTGAGTCCCGGAGGCTGAGCGCAAGGGGTGCGGCGGGGGAAGTCGGCGCTTGAAGCCGGAGAGCCTGCCCCGAGCTGTGCGAGGGGGGCTCGGTCCAGGGCCGCTGGCCGAAGGGGTGGTCGAGCTTTATCTCTCCCAGCCCCGCGCAGCCACCACGGACACGGGGAATCGTCAGCATCGCGTCCTTCACCCACTGACCAGAGCGTGGATGTTGCCGTCAGGGTCCTTGAACCATGCGGCCTTCAGGCTCCCGGCGTCGTGTACTTCGCCCTTGAGAGTCATTCCCGGCATATCGTAGTGCTCGAAGGCAACCCCCTTGGCCTTGAGGGCCTGCACCACCCTTTCGATATCGTCTCCGACGTCCCAGGTGGCCGCCGTGGCCTTGTTGGTTCCGGCGTACTGTGATCGGTACACCAGTATCTGGGAGCTCCCGCTCCGGTAGGTCACTGCCTCCGGCTCCTGGGCACCGGCCCGCTTGAGCCCAAGTTTGCCTTCGTAGAACTTCCTGGCTGCCTCCAGATCCCTGACCGCAATCGTTGCCGCGGCGTCTTTACCTCCCAGCATGACCAGCCTCCTCGCTCACGGTTTCTCTGGTGCCTCCTGCGTTAGGGTCGGTCTCCCAGATGGCGAAGGCGTTGCCCTCGGAGTCCGCCAGCTGCGCGAACCATCCCATCGCCGGCACCGGCTGCTTCCCCATCAGGACCTTGGCCCCCAGCCGCTCCGCTTTCCGGACGAAGTCGTCCACGCTGGCCACGCTGATGTAGTTGACCGGCGTCTGGCCGGGGAACATCCGGCGCATGAGACCGCCATTGACGCCCGGACGGGTAGGCCGTCCCTCGGAGTCGGTCGGGACGGTCTGCACTATCCAGTAATCCATTCCGCCGGCAGCCGAGCCCTCCCAGTGCTTGATGTCCCAGCCGAAGAGCTCGCGATAGAACTTCGCCGCCCGCTCCGGGTCGTCGGCCGGGATCTCGAAATGCACGATCGTGTGATCCATGATTCATGTCCTCCTCGAGAAAACATCCCCTCACTGCCTCACTGTCTCATTGCTGCCCCGCTGTCCATTACAGACCGTTTGGTATGTATCGTCCGGTTCCGGAACGGTCAAGGGTATTGACGGCCTGGAGAAGAGATCGTTACATACCGCTCGGTACGGACTCCGCTAACTTGAGACATATGGCAAAAAGCTTGGTCAAGCGCCGGACCCGGGAGCCGGACGTCACCCGCAAGAAGCTGCTCCAGGCCGCGTTCGAGGAGATCTATCGCCGTGGATTCCAGGCGGCCAGCCTGGATGCCATCCTGGCCAAGGCCGGCGTGACCAAGGGCGCGCTCTACCACCACTTCCCCGACAAGGCCGCGCTCGGCTACGCCGTAGTGGACGAGGTAGTGAGAGGCCTGCTGCTGGAGCGTTGGGGGGTGCTCCAGCCGCCTGCCGGAGATCCGATTACGGCGCTGCAGCGAGTCCTGCGGCTGAGGGCTGGCAACCTGACGGGGCGTGAGGTCGAGCTCGGCTGCCCCCTCCACAACCTGGCCCAGGAAATGTCGCCTCTCGATCAACGATTCCGGCAAGGAGTCGCCGCAACCTTCGACACTTGGACTGACGCGGTGGCCAAGGACCTGGAGCGGGGACAGGCTGAGGGCAGCGTGCGGCGGGATGTAGACGCGCGCAAGGTCGCGGCTTTCGTCGTGGCCGCGATCGAGGGCTCCTTCGGGCTGGCCAAGAGTGGCAGAAGCGCTTCGATGCTGCGGTCCAACCTCGAGGTACTGGGCACCTTCCTGGACGGTCTGCGCCCGGCGCGCAAGGACGGCCGGAAGCGACGCGCCGGGCAGAGTAAGCCCCGCCCGGCCAGGTCGTGATCGTTCATCTCCTGGACGGCACTTACGAGCTCTTCCGCCACTTTTACGGCCTGCGCCGGTTCACCCAGGGCCAGGATCGCCCCTTCGGCGCCGTGATCGGCGTGCTGCATACCGTGCTGGAGATGATCGAGACGGGGGCGACCCACCTGGGTGTGGCAACCGATCACGTCATCGAGTCGTTCCGCAACCAGCTCTGGCCGGGCTACAAGACCGGCGCCGGCATCGAGCCCGCACTGCTCGCGCAATTCCATCCACTCGAAGAAGCACTCGCCGTCATGGGGGTGACCGTGTGGCCGATGGTCGAGCTGGAGGCCGACGACGGGCTTGCCTCCGCGGCCCGGATCGCGTCCGCCGATGCGGGCGTGGAAAAGGTCTGTATCTGAACACCCGACAAGGACCTGGCCCAGTGCGTCCGGCGTGACCGGGTGGTGCAGGTTGACCGTAGAGGACGGAAGATCCGCGATGCAGACGGCATTCGCGAGAAGTTCGGGGTGGAGCCCGCCCTGATTCCCGACTTTCTCGCTCTCGTCGGCGACGCCGCGGACGGATACCCCGGAATTCCGGGAATAGGGTCAGGCACAGCGGCCCGGCTCCTGAACCGGCACGGCATCATCGAGGACTTCCCGCCGGCCCTGCTGGGTGACAATCGTGAGCTCGCGCTACTATTCAAGGACCTGGCGACCCTTCGGACCGACGCGGGTCTGTTCCACGACGTGGACGAGCTTCGGTGGCGCGGACCTACCCCCGCCTTCGCTGCGTATGCCGAACGGATGGGAGCGGATCGTCTGCTGGAGCGGTGCCTCAGGGCGTGTGTCGCTTAGATCGATCGGTTCAGGCATCATTACCTACAGGATGCTCCGCCGCCTATTCCGGAAACTGCCGCACCACCTGAAGACCATGTGGGAGCCTGAGCTTCATGGACATCGCCGTTCGTGTTTCTGCGAAGCAATGTGCCTTTGCCCTCGCTCTCATCGTGGCCGGCCTGGTGGCCGCGAGTATCGGGGCAAGCTTCCTGTCCCTGGCACCGATCGAAGACCCTTTTCTCCGAGACTTGCGAGAAAGTGTGGTCCGGCTGGCCTGGGTTGATGGAGAGGCAAACATTCCGGCATGGTATTCGTCCTCTCTGCTCCTGTTATGCGCTCTTCTCCTGGCTACTATAGGAACCGCCGAGCGGAACTTCCGGGGCGAGCCAGTGATTCGTTGGCTGGTCCTTTCGTTGATCTTCGGCTTTCTCTCCCTGGACGAAACGGCGCAACTCCACGAGCTTTCCATCCAGCCGCTCCGCGACATGCTCGCCACCAGCGGGTTCTTCTACTACGGCTGGATCATTCCGGCTGCCATCTGCGTAGCGCTGTTCGTCCTAGGCTACCTGGGCTTCCTGGCTAGACTACCGGCCCGAACCCGGCGGCTATTCGTAGTGGCGGGGGCCGTCTTCGTCGCAGGCGCAATCGGGGTGGAGGCGATCAGCGGAAAGCATGCTTCTCTGCACGGCGAGCAGGACCTCACCTACCACTTGATCATCACCGTGGAAGAGCTGCTCGAGATGGGCGGCATCGTAATCTTCATCTACGCCCTGTTGGACTACATCGGCCACCGGTTCACCCGGGTCGGCTTCGACCTCAGCAGCCGTTAGTGGACCGGGACGGAAGAGAGGATCACGTGCCATCTCCCAGGCTGCGGGTCGGGCCCGTCGCGACCCCTGCGGAGCGCGAGGCCTGGAACGACCTGGCGACGAGATCGCCGGTGGGGCACCGGCACCAGTGCCTATGGTGGATGGAGCCTCTGGAACGCTACGGCTTCGCGAGCCGCGCTATCGCCTGCTGGAAAGGAGACCGGCTGGTAGGGGGCGCGCTCTTCAGGTCGTATGCCGTCCCATTGACCGGCAGCACCGTGGCTGAATGCCTCGATGGTCCGATCTTTCTGAATTGGGACAGCGCCTGGGCCGATGAATTCGTCGCTGGACTCGTGGAAATGGCCCGGGAAGTCGACAGTATCGCGGTGATCATCAGGGACTGTCCCCGGGAAGACGTGCATCGCGATGTGCTGGCGGCCCTTCGACGTGCGGGGCTCAGGACAGAGTTGGCTCCGGGGGTCGCCGATGCCGTTCTGCCGCTGGAGGGGCGGACCATAGATCAGATCCGGAGCGGCTTCAATCACGGCACGCGGGGGAGGGTAAGAAAGGGACTGGGAGGCCCCCTACAGGTTCGGCAGCTCACGGTATCCCAGGACCTCGTCCACGCCTACGCCGCATGGATCGCGACTGCCAGCCGAAAGTCCTTTACCGATGTTCGGCCCTGGTTGGGGCTGGAGCCGGTTCTCCGCCACTGCATCGACAACCGGCTGGGCTCCGTCCTTGGCAGTTTCCTCGACGACAGGCTGCTCGCGGCCGCGTTCGTCGTTTACGTGGGAGAGACAGCGGCGTGGGTGTACGGCGGCTACGTGAACGGCGCGGAGAAGCACAGTCCTACGCACGTGCTACAGTTCGAGGCGATTCGGGAGAGTCTCGAGAGAGGCATTGGGAGGTACAACTTCGGCAACCTGATTTCAGAGGGCCAGCCCTCGGGACGCGGAGTCGACGAGTTCAAGCTTGGGTTCGGCGCTGTGCCGCAGCGGCACCTGGACACCATCGTCTGGAAGCGAAAGCCCCTGCTCTATGCGGCTATCGAGCGGTTCCGGCGCGCCCGGCTCGGCGGACACCTGGAATCCCTCTTCAAAAGGAAGGTGATCGAGCGGGGTGACTCCGGCTAGACCACCGCCCGCATCTCGCGCAGCACCGCCTCCACCTCCTCGGGCGTGTTGCGGATGCTCTGTAATGTTAGGGTTTCTCTAGCTATCGGTGCCAGGAGAGGCAAAGCTCTGTTGACCCGTTTCCGGTCCTCGGTGGGTTGAGAGCTCCGGGTGCGCGAGCAAATGCCTGTGGCGGCCGCCATAAATTCTTTGCTTAGTGCGAAACCGTACCGGTGCTGGCGGGAGGGGTAGCCGCTCCGTCTTCCGGTTCGGCTAGAGCAGCAGGCATCTCTCCAGCTGCGGCATCCGCATCTCCCGACCGGCACCAATGCACCGCACCACAACCTGGTCACCCTTCTTGAGCTGCGCCGCGGCTGGCAGGTCCGCCCGGTCGAGCGTGGCCGTCGTCAGAAAGATGGGATTCCCGCTCAGGAGATGCAGGACAGGGCGGCCTTCGAGATCTCGTTCGATGCTCAGCACGGTGCCCGTCACGCGCAGCCGCTTGCCCTTGTACCGGGTGTCGGCCGCGACCTCGTTCTCTTCATAGTCCCGCCAGAGCCGTACCGCGCCAACACTCAACAGGCCGTCCGCACTCAACACCGGCGCTGCCAGTTGCCCAGATTTCTCCTTCGATCCCGAAGCTTTGCCGCGTGAGAAAAGAAAGCCGGCAAGGACCAGTCCGACCATGCTGTACAGAAAATAGTGCTTGGACATGTGCGTCGCTCCCAGTCGAGGTCGGGCGGGGTCCTCCCGCACCGTCCTCAAGCAAGCCGGGTGCCCGAAAGCCTTCCGCCCTGGTTGCTACGGCCAAGCTGCTGGTGCGTAGGCAGTTAGCGCTGACTGTCGAGGATTACCAGGAATCTAGACGCGCTGCATGAAAGGTCGGCTCGGCGGGCATTCTGCCCTGGGAGAAATCACTCTTCCGTTCTTACCTTCACCGTCTCTTCACCCGTACCGACCGGGAATAAGAAGGAACTCTCTTCGTCTTGTCTCCAATGACCTGGCGATGCAGTTGGCGAAATACGTCCTGACCTCGTCAGCGGTGCCGTGGCTATCCGCGCTGTACGCCAGCCGGTACTGCCGCGGGCTGGTGCCAGCCACTCGACCTTGGCCACGACTGACGAGCCGGCCCCCTCCCGTGGGTTGACCTCGATCTCGGCCGTGAGATCGATGGTCGTGGCGTGTTGCGGGCTATCGTAAACGTCCGTCGTGTTATCAACCGTCTGGCCGCAGGCTTTCTGAACCACGTAATTCAGCAAGGCGTGGCCGACGTTGCTGTACTCGAAAATGCTTCCGGGAGAGAGAGCCGGCTCCCTATTTTGGTCGGCTTGAGCCCGCGCCAGGGTGTGAGTGGCCAGATGCTCGACGGTTACACTGCTCCAGGGGTAATCGGTGCCCCACCGGGCGCCGTCGCCATGCTGCAACCATCTAGAAGCCGGCCGATGGACAGAGATCGGATGCATCCTATGTGGGACATGGCGACCTCCTGGGTCCATGAAGCCAGAGCCCGGCGTTTTGTCGGGTTGCCTCATGTCGAGGTGGACGCTAGGGTAGGCCCGGGGACCAGCGCTGTCAACCAGTGCTGATATACGACTCGCCGTTGGAAGGGTTCATGGTGCCCAGACGATCGCTAGCACTCGAGCCCCGCTGCTGGCCCGACTCTCCGGGCTCCTGGCTGGGTGAGGAAGGCCGGAATGCGAGGTCGTGACCGGCGGGCCGCCACTCGCGTTGTCCTGCTCGCAATCTTGGGGGCGGGCTGCGGGCGGGGGGCTCCTGAAACGGTGCCCGGTGGCGACCCGAAACAGGGGGCGACGTTGCTCTCCGCTCACGGCTGCGGTGGCTGCCACACGATCCCGGGCATTTCCGGAGCCAATGGGACCATCGGTCCGCCGCTCACCGGCTACGCGCGGCGCGTGTACATCGCGGGCAAGCTCCCGAACCGGCTCGAAAATCTGATGCGCTGGATCCAGGACCCCCAGAGCATCCAGCCGGGAACCGCCATGCCGAATCTGGCGGTGAACCAGGCGGAGGCGCTGGCCATGGCTGCTTACCTGTACACCCTGCAATAGGTGCGTGGATGACCCACAAGGCAGCGTATGTGATCGGCGGGGGAGTAGGGGTGGCGCTGCTGGGCGCGGTCGGCCTGGGGCTGTTTATGGCATCGGGCCGCTACGACATAGCCGCAATGCGCCCGCACATCCAAGCAGTCAGAACCGGGCTGAAGTTCTTTCAGCGGCGCGCCATCGCCTTTCACGCCCGCGCCGTCGCGGCCCCGGAGCTCGATGATCCCGACCTGGTGCAGCGAGGATTCGCTCTTTACCGCGAGCACTGCGTGATCTGTCATGGCGCGCCGGGAGAAGGGCGGCACCGTATCGGCATGGGTCTCAATCCCGGTCCGCCCCCGCTGGAGCAGGCGATCGAGCGGTGGTCCGGGGCCGAGATCTACTGGACCACTGCCTTCGGTCTAAAGATGACCGGGATGCCCAGCTTCCTCTTGGGCCGAACGCCTGAGGAAATCTGGGCCATCGTGGCCTTCGTACGCCAGATGAACCGCCTGTCGCCCGAGGAGTACCGGCGCATCGTCAGAGCCGGAACCGAGCCGCCCGATACCGTGATGATTCGGTGGGTAGGGGAAACCCGGGCTGCGGCACTCGCCAGCATGCGTGGCGACCCGTCCCGGGGGAAGGAACTGCTGAGCGAGCTCGGCTGCCGGAGCTGCCACATCATCCCCGGCGTTCGAGGGCCGGGTGGGGACGTGGGGCCGCCGCTCACCCGTTGGGCCGAGCGGCAGTTCATCACCGGGCGGCTGGTGAACACGCCTTCCCAGCTCGTGGTCTGGATCCTGAACCCCGGGGGGATCGAGCCCGGCACCGCCATGCCGGCGGTGGGCGCGACGCCTGCGCAAGCCGAGGACATGGCAGCCTACCTCTTCACTCTCGGGACTCGGCCACGGGAACGGCCCTGACCGCGGGCGTTGGACCTGCCGCCTACTGCACTGAAACCGGGAAGTCGAGGTCGAGGTCGGTCTCGTAGTTGCTTCCCAGCCCGTCTCCCTTGTCGCTCTCGAAGTGCCTGAGCTCCACATTCATGATGCAGTCACTGGTCACCGCGGCATCGGCCGCCACCACGACGTCGAAGGTGAGGCCTAGCGGTTGGGGCGGCTCCTGGGTGTCGGTGTCGTAGCTCTCCACCGGCGCGTCCACGTCCGGGGCGCAGGTGAAGGTGTGGACCAACCGGTGGAAGTTCGCCTCCTCGCGCACCTCCTCGTCTATGTCCACCACGTTGCTCGGGTCGAGATCGTTGGCGATCTGGATGTCGCCGTCGTAGGTCACGCCTCGACTCAGCGCCAGCGTAGCCGACGGCGCGCTGGGCGGTTGGGGCCCTCCCGTCCCATCCGGGTCGATGACCACCGAGGACTGCGCGGTACCCCCGCCCTGCGGCGTGAGCGTGACGGTCACCCGGGATATGTTTTCCGGGTCGCCTCCGCCAGGGATGGGCTCGGCGGGGTCGTCCTCGCAGGCTGCGGCGAGCATCAGGACGGCGCCCAGGCCGGCGGCGGTCAGCCGGCGGCGATGAGAATGCGGGATGGACATCGTTTACTCCTCTGGATCGGGTTGGGTGCCCCCGGCAAAGCCTTGGGTCGGCCGGTGCGGGGTATCGCCAAACGGTACGGTCACCCGAAGCGCGATGTCGCGTCCGGGCTCGTCCACGAAGAGCCGGTAGCGGCTCAGGTAATCGCGGTAGCGGACGTCGAACAGATTGCGGACCGCCAGGCTGGGCTCGAACGTCTGCCCCAGTATCCGGACTGCCCGCGCGCCCACCTCGAGATTGGCGAGCGCATAGCCCGCGGTGGGCAGCCGATAGACGGTGGCGGGCGGGACTCGGTCCTGCCGCCGGACCAGGGTAGCTCCCACCTCTACGTAGGGGTCCTTTACCCAGGACCGGCTGCCCCCGTAGAGGCGCGCCGAGGCGGCCAGGCGATCGGCCGGCATGTCGTAGAGTGGGGCTCCGGTCTGCCGGTCGGTCCCCCGGACCAGGTTGCCGCTGGCATACAGCGTGAGCCACGAGGCTGGGGTCATCTGGGCGGTGAGCTCGGCACCCAGGAGCTGCGCGTCGGTCTGGGCATAGGTGTAGGCGGGGTAGGCGCCGCGGACCGTCTGCACCGGCTCGCGGGGCCGCAAGTAGATGTAGTCGGCAATCCGGTTGCGATAGCCGGTCACCTCGAGCAGCACGCGCCGGCCCACGTGGCGCAGGGTGGCGTCGAGATTGAACCCGCGCTCGGAGATCAGCGAGGTGTCGCCGATCTCGTACTGGGCCGTGCCGTGGTGCACCCCCTGGCTGTAGAGCTCGTTGACGTTCGGAGGACGCCAGGCGCGCCCGGCCGTGGCTGCTAGTGACCAGCCGGTGGCGATGCGCGCCGTCAACCCCAACGAGCCGGAGCCGCCGGAATAGGAGCGGATCTGGTCCGGGCTGATGATCACGGGAGCGCCGTATTGGTAGGCGTGCTGCCAGCGATACTCGTAGCGCAGCCCACCGGTCACCCTCAGGCGGCCGAGGGTGAGCTGCTCCAGCCCGTAGACTCCGGTCCCGTAGAGGCGGTACTGTGGGATCAGAAACGAGCGTCCGGGCGACACATTGCCCTGGCGCATCCCGCTGATGCCAAAGGTTCCGGCGAGCCGCCCCACAGGAGCGTGATGAAACCGGACATCGGCGGAGTGAGTCGCCAGCCGGAGCCCGAACGCCGGCCGTTGGGTACTGGCGAAGAACCCACGGCTGTCGAACTCGTTGCGCTCGTTGTGTTGGTATCCATAGGCCACCTCGAAGCGGCCGGTGCCAGGCAGAGTAAGGTTGGTCCGCCAGGCGAACAGATTGTGGCGGACTTCCTGCTTCGGCCGGAGGATGTCGTAGCTGAACTCGGGGCTGATGTAGGGCGTGGCCATCGCCCGCTCCAGGTCCTCGATATTTCCGACGTGGGCGCCCAGATACAGTCCCAGATCGCTGCCGAAGTGGCTGAAGGAGATCTCGGAGTCGCCCCAGCCACGGCGCACTCCAATCGCGCCGCTGTAGTTCAGCTCCCGGAACCCGGTGTTGGCGAGGTAGTAATCCGGTGAGGAGGCATCGCCCGCGAGTCGGCCGCTGAGCTGGGCCCGCCAGCCGAGCTGGCCGACGATCGGCAGGTGCAGCTCGGCCCCTTCCAGCAGCAGCGACCCGGCGGCCTGGCGGTTGTTGCTGAACCCATTGGCGGCGATCTCGCCGCCGATCTTTCCGCTCCCGGGAAGTGGGCGGGGCAGCACCCGCAGCACTCCGCCCAGCGCGTTGGAGCCGTAGAGCACAGCGCCGGGGCCGCGGATGATCTCGATCTCGTTGGCCGCAAAGGCGTCGATCTCGGGAGCATGCTCCGCTCCCCACTGCTGGCCCTCCTGGGGCACCGCGCCGTTCATCACCACCAGCCGCTGCGAGTGCAGCCCCCGCACCACCGGCTTGGCGATGCTGGGGCCGTACTGGATGATGGCGACGCCGGGCAGCTCCCGGATCGTCTCGCCCAGGGTCTGACCCCGTCCCGCCGCGATCTCACCAGCGTTCATGGTGGCGGTGGCCTGCTGGGCTCCGAGGAACTGCTCCCCGGCGTCATCGGCCTGCACCACGAGGCTGTCGAGCTGGAACGCCCGCCGAGCCAGGGCGACCATCACTTCCGCATCATCGCTGGTGAGATCGATCGGTTGTACCACCGCGGCGTACCCGATCGCCCGCACGTCCAGGGTGACCACGCCGGGAGCGAGACCCGAGAGATTGAAACGGCCCACCGCATCGGTCGGCGTGTTGCGGGCGGCCTCCGGCACGGAGACCGCCGCGCCGGCAATCACGGCGCCGGTGGCCGAGTCGGTCACCTGGCCGTGAAGCCGGCGCGAGGTCTCGATGACCAGAGTCTCCCGATGACCGGGCTGATCGCCGGGCCTGCCCTGCGCCTGTAGCCTGCTGCCCGAGACGAGCAGCATGGAGATGATACCGATGATGATGGAGACGGGAGCCTGGCCCACGCTTCCCCCGACGTATGCCGCTCAGCGCCACCGACGATCGTTCGCCGCCGGCTGATTAACGGCGGTCGAGGCGCGCCGGCCGCTGCCGGCGCGCGTGGCGCTATCTGAGGTTAGAGCTGGGGCGGGGCGCGGGGCCCGAGAGGAAGACCGGCTTGGTAAAGTGGGTGATCTACCCGAGCAAAGGCGTGGGACAGCAGGAAGTCGTTGGCAGCGGCTGACGCGGTGATGGCCACTCCGGCAAGCACCGGCGTCGCGACCAGGGCACACACGACGCACCCGGCCCCGTGGGATACGCCCGCAAGGCCGCGGCCCTCTCCCACCACGGGGGCCCGAGCCTGGTCCCGGCTCTCCTGCCGGGCGTGCAGCAACGGCAGGGCGCAGGCCAGCCAGAGCTGTAACAGCAACAGCACAGCACCGGCGCGGCGGCGCCCCCGAAGGCGTACCGAGACAGGTGAATGACCAATGAGCCCAGGCAGCACTGAGGTCACCAACTCCTGTGACGAGAATGATATGCAACCGATGGATGTTGCACTGTAGCGCAGGCTCCTGTCAACTCCGGGACGACCGGGAACCGGACTCGGCTCCCGGCGAGTATCTTTGGGTCGCCACGCCGCGGATGCAGCACGGGAGGAGAATACTATTACCACCGAGATAGGCCGGCGCGAGGTTTCGGAACCGGGTATAGGCAACCATCAGCGGAGCCCGGGGGGGCTCCGGCTTCGCTGGGAGGTCTTCCGGTGCCGTCAAAAGAGCGACACGAAAACGCAGTTCCTCCTGGAGCTGGCTCGGGCTGTGGTGGGGACGCCCCGGCGTGCCGCTCCGCCACCGTTCCTCGAGATCGGAACCAGGGCCGGGGGATCGGCCCTGTTGATGCTCAGGCTCCTCGATCTGGTGTATCCACCGGCGACTCTACGGCCACTCGTTCTCACGGTTGATCCATACGGTTCACGCCCCTACGCGGGCGGGCCGCACGAGTATGATGCCCGGCACTATCGCGCCATGAAAAGGGCTCTGGCGGGATACGCCAATCATGTTCACTACATGATGGACTCCGAACTGTTTCTCCGCCAACTCGATCAGCTATACGTCTGGCAGGGAGGCTTCCGGCTTGCTTTCGATAACCTCAGCCTGGTCTACCTGGACGGCAGCCATGACCCGACCTTGGTTTGGGCTGAGATCGAGCGTCTCCTGCCCCGTATCATAGCGGGCGGCTTTCTCATCATCGACGATACCGACTGGTTCGACGGGGCGGTTCGGCAGCGTCTCGACCGAGCGGCGCCACGATGGCCGGTCACATTACGGCATCATGGTAAACAAACCATCATCAGCGTCAACGCGGATTCAGCGCAGCCGTCATCCTTATTCCTCCTTCACGGTTCTGAGGCACCACCTATGAGCGCGCAAACAACCGCAGCCGACCCGCGTACGGAAATCGAGGCTGGAAACCGCCGGTTCATGGAGGCCTTCGGGCGCGGCGACGCCGCCGGCGTCGCGCGGCTGTACACGGCTGGCGCACAACTCCTGCCGGCGGGCAGTGACTTTGTGGAGGGCACGACGGCAATCCAGCGCTTCTGGCAAGGAGCAGTGGACATGGGCCTCAAGGAGGCGGTTCTGGAGACGCTGGAAGTAGAGGCTCACGGCGACACGGCGCACGAGGTCGGCTGCTACACCCTCAAGACTGGAGGAGGGCAAGTAGCCGACGCCGGGAAGTACCTCGTGGTCTGGAAGAAGGAGGGCGGAGCGTGGAAGCTGCACCGGGATATCTGGACCACGAGTCGCCCGGCTGTCTGATTGCTGGTCCTGGGCTCGAGCCGAAGGCGGGCCTTTGGCCCAACCAGGATTCTCCTGATCCAGAGGCCACTGCGGTCACCTGAAGGCTTTGGTCGAGAACACGATCCGGAGGTCCGGCTCCTCGTGCATGAACGTGCAAAGAACGTCCACCCGAGTCAGGACCACGGGCTCGTCCTTGGAACCCGAGGCGACCAGCACGCGCCGGTTGTCGGGCGCCGTCACCGTGAGCAGCAGCTGATCACCGCGGACCGTCTGCATCGGGATCCCGGTCCTCCACGAAGACCAGGGCAACTGTGCGATGACGGTCCAACGTATCGGATCCGTGACCGGCAGGTCCTGCCGAGCGAGCGTCCAGACGAGGTTCTTGGACCAACAGCCCTTGGGTGGTAAGCTGGCGTCGGCCGCTGACTGGGCCCGGAGCGGCGACATGGCCGGTTGGAGGCACAGGCAGGCGGTGAGCAACGCCGCTTCGAGGGGGCGCATAATCTCTGGCTCCTGAGGAATGCCGGGCATATCTTAGAGCTGAGCCCTCCCTCAGTCGCATGCTGGCCGTACCCCAGCCTACACGACGGGGTGACGGCATAGGAGCGTGCGGTCTATGATCGAGTTGCGGACGCTCGGGGCGCTGGATCTGCGCGGCTGCGATCCTCAGAACGTCGCCGCGCTCTTTTCCCAGCCCAAGCGACTCGCCCTGCTTGCGTACCTGGCCATCGCAAGCCCCCGGGGATTCCACCGGCGTGACAGCCTCTTAGCCCTATTCTGGCCGGAATCGGACCAGGCGCACGCGCGGGGCGCCCTGCGGAACGCCCTCTCCTTTTTGCGGCATCAACTCGGCGAAGCCGTAGTCGCCACCCGCGGCGACGAGGTCGGGCTGGACCCGGCAGCGTTCTGGTGCGACGCTACCGCGTTCGAGACCTGCGCCGATGCGCAACAGGCCGAAGAGACACTGGTACTCTACCGGGGCGACCTGCTGGAAGGGTTCCACTTAAGCGACGCGCCGGACTTCGAGCGCTGGCTTGACCGTGAACGGATTCGTCTGCGGGCCCGAGCCGCCGAGGCAGCGTGGGCGCTGGCAGTCGTCGAAGAGCAAGCCGGAAACTGGGTGAGTGCCGCCGGACACGCCCGGCGCGCCGTCATCTTGTCGCCCGATTATGAACAAGCGTCTTGCCGCCTGATCGAGCTACTGGACCGGGCGGGGGACCGAGCGGCCGCGTTGCAGGAGTACGAGACGCTGCAGCGACGCCTTGCCGACGAACTGGAGGTCCCGCCCTCACCGGAGACGCGATCCCTCATCGAGGCCATCCGAGCGCGGGCGACACCGCGCAACACCCCGGCCTCGAGACCTCCCCCGGCAGCCCGTCCCATGCCGAAACCGGCCGAACCTCGAGCTGTGGCCGGACCTGGTCTCAGGCCCCGCCGGCCCATCGCGCTGGGTTTCGTCATCTTCTTCGTGCTCAGTGGCGGGTGGATTCTCTGGCAGCTCCGGCACCTACCAGCCAATCCCCCGTCTCCGACACGCATCGCCATCTTCCCGTTCACGGTTCGGGGCAGCCCCGAATTCGCATATCTGAGGGAAGGGATCGTGGATCTCCTCACCGCCAACCTGGATGGCCTGGGAGAGCTCCGGATCGTGGATTCCCGCGCTGTCTTGAGCCGCACGTCGCTACCGGGAGGGTCCGCAACAATTCCCCGTAACCTCGGGCGAGCGGCGGTGGGGCTTGGTGCCGGAGCGTACGTGGTGGGCGAAATCGTCGAGGCCGGTGGCCGATTACGTATTAGCGCCCGTTTCCACACCGTGGAGCGGCCCGAAGAGGCTACGGTGCTCGTGACGGTGGAGGGTTCCCCCACGGGCATCTTTGAGCTGGTGGACTCGCTGGCAGGTCAGCTCGTCGCGGGCCACACCGAGAGCTCTGCTCGGGGCTTCGCCCGCCTTGCGGCAGTCACCACGAGCTCTCTCCCCGCACTCAAGGTGTACCTCGACGGCGAGGGCGCTCTTCGCGCGGGTCAGCATCCGGAGGCGATCGAGGCCTTTCAGCAGGCCACCAGGCTGGACACCACGTTCGCACTCGCCTATTACGGCCTGGCGAGAGCCGCGACTTGGTGGAGATCTAATCCGAGCCTGGTCTACGCTGCCTCACACCGATCGTTCGTTTATCGTGAGCGCCTCGGCTGGCGTGCCCGCCGGCTCATCGAAGCGTTCGATGCCCGGATTCACCAGCGCCATGCCGAGGCGGAGCACCTGTACCGGGAGATCCTCGCCGCCTACCCCAACCAGTTCGAGGCCTGGCTTGGCCTGGGCGGGATCCTCTTCTTCCATGGAGCGTTTCTCGGCCGATCGTGGGCCGAAGCTCGGATAGCCTACGAGCAGGCGGCTGCCCTGGACCCGCGGGACGCTCACCCCCTTTGGTTTCTGACGTACATCGCCGCGAGAGAAGGCCGGTTAGCAGAGCTCGATTCCCTCACCGACCGCCTCCTTCAGCTGGAGCCCGGGGCGTTCACGCCAGCGGCACTGGTTGCTCGTGGCCAGCGCGCAGTGCTGAGAGGAGACACGGTCGAGGTGGAGCGGTTCGTAGCCACCGTCGAAGGCTACAGCGCGGAACACCTGCAACTGACTGGTGGGATGGTCACCTGGACCACTGGCGACATCGCGATGGGGCGCCGCCTTTGGGGCCTGGTCGCTGATCGGTCTCGATCTTCCGGAATGCGCGCATTGGCGCACATGACTCTGGCCAAGCTCGAAGTTACTGCGGGCCGATGGCACGCCGCCAAGGCGCAGCTCGACTCGCTGCAAGCCATCGATTACTCGACTGGGATCGAGCACCGGGCCTACTTCGCGTTAACACGATTCCTTGCCGTGCCACGCTCCGAGCTCGAGGCCATGCGCGATGCTGTACTGCGCTGGGACGCGACCGCGCCGGGGTCGCCCGACACAACGGGCCTCTTCAGATTGCACGGCAAACTACACCCCTATCTCCGGCTGTACCTGCTCGGACTGCTCAACGCGCGGATGGGCGACGCAGCAGCAGCGCTGAGCTACGCCACCGAGCTCCAGAAGCAGAGCCCACGGTCGCATGCCCCAACTTTCGTCGGCGATCTCGGCAGGGTCGTCCGAATGGAGGTCGCATGGGCCGCCGGACGGCTTGAGGAAGCACTCTCCACGCTCGAGGGAGCAGGGTTCTGGACGCGTCTCGACTCCCCCTCGCTGGACTCTCCCTTCCTGGAGCGGTCCTACGAGCGGTTCGGCCGAGCCGAATTACTGAACCAGCTCGGGCGTGGGGAGGCGGCGGCTCGCTGGTATCGGCCGATGGTGGACGGCTTCGTGTACGCTGGCGGTCCGTCTGCGCTGCGTCTGGCACAACTGCACGACCGGCGGGGCAAACCGCAACAGGCGAGGGAGTACTACGCGCGCTTCCTTCGATGGTGGCAGGACTGCGACCCGGAACTGCGGCCGCTGGTTGACGAGGCGAGGAAACGTTTAGCTGAGATTCCATTATAACTGGTCCAATTCCAGCAACTTGCAACCATGAACGGGAGCTCGTGTCACCCGAGCCTGGAGTGTTACGGGTGCACCGTGGATCACGTCAGTCGTCCTAACCAGATATCTTCCCGTCATCCAGGCAATCGCAGACCCATAAGCTGAGGGCAACAGGTGCGTTACCCACTCGCCGGCTGCCTGCTGCTCGCTGCGTGTTCCGGTGGCATAGAGCCCGGACCGGAGTCTGCCCTGCTCGTCCTTCCCGCCGTGGACACGATCCCGGCCGATTCATCCGTCCAGTTCCGCGCCGTGCAGGTTGGTCCAGGCAGGGATACCGTGGAGGTCCCGGGAGCGGTCTGGAGCAGCCGGGACCCGGATGTAGCGCCAGTATCCGCGAGTGGCCTGGTGACCGGCGTCAGGTCGGGGCAGGTCACGATCGTAGCCCTGGTCGGCGATCTGCGCGGTACAGCAGAGGTCCGGGTCGAGCGGCGATTCCATGCGAGGGACGTGTCCACCGGCGCCGCCGGCCTGTGTGCGGTGGATCTGGACGGCCGCATCTGGTGCCAGGGCGGCTGGGAGCTGCCGCGCCTTCCACGAGGTGAACTGCACGCCGCCCGCCGCGAGAAGCACCACGCCGGCCGCGACTGGCAGCCACCGCGTGACCGCCCCCCATTGCATCTCGACTGCCATGAGACCCGCGCCGGCGGCGTAGGCGGCTGCGCCGAGGACGGCCCAGATGGTACCCGGCGGCGCCGACCCAGGTCTGCTGAGACATGCTCATCCCGGTCATGAGTCAGTCCTCGTACTGGTCGCGGCGCCGGAGCCACGACATGCCCTTGCCGACTTCTTCGTCACGCCCTTTGGGGGTGAGATCGATGTAGTTGTACGCGCCGTTCAGCAAATCGATCCCGCGCGAGTAGGCCGAGTAGGTGTGGTAGATGTCGCCGACCTGGTCCTGGTAGAACACGCTGACGCCGGGCATGTCCTCGTCGACTTTGCGGCCCGTGCCGTAGTTGTAGTAGGCCGCGCCGCTCTTCGCCGACTCCGCATCGAACGACACGTTGAAATCGTAGTTGAAGTCGCTCTCGGCGGCGGAGACCCACGTGAAGCTCCAGCCCATCCGCTTCTTGTACGCCTCGAGCTTCGGCAGCGGCGCCCGCGAGATCGCGAGGAACGTGATGTCGCGGTGCGCCAGGTGGATGTCGATCCCGTTGAAGTTGTCGGCCCAGAACGAGCAGCTCTTGCACGCCTCGTTCCACGAGGGGCTGAACATGAAGTGGTAGACCACCAGCTGGCTGCGACCCTCGAACAGCTCGGCCAACGTCTCCTTGCCGCGCGGGCTGTCGAAGACGTACTGCTTAGTGACCTTCTCCCACGGCAGCTCGCGACGCTGCCGGCTCAGCTCGTCCCGGAGCCGGGTGAACTCCTTTTCCTTGGCCATGAACGCCACCCGCTCAGTGACCCACTGCTCGTGCGAGACCACGCGGGGGGTCTGGATAGTGCTGCCCTGGGTTGCCATACCGTCCTCCTTGGGGTTGGGTGGGGGTAGCGCAACCGCGCCCGCGCCCCTAATATTCTACCATTCGGTTGACTAATGATATGGTTGAGCGCAAGCCCTGGCAACCCTGGTGGAGTCTATGTTGGACCAAGTGTATGGCGCTATTGCAGATCCGACCCGTCGCGCGATCCTCGGCATCTTGGCGGACGGAGAAATCAACGTCGGGAGCCTGGCGGAACGGTTCCCCATCTCGCTCAACGGCGTCTCCAAGCACGTGAAGGTCTTGGAGCGGGCCGGACTGGTCGAGCGCACCGTCCAGGGCCGCGAGCACCGGCTCCGCCTCAACGCCGAGCCGTTACGGGAAGCGTCGATGTGGTTGGAGCACTACCGCACGTTCTGGGATACCCGGCTGGCGGCGTTGGAGGCGTTCCTCCTGAAGAAGGAACCCGGCGCCGGGTCGGAGCGGGCAGAACATCCTCGGGAGGATGGTCGATGACCGTGACCGATGAAGCGGCGCCGGTCCTGGTGGTGCGGCGGCAGATGGCGGTGCCGCGGGAGCGGGTGTTCGAGGCGTGGCTCGATTCGGAGAGCCTGGCGCAGTGGATGCGGCCGGAGAACTTCACCCATGCCACCGTCACCGTCGATCCTCGGGTCGGCGGCGGATTCCGGATTGTGATGGAGGGGCGGACGGACGGCGGCGACTACGAGCACCGCGGCGAGTACCTGGTGATCGAGCCGCCGTCGTTGCTGTCGTTCACCTGGATCTCCAAGGCCACGGACCACAAGCCGACGGTCGTCACCATCGAGTTTCACGAGCGGGGCACGGGAACCGAGCTGGTCCTCACTCACCGGCGCTTGGCGCCGAAGGCGGTCGAGGGGCACCTGAAGGGGTGGACCGACATCGTGCGCCTGCTCGACGAGGTGTTGACGCGGGGCTAGCCGAAGAAGCGGCGCAGCGCGTCGCCTTCGTGTACTTCGTGCCTTCGTGGTGCAGTCAGATCAGACCGGAGGTAGCCCGTCTCCCGCCGCGACTTCCTCAAGGTTTCCGCCGCTGGATCACCCACGCGGGCGAGGCCTGTCCTGAGCACAGCGAAGGACCCGCTCGCGATGACCCGTCAGCTCACTCCTGCGGAATCCAGAGTGTCGCGTGCTCCTGCCCAGTGGTCGTGGTGCTCGCGCCTACCACCCGCTTCTCACGGTTGATCGCGAAGGCCTGGCCATGGGCGTTGCCTCCGGCAAGGGCCGGCAGGATAGACATGGTGCCCTTGATCCAGAGGGCCGCCCGGTTCTCGCCCGACATCTGGCTCACTCCCACCGCCAACCCCGCCGCGTTGAGGCCGAAGATGGCCGACACCTCGCCGGACGGTCCCCACAGGCGTCTCTGGCCGTCCACCCAGATGGTGGCCCGCGGTCCCTTGGCGCTGCTGCCGCCGACGCGGCCCGACCGGTTGATGGCGAAGGCCTGACTCTTTCCACCCGTCGGACCCAGGTCGGTCATGACGCCGTTGGCCCAGACGAAGGCGTGGATCCGGCCGTCGGCGGTCTCGCTCTCGCCGACGACCTGGCCCAGGGGGTTGATCCCGTAGGCCTGGCTGTAGTCTCCACCCAGAGTGCCCAGGTCCCGCATCACCCCGTTCTGCCAAATGAAGGCATGGTTCACTGGCACCAGGCCGGTGCTCGCGGCCGTGCTGCTCAGACCGACCACCTGAACCGCGGAGTTGATGGCGTTGGCCTGGCTGAAGCCTCCGCCCAGAGTGCCAAGGTCGCGCATGACGCCGGCGGACCAGAGGAAGGCGTGGTGTTGCCCGGAGCCGGTCGCCGCGCTGCCGACCACCTTGCCCCCATCACTGATGCCAAAGGCCCGGGCGAAGTTTCCCCCCAGCGTGCCCAGGTCGCGCATGGTGCCGCCGCTCCAGAGGAAGGCGCGGCTGCGCCCGGTAGCGATATGGCTCTCGCCCACCACTTGGCCGCTGCGATTGATGCCAAAGGCGATGCTGAAGCTCCCACCCAGGGTGCCCAGATCTATGGCGCGGTACCCCGTGGCCGTGGTGGCCAGGTCCGGGCGGATGCCGGAGGGTGCCGTGGCCTCATCCGAGCAGGCAGTTGCCCCCATGGCAGCCGCGAGAACGAGGAGTGGGAGCAGAAGCTCGGATTTACCGGACATGAAGCCTCCTTCTAGGGGTGGACGAACGGTGCGAAACACCTCCAGGGGCGCACCGCCGCCGATGACAAACGTCGTGGTCGTTCATAGCGGCAGCTCTTCGCCGCTCTGCTCGCGCACCATGTACTCCGCGTACCAGTCCGGCCGGTTCTGGTCCCGTTCGCCCGTCCGCGCCTCGTGCTGCCCGTGCGCGGCCTCCGCGCGCCGCAGGGGTGCCGTACTTCACTCTCTCAGATGTCGGAGTTGGTCTCACGACGAGGCAAGCTGCCGAGACGACACGAAGGCCTGCCAGGTCCATTTCTCAGCAGCGCGGCTGTGCGACGCTCCGGTACTTCGAACCTACTTACGGGTCCATAGTGTGGCGTGCGTCTCACCCCCTGCCGTCTGATGCCAAAGCCTCCAGAGTGAGCCGCTCATGCACGGCGCCGTTGACCTGCCGACGCACGTGCAACTATCTGCATTTGCAATGCCGGTTCCACTGCCGCCTAGCGGAATCGGGTAACGCCTAAGTCAGTAGTGGCTTATCACCTCGGCTCGAATCCTTGCCAGCCGGCGGAGGTGTCGTTCTGATGCAGACCGTGGGCGCGCTCGCCACGGTGCTCTCGCACCGGCCATTGCCCCTCCTGGACTCGAGCCGAAGGCGGGCTTTGGGGCCCAACCAGGACTTTCCTGATCCAGAGGGTCCCTTGTAACCACCAAATTTCCAGCAACTTGCAACCATTTACGCGAGTTCGTGTCACCCAATGCTGGGATTTGATACCTTTCGTGCCGGACTTTGCCGTAGTTCACTCGCTCAAATGTGAGAGTTTGTCGCAATCGCTGTCATCTACTTTTCCATCGTTATGGATCGGCTGGCCAGTTAGGGTGCGAGATCGCCGTCCTAGACCGCCCGCCGCAACGGTCGTCCCTGGCTGACAGGGGGCCAGTTTCGTATCGTTCTGAGACTCTCACCCTAGGCTTGTCGTGGTCCCTGATCTCCAGCAGCGTCTCCAGACCGCTCTCGGAGACGCGTTTCGGCTCGAACGGGAGCTGGCGCGCGGGGGAATGAGCCGGCTGTTTCTTGCCACGGAGGCCTCGCTCAACCGTCAGGTCGTGGTGAAGGTCCTGCCGCCAGAGTTCACCAGCGAGGTCAGCAGCGATCGGTTCAAGCAGGAGATCGAGCTCGCGGCTCATCTGCAGCACCCCAACATTCTTCCGGTTCTCACCGCCGGCACTCGCAACGAATTGCTCTACTACATCACCCCGTATATTGCCGGCGAGTCCTTGCGGCACCGGCTGATCCGTGAGGGCAGGCTGCCAATCGCGGACGCCACGCGGATCCTACACGAGATCGCCGATGCGCTCGCCTACGCGCATGCCGAAGGGGTAATCCACCGCGACATCAAGCCCGAGAACATCCTGCTCGAGGGGAACCATGCGGTCCTCACGGACTTCGGCGTGGCCCGGGCTGTGGCCGAGGTGCGGAGTGGAGGTCGTCTGACGGACACTGGCCTTGCTCTCGGCACTCCGGGCTACATGGCGCCGGAACAGGCGATGGGCAGCCGGCAGGTCGATGCCCGGTCCGACGTGTACGCGCTGGCAGTGATCGGCTATGAAATGTTCGCCGGCGAGCCCCCTTTCGCGGGGGCGACGGCTCAGGCTCTGGTCGCGGCGCACCTCACCGCCACACCTCGACCGTTGGCTGACCTGCGGCCCGACGTACGACCCGAAGTTGCCAGCGCCATCGCTCGAGCACTGGCGAAGGATCCCGAGGCCCGGCTGCGCAGCGCCGCCGAGTTCCGGGATGCGATCGAGTCGACCCGAGCGGCCGTGGTCGTGGGCCGGAGATCGCGAAGGTCACTCCTCGTTCTGGGGGCCGGCCTGGTCGTGGTGATTGGCCTTGCTCTGGGGGCGATGCTGCTGCGCGGCAAGGCGCCTGTGGCACTGAATGAAAATCTGGTGGCCGTCGCGCCGTTCGACGTGCCCGAATCCAGACTGTCACTCTGGCGTGAAGGCCTGGTGGACATCCTCTCGCGGAACCTCGACGGAGCCGGCCCGATCCGGAGCGTGCCCCCCACGACGGTGATCCGGGGCTGGAGCGGCCGGGCCGACCCTCCTTCGGCGTCGGCGCTGGGCCGGCGTACCGGGGCGCGGCTGGTGGTCTTCGGGAGCCTCATCAGCACCGGCCCCGACTCCGCCCGCCTTACCGCCACGGCGTTCGACGCACTGGACCAGAGACCGCTCGCCGACATCGAGTTGCGCGACGCCGCCAACCGGGTGGATCTGTTGGCCGACTCGCTTACGGTGCGACTGCTGCGGGAGCTGGGGCGCGCCCGACGGATCGAGGTTTTCCGGGCCGGTTCGTTGGGATCCACCTCGCTGCCCGCGCTCAAGGCTTTCCTCCAAGGCGAGCAGTGGTTCCGGCGGGCATCGTGGGACTCGGCGCTGGCCTCGTACCAACGCGCCATCGCCCTGGACAGCACATTCCCGGTCGCGCTGCGCCGTGCGTCCCAGGTCCTGGGGTGGCGGCACTCCGCATTCGATTCGGTGTCGAACGCGCTGGCGCTCCGGGCCGGTGCGCTCAATCACGGGCTGGCGCTGCGGGACAGCCTGCTGGTTACCGCCGATTCGCTGTTCGCGGCCGCGTATACCACGATTCCGCGGGTGCACTGGTCGGTTATTCGACGAATTCATGCTGTCGCCCAGGAGCTCACCCGCCGTTATCCCGATGACTATGAGTCCTGGTACGTGCTGGGGGAGGCGCACTTCCACCTCGGCAGCGCGATCGGGACTACCAAACGCCAAGCGCTCGAGGCGTTCGATCAGGCCATCGCGAACGACTCCTCGTTCGCCCCGGCATACATCCATGCCGTCGAGCTGGCCCTCCGGCTCGATGGGCCCGAAGCGGCCACCCGGTACGCCAGAAGATATCTCAAGCTGAAGCCCACTGATGCGGCGGCGTCCGGCATCGCACTCGCCGACCGGATCATGGAGGCGATGCGCGCTCGTCCGGCCGAGATCCCACGACTCCTGCAGAACGCTTCGACGTCGGCGCTCATCGAGGCGTCACCGGTTTTGCGCTACTCAGCGGATTCGAGCGAGGCATCAATACAAGTCGCACGTGCTATCGCGGTCGCACCGGTAGGCGAGGCCCGATGGCTCAGCCGCGCCGAGCGGGAGCGACGGTTGGGAGGAACCCTGCTCTACCACGGCCACGTGCGCGATGCGATCAAAATTCTCTATCAGAATCCGGCCAGCATACCCCCGCAGCTGGGGGAGGCCGCCCTGCTTAGTCCCGTGCTTCCCGACACCGCCCCAGCAATGTTTCGCCGCTGGCTCGCCGGCGGTTGGCTTGGGGCCGCCTCGGTCTTGCTTCCCTGGTTCACGGCGCAGAGGGACAGTACCTCGATCCGTGCGCTCGAGCGTCACGGTGATTCCCTCGTCCGTGCAGCGGGCAACGACGTCGACCGCAACATGGCGCTGTACATCTCGGAAGCGGCTCCGGCCTACCTGTCTCTCCTGCGGCGCGATACGGTGTCGGCAGTCCGCCGGTTTGAAATGCTGGCGGACTCTCTCTGCGCGGTGTGCTATTTCCACCGGCTGACATTGGCGCAGCTGCTCTCCGCCAGGCATGAGGACGCCAAGGCGGCCAGGCTGCTGGACCGAGAATTGATAGAGCTCCTGGTCCCGAGCGTGGTCTTCTGGACTCTGGAACGCGCCCGGGTTGCCGACCGCATGGGCGATCGGGAGAAGGCTAGCCGTAACTACCAGTACGTCGCCGATGTCTGGCGGCACGCCGATCCCGAGCTTCAGCCGTACGTGATCGAGGCGCGGCAAGCGCTGGCCCGGCTGACGTCGGAGCCCCGGCCGTGATGTGAGGCTCGACGAGGAGGCAGGGCCAGACACCCGCTGCTGGAGTTTGCTGGCTTTCATGCCGTACTTTGCCGTACTTCACTCACTCAAATGCCAGGTTTTGTCGAGTAAAGCATAACGGCAGGCGTGCGGCCTAGAAACTGAAAGAATCCGCAGTTCCCTCAATCGAACCCGAACACCGGGGGGAAGCCCACGACGACGATCGCAGCCCAGACGGAGTATGCTGGCAGGTAGGCCGTCTGCCAGCGCTCGAGGCTGGCAAAGGGGCCGCGGCCGCGCAGAAAGCGGACGTAGAGCACGGTCGACCACCCCAAGTTCCCGAGCAGGACCACGTTCTCGCCGAGCGCGGCCACACGGTTGGGCGTGAAGCCGAACTCCGAGATGCGCGCCCCGATCGCCGCCAGGGCGAAGGCATCGGCGACGAGCGCGCTGACGAGGAGCAGGACCAGCAGCAGGTCGAAGGCGCCGGGCGGCGCCTGCGGGTCGCGCGCGGAGATGGAGTAGAGCAGCAGGCCCAGCACCAGCACGAGCACCAGGTCGAAGGCGATCAGCGCGTTGCGCTCGATGTCGATCCCGCGGCCAGTCCAGGCCATCGTCCCGAGGAAGGCGACCAGCGTGAGCGCGAACAAGGGGGTGAAGAGCCGCGTCAACACGGGGGCCATGTTCTCGATCACGCTCTGCTTCGCCTCGACCAGCCAGGAGGCGACGATCACCGCCCCGAGCACCCCGCACGGCAGCAGCCAGTCCTGGAAAAACGGCTCGAAATCGATCCCGATCGCCTCGAACATCCCCACCGTGAACGCGGTGAGAACCCCGCCGCCCAGCGCGATCAGCGCGTAATAGATGAACAGCTCGCCGGAGAAGCGGACGAAGTCCATGCGCCCGGCGCTCTCCCCCCAGCGGCCCCCCGCGTAGGCGATCCCCACGGGCAGCCACAGCGCGATCGGCAGGTGCAACGCGGTGAGCGCCTCCGTGTCGCTGCCGGTCTCGAATGGATAGACATTGGCGAAAACGACCGCGGCCGCGAACGCCAGCGCCAGCCACACCCAGGTGCGCTCGCTCAGCCGCCGCTTCCAGACGAAGTAGGTGGTCAAGAGGGGCAAGACGAAGAGGCTGAAGTGTCGCGCGTAGAACATCTCGTACCCCGCGGCCCCCCACTCCAGCCCGAACAGCTCCGGCACCTTTACCGCCAGCGCTGCCACCATCGCGAGCGCGAAGACGACGATCGTCTCTCTCCGCGCCTCGTCCACCGGCTGGGCCGTACCGGTGGACGCGATGACCAGCTGCTTCCACAGCCGCTCCGAGTGCTCGCGCGCGAACTCGTTCGAGATCGCGTCCAGCGCACCCATCCGCTTCACCGCCACCAGGAATGCCTCGTTCTCCGAGAGGCCGGCGCCGCGCAGCGCAGCGACCTCGCCGCGCAGGTGATCCTCCAGCTCCTCCACGTCCACCGGCCGGATCGCCTGCCGACGGCGGAGATAGCCCCGCCACTGCTCGATCTGTCCCTCGAGCGAGTCGCTCGACCCGGCTTCCGTCGCGGGCTCAGCCATGGGACGGCAGCGGCGAAAGCGCTGACCGCGTCGCAAGTGAGACCGCGGGCCAGATGTTGCGCAGCGCCGCGTCCACCATCTGCCACTGCTGACACTGCTCCGCGAGCTGCGCCTGACCCCGTGCCGTGAGGTGATAGTACTTGCGCTTCCGGCCCGTCTCAGAGGTGCCCCACTTGCCCTTGATATGGCCCTGCCGCTCGAGACGGTGGAGCACTGGGTAGAGCATTCCGTCGGTCCATTGCAGCTCCCCGCCGGAAAGCTCGCTCACGCGCTTGAGGATCGCGTAGCCGTAGGAGTCCCCCTCGGCCAGAATGGCGAGAATCAACGGGGTGGCGGTGGCGGCGACAAGGTCTTTGTTGATGTCCATGGTCTCTTATGCACACATCGGTGTCGAGTACCTAGCTCTACTATACATCATGCTTCTATGTATATCAAGATCCCTAGTGCCTGGGCACAAGGCGTCAGGCCGAGCCCCAAAAGAAACGGCCGGTGCTAGCCAGTCGGATCACACAGACCCATCTTAGAGCACACTCTTCTTGAGCAATGGACTTGCAAGAACATTTATCGCGAGTTCAGACTGCGCTTACCAACCGCTATCGCGTCGAGCGAGAGATAGGCGCCGGCGGAATGGCCACGGTCTACCTCGCCCAGGACTTGCGTCACGACCGACAGGTCGCAGTCAAAGTGCTGCGTCCCGAACTCGCGGTAGTGCTCGGCGCCGAGCGGTTCCTCGGCGAGATCAAGACGACCGCCAATCTTCAGCACCCGCATATCCTGCCGCTCTTCGATTCGGGCGAGGCGGACGGCTTCCTCTTTTACGTCATGCCGTTGGTCGAAGGTGAGTCGCTTCGCGACCGGCTCGGGCGTGAGCGCCAGCTCCCGATTGCGGATGCGATTCGGATCGCGAGCGAGGTCGCGGGCGCCCTCGATTATGCTCACCGTCATGCCGTGATCCATCGCGACATCAAGCCCGAGAATATCCTGTTCCACGACAACAGCGCCCTGTTGACCGACTTTGGAATCGCCCGAGCGGTCTCCCGTGCAAGCGGCACCCGGCTGCCCGAAACAGGTTTTTCAGTGGGCACGCCTCACTACATGAGCCCCGAGCAGGCCATGGGAGAACGGGAGATTACCGCACGGTCAGACGTGTATGCGCTGGGGGCGGTGATGTACGAGATGCTGACTGGAGAGCCGCCGTTCAGCGGCGCCTCCGCTCAAGCCATCGTCGCCCGGGTGCTGACGGAGGACCCTCGCGGGATCATTTCTCAGCGCCACACGGTCCCGGTCCACGTTGAGGCGGCAGTTCTGACGGCGCTCGAAAAACTGCCCGCGGATCGGTTCGCGACGGCGGGTGAATTCGTCACTGCTCTCACCGATGAGGGGGGCAGGAGTTCGAAGCCACATGGGCGGGTGACGAAGGAGCTGGATGCGCGTCGTCGACGTCATCCGGCCGTCATTCCTTTGCTCTTCGCCACCTTGACGGTCGGAGCCTACTTTCTCGGCGCCCGCAGAACGGGCCGGTCGGAGCCCCCCCTTGTACCAGGTCGTGCCGTGCACTTGACGACGGATCCGGCACTGGAGGTTCAACCCGCGATTTCGCCGGACGGGCGGGCAGTGGCGTATGCCGCCGGCAGCTCGTCAGGGACGCGGATTTACGTTCGACAGGTGGGCGAAGGGCGAATCAGCCCCCTCACGGACGACACGATCGGGCTCCAGGCGCATCCCCGTTGGTCGCCGGATGGCAGTCGCATCCTCTTCCTTGCGCAGCAGGCCGCGTTCAGCGCACCGGCGTCCGGCGGGCCGATACGGCAGGAAATCCCGGCCGTGCGGGGCAGAATCAGTTCAGCGGCCTGGTCAACCGACGGGCAGGCAATCACCTACGCGGTGGGAGATTCGCTCTTCGTCAGAGACAGGATCGGAACCAGCCGGCTCCTCGCGCGAATCTTCGAGCCATCGCTCTGTACCTGGTCCCCGGATGACACGCTCATCGCCTGCGCCTCGGGGAACGCGAATTATCTGAACGTCGGCAGCGATTTGGGCAATCTTTCTCCAAATCGGATTGTGATCTGTCGGGTGGCTGATGGCTCGATCACGGCCATCACGGACAGCACTTCGCTGAATGTGAGTCCCGCCTGGTCCGGGGACGGCCGATGGCTTTACTACGTGTCCAATCGACAGGGACCTCGAGACTTGTACGCGGTTCGCATTTCGCAGGGCCGCGGCGCCGGCGAACCGGTGCGACTCAGCACCGGTCTGGGGTCGCAGTCGATCTCGATCTCGGCGAACGGAACCCGCCTCGCTTACGCGGTGTACTCGGATAAATCCAACATCTGGTCGTTGCCGCTGCCCTCACGCCCACCGGTTTCCCCCGCGACTGCACGTCCGGTGACCACGGGTAACCAAACAGTCGAAAGCCCACGGCTCTCCCGGGATAATCGCTGGCTCTACTACGATTCGGATCGTGCGGGCAACGCAGACATTTACCGGATGTCGTTACCGGCTGGTGCGCCGGAACGTCTCACCTCCGATCCGGCCGACGACTTCGTGCCGGATCCTTCACCCGATGGCCGGGAAGTCGCGTTTCACTCGTGGCGATCCGGCTCCAGGGATATTTACGTCCTGCCACTGGACGGACGACCACTCCAGCGGGTCACCTCATCTGCCCGCCAAGAACAGGTGGCGGTGTGGTCACCTGATGGTTCGATGTTGGCTTATCAGGGCGGGTACGAGGACGGCTCGATCTGGGTAGTGCGTCGCCAGCCGGATAGTACCTGGGGGGAACCAGTCCAACATCTTGCAACCGGCTGGTCGCCCCGGTGGTCGCCGGACGGAACGCGCCTCGCATATGTCACTGGTCGGACGGGAGGGTCCCTCGGGGTGCTCCGTGTCGACTCCGGACCAAAGCAGATCTTACTCGATGCCAGCAAGCCCGGGGTTCCGCGGGCGGCATGGCCCTATTGGAGTGGTGATGGGCAGAAGATCTACTTCAAGAGTCATGACAGTTTGGGCAGAGCGTCTATCTGGTCCGTTTCTACGAAAGGTGGCGCGCCGCGCCTGCTGGTTCGTTTCGATGATCCAGCACGTCCCTCCTACCGAAACCAATGGGCCCTTGGTGGGAATCGAATCTACTTTCCGGTTCAGGACCGCCAGAGCGACATCTGGATCATGGATCTGGAACCGCGTTGACCGGGACGTGGGGCACCCCCGGCAGATAGTGACATACCCGAGAGAACTGACGCCACAAAAACGGCCGCGTTTCTCTGCGGCCGTATTGCCCCTCCTGGGCTCGATCCGGAAGCGGCGAGCCGCTGAAGACGAGACCTAAAAGAAAACGGCTCCCGCTTTCGCGGGAGCCATTGCCCCTCCTGGGCTCGAGCCGAAGGCGGGCTTTTGGGCCCAACCAGGACTCTCCTGATCCAGAGGGGGCAGTAGAACACCCCAAATTCCAGCAACTTGCAACCCTTTACGCGAGTTCGTGTCACCCGATGCTGGAGTTTGCTGGCTTTTATGTCGTACTTTGCCGTACTTTACTCACCCAAATGTTAGAGTTTGTCATAGTCTCGTCGCCGGCCCGAGCTTGGCTGGGCAGCCCAGCCTACAGGTGGCACTTACGGAGACGACTCGGGCATCGGATGAGGCCGGCCGGCACCTGACACAGGCCACTGGCAAGGCAACGCAGCTGCTGCGCCGTCAGCGACCTGCCGCTTGGTGACAGGCTACGCAGGCGAACGGACTTCTGAGCATGATATCGATAGGTGGCGTTCTCGCGGATCTTCCTCCTCGGAAGGCAGCGACGTTGCGCTCCGCATTCTCGATCCGCGACTCGAGTACGTCTCGAAACGGCCATGCCGAGTACGAGCGTATCGCCTTCGCGTGCGCATAGATCTTCTGCGCCGTCCGCCACTGTCCCGCCTTCACGAGCATGTCGCCCATGTTGAGGAAGAATCCCTCGACGTTATGTGGGGCGATCACCGTGTTCCAGCAGGCTCGCCGCCGTCGCGCATCAGTCTCCGTGGATTCCGCCGCTACCGCAAGCTCCGGTCGCGGGTTCTCGCGGTCGATTACGGTCCGGCTGCACGCGGCCATCGTCTTCCACTGGAGCTCTAGTCCCTCGCGGAAGAGAGGTGACGTATCCGGCCTGGCGCTCAGTACGTAGCCCACGGTGAACCAGTTAAACTCGGGCCAGGCCGCAATCGCCTGCCGGCCGCGGGCAAGCCCGTCGGCCGAGAGGGCTTCGTCGCGGTGAATCCCGCCCTCCGTGATCCGAAACACGGCGTTGAAGCCAAGGAGCCGCGCGTCTGCTCGCGGACTGTGCGCGATGGCCCGATCGAAATATCGGCGCGCGAGCGCGGCGTGGTCCGTGATCTCGGGCGGCACAGTGTCCAGCCGCGACCGCTCGGCGAGCTGCCAGGCATGCAGGTACCCGACCAACGCCGCGGTTCGGTGGTCGGTCGGATTCTGGAGATACGCTGCCTTCAACACGCGCATTACGCGTGGTGCCTGCTCGTAGGCACCGGGGCGGAAGGTTCGCCAAAAGAGGGAATCCGCCGTGACGGCGAGCGGGGTGCGTGGAGCGGGTGAGATGGACGCCGGTGGGACGGTCGAGCCGCTTCCACAGCCAGTGATCGCCGCCATCAGCACGAGGCGTGACAGAAAGTTCATCGGCCCTCCGGGTGCGGTGACATATCTACCCGATATATTGCGACAATATATCTGCCCGATATGATCCGCAAGGTGGAGAATAGAACCCGCTACGCTGTCCTCGGTGCGCTCACCCTGGCGCCCATGTCCGGCTACGACCTCAAGCGCTTCGCCGACGACAGCGTCGCGCACTTCTGGACCGAGAGTTACGGGCAGATTTATCCCATCCTGAAGCAGTTGTTGGCCGAGGGCTTGGTGGCCACGACCGGGCCGTCCCGACGGGCTTCTCGGGGCCGCGTGGTCTATGCCATCACCGACCGAGGGCGGAAGGCGCTACGGACGTGGCTGGCCGAACCGGCCGAGCATCAGGTCGGTCGAGTCGAGGTGCTCCTCAAGCTCTTCTTCGCGCGCAACGCCCGCCCTGGGGACGCACTGCGGCTAGTTCGCGCCTTCCGCGCTGAGCACGTCGCCCGCCTCGCCGGATATGACGCCAAGGCCGCAGCGCTGCGGGCCGAGCACCGCGGCCACCAGGACCTACCGTACTGGCTGATGACCCTGAGCTACGGCCGTCGCGTGAGCGCCGCTCTAATCGCGTGGGCCGACGAAACGCTCGCCGCCTTGGCGAAGCGGAGAGGCGCATGACTTCTTCACAGCCCGTCGGCAGTCGAAGAATCTGGCCGGGGCATGGGCCGGGCCGATGCTCGGGGAGTGGGAGGGTAAGGAAAAGCGCCACATCAGCTAGTCCGATGCGGCGCTTTCAGTTGCCCCTCCTGGGCTCGAGCCGCAGGCGACCTTTTGGGGTCAGCCGCAGGCGACCTTTTGGGGTCAGCCGAAGGCGGGCTTTTGGGCCCAACCAAGACTCTCCTGATCCAGAGGGGCCACTGGGACAGCCTAAACTCCAGCAAGCTGCAGCCATTTAAGCGAGTTCTTGTCACCCGATGCTGGAGTTTGCTGGGTTTCACGCTGGACTTTGCCGGACTTTACTCGCTCAAATGTACCGTTTGCCGGATTCCATCCAGTCACGTGGCCCCAGGCTTCCCAAAACGCCTAGGAGCATTAGGCAGCCAGCGCCGAGTGAACATCAGCCCCGGCCATCAGCCGCTTTAACCGAGGGCCGCCAACCGCGCCACGTCCCGCTCCCTTCCGTGATTCATCGCGGACTTCCACCCTGTCTGACGACTCTAGAGCCGCCGGTGACTACACCGGCTGCAATGCGAACGAGAGCACCTGGGGGTTCACCAGTCGATTGAAGTCGGCATAAGCCAGCCGGATCACCTCGGTGTGAGATCCCGCATTGAAGGCGATCTCCTCGTTCTCCCCCAAAATGTCCGCCACGTACACCGGCAGGCCGTAAAGACTTCCAAACGGGGGCATGGCTCCGATCTCGCAGTCCGGGAACAGCTCCCGAAACTCGGCCTCTTCGGCGAGCACCACCTCCCGGGCGCCGATCGCGTCGCGGAGCTGGTCGAACGAAACCCGGAATGCAGCCGGGAGCACAGCCATCGCCATCCTTCCGTCTACTTTCACCATCACAGTTTTCGCCATCGACTTGCCCGGCACGTGAGCCGAGGCAGCTACCTCATTCGCGGTGTAGGCCTTGGAATGGCTGATGGTCACGTATCGAACGCCATTGGCGTCGAGAAAGTCCTTGAGCTTGGTGATTGGCATAGCGTCCCTCCTTGGTTTCCGGAGCCGCAGAACAGCTGCGGCATGCCAGGCTCCCTTCGATCCACTCTAAGGATCCGGACTCATCGACGCCAGCATCTGGCCAACGCCAGGTCACCAAGCCAGACGAGATCGCGCCAGCCCCAGCAGTGCGACTTGGACACTCTCCATTACTGTTACTGTGGTAGAGTTCCAGCGGCCCAGGCGCCGGCCTCCGACTTGGTTGGCCAAGTGAGCAGGGTGAGCCCGTGGATATTCACGAAACAACTCACTGACTCATACAGTGACTCACACGCCCCGCAGATAGGAGAAGCCCGGCAACAGTTAAGTCGTTGCCGGGCTTCATTGCCCCTCCTGGGCTCGAGCCGAAGGCGGGCTTTTGGGCCCGGGAGGGGAGGCCCGCATACCTGGGCCCCCCTCAGGCCGTCTTTGCGCGCAACCCCTCGAACAGAGCCATCCCTGCCAGCCGGGCGTGCCGCTCGGCCTCATCGGTCGAGACCCCCAGGAAGCTCACGCGCTGATCGATCAAGAGGGTCGTGAGGCCATGTACCAGCGACCACGCTGCGAGCGCCTGATCGCGCACGGGGTCCCGGCGGACCTGACCCGAAGCCTGGCCCCGCTCGAGTACGCCGGTCAGGATCCCAAAGGTTGCGTCACTGGCCTCCTGGAGCGCGGGATAACGCGCCCTGTCAGCCAGTTCGGCCCCGAACATCAGCCGGTAGTGCGCCGGGTGCTCGACCCCGAACTGGACGTAGGCGGCACCGATCCCGGCGAAAGCCCGGCGCGCCGAGCGCGACTGTCCGTGGGCAGCGGCCTCCATTGCTCGAGTGAGCGAGTGAAAGCCGAGCGCCGCCACCTCGGCCAGTAGCGCCGACTTGTCCTCGAAATGGTTGTACGGGGCCGCGTGACTCACGCCCGCCCGTCGGGCAACCTCTCGAAGCGTGAAGTTCCAGGCCCCCTCCTCGATAACCATGGTGAGCGCGGCGTCGATCAGCGCACGCCGAAGGTCACCGTGGTGATAGGAGTTAGCGGGCCGGGCGGGTGCGGTTGACGATACCTGGGCCTTGGACATGGGCTCCTCGGACGGCAATGTTGACGCCGGATATTGACAATGGAAACATTTTACCTCATGTTTACGTTGTAAATATCGACTGGCCAGGACGCCAGCGCAACCCTCGCTGGGGACCGTACCACCAGCGCAACTCGAGGAGGCACCCATGTCCCGCACCACTCACTTCCACCCGCGCCGAGCGCTCTTCGCGTCCGCCGTACTCCTGATCGGCCTGGCCGCATCGGGTGGAACCGCTCAGTCGCAAAGCTCGAGGTTCGACCGCACAAATGATCTTTACAGCGCGTACGTGGCCGGGTATACCGGCCTCGACGCCGCGGGACGCGACATGGTCTGGCGCGGCGCTGTCGCGGGTGCCGCAGTCGGCGAGCTGGTCGTCCGGCTCGCGCCCGAGGGCCGGATCGTCGACACCGCGAGGCCTGAGTGGCCGGTCGAGGGCATCATCTTCGTCTCCGGCGAGGACCCGCGGCGGGCGTTCGCCGCTGAGGTGCGTGGCACGATCGACTGGAAGGCGCGCCGCCTCGAGCTCTCGGGCGAGGTCACCGACGGCCACATGCGGGGCATGCGCTTAACGCTGACGGCCGAGCTCGTTGATACCGAGCTCATCGCCCACAACCTCTCGGGCGAGATGCGCTTCGCGCCGGCGACGCACGCTGCGCGGGTAGCCGCCTGATGCACGCGATGGATGTGATGAAGCATGTTTCGGCCGCACCCCTCGGCCCTCGGCGCTCTCGTCCGATGGTGCCGAGCGCGGCCCCAGCCATAGGAGGGGGGACCTCCCATGCTATACAGTTATTTTGTCGAGAAATCGATCCGACAGAGCTTCGACCACGTCAACAACCATCGCTGGGATGAGGCGGTGAAAGCAGTCGCGCCGCAGGTCCATCACCGCGTTTCCGGCGCCCATGCGCTTGGTGGTGAGCGCCACGACAAAGAAGCCCTGCGCCGCTGGTTTGAGCGCCTCGGCCGCGTACTGCCCACTCTCCATCTCACGGTCAACAACATCTGGGTGAAGGGCTGGCCGTGGCATACTACCGTGTTTGCCCAGTGGGACGGCACCGCTACGTTGCTCAACGGCGACGCGTCGTACGTCAACCGTGGTCTCCACGTGTTCACCCTGCGGTGGGGCAGAGTCTATGCACTCGAGGAATTTCAAGATTCACAAGCAGCGGCCCGTGCTCTTGCCGCCCAAGCGGCAGGTGGCATCAAAGAGTCTGTTGCCGAACAAATTGTAAGTTAGCAGAAGCGTGCGGCGGCCATTCTGCCACATGCGTTGGCACACCGCTACAGCACACAAACGGGGCTGTCGTGAAACCTGAGGCACTGATCATCCGTAACTTTCGTGCCCTCCTTCTCGCTTCGATGCTGCTGCCGCTTGTGGGGGTGGCTGCCTGCTTCGTCCGAGAGCCACGCCTCCCCAGGGAACTCTAAGGCCCTAGGACGCGCGCTCTTCGTCTTCAACCTTCTCGGTGGGCTGGCCGCGAACGCCACCGCGACGCCGTTAGCGACACCGGCGTCCGGGATCTATCATTGCCGCTAAGCGGGGGAGGCACCATGAAAGCGATAGTGCAGGAGGGCTATGGTTCGCCGGACGCGCTGAAGCTGCGTGAAGTCGAGAGACCGGCCTCCGGCGACGACGGGGTGCTGGTGGAGGTGCACGCGGCGTCGGTGAACGCGCTCGACTGGCACGTGGCACGGGGCGTGCCCTTCTTCATTCCGATCCTCGAGGCAATCAGTGGGCCGAAGCACCGCATCCGCGGCGTCGATCTGGCCGGCCGCGTGACGGCGGTCGGAAAGAACGTCACCCGGTTCAAGCCGGGTGACGAGGTGCTCGGAGGGGCGGACGGAAGCTTCGCCGAATTCACCGTGACCACGGAGAAGCGATTGGCGCCGAAGCCGGCGGGCATCACGTTCGAGCAGGCGGCGACGCTCAACGTCGCCGGGCTCACGGCACTGCAGGGGCTGCGCGACCGGGCGCGGGTGCGCGCGGCGCAGCGCGTGCTCGTCAACGGTGCCGGTGGCGGGGTCGGGACATTCGCCGTGCAGGTCGCGAAGTGGCTCGGCGCGCACGTCACTGCCGTGACACACGCGGGGAGCGTCGACGTCGTCCGGTCCATCGGCGCCGACGAGGTCATCAATCACGACGCCGAAGACTTCACCGAGCGCCGCGACCGCTGGGACGTCATCTTCGACATCGGCGGAACCCGGCCGTTCAGCCGCTGCCGGCGGGTCATGGAACCAGACGGAATCCTCGTCGCCATCGGCGGGCCGGCGGGGCGATGGATCGCGCCCGCCGGGCGACTGCTCAAGGCCGTGATGCTGTCGCCGCTCACCCGGCGCCGGCGGGTCGTCCCGTTCGTCGCGAAAAGCGATCCGGAAGGACTCGCGCTGCTGGCAGGGCTCGTCGAGCGCGGAACGATCACTCCAGTCATCGACCGGCGTTTCGCGCTGAGCGAGACCGCCGAGGCGGTCCGGCGCCTCGGGGCAGGACACATGCGGGGTAAGGTCGTCATCAACACGCGGTGACGACCATTGCCCCGCACGGCCTCGATCCGAAGGCGGCGCAGCCCGTACTTTAATCGGTCAAATCCTAGAGTTTGTCCTGTCGCTCGAAGCCAGAAGAACTTGGATCTCTCTGCATAACCGGACCATGATACCCAAAGATCCCGCTTTCGAAGCGCGGGTGCGCGAGAGCTTCAGTCGCCAAAGCCATATGGCCACTCTCGGCGCCGAGATCGTCTTCATTGCTCCCGGCGAAGTGCATCTGGCTTTTCCATTTGCCGCGCAATTCTGTCAGCAAAACGGGTTTATGCACGCAGGGGCCATTGCGAGCGTTGCCGATTCGGCCAACGGCTACGCCGCCTACACCCTGGCTCCACGGGAAACGGATGTTCTGGCCGTGGAGTTCAAGATCAACCTGCTGGCACCGGCCCAGGGTGCGGGATTTCTGGCCTGCGGCCGCGTGCTTCGCCCTGGGCGCACCCTGACGGTTTGCCAGGCTGACGTCTTCACGATCGGGGCCGCCGAGCGAGCCCTCATCGCCACTATGCTCTCCACGATCATCGTGCGTCCGAGGAGCAGCGGTGACCTCACAGCCCCCAAATAGTGAAAGCGCCACCACCGGGAAATCCGATGCGGCGCTTCAGTTGCCCCTCCTGGGCTCGGGCCGAAGGCGGGCTTTGGGGCCCAACCAGGACTCTCCTGATCCAGAGGCAGGTAGGAGAGAAGGCCTAAACCGTCAACATGCCGGCTTTCGAGGGAGAACTGGGCGTCCGTGCCGCTCTTCCTAACGAGAAATGCCGGAAGCTGCCGAGACAAACTGACCCCCAAACTGCCCCTCAGCAACAAGATTGCTCGTCCGTGGCACCTGATACCTCGACGCCCAGACCTCACGCTTATCAGGCAACGACTTAGGGTTTAGAAAGTCCGACCGAGCGGCACTCTTGCGAGAGGAACCTGCGCGATCTGCCCGTATTTCCGATCCTCGGAGTCGGTGTTTAACGGGATAAACCGACAGCAGCGACCCTGGCTCACCGCTGGACGCGGTCCCCCCACCCGGAGCGTCTGCGATCCTCCGAGGACAGCAGTACGGAACAGGTTCGATGGCGATGTTGTTAGGCCGCACCATCGGCACTACGCTCGTAGCTTCACTACGATTGCCACACCCGCCACCAGCACCGCCACGGTTCCTATCGCCGTCGAAAGGCCTACCGCGTCCGCGATGATGCCCGCTCCTAGGGCACCCACGGCATAGCCCAGGTCCCGCCAGAAACGGTACACACCGAGCGCGGACGCCCGCCACGCCGGGCCGGCCACGCCCGAGACGAGAACCTGGAGGGTCGGGTATACCATTCCCGTTCCGATTCCGGTTGCTACAGCCGCGACGAGATACCCCGAGTAGGAGCCAGCGACGACAAAACCACCCACCCCCAGGGCTTGTAGGAGCAGCCCGGTCACGACCAGCGGTTTCCCCCCAACCCGATCCGAGAGCGGACCGAATGCGAGTTGGCTCACCGCCCACACGGCGGGATAGAGCGCCGCAACGGTCCCGACGCGGCCGATGGGGAGCCCCTCTAGGGAGAGGAGAATGGAGAGCAGTCCCCAGAGCGCGCCGTCCTTCAGGTTGGTAGCCAGGCCGGCGAGGCTCGCGGCGGACAGGGTCGGATGTGCCACGGTGCCGAGATAAGCGACGCGAAGCAATGAGTCTGGGGCGGCGGCCTCCTGGTTCCGGTCGGTCGATCCCCCCGCCGGGCGCGGAAGCGTCTCCCGCGTGCACCAGGAGATCCCGAGTCCGCCTCCCGCCAGGGCAAGCCCCAGGTAGAACGGCTCGGGCCGAAGACCATGTGCGGATGCGATGTATCCGGTCAGGGCCGCCGCTCCCGCCATCCCGGCATAGCCGGCAAACTCGTTCCAGCCGATGACGAGACCGTGGTCACGCGGGTGGGTGAGGTCCACCTTCATGACGACGGTCATCGACCAGGTGAGTGCCTGGTTCACGCCGAGGAGCACGTTGGCGGCCAGTATCCAAGACCAGGTCGGCGCATGGATGAGAAGCAGCGGAACGGGAAGACCCACCAGCCATCCCAGGAGGAGGATGGGCCGGCGACCCCAACGCTCGGAGAGCCGTCCCGCGAACAGATTGACCAAGGCCTTGGTCACACCGAACGTCGCGATGAATGCGATGGCGGCGACTCTGGATGCGACTCCGAACTCGGCTTCCGCTATGAGGGGTAGGACGCTCCGCTCCATCCCCACCATCCCGCCCACGAAGGCGCTGGTGAGGACGAGCAGCAGGACCGCGCCTCTACGCTCGCCAAGGCTGTGGGAGATCGGCCGACCCGGGGGATTCGCGCCAGTTGTATGGGGCCTACGAAACCGCACAGCGATTCCCGCCGGCCTCCAACGCCTCGAGATCTGCCGGTGGGGAGGTCCCCGTCTCGTTCAGGCGGACGATCTCTCCATGGTTGGCAGGCGTTGGAGGCAAGCGGGCGAGGATCCATTGGGCGAAGGCATCCGGCCCGGAAGGGTGTGCTCCGCCAAACCAGCGGCCGAGTCCTTCCTCTTCCTTCCGCAAGACAGCGAGAGCGGCCCCGACGGGCCGGCCGTCGAAGGGGACGGGCCGATCCGTGTGCCCGGGAAGGATCAGCGTCTTGTCGGGGAGGGCGAGGATGCGTCTTAGCGATGCGTGCAGCTGTCGCGCTCGCATGGCCGCCTGAGCGTTTGTCGCTTCGAGATCGGGTCGCCCCACACCGCCGAGGAGCAGCGTGTCGCCGGTGAGGAGCACGTCCTCGTCCAGCCGGAAACAGGCGCTCTCCGGCGTATGCCCCGGGGTCGAGAGCAGGGTGATGGTCCCGTTGCCCACCTGGACCTGGCCGCCTTCGCCGAGCGGCACATGAGCGTATCGGGCGCGATCCTGGGCCGGGAGAAAGAGTTGCGCCCCGGTCAGCCGCGCAAGCTCGCGGCTGCGGGAGACGTGATCCGCATGGATGTGGGTATCCAGAAGCGACGTGATCCGCCAACCTCGCTCCTCTGCCAGTCGGAGGTAAACGCCCGGATCCACCGCTGGGTCAACGATCGCGGCCTCCCCTTGCGAGCCGATCACGTAGGAGAGGCACCCCTTGCCCGTCCGTCGAACCTGAATCACCGCGAAGTCCCGATTCGCGATGGGCACCTCCGCGCGATTCCACACCTGGCCCCACGCCTTCATCCCGCCTTCGAGATAGAAGGCCCGAAACCCGCGATCGGCGAGATACCGCGCCGCGGCTTGGGCTACCACGCCGGCCCGGCAGACGGCCACCACCGGCCGGGTCACTGGGATGTCGAGCCCGGTGAGCGCGTGCGGATCGCCCCGTCGCAACGCGTCATAGGCGTCGACGTGGAGGCTGTGCGGGATCCACCACTCGGCGCGATCTGATGTCGGCCTGATGTCGAGGACCGTGATTGGAGCGCCGGCGTCGAGCAGGCCTCTCAGATCCTCCGCTGGCAGGGCAGCGACTGATGTGCTCACGATGGGCTCCGAGGTTTCGGTGACTTGCGCGAAATTGAGTTGGAGTGTATTCTAGTGATCGTTAGACTATTGGTCAAGCACTGACTTCCAGCCGAGGTGGCGTGACGGATTCGCGGGTCATCAAAAACCTGCTGTACGAACAGCTCGCCAGGATGGGGAAAGCGGTCTCCAGCCCCCAGCGCCTGGAGCTTCTGGATCTGCTGGCGCAGGGCGAGAAGTCCGTCGAGTCGCTAGCCGCGGCCACCGAGCTCACGGTCAAGAACACGAGCGCCCACCTTCGGGTCCTCCGGGAAGCGCAGCTGGTCGAGGTCCGCAAGGAGGCGCAGTACGCCTACTATCGTCTGGCCGGCCAGGATGTGTCCGCCTTTCTCCTCGCAATCCGGGATTTGGCGGAGCGCCGCCTGGCGGAGGTACGGGAGGTCTCACGGGAGTACTTCGGTGGCCGCGAGCGTATGACGGCGGTGGACAGGAGACGGCTGCTGCAGCGGATGCGGGCGGGCGACGTCACGGTCCTCGACGTGCGCCCGGCAGCGGAGTTCGAGGCCGGACATATCCCGGGCGCCCGGTCGGTGCCCCTGGCCGAGCTCAGGCGGACCCTGAAGACGATTCCCCGAGACCAGGAGGTGGTGGCCTACTGCCATGGGCCGTACTGCGTGCTGGCGCTGGAAGCCGTCGGGCTCCTTCGGGCCAAGGGGTTTTCGGCCTCGCGCCTGGAGGATGGGATCACGGAGTGGAGAGCTGCCGGGCTGCCTATCGTCGAGGGACGGCGCGCGAGCGCCTGACGAGCTCCAACGCCTCCTCCACTCCGAGAGTCCCGCAACTACCCCACTGAGGAGAACGGAAACATGACGCTGCGCATCGGAGACGAAGCTCCAGATTTCACGGCTGATTCGACGGAAGGGACGATTCGGTTCCACGAATGGATCGGCGGTCGGTGGGCCATCCTGTTTTCCCATCCCAAGGACTTCACGCCGGTCTGCACGACGGAGCTTGGCTACATGGCCAAACTTCAGCCGCAATTCGAGTCTCGAGGCTGCCGGATCATCGGGCTCAGTGTAGATCCGGTCCCCAGCGACGAATCCTGGAAGAAGGACATCCACGCCAGCCAGGGTCACGCGGTCACCTACCCACTGATCGCCGACGCTGACCTGCACGTCGCAAAGCTCTACGGAATGCTGCCGGCGGACGCCCGGCCCGGCGCCCGCAGCGCGGCCGACAACGCGACGGTGCGCTCGGTGATCGTTATCGGCCCCGACAAGCGGGTGAAGGCGATGATCGTCTATCCGATGAGCACCGGGCGGAACTTCGACGAGGTACTCCGGCTGCTGGATTCACTCCAGCTCACGGCTCGCCATGCGGTCGCGACGCCGGTCAACTGGACGCCCGGAGAGGATGTCATCATTCCGACAACCGTTTCGGATGAGGATGCCCGAAAGAAGTACCCCGGCGGCTGGAAGACGGTGACCCCGTATCTCCGGGTCGTGGCCCAACCGCGATGATTCGTCCGACGCGCCACTCGGCGGCAGGGTCTATACCCGATGTCGTTGTGGTCGGCACCCCGTACCTGCCGCGCCCGGTACTGCTCTATTCCGGCGGCTGAAGGTTCTGCCGTTGGGCGGCGCGGGTCGTCGCCACGCTCGACCGACGCCAGGAAGTCGCACTGCTTCCGCTTGCGGATGAGGAGGCGGGCCGCCTGCTCGCCTCGGTGCCAGACGAAAGGCGCGGCGAATGTTGGTGGCTCGTACTCCGCGATGGCACGCCAGTCGCGGGCGACGGGGGAGGGGGCGTCCTTCTCTTTGCTGAGGTCCAGCTCACTCGACCGATCGGCCGCCTCCTGAGGACGCTTCGATTGTCTCCAGTCATCGACGAACTCGACAGGCTGGTGGCCCAGTATCGCAAGCGCCTTGGCCGGTTCGTCCCGGAGGGTCCTGCGCCACGGCGGTATCCCTGACGCGCTCAGGACCCTCCGCGCCGCTGGCAATCGCCCATGAGCTCCGATCAAACGTTCCGGATTATCCTCATCGTTGGCGCCTTGATGCTCCTTCCAATCATGGCGTACCACCGACTCAAGTCACAGGCGACACGTGAAACACTCGATCGGTGGCAGGAGGGCCGCTTGATCTTGTTCACCTTACGGCCCGTCGGTATCCTGGGCATTTTGGGGCTCATAGCCTTCATGATCAATCCGTCGTGGATGGCGTGGTCGTCCGTGCGGTTGCCGGAATGGCTGCGATGGGCGGGAGTCGGGATGGGCGTCGTGGCCGGAGGATTGCTGATCTGGACCCTCCGCAGCCTCGGGAAGAACCTGACGGATACGGTAGTCACCAGGAAAGGGCACACTCTGGTGACGACCGGCCCCTATCGCTGGGTCCGGCACCCGTTCTACGACGCCTCCGTGTTGGCGGCCCTGGCCAACTCTTTGGCGGCGGCGAACTGGTTCCTGTTCTTGAGCGGCGCGCTGTGGTTCGTCCTGATCATCGTCCGAACGCGAACGGAAGAGGAGAAGCTGTCGACGCGCTTTGGCGACTCCTACCGGGTGTATAGAGAACGCACAGGCCGCTTCTTCCCTCGACTGGGAACGAGATGACGCGGCGCCTAACTTGCCGCTGGAGCTGCCGGGGCTCGCGGCCTTGCTGGTCCCGGGATCCACGATGAATGAAGCGCCGGCACCATCTGGCGATCCATCCGGCTTACCGATATCTCACCGAGCTTTTCGCTGGCACCCTTCGCGTCCTATGAGTAGGATACCGTACGACTCAACTCTCAAACCTCGCTGGGTTCTGCATTGATTGATGTTTTGGACCGTCTCAGCGTCGCCCTTGTGGGCCGCTACTCACTCCAACGTGAGCTCGGCCGCGGTGGCATGGCGACGGTGTACCTCGCCCAGGACCTCAGGCACGATAGACCGATCGCGGTGAAGGTGCTGCATCCTGAGCTGGCCGCGACTCTCGGCCCGGAACGCTTCCAGCGGGAAATTCGCGTCGCGGCACAGCTACAGCACCCGCAAATCCTCCCGGTCTATGACTCTGGCGCCGACGCGGGAGTGCTCTGGTTCACGATGCCCTACGTGGAGGGCGAAACCCTACGCCAGCGACTGCAGCATACCGGAGCGCTTCCAGTCCCCGAGGCTTTACGCATTCTGGGTTACATAGCTCGGGCCCTGGCATACGCCCACCGGCGCGGGGTCATCCACCGCGATGTCAAGCCGGAGAACGTCCTGATCAACCAGGAGAACGTCTTCCTCGCCGACTTCGGCGTTGCGAAGCCTGTCGATGCAGCGGCCAATCAGTATCTGACGACAGCGGGGCTGGTGGTCGGAACCCCGACCTACATGGCCCCCGAGCAGGCAGCAGCCGATCCTGCAACCGACCACCGGGCAGATATCTACGCCTTTGGTATCCTCGCCTACGAGCTACTCGCCGGCGAGCCGCCCTTCGCGAACCTTCCGCTCGGGCTCCTGTTCGCTGCCCACGCCAGCCGGGAGCCGGAGCCGATCGCCCGACGGCGGTCCGATGTGCCGCTCCCGCTCGCGTCCTTGATCGCGCGATGCCTGTGCAAGGATCCGGCCGAGCGCTGGGACTCGACCGACGCGCTGTGCGGCGTGTTGCAGGCGACCGCCCTACCGGCACCCTCGTCATCGATGGCGGGCGGCGACCCATCCGGCGTACGCGAGCCGTCTCCTGCCGTCGCCGGTGCGGACCATCTCGAACCGGCGAGGGCGGCCTTCGCACGCACTGCATGGCGCGAGGCCTACGACGGCCTCAGCGCGGCGGATGCCGCCGGCAGGTTAGAGGCTGAAGACCTGGAGCGCCTCGCGGAGGCCGCATGGTGGCTGTCCGATGGAATCGCGTGCGTACGCGCGCGGGAACAGGCGTACCGGCAATACGTCCAACGCGGCGAGCCTCGCGCCGCGGCGTCGGTTGCGCTCGCCCTGGCTGAAGACCATTTCCATCGACTGGCTCGGTCCGTCGGGCAGGGATGGCTTCGCCGCGCTGAGCGGCACCTGGAGGGCCTTCCAGACGTGTCCGAACGCGGCTGGCTCTACCGGCTCAGGTTCGTGGTCGCTCTGGAGGCTGAACGGAAGCCGGAAGAGGCCATGGAATATGCGGACCGGGCGCTCGAGATCGCTCGGCGGGTCGGCGACACCGATCTCGAAGCGTTGGCGTTGCAGGACCGAGGCCGGGGCCTGGTGGCGCTTGGGCAGGTAAAGGACGGAATGGCGCTCATCGACGAGGCGATGACCGCCGCTACCGCCGGCGAGCTCACGCCACGTACGACCGGGCGTGCCTACTGCAACATGATGAGTACCTGCGAGCGGCTGGGAGATTTCGGCCGGGCGGCGGAGTGGTACGATGCCGCACACAGCTGGTGTGGACCGCACGCCGACTCGGGATACCCTGGCATCTGCCGCGTTCACCGGGCCGGGATTCTTCGGCTGCGGGGTTCGCTGAGGGAGGCGGAACACGAGGCGCGGCGCGCGGCCGAGGAGCTGGTGGATTTCCTGGCCGACGTCGCGGGTGAGGCCTACTACGAGCTCGGTGAGATCCGCCTGCGCATGGGCGATCTACCCGGTGCCGGAGAGATGTTCAGCGAGGCGCATTCGCGAGGCCGGGATCCGCAGCCCGGCCTGGCCTTGTTGCGCTTGGCGGAGGGGAGGTCCGAGGCAGCGCGCTCGATGATCGAGCGTGCCCTGATCGAGCCGAGGCTCACGGTGCTCGAGCGTGCCAAACTGCTGCCGGCCTTGATCGAGATCAGAGTCGCCTGTGGTGAGACCGCCGCCGCCGCAGAGGGAGTATCGGAGCTGGAGACGATCACCACGACCTACACATCACCCGCACTCGTGGCCTCGGCCGCACTCGCGCGCGGGAGGGTCGAGCTCGCGCGTGGACAGGCCGAGCAGGCCATGTTGCATCTCCGACGCGCCTGTCGGATCTGGGCCGAAATCGACTTGCCGATCGAGCTCGCCCAAACCAGGCTCCTGCTGTCTCGTGCGTACTCGGCTCTAGGCAATACCGACGAGGCGGAGTTGGAGGAGCGTACGGCGCAGGCAGCTATGGATCGCATCGGAGCCGGAGCGCTCCGATGCGAACGAATGACCCCGAAGTAGCCCCTCCACCCGCGCGTTGGACCAGCGCCTGGCCACCCGACGTTCGAGGGGTGGGCCTGCGGCGTCACTTCTCTCGATTCCGGCCGGCGCCTCGCGGAGGCGCAGGAGTGTCCGCCGGCCGGCGTCTTCGCGGGCGCCGTCGCAGTCTCTGAAGGCGTTCCAGCATGTCCGGGGCGGCAACGCGGCCGCCGGCCGACCGGACATCGGGCTGTCTCTCTGGCGACCGGAGCCGGAAACGTGGTGGCTCTCTGCCGACGCGGTGGGCCCGCCGCTTCGACTGCTGCCCACGAAGCTGTGGCTCATCGGGCTCGGTCACCTCGGGCAGGCGGGCGCTGGACGAGGAGACTCGGCGTCATTGGCCGACGCGCTGATGCGAATGCCGGGGTATGTCGCCCTCGCGGCCGATGGGATGGACGAGTGCGGTCTCACGCTGCTCGCGGGGCGGTCCGTGGGCGCCTCGTTCGTCGGCGTCGCGGTGTCGGCTGGTCATCGCCGAAGTGCTGCGCATGCTCGCCCAAGGCCCGCAGTACGGGATCATCGACGGGACGCTCCGGACGCTGGCCCATTGGACCGCGCTCCCCAGTCCAAGTCCCGCGCCGGGAGCGTGGAATCCGGGGTTGCTGTCTCGCGGCCGCAGAGTAGGAGCGGCGGCTTTGGTCGATAGGGCAGCCGCGGAGCACCCGGCATGTGCCAGCACCGTACGCGCAAGATACTACACCACAATGGGTTGGACAGAGCGTCTTTGGGGGACTGTTTGTGGTCGGTTGCCGAAGATGGACTGAGTGAATAAATTGGTGTACTAATGGATTGCCGTGAACGTTATGGACATTTGGTGAGCGGTTTGGCGGTACTTCCATTCATCGTGAATGACGAGTTTGTGAAATTATCGGTGAGACACATACCAGTCGTGAAAGGACTGGTTGACGTCGTGAAGACTTCGGGGGAAATCGAGTCGGGATGCAAGCTGTTCGGAGGCGCGGATTCCAGCCCTGCCTGGGCAACACCGCCATCGCCGCGGGCTCCGCCTGAAACGGGGAAAAGGAGAGGATGAGCAGTGGAAACGACAGATGCGATTCAGAGCTTCATGGGCCGGCCACTCCCGGAGCCAGGTTGGCCAGCTGGATATGCAGCGCTGATCGCCAAGTACAACCTCACCGTGCCCCTTCCACCGAGGCTAGCCGCGATTGCCGCTCGTCATGGACCTCGGTCGACTGACGAGTGGCTCCTGCTCAGACCGGATAGGCGTCCCGAAGACACCTTAGGCGCTCAGCTGGAGTTTGCGCTGAAGTATGAAGGCGTGGATCTCGCGATCCTTGCAGCCCTCTTCAAGGCGACTTCTCCAGACGAGATCGCGAAGCTCGTCCGGGAAACACCCACTGGTGCATACGCGCGGCGCATCTGGTTTCTTTACGAATGGCTGACAGGCCGAACTCTAGGCGTTCCCGACAGTGGGAAGGTACGGGCCATCCCAGTGGTTGACCCAGAAAAACAGTTCGCGCTCCCGAAGGGAACACTCTCAACGCGGCATCGTGTGATCGACAACCTACCAGGGACACCGATGTTTTGCCCAATGGTCCGCCGAACGGAGAGGCTTTCAGCCTTCATTACCAAGCAACTAGACAAGCGAGCGCGTGAGGAGGTAGGTCGTACACCTCAGGATGTGGTCTCGCGCGCGGCTGCATTTCTCTTGTTGGACGACAGTCGCTCCTCCTTCAACATTGAGGGCGAACAGCCATCTCGCGCCCGAGCTGCCCGGTGGGGGCAGGCGATAGGGCAGGCGGGAACCCGGCCGCTGACCGTTGAAGAGTTTGAGCGCTTACAGACCCTTGTAATTGGCGATGCGAGAATGGTACGGCTTGGCCTTCGCCAGGAAGGTGGCTTCATCGGAGAACATGACCGCCGGACGATGGAGCCCATCCCAGTTCACGTGAGCGCCCGTCCAGAAGATCTCCGCAGCCTGATGGAGGGGGCTGTCACATACGTGCGCCGAGCGCTTGAGGGTGAGATGGACCCCGTCGTCGCAGCCGCATCCGCAACGTTCGGGTTCGTCTACGTGCACCCGTTCGAGGACGGGAACGGTCGTCTCCATCGATGGCTGATTCACCACGTGCTCGCCGCCGCAGGTTACAATCCGCCTGGCCTCGTATTCCCAATCAGCGCGGCGATCCTCCGCAACCTAGAAGAATACAAGAGAGTTCTTGAATCCTATTCAGGGCCGCTGTTACCGCTCATCGATTGGGAGGAGACCCCGGAGCACAACGTTCGGGTGTTGAACGATACGGCACACTTCTACCGCTTCTTTGATGCCACGCGTCACACGGAGTTTCTCTATCAGTGTGTCGAGCAAACAGTCGAGCAGGACTTGCCAAACGAAGTCCGCTATCTGGAGGCGTACGACCGATTCTCCGAACGCGTGCAAGACGTGGTCGAGATGCCGGACCGGACGGTGGCGTTGCTCCGCAGCTTCCTCGCGCAGAATGCTGGCCGCCTGTCCGCACGAGCACGGGGGAAGGAGTTCGCGCAGCTCACGCCAGCAGAGATCGGACAGATCGAGGCGATTTATGCCGATACACTGGGCGACCTCTCCACCCCGATTACGGTAAGTATGGGGCCGGGCTGATAGAGCGCCGTCGTAACAAACTACCGGCCGGTGCGACCGTCCGCCTCAGTGCCGGCGTCCCCTTTGTCTTTACTGCTTCCTTCGCGCCAGCGTCCGCAGGGTTCGAGTACCCGACTGAGCCGCGACCAGGACGGTGCCGGGTGATCCGGCGGCGGCCTTGCGTTCTGGAAAGCCGGAACAAGTAGGAACAGATCTAGGGACAGTGCTCGCACACGCGCTGAAGGGGCACTGCAACAGCTTACGGATAGTTCTGGAGAGTGGGCCTGGGTAGAGTTGGGGCTCCGAGGGCGAGAAACTGACCCCCAAACTGACCCCCGATCGTGATAACGAAGAAACGCGACCGAAGCTAAGCCACGGTCGCGTCTCCAGTTGCCCCTCCTGGGCTCGAACCAGGACTCTCCTGATCCAGAGGGATCGTCATAACCAGCCGAATTCCAGCAACTTGCTAACCTTTACGCGAGTTCGTGTCACCCGATGCTGGAGTTTGCTGGGTTTCATGCTGGAGTTTGTCGTACTTTACTCGCTCAAATGTTAGAGTTTGCCGCAACCTGAGTACTATCCGCTGCCATAGCTTGACTAGCGAGTCGCTCCAACCCGCCTCATCTTAGAGTACCCTTTCTCTGAGTACCCTATCTGACGGCCGCTTGCCAACCCGCCTCGCGCGCCTCCTGGCCGCGCTCCCAACAACTACCACCTGCGGCGTAGTCAAAGCGGGAGAGCTTAGGAGGAAGAGAACTACCCCATGAACCTGCTGCGCGCTCTCTTTGAATCCAATTTCCTGATGTCGGGAGGAGCAATGGTCCGAGATATCCCGCGGGTTCTACGGTTGAAGCAGGTGGATGGGAGTCTCTTCTTCACGGAGGAGAAGCGGCAAGAGTATAGGCAGCGCGTTGAGAGTTTGACACCCCAGTCTCCGCGTCAGTGGGGGACCATGGAAGTTGACCAGATGCTTCACCACCTCAATCTGGCGTGCGGTGGCTCGCTTGGCTTCTACAATCTCCCGGACGAGAGCTACCTGTCCACCCGCACACTCGGAAAGTGGGTTCTTGTCGATTGGTTTCCGGAGCAGCCCGTGGGTCTCCGCCTCCCTACGGGCTTCAAGATCCCGCATTCGCAGAGATTTGAGTTCGCCTACGAAAAGGCACAACTGCTGACAATCGTAGAGACCGCGTGGCACGCAAGAACGAACGAGGCCTGGAAACCGCATCCGCTATTCGGCAAGATGACACCCACCGAGTGGGGCAAGCTCTTGCAGATCCACTTGGATTATCACCTGCGGCAGTTCGCGGCCTAATAGGTACGGCGGGCCAACGTTAGAGCTTGACGACCACCTTGCCGGTGGCTCGGCCTGCTTCGGAGTAAGCGAGCGCTTCCTTGACTTCGGCGAAGGGGAAAGTGCGGTCGATGATGGGCCTAATAACGCCGTTTTCCGCCAGCTCGGCAATTCTTGCCAGTTGCTCACCATCGGCACGTACGAACCAATATTTGAAATGGACTCCGGCCTCTTTCGCGGCGCGGGTGATGTGACGCGACATGAAGCCGAGCGCCAACACTAAAACTGGATTCATACCCCAGCTGCGGGCGAACTTGGCATCGGGATTTCCGCCGACGGTGACGACGACGCCGCCGCGCTTGACGACTTTGAGTGCGCCCAGAAGCGTTTCACCACCCTGGGTGTCGAAAACCACGTCGATGTCTTTGGCGACGTCCTCGAATCGCGTGGCTTTGTAATCGATGGCGTGATCCGCGCCCAACTTCTTGACGAGCTCGATATTGCGCGCTCCGACGGTAGTGAAAACCTCGGCGCCGCTGTGCTTGGCCAATTGAATGGCGAAAGTGCCGACACCGCCTGAGCCGGCGGTGACTAAAACTCTTTGGCCGGATTTCAAATGGCCAACATCCAACAAGCACTGCCAGCTGGTGAGCCCTACAAGCGGCAAAGAAGCGGCCTCGACATGGGATAAGCGCGCCGGCTTTTTCGCAGCCGCGGCCTCGCGCACCAGCGCCAGCTCAGCGAATGCTCCAATGCGGTCCTTGTCAAGTCGCGCGAAGATTTCGTCGCCGACTTTGAATTCTTTGACGTCGGGGCCAACCTCGACCACGACTCCCGATAGATCGTTGCCGAGCACGAGCGGCAGGCGATAGGCAATGAGTGGCTTCAGCTTGCCGGAGCGAATCTTGAAGTCGACCGGGTTGATGCTCGCTGCTTTGACCTCGACCAAAAGATCATTTCCTGTTGGTGTCGGTCGTGGCACCTCGGCGACGTGGACGCGGTCGTTATCTCCAAACTTATCGATCAAAGCTGCTTTCATGATGACTCCTGCGCTGCGTGCGGAGGCTGCGCCATCATGGCAACACCGACAATCTGAACCATGGCCGACCTTTCCGGCCGCGCGGCAGCTGGATCGGGAACCTCCCGCATCGCCGCAGGTCGCCGCCGCCCAACTGGCCGCGCTGAAGGCTTGGGGGCAGGTGCCCGGCGAACGCTACGGCTCTCTGAAGTACGGTTAATTCGTTTATCCTTCAGCAGAAGCTTCCCGACGCCCCGGCTCATTCTCTTCTGCCCCGACAGGTTCCTTAAACACTAGCCACGGCCCTTGAACCCATGAACCTGAACCGCCGTCAATTCATTGTGGCCGCAGGCGCAGCTGCTCTTGCTTCGCCACGTCCAAAGGAAGCTTTCTCCCAGACGAACTCGTCGACATCAGGCACGGAGCGCAAGATGACGCAGGCCAGCACGATTAGCATAGAGCGACTGACACCAAGGATCTGCAAGATCACATTCTCCAATCCGCCTGTGAATTTGATCGTCCCTGAGACCGTCTCTCGACTACATGAAGTCGTTAAGGAGCTGAGCGAGGACGCGCAAGTTCAAATTGTCATCTTCACCAGCAGCATCTCCAACTACTTCTTCAACCACTTCAATCTTGCCGAAGCCAGCAAGTTTCCGATGCTGCCCGGAGCAGATGCGATGCCGGTTTGGGTCGATCTCGTCCTGCGGCTGTCTAAAGCTCCGTTCATCAGCATTGCATCCATCCGTGGACGGACAAGGGGCGGCGGGAACGAACTGGCCCTGGCGTGCGATCTGCGTTACGCCAGCCGGGAACATGCACTGTTCGGTCAACCTGAGGTCGGTACCGGCATTCTTCCAGGAGGTGGAGGGAGTGAACGCCTGCCTCGACTGATCGGGCGAGACCGAGCGCTCGAAGCCATCCTGAGCAGCGATGACTATGACGCCGATCTGGCAGAGCGCTACGGCTGGGTAACACGCGCCATCGCCGATGCTGAACTGGACCGCTTCGTGGATGGCATGGCATCTCGCCTTGCGTCATTCGACAAACCGGCACTGGCGGCTGCCAAGGCCCAAATCAACAGGGCAACACTGCCGCCAGATGGTGATCTCCGGGCGGCCTACGCGGAGTACGTAAACTCGCTAACGTGGCCGGGGTTCCGGGCGCGCAGGCCACGTTTTGGGAAGATCATTGCCGAAAAGGGTCTCGAGGAAGTGGAGCTCCGCCTGGGCGACTACATCGGCATCGCAAATCAGCAGCCATAGTCTCTTCCCACTCACGAAGAAAGCTGGCGAGGCTTCGAACGGCAGATGCGCTGGAGAAACGGTAGCAGCGGGCGGAAAACGCACAAGGCTTCGCACCACCAAAGTGACGCAGAGCCTTCGAGTTGCTCCTCCTGGGCTCGAGCCGAAGGCCGAGCCCCAAAAAGACGCCCACGGTTTTCACCGTGGGCATTGCCCCTCCTGGGCTCGAACCAGGACTCTCCTGATCCAGAGTCAGGCGTGTTGCCAGTTACACCAAGGGGCAGTGGGCGCTTACGCGCCCAGCTATTAGCCATGAGCTATTAGCTCGTTCCGCCAGCCGGTAAGCCTCCCTGGACGGGGCTATCGGCTCATAGCTAACAGCTAATAGCTAATAGCTAATAGCTAATAGCTAACAGCTAATAGCTCTTTCACACCATGGAGCTGAGGGGGATCGAACCCCTGACCTCTGCAGTGCGATTGCAGCGCTCTCCCAGCTGAGCTACAGCCCCACGAAGCCGCGAAAATTACTCCTCGACCCCCTGCCCCGTCAACCAAAAGCTCGTCAATAAGCGGCTTCAGGATCACCGCGCCGATTGAGATTCGGCCCCTTCGCTTCGCTCAGGGTGACACAACCTTCGCCAGGCGACAAAGCTGGGCATGGCCACACCGGCTCTCGCGACCTACCTTAGGAACGCACCCCAGCAACCGAGATCGGCCACGTCCACCACCCTCGACTCCCCCCTCGCGGACCGCGTTCAAGCCGGCCGCGATGCCCTCGCCCGCGGCGGCTGGGAAGAGGCGCGCGTGTGCTTCGAGAGCGCCCTCCGTGACGCCGAAATCCCCGAAGCGCTCGAGGGGCTCGGCATGGCCTGCTGGTGGCAGGAGGACTACGCCACCGCCATCGATGTCCGGGAGCGCTGCTACCGGCTCTACCGCAAGGGCGACAACCCGACCGCCGCGGCCCGGCTAGCCATCTGGCTCTCCAGCGATTACTCCGATTTCCGAGGCGAGGCCGCCGTCGCCAACGGCTGGCTCCGGCGGGCCGAGCGGCTGCTCGAGGGGCTGGCGACTACGCCCGAGCACGCCCTCCTGGCCTACATGAACGCCCACGTCGCCCTCATGGGACAGCGCGACCCGGTGGCCGCCCGCCGGCTGAGCGCCGAAGCCGCGGAGATCGCCCGCCGGGTGGGACCACCCGACATGGAGATGCTCGGCGTGGCGCTCGAGGGGTTGGCCCTGGTGACCGAGGGCGAGGTGGCGGCCGGGATGAGCCGGCTCGACGAGGCCACCGCCGCCGCCATGGCGGGCGAGCTCAGCGACCCCAACATGATCGGCACCGCCTGCTGCTACCTGATCCGGGCCTGCGAGCAGGTGCAAGACTACGAGCGCGCCGCCCAGTGGTGCGAGCGGGTGCGGGATTTCTGCCGCCGCTGGAAGTTCACCGGCCTCTTCTCCGCCTGCCGAATTCAGTACGCCGCCCTGCTCACCCTTCGGGGCGACTGGCCCGAAGCCGAGCTGGAGATCGAGGCGCTCCGGCGGCATGTGGAGCGGGTCCAGCCCCGACTGGTACCCATTGCCCTGATCCGGCTGGGCGACCTGCGCCGGAGGCAGGGAAGCTGGGAGGAGGCCGAGCGGTTGTTCGAGGAGAGCGGGGCCCATTTCCTGGCGCTGCTGGGGCGGGCACAGCTGGCACTCGATCGGGGCGAGCCGGCGGCCGCGGCCGAGCTGGCCGAGGAGTACCTGCGCCGGGTGCCGGCGATCGACCGGACCGAACGGGTGCCCGGGCTGGACGTGCTGGCCCGCGCCAGGGCAACGGAGGGCGCGTTCGAGGCCGCATCTGTCGCCCTGGACGAGCTGCGCACAGTCGCGGAGACGGTCGGCACCGAGCCGATGCGCGCCACGGTGCTGCACGCGGAGGGGTGCGTGCTCGCCTCCAGGGAGCAGCACAAAGCCGCCTGTGGCCACTTGGAGGAGAGTGCCACGCTGTTCGAGCTCAATCGCACTCCGTTCGAGGCGGCCCGCTCCCGGTTCCAGCTGGCCCACACCCTCATCGCCCTCGGCCGGCGCGATTCCGCGGCGATCAATCTCCGCGCCTCCCGTACCGCCTTCGAAAAGCTCGGCGCCGTGCGTCACGCCCCGGCGGCCCGGATCCTCCTCCAGGAGCTCGACCTCAAGCCCCGCGGCCTCATTGGCGCCGCCGCCAAGCTGGGCCGGCTCACCGCGCGGGAGATCGAAGTGCTCCGCCTGGTGGCCCAGGGGCTGAGCGACAAGGAGGCCGCGGCCCGGCTCAAGCTGAGCGAGCACACCATTCACCGTCACGTCGGCAACATTCTGACGAAAACCGGCCTGCCGTCCCGCGCGGCGGCGGTGGCGCAGGCGGCGAGGAGCGGGTTGTTGTAGTGGCCCGATCCGGCCATGGCACGCCGGCAACCCTCATGATCCTTTCGGGCGACGCGCGGGTGACGGTCTCGACGTAATCTGGGTGCTCACTTCAAGCCGGAAGGAGCCCGGGAATGCAGTACCCAATTCTTCTGACCATCCTCGGCGTAGGCCTGGTGGCGTCCGCCACTACCCTGGCCAACGCCCAGGAGCACCAGCATACGCCCAGCCAGCCGACCACGAGCGAGTCCACCCGGACGCCGCTGTACGACAACCTCGGCACCCTGCACCACGAGATCACGACCGGATCGCCCACCGCACAGAAGTATTTCGACCAGGGCCTCAGGCTGACCTATGCCTTCAACCATGACGAGGCGATCGAGTCGTACAGGGAAGGGCTCGAGCACGATTCCACCTGCGCCATGTGCTACTGGGGGATTGCCTACGCGCTCGGCCCCAACATCAACCTGCCCATGGATACTTCGCTGGTGAGGCCGGCCTGGGAAGCGGCCCAGAGCGCGCTGAAACACGCGGCCCGCGTCACCCCGAAGGAACGGGCTTACATCGAGGCGCTCTCCCAGCGTTACTCGCCGGATCGCTCGGCCCACCGGGCCTCTCTCGACACCGCTTGGGCCAGAGCGATGGGCGACGTGTCGCGCCGGTTCCCCGGGGACGACGACGCGGCGACGCTGTACGCAGAAGCACTGATGAACCTGAGACCGTGGAACTACTGGACCAACGGTGGGAAGCCCAAGGCTCCCTCCACGCTGGAAGCGGTCGCCGTGGCGGAAAAGGTGGTGCAGCGGAACCCCAACCACCCGGGCGCCTGCCACTACTACATCCACGCGATCGAGGCGTCGAACGAGGCCCACAAGGCTCTGGCCTGCGCTCAGCGGCTCGGCAGCCTGATGCCGGGCGCGGGCCACCTGGTCCATATGCCCACCCACATTTACATCCGGCTGGGGCAGTGGGAGATCGCCGCCGATCGGAACGCCCACGCGGTGCACGCCGACGAGCAGTACATCAACGAGCGGCGTCCCACCGGGGTCTACCCGATGGGGTACTACCCCCACAACTACCACATGATGTGGTACGCGCTGAACATGCTGGGCCGGAGTGAACCGGCAATCGACGCCGCCAAAAAGGTGGTGGAGAAGGTCCCGGCCGAGGTGGTGCGACAGGTGCCGCCGTTCGAGCACTTCTCGCCCACCCTGTTGTACACGCTGGCGCGTTTCTCCCGGTGGGACGAGATCTTGCGGCAACCGGCTCCGCCATCCGATCTGCGCTACACCACCGGCATCTGGCACTACGTTCGGGGGCTGGCGTATACCGGTCAGAATAACCTCGACGCAGCCGCGGCCGAGCGGGACAGCCTGGTCGCGATCGCCAGGGCGATACCGGCCGACGCGGTGGCCAACTTGAACTCGGCGCAGTCGCTCCTGGCCATCGCTCGGAGTCATCTGGAAGGCGAGATGGCGGCAAAGCAGGGCCAGACCGATCGCGCGGTGACATACCTGGAGCAGGCGGTCGCCGCAGAGGACGACCTGATTTACGACGAGCCGCCGCCCTGGTACCTGCCGATGCGCCAGCGGCTCGGCGCGGTGCTGCTGGAAGCCGGCCGGCCGACTCAGGCAGAGAAGGCATTCCGGGAGGAGCTGGTCCGCAAGCCGGAGAACGGCTGGTCGCTGCATGGGCTGGCGAGCAGTCTGAGGGCGCAGAAGAAGACCAGGGAGGCCGCGGCAGTCCAGAGCAGGTTCGAGAAGGCGTGGGCAACGGCCGACGTGGAGCTGGCAGCGAGCGGCCCCGCTTCCCCACCGATCAGCGAGCTCTCCTGGCTGGAGGGCATCTGGCGCGGGCGCGTGGGCTCGCGCGAGTTCGAGGCCCGCTACACCTCGCCCGAGGGCGGCCTGATCCTCAGCGCCAGCAAGTACACCGCCCAAGGTAAGGCGGTGGGTTTCGAGTTCGAGCGATTCGAGGAGAAGGATGGTACCCTGGTGCTCACGCCGTATCCCGACGGCAAGATGTCGGTCTCGTTTCGCCTGGCCAGACACGATCCGGACGCCAGGGTGGCGGTGTTCGAGAACCCCGCCCACGACTTTCCGACCAGGATCAGCTACCAGCGGGTGGCGGAGGACAGTCTGACGATACTGGTGTCGGGGCCGGGGAAGGATGGGAAGGAGAGCGTGATTAGTTATGAGTTAGGGCGGGTAAATCGGTAAGCGGTACGCAGGAGGAAATGTCACCCCGGGTAAACGCGAGGGGGCCGGCACTCAACTTGAGCTTCGGCCCCTTCGCTGCGCTCAGGGTGACACTCTTTCTTACCCGCTTACCCGCTTACCCGCCTACTGATACTGTATGTACACCGGCTTGGGATACACCTCCAGTACCTCCTCCGGCGTCATCATCGGCTTGTCGTTCTTGTAGAACAGCTTCCATCCGGTGTGCTGCACCGGGATCTGCACCACGAACCATTTGTAGGCCGCCTTCTTGGCCGACGGTGGGCCATAGCCATCCATGTTGATCACCACCTGCACTCGCGGGTCGAGCCGGATGTTCCACGCGTTGGTCAGCATGTTCCGGGTGAAGCGGTGCACCACCAGCACTTTGGGCGGCAGCTGATGATCGTCCACCACTTTGGCCAGCACACCGATGGCGTGATTCACCTCCGCCGCGTCCATCCGCCCCATCCAGTCGGTTCCCGGCACCTTTCCGTCCTTCATGGCGAACTCGGGGTCGAGCGCCAGGTGGACGTAGGGCCGACTGAGGTATTTGACCAGGTGCGGCAGCTCCTTCTCTACGCTGCTGGTTCCCACCTGCACGTCCAGAAATAGAAGCCAGCCCTTCTGCTCGGCCCAGCCTGCCACCCGCTCGATCAGGCTGTCGGGCATCCGGAGCCGGTACTGCCGCGAGGCGCCGGGATACCCCTGCGCCACGGTGGCGATCAGATGCAAGGCAGGAAAAACTCCTCGGCTGGAATCCGCCCCGGCCCACTCCGTGGCGGTCTCCTCCAGGCGGCGGAGCATCTCCCCGCTTTCGATCTCGCCCAGTATCCCCATCCGCTTGGACAGCGGGTTGCCGTAGAACGCCACGATCCGGTGCTCGGGGATGATAGCGCCCGGAAGGGGCTCAGGGGCATTCCTGACCGGCCAGCGAGCCGAGTCCCTGGCCGTGAGAGGAAACGGATTCTTCTTCGGCTTTGCGGCGGCCAGAATCCGTTTGGCGTCCTCGGCTCGGGCGGAATCGCTGATGGAATCGAGCCTGGTCCAATCGGCCATGGCGAACTCGCTCAGCGGGGGAGGCGGCGGTATCGGCCGAAGCGCCCCGATGGGCCGGGGTGTCCATTTCGGGACCGAGTCCGGTTCGGCCGCCGGGCTGGCTCCAGCCTGCGCGTTGCCGCAGCCCACCAGGGTGAGCGAGAGCAACGCTACCAGGGCTGAACACCTGGCAGAACGTACGAATGGCAAGAAACGATGCATTAGGCGGCACGCGCACGGGGGGACCCGGGCCATCAGGAGCCAAACATCGTAATGGATTGCAAGGTCAGGGCCAAGGCCCGACGGGGTGACATCGGTACCCGCGTTCATTCCGCATCCGAGTACGGCACGTTCACCGTCATGCCGTCCCGGGCGACGACCGTCTCCGGAAACACCGCCTTGGCCTCGGCGAGCAGCTCCATGGCTTCCCGGTCATAGCGGGGGCTGATATGGGTGAGCACCAGCCGGAGCACGCCGGCCTCGAGCGCCACCCGGGCCGCCTCCGCCGCCGTCGAGTGGCCCGTTTCCCTGGCCCGCTGCATCTCGTCGCCACCGAAGGTGGCCTCATGCACCAGGAGATCGGCGCCCCGCGCTGCCTGCACCACCGCGGGGTGGGGCCGGGTGTCGCCCGAGTACACCAGCGTGCGGCCCGGCCGGGGCGGGCCAACCAACTCCGCGGGCCCCACCATTCGCCCGTCGGGCAGCGTCACAGCCTTGCCCTTGTGCAGCTGTCCCCACAGCGGCCCCTCGGGGATGCCCAGCTCCCGGGCCCGATCGGGATTGAACCGGCCCAGCCGGGTGTGCTCCGACAAGGCGTAGCCCACGGTATCGGCCCGGTGCTCGGTCTCGAACACCACGATGTCGTACTCGTCACGCGCCAGACGGTCGCCCGGCTTGATCTCGATGATCTCGATGGGAAACTTGTTGCGCTCGATGCCCACGGTAATCGCGCCACCGAGTATCCGCTGCGCTCCCCTCGGGCCATAGAGCGTCACCGGCGCGGTCCGGTCCTGGAGCCCCATGGTACGCATCAGGCCGATGACACCGAGCAGGTGGTCGGCGTGATAGTGGCTGAAGAAGATCTCGGTGAAGGCGAATCCGACGCCGTACCGCATCATCTGGCGCTGGCTGCCTTCGCCGCAGTCGAACAGCAGCGTCTCGCCCTCGCGCTGCACTGCCAAGCCGGAAACGTTCCGGTCGATCGTGGGTGTGGCAGCGCCGGTGCCGAGGAAGGTGAGGCTCAACATGGAAGGAAGGTACAGCCAAACCAGGAAACCGTGAACGGTGAACGGTGAACAGTGAACGGGAGCGTTAATCGCAGTCCCGTTTACCGTTCACCGTTTACCGTTTACCGTTTACCGCTCACCTTTTTCAGAACAGCTTGACAGTAACCGGAATCTTCCCCGGGTGTTTTGCCAACTCGTCCAGCAGCTTCTTCATACCCTGCGACAGCTCCCGCATGTCGTAGTAGAGCCCGCTGTCGGTAACGAACTTTCCCAGCGTGCCCTGCCCCCGGTTCATACCGGCCAGCAGGGTATCGAGCCGTCTGCTGGTGGACACGAGCTGGTTGGTCATCGCCGCGAGGTTGGCGCTGATGGTATCGGTACGGAATGAGATGAGCGTGCTGTCGAGCCGGGTGCTGAGTTGGCGGAAGGTGACCAGGGTCCGGGTCAGCTCGGCGGTGGGCCCCTGCTCCGGATCGCTGTAGATCTGCATGGTGCGCTGCGCCGCCTTGAGCGTGCCCTCCAGCGCGGTGAGCATGGATTGCAGCTGCTGGGCGGTGCGCTCGTTGACGATCGCCTGGGCCCCGAGCAGGATGCTGTCGGCCCGCTCGCTCAGCTCCATGGCCCGGCCGGTCAGGCCGGGATCCATTCTGCCCAGCATGACCCTGCCCGGCGGCAGCGGCTCGCCCGACTTTCCCGGGTCGAAGTCGATGGCGTAGTCGCCTACCAGGCTGACCGAGACGATTTTCGCTTCCGCATCCACCTTGGGGCGGATCTTGGGCGGCAGGCTGGCCGACACCAGCACCTTGCCCACGTCCACAAACTCGATCTGCTCCACCTTGCCCACGTTCACGCCCGAGATCCGCACCGGTGAGGCGCGCTTGAGTCCGCTGACGTTGGAAAACTGAATCTTGACCACGTTGGCCGATCCCACCGACCGACCGCTCAGCCACATCGTCCCGAAGATGAAGACCAGGATGGCGACTACGACGATAGCGCCGACGGTCGCTTCGCGAGAGTAGCGCAGATCCATAAGGGCTCAGGCCGCGAACGAGGGATTGTCGAAGTCGCGCTCGAGGAACTCCCGGACCTTCGGGTTCGGCGAGGCGAGGAATTCCTGGGGAGTGCCCTGCATTACGATCATCCCTTCGCTCAGCAGGGCCAGCCGGTCGGCCACCCGAAAGGCGCCGCGCACGTCGTGGGTCACCATGACGCTGGTTACGCCCAGCTCGTCATCCAGCCGCTGGACCAGACCATCGATGATGTCGGCGTTAACCGGATCGAGCCCCGAGGTAGGCTCGTCGTACAGCAGGTATTTCGGGCTTCCGGCAATCGCCCGGGCGATGCCCACCCGCTTCCGCATGCCACCGGAGAGCTCGGCCGGGTATTTCTCGATGGTATCGGCCGGGAGGTTGACCAGCCGGATGCACTCCGCGATCCGCTCGCGGCAGTAATCCAGGTCGCCGTACTTGGCCTGGTCGGTAATGCCCAGCCGCACATTCTCGAACACGTTCATCGAGTCGAAGAGGGCGCCGTTCTGGAAGACGTAACCGATCCGGGAGCGGAGCTCGGAGAGCTGGCTGCGTTTGAGTCTGCTAACGTCTTTGCCGTCCACGATGACGGTGCCGCGATCGGGCCGGATCAGCCCGATGATGTGCTTGAGAAGCACGCTCTTGCCGGTACCCGAAGGGCCCAACAGCGCCACCGTCTCGCCCTCGCGCACCTCGAAATCGACCCGTTCCAGGACCACCTGCTTCCCGAAGGCCTTGTGCAGGCCGTAGAGCTCGATCATTGGTTGAGCAGCAGCCGGGTGAGGACGGTATCGAGCACCAGGATTAGCACCGAGCTGGTGACCACGGCCGTGGTGGTGGACCGGCCCACCCCTTCCGCGCCCTGCTGGGTATTGAACCCCATGTAGCAGGAGATGACGGTTATGGAGCCGGCGAAGAAGAATGCCTTGATGATGGAGTAATAGGCATCCCAGGGTCGCCAGTAATACTGGGCGCCATAGATGAAGTCGGCGTCGGTCACCGGCAGCACCGCCTTGACCGACAGCCAGCCGGACGTGACGCCGGACAGATTGGCCAGGACGGTCAGGGCGGGGATCATAACCAGCCCGGCCAGCACCCGGGGAATCACCAGGTGCGATGCGGGAGACCGACCCAGGCTCTCCAACGCATCTATCTGCTCGGTGACCCGCATGGTACCGAGCTCGGCGGCATAGCGAGCACCGATGCGGCCGGCCAGGATGAGCGCGGTCAGCACCGGCCCCAGCTCCAGTATGATGGAGGAGACCACCAGGGTGCCGACCACGTAATAGGGTATGCTTCCGGTGAACTGATAGCCGGTCTGGAGCGCTGTTACCGCGCCGGCAAATGCCGAGATGAGCAGCACGATGAAGAGGCTCCCGGCCCCGATGTTCCAGGCCTCCACCATCATGCGGGGCCACCAGATCCGCACCTCGGACAGGCCGCGAGCGGCCTCGACCACGAAATAGGTCAAGCGACCCACGTGCGAGGCGCCGTCCAGAACCCAGCCGCCAAGGGCGGCAAGCGGATTCATCGCGGGCACCCGGGAGCCGGGAGTCGGAAGTCGGAAGTCAGGAGCCGGGAGTCCGGATGAGAGTCGGAGTCGGGGGTCGGGAGTCAGGAGTCACGAGTCAACATCAAAACTAACCGGGTGACGGACTCCCCGTCAGCGGAGTCACCCTTCACCGTTCCGCCTTTGACTCACCCCATCATCGCGCCGGCAAACAGCGCGACCAGCCCGAAGGTTCCCGCAATCGAGGCCACAATACGCTGCCGCTGGCGCAGCTCGTCGAAATACTGCCCCCGCTCGCCGGCCGGGTCGATCCGGCCCAGCTTGGAGGCGGTGGGAAGCGAGATGAGGAGGGTGAGCAGCCCGGCGACCAGCCCGGCGCCCTGCATGACCATGAGCCAGACGCTGAACCCCACCAGCTCCCCACCCGCGCTGATCTGGAAGGTGAGGACCAGTCCGGAGAGCACCGCCAGCAGGGCGCCGGGCGCTATGGCCACCCGCATCAGGGCGGCTTGAGCCCGGGCAACCGCACCGAGGCCGTGCCGGTCCTCCCGCTTGGCCGCGATCCCGATAACCATAGACGCTATCGCCCCGCCGAGCCAAACGGTGAAGCCCAACAGGTGAAGGAAGAGCCAGAGGCGGCTCACGAGGAGATGGAGGACAGAATGGAGCCGTCGATCGGCTGGCGGCCGGAGAAGCCGGTGTCGACCTCGTGCCAGTGGGTTATGCGCTCCTCCCCCAGCCGCCAGCAGAGAAAAACCGGGGTATCGTCACGCAGCGAGTAGAAGTCCACCAGCCCGGCCTCGAATCCCTTGAACACGCAGCCAATGGCCTCGAGCTCCTGGAGATAATGGTTGATCCGGTCGGCGTGGCGGCTCACGGCCTCGCGCGCGGCGACCAGCTCCCTCGTCTCACCCCAGTCGGCCCGGGCTCCGCCGGTGAGCAGCTCGAACCGGGCCACCGCGGCCCGCCAGGCCGGATACTCGACCGTCAGGTCGGCCACGACCCGACGGACCAGCGGCAGGGTGCGCTCGGCCTCCTCGAGCGTGAAGAGCTTGAAATCGGGCATCAGGTCACCTCGCAGTTGTCAGCCTGAGGGAGTCGAAGCCTGGTTTCGGCCCCTTCGCTTCGCTCAGGGTGACAGACACAAGCATCAAGGGTGCCATCGTAGCTCAATGTGATCACCGTCACTCAACCCCACACGATCTTCAGCTGCGGTATCTGCTCCGGATGGCTGATGAATCCGACCACCCGCCCCTCCTCGTCCACCACGGTGATGGTAGCGCGCAGGTGGGACTCGTTGGGATCGTGATCCAGCCTGAGCTCGAAGCCGTCCAGGTCGCGGTCGGGCCGTACCACAGCCGTGTTGGTGCGCATCAGCGAGTCGGCCCGGGTGTGCCAGGGGTGCTTACCCTCGGCCAGGCAGCGAGTTACCAGGTCCCGGTCGCTCAAGGTACCGAGAAACCGGCGGGTGCGGTGGTCGTCCACCACCGGAACTACCGAGATGTTGCGGGTCTTGAGCATGATTGCGACCTCGCTCGCCATCGCCCCGGCGACGGCGACGTGCGGGTCGGGCACCATCACTTCAGAGGCTTTCATTGGCTCAATTTGCCCCGAAAGGGGAAGGGGTCAAGAGTTACATTCCCCACCGCTCCAGGGCGTCGCGGGTGGCCCGGCGTCCTTCGTTGGCGTACTCCCGGATCCGGTCAACCAGGAAGGTTGCATTGCGCTCGATCCGTGGGCGTACGTACACCAGTGGGGGACGGCCGGGATCGGCGCGCCAGAGAGCCAGCTGGCTCTCCGAGTTGGCGGCCATGAGAATTCCCACCGCATCGTCATGGGCTCGAACCATGGACGGCACCCGGGCCAATTCGGCCGGCGGCGGCAGGTCGAACCCGGGCCCGACGTCCACCGCCAGCACCAGCTCGACATCCAGCTCGGCAGCCGGCTCGAGCGGCACCACTCCACGCAAGCCACCGTCGCCGTAACGGCGGCCGCCCAGGACGACGGGCGGGTAGTACATGGGAAGAGCGCAGCTGGCGCAGAGCACGTCCACCAGTGGAGCCAGTTGGGCACCCGACCCGAAGAGCGCCAGATCGCCGGTGTCCAGATCGACCGCGGTGACGGTGAGCGGCACGGCCAGATCGGAGAACCGGCGGGCCGGGACCAGCTCTTCTATGGCCCGGCGCAACGGACCCGGCTTCAGCAGGGACCGGAGAAAGAGTCCGGAGACCGGGGCCAGCCGATTGCGCACGATGCTCCTGGCTCCCACCTTGGCGATCCGCTCGAGCAGCTCGTCGTTTCCCACCCCACTCGCCAGCCCGGCGGCGATGACGGCTCCCATTGAAGTCGCCACATACCACACCGGCTCGAACCCAGCCTCTTTCACCGCGCGGCAGGCACCGAGGTGGGCCGCCGTCTTGGCGCCGCCTCCGCTGAGTACCAGGGCGACCGGCCGAACCGTCACGCCTTGGGCTTACGCTGGCGGTGGGCCCCGGCTCGGGCATAGCGCTCCCGCTCCTCCTCGGTTTCCGGCACCAGCCGGGGAACCCGCTTCGGCTTCCCCTCGTCATCCAGGGCCACGAAAACCACGTGCGCCGTGTGGGTGTGCCGTTTCTCGCCGCTGCTCACCCATTCCGCGTAGACCTCGACGGTAATGTCCATGGAGGAGTTGCCAACGAAGTCCACAGTGGCATTGCAGGTCACCAATGCCCCCACCGGTATCCGCTCTCGAAAATCCACCCGTTCGATGCTCGCGGTGACAGCCGGGCCGCCGGCGTGCCGTATGGCCGCCACCGCCGCGGCCTGGTCCACCAGCGCCATCAGCTCGCCGCCGAAGAGGTCGCCCCTGACGTTCTGCATGTGGGGCATCACGAAGGTGGTGATGGAGCCGACGGAGTAGGACATGGGGCGGGACTCGGGCGTCATGCTCTCCTTCGGAGAAGACGGAGAAGACGGAGAGGGCGGAAAGGTGGCAGCGGAGGGACCGGGCGGACGCGATTTGACCTCTCCGTCCTCTCCGTCTTTTCCATCCCATCCGTCCTTTTAGTAATCAACCGGTCTCAGATAGTACTCCCCGATCGCCGTCCCGCTCAGCATCGCAACGGTGGGAAGCCGACGTTTCCAGTGGGTGGAATCGAGCCGGCTCCGCACCAGGGCGATCTCCGCCTCCCCGAAGCCCAGGGCGGCGATCTCGGGAGCGCGGTAGCCCAGCAGAATCCAGTGGAGGATGGCGTCGGCACGGTGGTATGAGATGCCGAAGTCGCCCTCGTCGGTCTGGCCCATGATGAGATCGGCGCTGGCCGGCTTCGAGACGATCACCTCGGGGACACCGACGTGCCGGGCCAGGGCCCAGACCTGGGTCTTGAACAGATCTCCGATGGGATTGACCGGGGGCGAGTCGTCCGCGTGCCAGGTGAAGTAGCCGAACAGACGCTCGGTCTTGTTCCCGGTGCCCAGCGGCAGGGCCCGGTGGGCGGCGGAGAGATCGAAGATGGTGATCATACGGGTTCGCGCCATGATGTTGCCGAGCCGGGCCGGCTCTACCTCGCCGCCGATGGCTGCGGCCAGCGCGTCTACCGCGGAGCTGATGTCTATGGTGATGCTGGGGATGCCGAGCGCGTCGATGACCAGCTGGGCGTGAGCCAGGCTCTCGGGGCTGGAGGAGCGGTACGGCATCCGGAGGCCGAGCACGTTCTCGGGTCCAAGCGCTTCGGCGGCGAGGTAGGCCACCAGCGAGCTGTCCACTCCGCCCGAGATCCCGATGATCACCTTCTCGAACTTCCGCCGCCGCTGCACCTCGTCCCGTATGAACTCGACCAGCCAGCGCCGGGTGAGCTCGGGATCGATGGCCAGGGGATCCTGCCTGGGGTTGAAGCGGGCGGGAGTCGGGGCCAGCGGCGGGTGGGCTGGTAGGCGGGTAGGCGGGTAGGCTCGATCCCCGGACTTATCGGTGGTCGTGCCTTTACTTACCCGCTTACCCGCTTCCCCGCGTTCCCGCTTACCCGCGTCCCCGCGTTCCCGCCGCGCAGCATGCAGCGATCCGAGCAAGTGTGGCAGCCTCATTTCCAGATCGGCCAGCAGAGGGAGATCGGCCCGGGCGCGGGTTATCTCCTCGAGGTCGAGCACCGCGGGGATGATCGCTTCCTGAAAGACCGGCGCCTGGGCCAGCAGGTCGCCCCGGGGGCCGGCCAAAATGGACCCGCCGGGAAACGCCTTCCCGCCCTCGAAGCCCACCAGCTGTGACAAGGCCACGTACACCCCGTGCTCCCCGGCGATGTCCTGCACCAGCCTGCCCCACCGCGCCAGGCTCACCGGCCGCCCGGCGGTGTCGTCGCTCGTGATCACCCCCCGCGCCGGACTGGCGCTCGGAATGATGATCAACTGGGCTCCGTCGAGCGCCGCGAGCATGGGAGTAAAGGAGTGCCAGGCGTCCTCGCAGATGAGGATTGCGGCCCGTCCCCAGCGGGTATCGAACGCCTGCACGCTGCGGCCGGCCTCCACGAACCTCTCTTCGTCGAACACCCCGTAGGTGGGTAGGAAAATCTTCCGGTGGATATGGCGGATCCCTGCGTCCGGCCCGCCCAGCGTAGCGTACAGGCCCGAGTTGTAGAATCGGTTGGTATGCACCTCGTAGAAGCCGAGCGCGATATCGACGGGAGGGGTGGAGGCTTCGCGGTGCTGCCGGCTCAGGTCGGCAAAGAGTTGGTCGCTCGAGACGGCCAGGTCGCGGACGCCGCCCTCGAGGAAATAGCCGGTGAGCGCCGTCTCGGGGGCAACCACGAGCTCCGGCGGCTCCGGCCAGTTGCCGACCTCCCGGAAGAGGGCGCCCAACCGGCAGAGATTCTCCTCATACGCCCCCTTGTGGGGCCGCACCTGGGCTATGGCGAGACGGAGCACGCCTTAAAGGTAAGAGGTGAGGGGTGAGAGGTGAGAGGGGGGAGCGGTCAGCAGAGCAAGCAGTAGCAAGGAGTTCTCCCGGTAGATCCCTCGCCGCGCTCGGGATGAGGTGTTCTCTGTGATTCATTCCACCGTCTAGCGCTCACCTCTTACCTCTTACCTCTTACCTCTTACCTCTTACCTCTTACCTCTTACCTCTTACCTCTTACCTCTTACCTCTTACCTCTTACCCCTTACCTCTTACCTTCTAGCATGCTCCTCTATGTCGCGATCGGCAGCGCGCTCGGTGGGATCGGCCGTTACCTGCTCGGCGGCCTGGTCCAGCGGCTCCTGGCCACCACCTTTCCCGCCGGCACCCTGCTGGTCAACCTGAGCGGCTCGTTCCTGCTCGGCGCCATCCTGCGCTATGCCATCGACACCCCGACACTCACCCCCGAAATGCGCGCCCTCCTTACAGTCGGGTTCTGCGGCGGCTACACCACCTTCTCGACCTTCAGCTACGAGACCGTCGTCCTGCTGAGGGATGGCCAATGGACTCGCGCCAGCATCTATGTTGCGGCCAGCGTCCTGCTGTCGCTGTTGGGGACATTGCTGGGTTTCGGCTTCGCCCGGGAAGTAATCGCGTTGAGGGAGCGGGTGTGAATGCGGTGAATCAGCACTTAGTGAAAGTGACGTGAGGGATGCCATGCACGGTCTGACGGGCGAACGGGTGTTGATGCGGATTCATATCGGCGAGCGGGACAAGCACCAGGGCAAGCCGCTCTACGAGGCGATCGTGCACCTGCTGCGCGAGCGCCACTTTGCCGGGGCGACCGTGTTTCGGGGAATCATGGGGTTCGGAGCCAGCGCCGGAATTCACACTGAGAAGGTCCTGCGACTCTCCCTCGATCTTCCACTGGTGATCGAATCGGTGGATACCGAACAGAAGATCCAGGAGATCCTGCCCGAGCTCGACGAGATGATCGGAGGCGGACTGATTACCCTGGAGCGTGCCCGAGTGATCGTGTACCGGTCGGATGAGGGGTCAGGGGGAGAGGTAAGAGGTAAGAGGTAAGAGGTGAGAGGTGAGAGGTGAGAGGTAAGAGGTAAGAGGGAAGATAAGAGGGACGGCCCTTGCACCCCCTTACCTCTCACCTCTCACTTCTTACCTCTCACCTCTCACCTCTCACTTCTTACCTCTCACCTCTCACCTCTTACTTTATCTGCCATGTCCGACGCCTTCCAAGCGCTCAGCGGCGTGGCCAATGCCTGCCAGATACTGCCCGGCGTGATTACCGGCGGCCAGCCGACGGCCCAGCAGCTCGAGGCTCTGAAGGAGGCCGGCGGGGGGATCGTGCTCGACATCCGGGACCCCATGGAAGCCCGCCCGGTGGATGAGGCAGCCCTGGTCCAGCAACTGGGCATGGAGTACGTCAACGTTCCGGTCCGGCCCGGCGCGCTGGATGATTCGACGCTGGAGAGGATTCTTGCCGTGCTGCGCGGCGCCGGCGGGCGAACCACCTTCTTTCACTGCGGCAGCGGCAACCGGGTGGGTGGCGCGCTCATACCGTATTTCATTCTGGATGAGGGCATGGAAGAGCAGGACGCGGTGGACCAGGCCATGCGGGTAGGTCTCCGCAGTGCTGAAATGCTGGAGTGGGGCCTCGACTATGCCAGACGAAAGCGGCAGCCGTAGGCTAGCGCGTGCGTCTTCCTCCGCCGGCTCCCGAGCTCCCCGGCTCTGCCCGGCCGCCGCCGCTCCTCCCTTCAGAGCGGGCACTGCCCCGAGCCGGCGGCGGCGAGCTGCGCTCCACTTCCCGGCGCTGGGGCGTCGCCTCCCGGGCGGGGGCCGCGCGGGGGGACGCCTCGCGGGCCGGGGCTGGGC
>JBOHSD010000008.1:0-102795 GCA_050733075.1 Gemmatimonadales bacterium
CCCAGTTCCTGACTCCTGACTCCTGACTAGATGTGCTACTTCCTGTATCTCGCCAGCCCGCTCACCCTGAGCGAGGTACGCTCGATGCTGCCGCCAGGGCTCACGGCGGATCTGGCAACCTTCCCCGACCAGCAGGCCCTGAAGTCGATTCACCCCGAGGCTCAGACGGTGGCGCGCATTCTGTCCGGGCGCTGCTCGTGCGATCTGTTCCGTCCCCGGCTTGGCGGCGCCCGTGAGGACGAACGTCACCTCCGTGAGCGCTACCGAGGCCTCGGAATCTCTCGTGCTGCTGCGATCACTGCCCTGGAACGGCATCGGAGGGGTGCGGGCCTGAAACCTCCACCGGGAGGCTGGCCGCACGCCCTGGCGAAATTTATTGCCGAGCACGCTCGGAATGCGGGTCCCACCCTCTATTATCTGGTCTTCTCCCCCGACGCAGCTCTTCCTCCGCCCGGTACACTCCGGCAAGTCTCGCTTGATCTCGTAACCGCAAGACCCGAGGGCTGGCTGGTCGAGGGGGCCCCCACGCTAGTCGCTCGCTGAACTCTGGACGGCCTCGGCCCTGGCGCGTATAGTGGCCAGCACGGGCCGAAATTTCCCCCGGGCCTTCCACTTATTCTTCTATGGATGGTCCTCCGGGGCTCAGATCTTGACCAGCTCTACCCGCCGGTTCTGCTGCCGGCCTTCGGGAGTATCGTTCGGTGCGGCCGGCTTGGTCTGGCCCAGGCCCTTGGCCTCGAGTCGCGCGGCGTCGATCTCATAGGTGTCGATCAGATATTTCCGCACCGCAGCCGCCCGCTTCTCGCTCAAAGTCTGATTCGCCGGCGCCGACCCGACGTTATCCGTATGACCTTCAATGGCCAGCTTGAGGTCGGCGTGCTCCTTCAGCATGCTCCCGATCTCCTTCAGCGTCGGGGTGGACTCCGGACGGAGCCGGTCGCTGCCGGTGTCGAAGTAAATCCCTTGAGTCGCTACTCGCCCCTTCTCGGCCAGGGCGTCGTAGAGCTTCTTGCCGCCCGCCATGACGCTGATGTTGCCGATCAGACCGGGATCATCCACCGTGCCAGGAACATCGACGACGATCTTATCCGATCGACCCAGTTCGGCATTCGGTATGTTGCCAACCCGGGTATCGTTGATGTACACCTTGACGTAGCGGCCATCGGCCATGATGCGTCCCCGAAATACCTCGCTCACATCAATGGGACGTGAGGTCATGCCGCTCGATTCCTTGCTGCCATAGACCCCCCCTTGACCCTTACTCTGGTGCAGGCGAAACCGGACGTCATCCGTGGCCTTTTCGCCGAACTTGATGACGATATAGTTGCCGGCGTGCTCGGTCACAGCATCGAACTCCAGGGTAAACTGCTCCGGCAGCGGCTCCGACAGCTTGATGGCAAACTTGCCGGGCCAGCTGGTCACCCGGAGGTACCGGGTCCCCTGCCACTCGGCGACCTCCATATTGCCCTTGATGAACTCGAGTCGCCGGGGAAAGTCTCCCACATTGTCCTTGCTGAAGTCGTCCACGAATATCGGTCGCGTCCCCGGGACAAAATCGTAGTTCACCCAGGCGCCCTCGCCGGGTTTGGCCGCGGCTACCTCGCCATCGGCCTCCGCCGGAGCCGCACCCGCAGCGCCAGCCGGGGCACCATCCCCGGCAGCGGCCGCCGAGTCGGCGGGACTGGCCGCTTCGCCGCCCCCACTCAGAAGGGTGTCGATGGCCTTGCTTTCCTCTTCGGTTGCCTTCTGGATCGCCTTGTCCTCCGCCGTGCGCTTCACAGCATCTTTGAGCCGCTTGCCGAATTGGGCCTCTACCTGAGAGGTACCGATGGGAGAGAGCAACGCCAGCACGCCGATGGCGGCGAGCAGCCAGCTTCTGGGAGTTTTCTGCGACATGATGAGCCTCAGCGAGTTGGTCAAGCTCGACCGATCTGCGCTCGCGCGACGAAACCCCGGCTCCGCCGGGTCGGAGCCGCGCGACGCACCACGAGGACGGGGTCCAGGCGGGCTGGTCGAGAGAGTGAAGCGAGGACCTGCATGGTGGATTTGTGCGTGCCGGGCCGGCGCGCACACCTATCTTCGAGGACCGTACCGACTTTGTCAAGCAGGTGGAAATGGTTAGCATATCGCCTATGAGCCACCGGTCCTTGCCTACCGTTGAGCACCGGGAAGGGAGCTTCTTCGGGTACGGGCAGATCTCCCTTTTCTACCAGGCCTGGGTTTCCACAGCCGCTACTCCTCGGGCCATGCTCGTCAATCTCCATGGGTTGGGCGATCACAGCGGCCTTTACCCGGCGCTGACAGAGTACTTCCCCGCTCGCGGCATTCCGGTCTACGCCTTCGACATGCGCGGAAACGGCCGCTCCCCCGGTCAGCGGGCCTACCTGAGCGGCTGGCATGAGTACCGGGGCGATCTCCACGCCTTCCTGGCCCGGGTGCGGGAATGGGAGCCGGACCTCCCCCTCTTTGTGCTGGGCAACAGTCTCGGAGGACTGGTGGTCCTCGAGTACGCACTTCACTACCCGGAGGGGATGGACGGCGTGATAGCGGCGGCTCCTGCGCTGGGAGATGTCGGCGTCCCCCCGCTGCTGATGGCGCTGGGACGCGTCATGTCCCGCATCTGGCCCCGGTTCTCGCTCGAGGTGGGGATGGACCTTTCGGGGCTGGCGCGGGACCCGAACGTGGTCGAGGCCCTGGTGACCGACCCCCTGTTTCACCGACGAGGCACCGCCCGGCTTGCGACCGAAGTCACCTCGGCCATCGCCCGGGTCCAGAGCCAAGCGGCCGGCCTATCGGTGCCTCTCCTCATTCTGCACGGCTCGGAGGACCGCATGGTGCCTCCCGGCGGCAGCCGCAGGTTCTTCAGCCGGCTGCGCCTAGCCGACCGGCAGTTCCTGGAATACCCCGGAGCGTATCACGCTCTCTTTGCGGACCTGGACTATGAGAAAGTACTCGGGGACCTGGAGCGCTGGATGGAGGGCCATCTAGAGGCCCAGTCGAGACGTATTCCTCATCCCGAGCGAAGCGAGGGGATGAGGTGAAAGGCTCCCGGCTCCTGACTCCCCGACTCCTGACTCCTGACTCCTGACTCCTGACTCCTGACTCCCGACTCTTTCCATGCTAATATGAGATAGGCCATCCACCCCGAGCGCCGATGTCCAGCGCCGCACCACGCCAGCCTACCCCGCCTTCCCGAAGGCGCGTCAGTACCCTCTTCAGCCGAGCCATGCGCCTGCGCTGCCCCCACTGCGGTGGCAGTCCCATCTTCGTGACCTGGTCGCATCTGGTGCCGAACTGCCCGGTTTGTGGTCTGGGCCTGGAGCGGGGGGAACAGGGCTACTGGTTGGGGGCGTACTTCTTCAACCTGATGGCGATGGAGACGGTCTTCACCGTCTGGGTGGTTGGGTTCCTGTGGTGGACGTGGCCGACTCCCCCGTGGGGTCTCTTGCAGGCCGCCACCATCGCGCTGATGCTGGTGGTGCCGGTCGCCTTCTTTCCCTATTCCAAGACCCTGTTTCTGGCCTTCGATCTATGGGTGCGCCCGGCAACGGAGGAGGACTTCGTCGTACCGCACGAGGAGGCCAGGAACGTCCGCCGGAGCCGGCGCTGACTCACCGAGCTCCACAGCCGGAGCCTACTTCTTCTCGGTATTCGGCTTCTCCGCGACCTGGCTCCTGAGCCAGATCTCAGTCAATCCGGTGTCGGCTACAACCTCGACCCTCGCAGTCCGACCGGCCTTCTGATACAGGAGCAACACGCCTCCCGCGCCTTCGCTTTCGGCGGCGAGCTTCCACCCTTTCTCCGGCACCGTCTTTCGATACAAACGGAGCACCGAGTCAGACCGGGCTCTCACCCGCTGATAACCCGCAGCGTGCCGCTGGCCAACGTTGTAGGTCTCCGCCTTGGCGCGAGGCCAGACCGGAAGGTCGGCCGGCATGGCGCCCTTGTCATTGATCCCTTCGAGCCGCTGGGGTGGTTTGCCCTTACCGTCGGCCGTATCGGCTGACTCCTCGCTCGTGGCGAGTCCGCCTGCCATCGCTTTGACTGCAGGGGGGCGCGCCGAGGACCTGCCCCGCTTCAGCCGCCACTCTTTCTTGACCAGCTCGAGTGTAAATTCGACCTCGACGCCCAATCCCGCCGAGATCGGGATGGCCGAAAGGTCCACGCCCGGTGTCCCGGAGCGAAGAAAATCGAGAACCTCCATCGTCGAGGGATCCTTGGATATCTTGGCCATTCCCCCGAGGATCTTCAAAAACCCGGGCATGACTCGGTACACCGACGCCACGTACATACCCTGAGCGGCCATCATGCCGGTGAAAACACCGCCGCCGGCGGTGAGCCCCGGACCTGGTAACGGTAGAGACCGTGCATTGTTTGCAGCGGAGCACCTTGAGCGGCGCGCGCAGAAGGAGGAAATTCGACGACGGCGCAGCGGGTTCGCCTCAATCTCCCCCCAGGACCGCTGCTGTCAAGATGAAGTGAATGCCTGCGCCTTCGCGGCGCGACTAGGATTCTCTAGGGGCATGATAGCGGCCTGGTTGCAGCATTGGCAGATACTCCACCCACGGTCCCACTGCTTCGGTATACTGCCGGCCCATGACCCGAGCGATCTGCCCCAGATGGTTGAGGTCGTGCGCCACCCAGGTGGCCAGCAGCTCTCCGAGGGTGACCGGCCCCAGCTCCGGGTGCCGGCCCCGGCGCTCGAGGTCTTTCCCGGTGATTCCCAGCGATTCCAGGCGGATCAGATTGGCGGCGCGTAGCTCGGCAAACATATCGATCAGCTCGCGCAGGGACTTGCCCCGCGACGCCTCGAACTGGGCCAATCGGTCGAAGGGCGTGAAGGGACGCTCTTCTCCGTAGGTCAGCAGAAGCTCTAGCCGCGGAATCCAGTCGGTACGCTCGCCATGGATGAGGTGGCCGACGATGTCGAAGGGACTCCACGTGTCGGGTCCTTCGGTGGCCCTCACCCAGGAATCGGGCAGATCCCAGAGCAAGGCGCGCAGCACCGCGGGGGTGCGCCGCAGGACGGGGATAGCGTCGTCGAAGGTGAAGTTCATGTTGGAGTATCGCAGCCTTGATGCACTTTCTGGCTCATGCACTTTCTGGCTCATGCACTTTCTGGCTCATGCACCTTCTGGCGCGGAACGTCAGTCCGACAAGGTAGTGGTCACGTTAATCTGGTAAGTAATTGGACGTCAAATTACCCCTCAGAATCTGTACTGGCATAACGCGGTTCAGAAGCCAAGCTTCCCACCCCATCGTTTCTACCTAAGCGGTGCTGCCCTAAGGACCTCGCCTGTCGGTGGTCACCTGGCACGCTCCTGGCTCGCCCAATCCTTGCTCGGTCATCGTTGTTGACGTCCTAGCTGCTCGGGCGCAGTGTGACGACCCAGAAGCCATTTCCCGGAGACACCATGGACGCACCCCGGAAGGGTTTTACCCTGATCGAGACGCTCCTGGTGATGGTGATCCTGGGGATAGTCGTTCTCATAGGATTTCCCCGCATGAGCGCCGGCATGACCAAGGCCAGCGTCCGGGGCGCACGCACCACCTTGATCAACCTGCTCGCCAAGGCCCGGACCGCCGCAACGCAGGGCAACCGGATCACCCTCCTCAAGATCGAGGGTGACAATGCCTTCGTTCTCATGCGGCCGCGGTTGCTGCCCGGCGCCGGGAATGCCGATACCCTCGGCGCGGTGGCGCGGCTGGGAGACAGTTACGGCGTCACCGTTACCGCGACGATCGACTCGGTACGGTTCGATCCACGCGGCCTGGGTTCCGGCTTTGGAACCGGCACCACCTTCGACGTTTCTCGGAACGGGACCACCGAGACCATCAGGATCGATGGCCTGGGGAGGGTCACCAAGTGAAGCGCTCAACCTCTGGATTCACTCTGGTCGAGGTACTGGTCGCGATCGTCGTCCTGACAATCGGGCTCATCGCTCTGGTTGGCACATCGGCGATGGTCACCCGTATGATCGGCCGCGGCAAGGTACAGACCCGCGTGGCGCAGGTGGCCTCCAGCCGCATCGAAGCGCTGCGGCTGGCGGCCTATTCGACGTCGCCCCGCTGCGCCGCGGCCGCCTTCGCCAACGGCGGACCCGTCATCACCGACGGCCTCACCGAATCGTGGACTGTGCCGGTTGTGGGCAAGGTCAGGAACGTCCAGGTCGACGTCACTTACCGCACAGTGCGCGGCCCCCGCACCGCCAGTCTCCAGACCAGGATCGAGTGCTGATCATGAGCAACCGACGCGGGTTTACTCTCATCGAGATCATGATGGCTTTGACCATCATGCTCATCGTCATGGGCGCGGTCTATAAGCTCATCCTCTCGACCCAGCGGCTCTCCCGGGGGCAGGCCGAGCGCGTGAGTCTCCAATCCAACGTACGCATCGGCTCCCTGGTGGTGCTGAGCGACCTACGTGAGCTGAACACGGTCACCGGAGGGTCGGCAGACAAGAACGATATCCTGGCCATCGCCGCCACCGGCATCACCTACCGGGGCATGCGCGGCATCGGTTTCATCTGCCAGGCGCCCACGGCAACCGAAATCCGGGTCAGCCGGAGCAGCTTCTCGGGGTATCGGGACCCGGAGGCGGCTCGAGACAGCCTCTACGTCTTCCTCGATGGGGATCCGGATACCGACAAGGACGATGCCTGGCTGCCGGTGGCGATCACGGCCGTGTCCACCACTACAGCCTGTCCGGGGACCATAGGGGCGGGAGTCACTCTTAGCACGCCGAACACGGCATCGCTGGTGGGACTCGCCACCGGCACCCCGGTCCGCTTCTACGAAGTGATGGAGATCAGGCTCCACCAGGCCGACGGCAAGTCCTGGCTGGGGGCCCGCTCGGTGAGCGCGGGTGAATCGGTTCAGCCGGTGCTGGGCCCCTTGGCCGATGGCGATGGTTTTCTGCTGAACTATTTGGACGCCGCCGGCGGCGTTACCGCCGATCGCACGGCCATCAAGAGCATCCGGGTCGCGCTCCGCGGGATCAGCGATGGGGCTGTCCACGAGGGGATCGAGGGCACCCTGACTCGGGTGCAAGAAGAGCTGGTCAGCCAGGTGACCCTTCGCAACGCGCTCCGGCCATGACCGGAACGCCGCTCCAGGAGACCGATATGCGAGCTCCACGTTTGAACGACGAGCGCGGCATGGCGCTCGCGGTGACCCTCTTCGCCCTGGTGATCATTGGGACGCTGGTGGCAGGCACCTTCTTCTCCGGCCGGCTCGAGCAACAGAGCGGGGAAAACACCTTCTATGCCGGTCAGGCGGCGGAAGCGGCCGAGGCCGGGATCAGTGACGCCATCGGAACGACGACGCCTGCCAGTCTTCTGGCTCTGACGGCCGGCGGTCCGGCTGCCGATCTGGGCACCGTGTCGCTGGGGGGCGGGGTGGATGCGAGCCGGCAGCTTTCCCGCCTTACCAGCAGTCTGTTTCTAATCAAGTCCGTAGGCAATCGGCGGAACGCGGCCGGAACGGCGCTCGCCACCCGCTCGGCCGGCTCGCTGATACGCCTGGTGACCCCGGACCTCGTAATGAGGGGGGGATTGACGGCCGTCGGCGAAATCACCATCACCGGAAATGCCACCGTGAGCGGCAACGATACTACCCCGGCCAGCTGGCTGGAACCGCCGGCCGTCGACTGCCCGCCGGAGGCGGACAAAGGAGGTGTGGTGTACAACGGGACCCTGACACAGAGCGGATCGTCGGAGATTACCGGCAACCCACCCACGGAGTTGGATGCCACACTCGACTCCACCAACCTGCTGGGGGAAACCTCATTTGACCAGCTCAAGGCATTGCGGACGTTGACCCTCACGTCCAACATCAGCGGCGTCGCGCCGGCCCTCACCAACAGCGATCCGCCGGCGTGCAATACGACCATCCAAAACAACTGGGGGGCGCCGCTGGACAAGACCAGCCCGTGCTTCGACTACTTCCCGATCATTTATCACTACGGCGATCTCAGCGTCTCGGGCTCGGGGGCGGGCCAGGGCATCCTGCTGGTGGAAGGCAACCTCAACGTGCAGGGCCAGGTCTCGTTCTTTGGTCCGGTGATCGCGACCGGATCGGTCAACGTGCGGGGCACCGGAAGCGACGACGTGAAGTTCCATGGCGGCATCATCGCCTCAGACGTGGAGTTGGATGACAGCAAACTGAGTGGTAACGCCACGGTGCTCTACTCCTCCTGCGCTAATCGGCGGGCCCTGCAGGGGTCCGGGGTCGTCACCCGCCTGTCGGAGCGAGGCTGGGTGCAGCTCTATTGACGCGCGGTATGTCCCTGGCCCGTTTGCCGATCGGGGAGGCGTCCATCTATTCCCTCTTCAAAGTCCGTGACGGCAAAGGTGTTCCATATGCTGCTTGACGGGATAAGAGACAGGTGCCGGGAGCGAGTTCACTTGTGGTGCTACCCGAAACTTCCCCGAACCCTCACCTTGCCTGCCCTGCGAGCCCCGAGACTAGGTCATTAGGGATACGACTGGGCTTACCCTAAGATCCAGTCCGAGTTACCCTGTATCTGCTGGTGAGACCTGGTGATATGTGATCTGCCAAAGCTACACCTTCTAGCTCTACTGTCGCGAGACAAGTGACAGCTCATGCCTCTTGTAGTGAATGCCGCCGAACAGGATGGCATGCATCGCTGGACGGCTGCATCCTGCACCTGTGATCTCGCGGACGAAAATGATGAGCTTCTGGTAAGTACTTGTAATCTCCTCCGAGAGGCGTACGGAGAAAACGAGCTCGTTGCCGCCCTGGAGAACTTGGACTCGGATGTCGGCGAGCTATTTGATCTGCAAGCGCTTTTACTAGGGTTCAGGGCTGGCCTTCCCAACCCCGCTGCCGAGTCCACGAAGCCGAAGTCACTTAGAAACTCAAGGTCCGAGGCGGCTGAAATGGTGGCCCGGGGCGGGCTCAAGGATGTTTATGAAGTCGAGTGCCCGACGCATCCGCAGGAGGGTAAGCCCAACGCGAACATCCCATTTCCAGGGTTTGACGGTTGGGGGCTATTGTTGGAGGATGCGGGCTACTACCTCGTACTGATCCAGGTGAAGGCGTCTGATGAGCCGGCCTGTCCTCCGGCAGTGGCAGAGGAGCTGGCTCAGGAGTGCACCGAGATACCGAAGGACCTGGGTAAGCTGTCACGGGCCATTGCAATCATGGCCGAGCGGTTGAAGGAAACCGAATACTTCGGCAAGCTGGTGTTGATGTTGCAAGGCCTCAGCCATGGAGAGATCCCTCCAATGCGCATCGCACCCGTAATTGTACGAGGGATTGTCAACGGCTGTTTGGGGGATCTCGCACCGGTTCGAGCGAGGAGCGCCGAACTATCGCCAGCTGCTGCTCTTGGGCTTGTCATCACCATTGGAGTTGATTTGTCGGAGTTCGGCCAGAAAGTCATGAACATGGCGAGGGCAGCGTGACAGATGCCCTGCGTGAGTTAGAGGATTCAGCGGAAGTGAGACAGCTGCTCCGCCAGGTCGACTCAGCCCGATTGGCGGAGGAGCTTGGCTCTCGCGACCAGTTCCCGCCACTGTCACAAGCTCCGACGCAGCTCCGTGTGGCAGCTGCTGTCGCTTTGGCCGAACTCCTACGTGATACTTCCGTAGATTCTTTGCTTCGGAGTTTTGCCAAGGAGGAGGATCCAAAGCCGCAGGCACGAGTGCTAGATGTGCTCTCCAAGTGGCGAGGTTATCTCGACGCTCTCCTGGATTCTGACATCCCGCCGACAATTGACGATCTGTTCTGTTTCTCGGCAGTGGGCCTGCTCGCAGCCGAACCAGTTGAGGTCCGGTCAATCCTTCGTGCTTCGGATGTAAGAGAGAGTATTGACCGGGAGTGGATCCATACCAGCTCTCTATCATGGTCTGAGAGAGTAAGAGCAGCTATAAGCTACGCACTATTGTTGCTCGTTCGTCAACAAAACCGTGAGGACATCAACACGGCTGCACATGTTATCCGCCAACTTGCGGCCGACCAGAAGGTGGCTGAGAAAGATTGGCTAACTCGGCAGAGTAACCAATCAAAAGAGGCAGCTACGCTTCTTGGGTATTACCACCTGGCCCGAGCACTGGAGAGGATAGCAGAGTTCCTTCTTGCCGGTTCAGTCCTTCGCGAAGGACAACCCGTAACTGACTTCGGCCCTGAACTCCGCCAGCTTCTGGTGCGTGCTGAGGAGTTTCTGGATCTGGGCGCTGATCCGGAGACTATGCTGTGGCTTGAACTGGTTGCGATTATGCTCTGGAAACTTCGCACGGATTCTGTCTGGGTGGCCGGGCGGGGAATATCTGAGCGGATCGATCGTCTTCTGGACGAGCTCGTGAAGGGAGAGCGGGAGAGGCAGGTCTTCAGCCTTCTCCCATCTCAGCAGGAAGCGATCCGAAGCAGCTTGCTTGACCCTGCCCGCGTCGCGGTCATCCTGCAAATGCCTACAAGTACGGGCAAGACGTTACTAGCAGAGTTCGCCATTCTTCAGGCGTTCGAAGCATATAAAGGGGATACGCGCGTTGCTTACGTCGTGCCGACTCGGGCGCTCGCCACTCAGGTTCACCGAACGCTGATTGAGGACCTGCGTCCATTGGGGATCGACGTTGCTACCGCTAGCAGCGCGTTTGAGGAAGATCCGTTCGAGACACAGCTATTGCTCCAAGCCACGGGTATCGTAGTCCTCACACCCGAGAAGCTCGATCTCATTCTGAGAGCACACCCGAAATGGCTAGAGTCCCTGCGGTTGGTAGTAGTCGATGAAGCCCACCTGCTTAAGGACAAAGAGCGAGGGGTAAGACTAGAGCTGCTGCTTGCTAATCTCCGCCGTGAACAGCCACATGTTCGACTCCTGCTCCTTACACCGTTCATTGAAAATGCAAGAGAGATTGCATCATGGCTGGGAGGTGCGCGAGGTCTCTCGATTACAGTTCAGTGGCGACCCGCCAAGCTTCTTCTAGGCTTCTGCGAAGTCGTCGGACGGCGCAAACATCGAGCAGTCGAGATTGAGTGGCGAGACCCATTCACTAGTGGCCGTGATCCGCTCCCGGTTCGCCTGTCGATTCCATCATTCTCAGCTCGCTCTACACGTGACAGGGTTGTCCTGCTGGCGGAACGGTTGAAAGACGCAGGCACCATCCTGGGTCTTTGCAGTGCTTCCAGAAAGGACGCTGAGCTTGCGGCTAAGGCAATCGCCGACACGCGCGAGATTCTGCCTGTAGAGCAGCGATCCCCTGCTCTGCGATTAGCTATTGCCATCACACGTGCGGAGTACGGTGAGGACTCGGCACTGGCGTATTGTCTTGAACGTGGTACGGCGTTTCATCACTCTGCCTTGTCATCGATCCTTCGATTCTTAATCGAGGATCAGGTGAGATCGCGGTCTATCGATTTTATCATGGCAACCACAACACTAGCTCAGGGCATAAACTTTCCTGTTGCGGTGGTGCTTGTGCATTCCGTGCACAAGCCCTACGGTGGTGGACCCTTGGATCCTGCTGAGTTCTGGAATATTGCCGGACGAGCGGGACGGGTAGGTCTTGTCGATCGTGGACTCGTGGTGTTTGCGGGCTCGAACCACCGAGATCATTTCGAAAGATATTCGTCTGCCCTTACAAGCTCTATCCAATCAGCCCTGCTCCTTGCGCTAGGAACTCTTCCAAGCGGCGTTAGCCTGAAGGAACTGTATAGGCGGCACGAGGAGCTAAGGCCTTTCATCCAATACCTCGGCCATGCAGCGGCGACGATGTCTCCCGCAGCCGCCGCAGCAAATCTCGAGGAGCTACTTCAGGCCAGTCTAGCGAATGCTCAAGTGAGCAACGATCAGCAAGCACGGACCTTGCGGGGCATTGCTCGGACTTACTTGAGCTCGATTACCCGACAGCCTCAGGGTTACCTGAAGGTTGCGGATACGACGGGCCTCGGTTCATTCAGCTTCGACGAATTGTACGCCAAGATCAGAAATGACCAACTACTTCGTGGAGGCCCGAGGGAAATCCTGCTGAGGGGTCAAGAGGGTATGACCCATCTTGTGGAAGCCTTGAAATGGTTGCCAGAACTTGAGCTTGCTGTGGGACTAGGAGAGGGACACATGAGTTCCGAGGCTGTCGCCAGGGTTGTTCAAGGCTGGCTTGAGGGAAAGCCGATCATAGACCTGTCCAACGAGTTTCCAGGAGAGGACCTCACTGAGAGGGTCCGCAGAGCAGCTACTTATGTCTTCAGCAAAGTGTCGCAGACGCTTTCGTGGGGTGCTCACGCATACTTACGCGGATGGTCGCTTCTAGCTGGCGATGAGACCACTGTAGCTCCAGCAGACGAGATGCTACCTGCCTACATACAACACGGAGTGCGAACACCTGAGGCAGCCGTAGCTTCGCTCTTCGGAGTACCGCGTCAGTTTGCTGAACCATTCGGTGCTTTATACCGTGAACGCTACGGTCAGTTGACTCCCGATCGCACCCCGGAGTTTCTAACCTTCGTAGAGGACGCGGATATCGGCCTTTGGCAGGAGGCCACACAACGCTCTTCGCTCAGTGACTCTATCGATCCTAGTGATGTTCGTGTTGTGTGGCGTCAAATGCAGGGGCTTGAGAGCCACTGATTTTTTTCGGCTGTAGCTACGCTCGCGCTCTGGCGCGAAATGCTAGCTCATGGGGACCGGGCTCGTGATGTATCCAAATTTGAAGCAGTTCGTCGATATCTGGCAGCGAAATTGGACCGGGATGTCCAGCCTCAACATACGGCACCACCATTTGGCCATAAGCCTCGGTCGGTTTCCAGAGCCTCCAGGACTCAAGTCGATCGTAGGCTCGAGAGGTTAGAAAAAAGATGGCGAGCTCGTAATTGCAGTGATAGCCGGCTTGAAAGGGAGAGCACTTAATCAGGGAATCATTCAGCTCCTCCTCCGTGACGTGCTGTCGATAATCGAAAAGCGATACGCGGCCCTTTAGTCGGAAGTACGAGAGGTCGGCGGATCCGAACGCAGTAGATAGCTTCCCATCGGAGTTTACGCTAATCTCGCCTGTTTTTAAAATGGCCGGCACATAGGACCGGCAGGTCACGTGAAACACCCTGCCGCGTAGAATAGGCATGATGTGATTATGGAGCTCTGCGTAAGCCACTTTAATCTCTGAAATCTTCACTTTGCAGGCACTCCGCTTCTTGCGTTAAGCCGCGCTCATCAGTCTGTAGCGACTTTTCCGACCAAAGACTTTAAAGAACAAATGTGAATTCAGTCCACGACACAAATCCTGGGTCTGCCACCGAAACAGGTGCCAACGTAGTCTCAAGCAATTCCCTCCCGGAGCGTAGTTCCCCAGTTGGGAGAGATTCGATCACGACGACAGAGTCAAACGTGAACGAAGTGGCGTACACAGATCCGAGTGTGGTAGTAGGTAACTCTGTTCGCCGCTGGCTGTGCTTACACCTTACCTAAGATGGCTGCTTGTACAAAGGCTGAAACATCCTCGTACTTGGAGGTCAGCGCAGCAACGATTGGACGAATACGGGTGGCTAGAACAAACTTGTCCTGTGTTGCCCTGCGCCATTGGATGCTTATGGCGGATAGCTTAGGCGGTTCCGTTGCCTGGAGGAGTCTGCGCCCGAAGCGCCACGCGCCTGACCCGCTCATACCATACAGGTCCGGTGCGGTACGCTGTCCTTCAGGTCCCCACGTCCTGCGTTTGTCAAATCCTATGAGCAGAGAAACAGAAGGATCGAAGCCAAGCGCGAGGGTTCTTGCTGTTCTCCAGCCTAAGCCGAGCATCCTGTAGGCATAGGCGTGAAGTTGGGAGCCGTGCACCGTGCCTCTCTGCTTTGTCGCGGGATAGCCCAACAAAGCGTATGTGTGCGACTGTGCGCGCTCTGGAACCTCATGGTCGAGGTCTAGCCACGTTACTAGCCGTGAAGTTGGTAAGGAGGTCCAAAGTTCTTCCGATAGACGAATGATTGCCACATCTACATCGTTCTCATCTTCGGCCGCATCCAGGCGGTAGAGACGTGTGACATCCCCTGTCACAAGGACCAGTTCGTCAACTCCCTGCGCGTAGAGAGGACGTGTATGGCGTAGCTCCAAGACGTGCTCAGCAGTGAGCAAAAAACGCACGTCACCGAGGAGTAGAAAAACACCGGACCCTACAGCCTGGGGCTCTCCACCCTCCAGGAACCAGTAAATCGGAGTCGTAACCTCGAGCACATGAGCCGATAGCCGATCCGCATGGATCGCGAACTCGCTTACTCGACCACGCTCCTCCCAGTCGCTTGGGCGATCTCTAGCCATCAAGTATCTGTCATTGAGTAGGACTGCGCTGCCCTCGTTCTACAGGCGGTTGTCAAGAATCGTGCTCCACGACCTGCCACGCAACACGTTCGGGCTGAAAAAAGGGGGTTGCGCACGACGTCTACCAAGGCTTCGCCAAGAGGATCTAGGCGAAACTCCGGGCGAAACTCCGGGCGAAACTCCGGGCGAAACTCCGGGCGAAACTCCGGGCGAAACTCCGGGCGAAACTCCGGGCGAAACTCCGGGCGAAACTCCGGGCCGAACGCAGCAATACATCCAGGCACCGACCTTCGCTACCCTCGGTAAGTTCTGACGGCCGAGATCTGGCTTTGCCTTCCTGAACCCGAAGGGACTGCTCTCATGGATAGTCCAGGGGCGACAACACTTAGCAGGCAGCAGTTGTACGAGCTGATCTGGAAGGAGCCCACCCGCACCGTCGCTCAGCGGCTCGGCATCTCGGATGTCGGGCTCGCGAAGACCTGCCGCAAACTCCTCATCCCACGTCCGTGGCGTGGCTACTGGCGTGAGAAGGAGACCGGGCACAAGCCAAGGCAGCCCAAGCTCACAGCCTGGCCAGCACACGTGGGCAAGGAGCCCGAGGCGATCACCTTTCGCCCGGCACCATCTCCCAGCGACTCTCCACCTCGCCCTCCTGAGCCGGAGACCGTGGAGCGGCAGCGAGCGTATGAGGCGGTTCCCGAACACCAGATCGAAGTAGCTGGGACACTGACCGAACCACATCGCCTTGTTCGACGCGCCGCACGCCTCTTCAAACGTCCGGGAGATCGAGATCTCTTGTGGCCCAGCGAGCGGCCCTGCCTCGACATCCACGTCTCGAAGGAGTCGCTGGATCGCGCCCTGCGCATCTTCGACGCGATCCTCAACGCGGCGCATGCCAGGGGCTGGTCGGTGGCGACCCAAACCGAGCACCCCTTCCTCACGCAGGTCACTGTCCTTGGGGAACTGGTTGCCATTTCTGTAACCGAGAAGATGCGGCAGGTGGAACGACCTCACCCGCCGAAGAAAGACACGACATTCCTTCTCGCCCGTGAACGCTACGGCTACGAGTCCACCGGCCTGCTCACCATTCGGCTCACGGGTGGCACCTCGTTCACCTGGAATGCACGCACATGGAATGACGGCAAGCGGCAACGAGTAGAGTCATGTCTCCACGACGTCATGATCGGATTCGTGGAGCTGGCTGAAGGCCGGAAGGCTGCACGCCGGGAAGAGGAGCGGAGACAGCTCGAGCGGATGGAGGCTGAGCGGCGCCGGTTCGCCGCCGCTGAACGGCGGGAGCGGGAGAACGATCGGCGCGGGGAGCTCCAGCGGCAAATCGAGACGTGGTCGCGCGTTCACGAAGTGCGGGCCTACGTTGCCGCGCTCCTGGAAGCAGCCAAGGAGCACGTTCTCCACGAGCCCGATGGGCGCCTGGCTCGCTGGCTCCGATGGGCACACGCCTACGCGGAGCACCTCGATCCCTTGGCTGAGCTCGGAGCACTCCCGCTCAACCCAGGAGGGTATGGCCGGCCGCCGTTGGATCTCGAAAGCTTCGGTCTCATTCCCGCGGAAGTCTCAGCGAGTCACTAGTACCATGGTGAGAGAGATCGGGCAGGAATCCGGGTAGAAATCCAGGGAATAATCCGGCGCGGGGTCCAGGCTGAAATCCAGGCCAGTCTATCGCTTCGTTGGTTTGTGGCGCCTTAGTGGCCTCTTTGTCTTGCGTCGAGGCCTGGAGGTCGGGACTTCGGCGGAAAGGACCCGCGCCTGACTTCTGCGACAATTAGGCAATCCGAATCGCAGATTGAACGTGGGTCGCTTGCCGGCGAGGAGACAGCGACGCATCACACCCAGTTGACGCGCGAGCAGTTTCTTCGAAGGTTCGTGCCCGCTTTGCGAAGGGATTCCGGCAGCAGAAATCGCCGAAGCAGTAGGGCTATCGGCGGCATACTGCCGGAAAATTCGCTCAGGGCGCGGAGTACCAAATCGCCGACACTGGAGCGCGTTCTCGCGACTGATAAGAACGAACCAAGCACTAGCACGGTAAGTAGGCCGCGAAGCAGCCCGGCCTCCCCGCTACCTGGGCTAGGCTGCCAGGCCTTGCCCGCTGGCGCTTCTCTCCCATACGTACTCGTACACTTGCTCTGCTAGCGCTTCGGTATCCTCGTCAGAAAATGGCGGCCGTGGGAGCGATCGCCAAAGAGAATCGAGAATGAACACCTTTACTTCGGCCTGCGTCGTACTGTTTTGTGTCCACGATGGCATCGGCCCGAGAAGCCTCTTCAGCGATGCAAGAAGTGACCTGCTGGCCTGCTTCAGCCGCTCACGAGCGGCGCTAGTGATGTTCTCTCGAAAAAGTAGGTCAAACAGCGCCAATTCGTCGTCGTTTAGGCCCTCTTCCGCGGCACGCCGTTGCTCTTTGTCCAGGCTATTCGCGAGCTCGATGAGTCTAGCGAACGTCTCCTCAACGGTGACACGATCCTTCTCGCGGTTGTAATCCGCAACGATTTCCTGATACTTCTTGTAGTAGTCCATGCGCATTGGGTTGCGAGCGAGCATCTGTGCCAGCTTTTTCTCCACCACGTCACGGATGTCCTGCAGCGCAATGTGCTTGCGCTTCACTTTCTTAGCAAATTCCTCCCGCAGCTTCCCAAAGTCGATCCTACTTAGATCGATCTTTAGCCCCTCTGCGTGATCCGCTCCTGGCTCCTGCGCGTGAATTGCTTCATTCACGATCTTATGTAATTCCTTCAGGACCTCAGTAACGTCGGCAGTATCCCGCCTATCCTGTAGCTTCTTGTAAATAGCCTCAATGCTGTCGTGGCGTTCCGCGTACGCGAACACGCTTGGCTCCATCAGAAGCGCCTTGAAGCGCACGAACACTTGGCGAGCCACAATTTCATAGCGGCGCTTCGCCTCGTCCGACGTTCGCAGGGCATCCACAGCATCACGCAAAGCTTCGATGCGGCTAAATCCCGTAGCTCCACGTAGCCGGCTACAGTCGAAACCCAAAGCCTTGAGGTGTTCCTCGGATTCCTCGATGGCCTGGATCAGTGCGGCGAGAAGTTCTTCGATCGGGGCCACGATCTGGGCCCCATCTCCGTCATCATCCTCCCCCAACGCGTACTGGGCCAGTGCCTCCCGTAGACTCTTAAGCATCCCGTTGTAGTCGACGATGAGGCCACATTCCTTGCCCGGAAAAACTCGGTTTGCGCGCGCGATGGCCTGCATGAGGGTATGCGCCCTCATAGGCTTGTCGATGTAAAGCGTCGTTAGGCATTCCACATCGAAGCCGGTAAGCCACATTGCGCACACTATAGCGATCCGAAAGGGATGTTGCGGGTCTTTGAATGCATCATCCACACTAACGCGCTTACCGTCGGGCGTCTGAAACCCCGTTTTCATCACTACGCGGTGGGGGATAATATCAAAGCCCCATCGCTGGAAGTCCCGCCCTTCGTTCTGCGCCTCGCTAATGATGATCTCTACCATCGTGCTTGCGATCCACTGTGCCTGCCCACGCAACTGAGTCAGGGCCTTAACGAGGTTCTCCCGCTGGTCCGGCTCAGGCACTGTTGGAAGCTGTGCTTCCTTCTCAGAGATCTCAGTCCTCAGCTGAGCAAGTTTGGCTCTCAGGCGCGGCTCAATGCGTTGCAGCATTCGTGCGCAGGTCAACTTATCGACGCACACCAACATTGACTTGCCGGTTTCCCAGCGTGTAGTGCAATGCTCGACAAAGTCGTCAGCCAGCTTATCCAGCCGATCGTCGGCAGTGATCACTTCATAATCCTGGCCGAGGAGCCTCTCAAGGAGCGCCGTCTGATCTTCGTCGAGCTCCGCCTCCTCGATCTTCGCAGCGATCCGATCGTTCAAGTCCAACCGCGCGATTCCGAGCTTCTCTCCCCGGTTCTCGTAGACCAGCTTGACAGTTGACTGGTCTTCCTCGGAGCGCTTGAAATCATATCGCGAGACATACCCGCCGAAGATGCGGCGGGTCAGTTCATCGTGCTTAAAGATTGGTGTGCCCGTGAACCCGATAAATGCTGCGTTCGGAAGTGCGAGGCGCATATTCCGGGCAAACTTGCCTGCCTGAGTTCGGTGCGCCTCATCCGAGATCACGATAATATCGTCGCGCCCACTGTAAGGCTGTAGGACAGGCTGGTTGAACTTATGGATCAGGCTAAAGATGAAGCGGTGATTCCCCTGTAGGATCTCTTGCAGCTCCTTGCCTGAGCTCGCAGTTGGGGTCTTCTGGTCAGCGACTCCGCAACCGATGAAGGTGCGCCGGATCTGGTCGTCTAGGTCCTCGCGATCAGTCATTATCAGGAACGTGAAGTTGCCGGGGACGACGCGCCGCACCTTTTCAGCAAAGAACGCCATCGAGTAGGACTTGCCACTGCCCTGCGTGTGCCAGAACACGCCTAGGCGCCCAAGATCCTGGTGAACCTTGCTTACCAATGTCAACTCGTCATGTCCACTCAGTTCGGAGCGGGGTGGGACCATGTAGAGAGATTCTGGGGGCCGGGCTTCAGCAATCCTGCGTAGCTCTGGCTTTGGCACGCGGTATTGGATCAGCCGCTCTCCCACGGGAAACTGGGCCTTTAGTTCCTCCTGAAGCAGCACTGAGGCGACCGCGTTGTTCACACCCAGTACCTGATGGTTGCGAGCCACAATCTTTCTCGTGCCACCGGGACGGCTATCATCGAAGAGAATGAAGTTTTCAATCAGGTCGAGCAGTTGCTCCTTGGCCAGCATTCCATCAAGGAGCGATTCGGCATCGACGCGTCCTTTATCTTTCTCTGTGTTTCGCTTCCATTCAACGAAATGCTCCCAGTTGCTCGTGATCGAGCCGTATCGGGCCTGGTCGCCATTGCTGACCACGAGAAAGCCATTGTGGTGAAACGCATGGGCGATGCTTTCATGCATGTAATCAGTAAGGTTGTTGTCTAAGCCTGCCCGGATGTTCTTGTAGACGGCTTTGAGCTCGATAAAGACGAGTGGGAGGCCATTTACGAAACAGACCAGGTCTGCCCGTCGGTTATAGTGAGGAACTCGTACTCCTTGGATCTTGAGCTCGCGGACCGCCAGGAAATGATTGTTGTTGACATTGCGAAAGTCTATCACCCGCGCTCGCGCGTAACGCGTCTCTCCTATCTCATCACGCCACTCTACTGGTATCCCGTCGCGGATGAAGCCGTAGAACTCGCGGTTGTGTTGCAGCAGCGAACGCGAGACATCGATTCTCGTTAGCTTTTCTACTGCCAGCTCATAGGCTGATGACGGCAAGTCAGGGTTGAGCCGCTTCAGCGCTGCTCGCAGGTCGCGCACTAGCACCACATCCCGTTCGGACGACCGTCCCAGTGTCCCTGTGGGCCCGAATGTCTCGAGATTGTAGGCGTAGACACTATCCCAGCCGAGCACCTCCTTCAAATGCTCGGCGAAGGTCCGTTGGACCAGGCGGTCTTCGCTGTGGATGTCGGTGATCATGGACTCGCCAAGCCCGAGGTCGAACTGGCTGTTAGAGCATCAAGCATCGCCGCGTTCCCCATCTGCTTCTCAAAGGACTGCCCGATCAGCCCAATCACATAATGGTGGCTCGTTGTAGGTGCGCTAGTAGGTCGTGATGACGAACTGCGGTGACTTCTGGAGGAACTCCAGCCTCTTGGCTTCGGTTGCGTTCATACCGCGAGCTCGCCACTTACAAGGCGGGGCAGGAGAAGGTCGCGCGCCGCCAGTAGCGCCCTGTTTTGTTTATTCAGGTTGCTGATCAACGCGAACGAAGGCTCCACCGCATCAGTGAAGTACCGAAGCAGCCTATCAGGTGGGCTGACAATACCCAGCCTCATGAGGTCTTTCGGATAAACATGCGGTTGAGCAGCCCCTTTCTGAAGACCGAATACCTCCTGCTGTGCGGATTTGAGGAAACAGTAGTAGTAATAAAGCCAACCGGTTGATTCAGAACTGATATAAGAGCAGTCCGACGCCCAAATGTCCTCATGATAAATGCTCACAAAACCAGCATTTGCGCCGGACGTGCTGATTGTTACTACTGGTCCTGTTGCATTGGCCTTGTTGTGGTAATACGCAGGCTCTAACCCGCCCGCAACAACGGGAACTGTTCCCTCCTGTGCAGTTGCTTCGGTAATATTTTTACCCTTCTTTATTTCAACCAACTCACCCAAGCTCTTTCTCTCCCATCCCTCCGGTACGCCGTCTTTGATAGTGACGTGCTCGTGACCGGGGAAGCGGATTCGGACGAACCATTCGCGGTAGAGCTGCCGCGCCGCCTCATCCAAGAGCGCCATCCGCCGTCGGTTGTTCTCGATCAGGTCGTCATAGGCGGAGAGGATCTCGGCGATCGCCCTTTGTTGGTGAATCTCTGGAAGAGTGATTCTCATCTGTTTCAGGTGGGTTGGGCCGAAGTTCGGCTGTGCCCCCCCTGTAACAAAACCCTTGACCTGATTTATGAACTCCGAGGAGCGAAGCCACGCGTACAGGAAGTTGTCGTCAAGCACTGCTTCTTCCAGACTATGAAAGCGAATGACGCTTGTATTCATCATCAGTGGCAGATGATCGGATCGAATTCTCCCGACCTTTCCATAAGTGTTGCCAGAGCTTGCCACGACAATGTCGTTCTCCTCCACCGCGAAATGCGAATAGCGAGTTTCGAACTCACTAAGAGCAATAAACTTATCCGTATTTGACACATCTACCGCACCGTCACCGAGGATGTTCGTTACGTTTATGACCTTCATCCCCTCGGCCGTCCATTGGTGCGTGCGAAGACCAGGGCCCTCTTGGAAGAAGGCAACATCCTTGAGGGAGACGCTCCTCGCGAGAGGGGGATGCGTGCTCATATCCCCAGTTCCTCGAAGTTTTCGTGGACCCTTTCCGCTAGTGCCGCTGCTTCCTTGTTAAGATCGGCCAACTCGGTGTGGACGTCGCGGAGGGTCTGCTCGAAGTCGAAGTCGTCATCCTCCTCTGGTGGCGCGACGCCGACGTAGCGGCCAGGGGTGAGGCTCCAGTCCGCGTCCTTGATCTCCTTTCGGTCCACGAGCTTGACCAGCCCTGGCACCGCCTGCAGCTCGGCGTTGGGGAAGCGATCCTGCAGCCACGCAATCTGCCGGTGGAAGTAGACCCCCAGCTTCATCTGCTCAATGACGGTCTTGCGCTCTTCGTCCAGCTGCCTCACTAGCCGGCCAGTGGCACGGCGGTCGTAGGCAGTGGAGAGCGCATCATCAACCGCCAGCTCTGCTCCCAAGTCCGCAACGCGCGAGGCGAGCTTGTAGAGCAAGTCCACCTGCTTGACAAGCCCGCGGATCGCCTCAGAGTTGGCGTCGAAGGCTTTGCGAGCGGCATTCTGGGCATCGTTCTTGTCAGGGAGCGTCTTCGCGTGCTCTTGCTCAAAGGCGTGGAGGGTGGAGACGAGCTTCTTGCTGTCGGCCTCGCAGAGTGTGACCGTTTCGCCTAGTTCGGTAACGGCATTGGCGAGTGCCTCCTTTTTCTCGGCGTCGAGGCCAGCGCGCTTCGCGACCGCCTTGGCGAGCGCATCAAAGCGTCCGCGTAGGTTTGCGAGCGTCATCTCAAAGGGCGCAAGCGCCGTCGGAATCGCGGCGCTCTCGGCACACACGCGCCCAAGGTAGGCCTTCACCAGCCCGAGAAAGCGCTCCCGCTCCCCGCGGTAAAGCCAGACGATGGCCGCGAGATTGTGCATCTGCTCGGGGGAGAAGTCATAAATCTTGCGCGTCACTTTGCGGTAGACGTTGCGCGCATCGAGCATCAGCACCTTGTCCCTGCGTGCGGGAGGCTTGGAGCGATCGAAGTGCCACAGCTCGCAGGGGACGGAGCGGGTGTAGAAGAAGTTAGCGCGGATCGAGATCATCACATCTACGTCGCCTGTCTCAACGATCTTCTGACGCACGTTCTTCTCCCCGTGACCGGCACTCGAAGCCTGGGAAGACATGACGAAGCCGGCGCGGCCCTTCGCGCTGAGGTAGCTCCAGAAGTAGGAGATCCAGAGGTAATTACCGTTGCTGACCCTTTTGGCATTGTTCACGCCCGGCAGGCCGAATGGCAGGCGTGGGTCGGTCTTGATTCGCTCGGCGTCGACGAGGTCGACGTTGAAGGGGGGATTGGCCATCACGAAATCGCACTTGCCAACCAGGTTGTGTTCGTCCTGGTAGTAGGTGATGGCCTCAGCAATTCTGCCGTCGAGCCCGTGGACGGCGAGGTTCATTTTGGCAATGCGGATGGTGTCGCGGTTCTTTTCCTGCCCGTAGAAGACAACCTTCTTCGCCGTGTCGCCGCCTTCGTGTTCGATGAAGTGGCTCGACTGCACGAACATGCCGCCTGAACCGCAGGCTGGGTCGAACACGGTCCCGTGATCCGGCACGATGACGTTGACAATTGTCTGCACGATCGAGGACGGTGTGAAGAACTCGCCGTTATCGTGGGCCTTCTGGATGGAGAACTCGGCAAGAAAGTACTCGTAGATGCGGCCGAACACGTCGCCGGTGGCCTGCTTGATCTGCTCGCTGTTGAAGAGGCGCATGAGGTCTTCGAGCACCTTGGTCTCGAAGATTCCGAAGTCCTTCGGCAGAACACCCTGGAGCGGCTCGAATTCGTTCTCAATGGCCGTCATGGCATCGGTAACGAGCTTGGGAAGGTTGATACCGCTGACAGCTGCCTGCTGCATGATCCAGTCGTAGCGGGCGTTCGGGGGTAGCCAGAGCGCTCGCCGGCGAAGGTAGTCGGCCGGTACCACCTTCCGCTTCGGCATCTCCCCGCTCGCCTGGTCCTCTTCGATCTGTCGCTGAGCCGCATCGAAGCGGTTAGCCGCATGACGCAGGAAGATCACACCCAGCACCGGCATGAAGTAGTCACTCGAGGTGAGCTTCGAGTTGGCGCGAAGGTTGTCCGCCGCCTCCCAGAGGTCGGATTCGAGCTTCTCGATGTCCTTGAAAGTCTCGTTAGTCATGACCGCGATAGGCCTTGTTCGAGTCTTCCGCTCCGTGACAGCACGGCTCAATCAGGAAGAGGTCTGTTGAGCGGCCAGCCAAATCTGAAGCAGGGGTGCGCCAGGCAATTGAGGCAGAGGATCGATACTTCGTTCTCCAAAAGTACTACCACTCGTTTGATCTGCTTAGAGGGCAAGGAGTTTGATGTAATGGCCTGCGGGCCTGGCAACTGAACAGTGACAGGTCCCTTGTCTCTTATCCCATATGCTGCTTGACGCACCTGAGCTTCGGGTTATATTCGGGTTAGATGGTGCCGAACAAATACCGAAGCCAGGGGCCTCCCGTGTCGTCGCTCCAATCCCGTCCTACCCCTTCCCTCGATCATAAAGCCCCTTCGCTTCAACCGACTACGCTGATCCGCGTCTGTCCTGACTGCGCCGGTCCGGTCGTCCGCTCGTCGGGCTGCGTCAACTGCACCCAATGCGGTTGGGGGCGGTGCGGGTGAGGGAGGCGGGTAAGATGGTAAGCGGGGAAGCGGGTAAGGAGGTAGGCGGGACGGGCATCAGGGCCAGTGAGCAGCCAAAGCGACCTGGACCACCACAACTCGACTTACTGTCCAGCGTACCCGCTTACCCGCCTACCCGCTTACCCGTCCTCGACCAGCGCTCCCGCGGCACCACGTTCGTCGAGCTGCCGGTCCGCTCGGTACTTAATTCTCCCACCACCACCCACATGGGGTTCTGGTCCATCAATCCCTACGTCGGCTGCGAGTTCGGCTGCACCTACTGCTACGCCCGGGATACCCATCGCTGGACGATGGAAAGGTGGGGCGGCGGGGCAGCTGGGCAGCAGGGCGGTAACAGCACACGGGATCAGTCCAAGCTGCAGAGCGATCTGCCCCGCGGCCCCGCGGCCCCGCTGCCCGCCTGGGAGGCCTTCGAGAAGGAGATCCTGGTCAAGACCGAGGTCGCCGAGGTGCTCGCGCGCACCCTCAACCCGGCCAAGCTCGCCGGCAGCTCGCTGGTGATCGGCACCGCCACCGACCCCTACCAGCCCGCCGAGCGGCGGTTCCGGCTTACCCGCCGGATCCTGGAGGTGCTGCGCTCCTATCAGGGGCTCTCGATCGGCATCATCACCAAGTCGCCGCTCATCACCCGCGATCTCGACCTGCTACAGGCGCTCACCGAGCGCCATGAGGTCAGCGTCAACATCTCCCTCGCCACGGCAGACCCGCGGCTCGCGCGCCGGCTGGAGCTTCGCTCGCCGGTACCGGGGGCGCGGCTCAGGGCGCTTCGGCGGCTCACCGGCGGCGGGATCCACGCCGGGCTCATCGTGGCGCCCATCATTCCAGGCGTCACCGACGATTGGGCCGGACTGGCCCGGCTCATGGAAGCAGCGAAGGAGGCGGGCGCCCGCTACGTGGTCGGGTCGGCGCTCCGGCTCGGCCCCGCGGCGCGGCACCGCTTCCTTCCTGTCCTCGAGCGGGAGTTCCCCCAGCTGGCCGAGCGCTACCGGCGCCACTATGCCGGAACCGACCACGTCAAGCGGAGCTATCAGGAGGCGCTCACCCGCCGGCTCCGCTTGCTCCAGCAGGCATACGGTTTTCCGGTAGACGAAGGAATGAAACGGCGCCAGCAGCTCGAAGGTCGTGAGCCGCGCAAAGACGCCAGTGCGAAATTGGAGAAGCAGGAAGTGCTGCTATGAAACTAGCCAACAGTGAACGGTAAACGGTGAAGGTAAGAGCGTGAACGGTGGACGGTAGACAGTAAGCGGGAGGGGGTACCACGAGAATCCGACATGTAAACCTGTTCACCGTTCACTGTTCACTGTTCACGCTTTTGGGTATATGCGCTCAGTGTTGTTCGTCGATCCTCCCGCCTTCTGCACTACCCTCGAGGGGCTGGTAGCGCCCGAGCTCCGGACCCGGCCTCTGGCTGTCGCCCCACCGGGCGCCGACCGGGCCGTCATCCTGGCGCTCTCGGCCGAAGCCCGGCTGGCAGGGCTGGAGCGGGGAATGCCGGTACGAAAGGCGCAGCGGCTCTGCCCCGATCTCATCGTCCTGCCACCCAACCCGCGGCTCTATGCCCGCGCTTCCCGCGCGCTGCACGAGATCCTCAGGATCTACGCCCCGACCATCGAGCCCCGGGGCTACGGGCACGCCTTCCTCGACCTCACCGGCACCGGCCGGCTCTTCGGCCCACCGCAGGATGTGGCCGCACGCATCCGCCGGGAAACCAGCGAGCGGCTCAGGCTGCCGCTGTCGGTCGGAGTCGCCGCCAACAAGCTGGTGAGCCAGGCAGCTATTAAGGCGGGGAGGCGGGGAAGCTGGGAAGCGGGGAGGCAGGGAAGCTGGGAAGCGGGGAGGCAGGCGCTGCTCTATGTCCCAGCAGGCACCGAGCGGGAGTTTCTCGCGCCCCATCCGCTCGAGGTGCTGCCGGAGCTCGATCCCGGCATGCGCGCCCGGCTGGAAGATTACCAGCTCGATCTCATCGGCGAGGTTGCCGCCATCCCCGAGAGCGCTCTCTGCGCCGTCTTCGGGTGCCACGGCAGGACCCTTCGGGCGCGAGCGCAGGGCATCGATCCCCGGCCGGTGCTGCCCCCCGATCGCCAGGCCGAGTTTCATGCGGTCCATACCTTGGCCACCGACACCAACGATATCGGCATTCTACACCCCCTGCTGCGGGTGATGAGCGAGCGGCTGGGCCGCCGGCTCCGCCAGCGCGGCCTCACCGCCGGCCAGCTTCGGATCGAGGCGACCTATGCCGATTACACCACCATCGCGCGCGCCGTGTCCCTGCGCTCGGCCGCCCTCGACACGGAGCTCTGGGATGCCGCGCGCCGGGCGTTCGCGCTGGCCAACACGAAACGGCTGGCGGTGCGGGCGGTGGCCCTTACGCTGGATCGTTTAATGGAAACGGAGGCGCAGCTGGATCTCTGGGGCGGTATGGCGGTACGGCAGTACGACGGTAGGGCGGTACGGCGGTACGGCGGTACGGCGGTTGAAGTCAGAGAGGCCGACCGTCTTCAACACGCTCTTGACCGGATCAACTCCCGCTACGGCTCGGGCGCAGTGATGCGAGGGCAGCTGCCCGCTCACCGCTCACCGCTTACCGCTCACCAGACAGCGACGATCTTTCCGAAGGTCGCGTTGCTCTCGAGCACCCGATGAGCGTCGGCCAGCTGAGTCACGGGATAGGTCCGCTCCAGGACCGGCCGAAGCGGCGCGCCCCCATCCCTTCTGGGCTCGAAGAGCGGCAGCACCCGCTCGGCAAACTCACGCACCAGTGGGATTCTCTCCTCCAGCTCGCGGGTCCGCATCACCGTCCCGATGATCTCGAGCCGCTTACGCAGGATCGGCGACAGGTCTCCCTCGATCCGGCTGCCGGCCAGGAAGCCCAGCATTATCAGCCGGCCGCGCGGGGCCAGCACCGCCAGGTTGTCGTCGAAGGCGGGGCCGCCGAGCACATCGAGCACCACGTTCACCGGCTCACCCACTGCATCCCGGAAGGCCGTCCGGCTGGTATCGATTCCGACATCCAATCCGTAGACCAGGGCCCGGGCGATCTTTTCGCCGCTGCGCGAGGTGCCGAGCACCGTGGCGCCGAGATGCTTGGCGATCTGCGCCGCCGCGGTACCGACCCCGCTGCCCACTGCATGGATCAGTACCCGCTCCTCCGCCTGGAGACGTCCCCGGGTCACCAGCGCATCGTACGCGGTCAGGAATGCCTCGGGAATCGCGGCCGCCTCGGCGTACGACAACCCTGCCGGTATGGGAAGCGCTTCGTCCTGGTGTACCACTACGAACTCCGCCTGCGCACCGCCGCCCACCAGTCCCATCACCCGGTCGCCTACCCGCCAGCGGGTGACGCCCGGGCGCACGGCTTCGACTTCGCCGGCGTACTCGAGCCCGGGGATGTTCGCCGCCCATCCGTGCGGCGCGGGATACTGGCCGCGCCGCTGGAGCAGATCGGCCCGGTTCAAGCCCGCGGCGTGGACCCGGACCCGGATATGGTCCTTCCCCACCTCGGGCTTTGGCACCTTGCCAATCGTGATGACTTCGGGACCGCCGGCGCCCTCGTAGATCACCGCTCGCATACAGTTTTTTGTTTTTCCTTTTTTGACTTTTGCTTTCCTTCGTGTTCTTCGTGACCTTCGTGGTAAGTCTTTCGCAGGAGCTGTAATGCCAGAGACGTATTGCGACGCCGCACCCGGTCACGATTGGCACGGCCCATACCATGACCTGGAATATGGCTTCCCGCTAGAGGACGAGGCTGCCCTGTTCGAGCGGCTGATCCTCAAGATCAATCAGGCCGGGCTCTCCTGGCTCACCGTGCTCAAGAAGCGTGAGGCATTCCAACGCGCTTACGACGGCTTCGCGGTAGATCGAGTAGCCGGATATGGGGCCAGGGATCGGGCCCGGCTGCTGGCCGATCCGGGCATCATCCGCAACCGCCTCAAGGTGGACGCAGCCATTACCAACGCCTGCCGGATTCAGGAGCTTCGCGGCACCCATGGATCGTTCCCCGGCTGGCTGGCCGCGCACCATCCACGCAGCAGAGACGAGTGGGTAAAACTGTTCAAGAAGACCTTCCGCTTCACCGGCGGTGAGATCGTGAATGAGTTTCTGATGAGCGTCGGCTACCTGCCGGGCGCGCACCTGCCGAGCTGCCCGGTCTATCTCAGGATACTGGAACGGCAGCCCCCGTGGTCCCGCTAGCTCCCGTTCACCGTTCACCGTTCACCGTTCACCTCTCACCGTTCACTGTTCACCGTTCACCGTTCACCGTTCACGCAGTTATCGATGCCCCACCTCCATACCCACACCCACTTCTCCTTCGGGCTCGGCGTCTCCAGCCCCGACCGGCTGGCCCGGGCAGCAGCCGAGCGGGGATTTCGCGCGCTCGCCTGCACCGACACCAACGGCGTCTATGGCGCGGTCGAGTTCCAGCGCGCCTGTGAGGCAGCAGATGTGCGTCCCATTCTGGGCGCCCATCTCGTCGCGGGTGGGCAGGAGACAGTGGCGCTCGCAATGGACGAGCGCGGGTGGGGCTCACTCTGCCGGGCGATCACGGCGATTCACTGGCAAGAGGCGAAAGCTGTCACCCTGGGTGACAACCACGGAGCGCCGATCTCGCTCTCCAGTGTCCTGGCATCCGACCGTGACGGCCTCATTCTCCTCTCCACTGATGTCGGCTTCCTGGAGGAGACGCTCCGCCTCAGCGGCCCGGCCAATCTCTATGCCGAGCTCAGGCCGGGGAGAAGGCGCCACGAGACCCTGGCCGCCGCCCACCGGCTGGGCCTGCCGGTGGTCGCCACCAACGGCGTGGTGGCCGCTCATGCGGAGGATTGGGGCCGGCATCGCCTGCTGCGCGCTATCGCACTCAACACCACCCTCTCCGAGCTGCCGGCAAACGAGGTCTGGCCCAACCGGGCCTGGCTCTGTTCGGCCGGCGAGCTCACCCGCCACTTCCCCGATTGTCCCGAGGCCATTCGGGCAACAGAGGAGATCGCGGAGCGGTGTACCTACACGATTCCCGTCGGCCGCCGCATCGTCCCTCCCCGCGTTGCCGATACCGGCACCGCCTTCGCCCGGCTTCGGGAGCTGACGCTGGAAGGAGCCCGGTGGCGCTACCCGGCTATGACTCCCGAGCTACAGAGCCGGCTGGACCTGGAGCTCGGCGTCATCGGCCAGAAGGGCTTTGCCGACTATTTCCTGGTGGTGCGCGACATCGTCCGGAACGGCCCGACCCATTGTGGCCGGGGATCGGTGGCCAACTCGGTGGTGAGCTACTGTCTTGGCATCACCCACGTGGATCCGATCCGATCCAATCTCGTCTTCGAGCGTTTCCTCAACCTCGAGCGGCAGGATCCACCCGACATCGATCTCGACTTCCCCTGGGACGAGCGCGACAAGGTACTGGCCTACGTCTTCCGCCAGTATCCCCGGCTGCACTCCGCCATGGTCGCCAACCACAACTGTTTTCAGGCCCGCGGCGCGCTGCGCGAGGTGGCCAAGGTGCATGGCCGGCCGGCCGGGGAGATCCGGGAGGTCACCCGGCGCATTCCGTTCTTCTATGAAAGTGGTGAGCGGCTGCACCACCTGGTGGCGACCCACCCCAACTTCCGGGGCCTGGGCCTGGCGACCAACTGGCAGCAGTTTGCCCGCATTGCGGAGGGGTTGGTAGGAATCCCGCGGCACCTGTCGGTCCATGCGGGTGGAGTGGTGATTACCCCGACGCCCCTTACCGACTACGTCCCGGTGGAGCGCGCCGCCAAGACGCTGGATCCCTCGCTGTGCTCGGGGCAGGCTCCCACCATACCTGTCATCCAGTTCGAGAAGGACGCTACCGAGGATGCAGGATTGGTGAAGATCGACCTCCTCGGCAACCGTTCCCTCGCGGTGATCCGCGACGCCATCGATGCGGTCCAGGGTCACACGACTCACCGGATCGACTACACCTCATCCGAGGCGGACAACGACGACGACGCCAGGGCCCTGTTCCGTACCGGACAGACGATGGGCGTCTTCTATACCGAGTCACCCGCCTCCCGCCTCCTTTGTGCCAAGAGCCGGGCCGACACGTTCGAGCTGCTGGTGCTCAACACCAGCATGATCCGGCCGGCCTCGAACAAGTACATCAAGCTCTACCTCGAGCGGCTGCGCCACGGAGCTCCCTACCAGCCGCTCGATCCCTGTCTCCGGGATACCCTGGGCGAGTCGTTCGGGATCATGGTCTACCAGGAAGACGTGGTGAATGTCTGTGCCACCTTTGCCGGCATGTCGCCCGCCACCGGAGACGGGCTCCGCAAGGCTCTCTCCAAGAAGCGCCCGGCCAAGCACCTCGGGGCCTACGCCGAGGAGTTCTTCACCGGAGCCATGAGGCTGGGACGAGATCCCGAGGCGGCCAAACGGGTGTGGGAGATGATCATGTCGTTTGCCGGCTACAGCTTCTGCAAGGGGCACTCGTGCTCCTATATCCAGGTAGCCCAGCACGCCTGCGCACTACGGGCCAATCACCCGGCCGAGTTCATGGCGGCGGTGCTGTCGAATGGAGGCGGGTTCTACCAGCCATTCGCTTACGTCGCCGAGGCCATGCGCATGGGCCTCACGGTCCTGCCACCGGACGTCAATGCCAGCGATTTCCGCTGTAGCGGCAGGGGACGGGAGATCCGGATCGGATTGCAGTTTGTGAAGGGGCTGTCAGCGGATGCCGTGGAGCGGGTGCTGTCCGCGCGGGAAGGCGGGGAGGCGGGGAGGCGGGGAGGCAACAGCACACCGGCAATTCCCGAAGGACAGCACGAAGTGAGGGATCAGCACGTACTTCCCCGCTGCCCCGCTGCCCCGCTTTCCCACCCTTACAGAAGCATCTTCGACCTTCGCGCCCGCACCGGCATCGCTACCTCCGATCTGCGTCTCCTGATTAAGGTCGGCGCGCTCGACTCGATCGCGAATGGCTGGACCCGGCCGATGATGCTGTGGCTAGTGGATTCAGCGGGTAAGCGGGTAGGCGTGGAGGCGGGTAAGCAAGAGCACACCGGCGGTTATCGTGCTCATGGAACAGACTTACCCGCTTACCCGCTTACCCGCTTACCCCCCGACTGGTTCGCGGACCTACCGCCTGCGATCCCCGCTTTGAAGGAATACTCTCCCGACCGCCGCCGCCGGGAAGAGTACCAGACGCTCGGATTCATCACCGATGCCCATCCGATGCAGCTTCATGCCGAGCAGCTGCGGCAGTTCCGGCTTTGTCCCAGCACCGAGCTGCACCGCCACGCAGGCCGTAACATCCTGGCCGCCGGGATGCTCACGACGGCCAAGCCGGTGCACACCTCGACCGACGAGCCAATGGAGTTCGTGACCTTCGACGATGGCCACGGGTTGATCGAGGCGGTGCTCTTTCCCGATATCTACCGTGAGCGCGGTCACGTCCTGTTCGACCAGGGTCCCTTCATCTTTCGGGGCAAGGTGGAGGAGGAGTTCGGCGCGGTGACGCTGACCGTCACCCATCTGGACCGGTTGGAGCGAATCCGGGCAAAGTCAGGGTGAGGTGCCCCTCGAGCGCTGACCGAATATCATGGTCCCTTCCTGGGCAAAGCGGACCTTCCGCACCCCGATCGGAGTCCGAAAGGTCGCCCGGCCCCGGACCGCAAACAGGCGGGTGCCCGACTCGAGTGCCTGGAGATGCGCCCGGGTGGTCTTCCGCTCGAGAGTCAGCGGCATGGCCACGGTCGAGATGGTGTCCATTGCCACCGGCACCGCGCCGTTGTGATCGAGCCGGCCGATGGCTATGCCATCCACTCGCAGGAAGAGCTCCACTCTCTCCGTCGACAGCGGATAATCGTTCGGGTTTTCCATGGCAAGCGCCACCACCACGGGAAAGCTACCGGGCGGAGCAGGCTCCCTGAGCTCGAGCGTAATCTGGTGAAGCCATATGATGGGATCTTCGTAGATCCAGAGCCCGAGAGGAGTGCAGGCCCCCAGGAGCAGGGTCCAGGCCGTTCTTATCCAAAACGATGGAATCAATTGCGCCTCAAACGGGAAAGAAGGCCGATGACGCTCCATACCGGTGTAGCCAGATTCGGACTTTCACTCGGGCTCGCGGCCGGAGCCGGCTCCTGCTCCGATTCGGGACCGAACTTGCCGCAGGGTTCCGGTGCCCGCCTGGCAGAGGTGGCCTCGGGCCTCAGCTTCCCGCTCTATCTGACCTCTCCGCCGGGGGACCTCAGCCGGCTCTTTATCCTCGAAAAGGCTGGAACCATCAGGATCATCAAGGATGGAGCCCTCCTTCCAACTCCCTTCCTGGATATCACCGGCCAGGTTTCCAGCTTGGGAGAGCAAGGCCTCCTCGGACTGGCCTTCGAGCCGGACTACGGCACCAGCGGGCGGTTTCTCATTCACTACACCGACCTGGCCGGCGATACCCGCCTCTCTTACTTCCAGCTCTCCAGCGATCCCGACGTCGCGGACGGCGCCAGTGAGCAGGTGGTCCTGACCGCCGATCAACCCTACGACAATCACAACGGCGGGCAGGTGACGTTCGGCCCCGACGGCTTTCTGTACCTGGGACTGGGCGACGGCGGCTCCAGTGGCGACCCCCAGGGAAGAGGGCAGGATCTCTCCGATCTGCTCGGGTCCATCCTCCGGATCGACGTTCGATCTGCCTTTCCCTACACAGTTCCGGCCGACAACCCTTTCGTCGGCGTGCCGAACGCGCGCCCGGAAGTGTGGAGCTACGGACTGCGGAATCCCTGGCGGTTCAGCTTCGATCGCGCTACCGGCGACCTGTACATCGCCGACGTGGGCGAAAGCCGCTTCGAGGAGATCGATGTTGCGCCTTCCAACGCGGGCAGCGGCAGAGGGATAAACTACGGCTGGCGCATTATGGAGGGCACCCATTGCTTTGCGAGCAGCAGCTGCGACCAGAGCGGCCTCGCCCTGCCCGTGCTGGAGTACAGCCATGGCCAGGCGTGCTCGGTCATCGGCGGTTACGTGTACCGGGGCAGCGCCGTGCCGGCTCTTCAGGGGCAGTACTTCTTCAGCGACCTGTGCGGGCTCTGGGTTCGGAGCTTCCGCTATGCCGGCGGGACAGCCACCGAGCTGACCGAGTGGCCTTCGCTGAGCACCGGAGGCTCGCTCGTGAGCTTCGGCGAAGACGCGGCCGGAGAGCTGTATGTAATCGACGCGGGAGGCCGAGTCTTGAAGATCGTCCCTGATCCGTAGGCTGCCATGGCAGACGCGGCCGCGGCGACTCACGATCTTGCTCGCTTCGAGCAGCTTCGAGCCCGCATTCCTGATTCAGTCAGGTTCGGGGCTTCGACCTGGAACTATCCCGGCTGGCGGGGACTGGTGTACCACCGGGACTACGGGCCCAAGGGCGCCGCTGCCCGGATGCTCGAGGAATACGCCGCCTTTCCGCTCTTCAGAACGGTGGGCATCGACTCGTCTTATTACGGTCCGCCCACCGAAAGCGTGCTCCAGAGCTACGCCGAGCACCTCCCACCCGGTTTCCCCTGCGTGAGTAAGGTCTGGAGTCAGCTTACGGTCCACACCTTTACCAAGGCCCAGGATCCCGCCCGAGCCGGTAAGGTGAATCCCGACTTTCTCAACCCCGACCTGTTCGGGGAAGAGATCTACCAGCCCTACCAGCGCCACTTCGCGAGCAACACCGGCCCGTTCGTCCTCGAGTTCCAGACCATCGCCAAGTCCAGCGGGCTCGGTCCCGAAAGCTTTGCCGCACGCCTGGATGAGTTCTTCTCGGCGCTGCCCCGTGATGCACAGTTTGCAGTCGAGATCCGGAACGATGAGTTCCTCACGCCCATGTACTTCGCGGTGCTCAGGGAGCACGGAGTGGCGCATGTCTTCAGCTCGTGGACCCGGATGCCGCCGATCGGCCATCAGCTCGATCTTCCCGGATCGATCACCGGCCCATTCATCGTGGCTCGCGCGCTGCTCCGGCCGGGACGGACCTATAATGAGGCGGTGGACGCCTTCGCGCCCTATGACCGGATCCGCGAGCCCAATCCGAAGCTGCGGCGAGACCTGGCTCGGCTGGTGGAAGCGGCGGTGAAGACCAGGATCCCGGCTTATCTGCTGGTGAATAACCGGGCCGAAGGAAGCGCACCGCTGACCATTGCAGCGGTCGCCGAGATGCTGAGTCAGGATAACTAACCACCCCCTCGGCCAGCGGCCCTGGACCGAGCCCCTCCGGCTTCGAGTGTCTGACTTCCCCCCGCCGCCCCCCTTACACTCAGCCTCCGGGGCTGAGCCCAGTTCCGCTGGCCGCCCCGCCCCGGCGGGGAGGAGCAGCGGAGGAGCAGTGGACCTCAGAGGGCGCGTCACTGCGCGCTGTAATCTCTGCGTGATCCACCCTCCTGAGCGCAGTGCAGCGCCCGGAGAGGTTCGCTGCTCCAGCCGCTGCGGTGGGTTGGGGGTTATAGGCGATCCTCAGTCAGGCCGATCCAATGGCCTTACCTCCACCGACCACTCCCGCTCTTCACCTGGATGCAGGGTCTGCGCGGTACGCCACTCGTCCACCGCCTGGTCCAGCCGGTCCGGCGCGCCGATACACGGCTCGAGCGCCAGATTGTAGTACGGTACCCGCCCGGCTGGTGCCCACCCCCGGCAGTTGATCCACACCCCGACCTGGGGGACTTCCTCCCGCCTCACCACAAACTCCAGGCGCTCACCCCGGCGAGGATCGGTCAGCACCATGCGTCCCTCGGGGCCCAGATCGCCAAATGCCTTCACTGCCCAGCCGCCGTCAACCGGAAAAGTGAAGCGGCCGGAATCTCCGCCGATCGCGTCCGGCCAGCTCACTACTTCGTTCTCGCTTAGAGCCTGACCTGAGCGGGGCCGGCCCTGGGCCAGGTCCTGACGGCCATGTACCGCCGCGATCTTCACTCGAGTGACACCGGGAAGCTCCAGTACCGATCCCGGCTGGACGTTCAGGAGGGGATGAGCCGACCAGATCCAGGGAAACGGCTGGTCACCGGTATGGCGGAGCAGATATTGGAATCGCACCACCGGCTGGTGCCGATCGAGGGTGATCTGCCGATGGAACTCGTAGGGAAGCGCACTGCAACGAACCGAGCCGGCCAGGGTTGTCCCGCCGGCATGATCGTAAACCGAGCTGGTCCAGGGGGCGCTCCACAGCTCGCCGTGATCCGGCAGCGGCGCCGTGCCCGGAGGGGAGCCGGGGACCGGGCAGGGGGCCACGGTGGGGAAGCATTCATCCCACCCTCCGCTGTCCGCTGTCTCCACGTAGGAGGTGCCTGCCGCGGGCAGGGCCAGTGGAATCTGGTCACTACGCCAGAGCCACTCCCGGCCGCTGAGCCGGCGAAGGTTGGTGAGCTTCATCCCTATGCTCGGGACGGCCACGATCTCCAAGTCGGCCGATCGGACGGCTATGGCGGGAAAGCCTGAGACGGTGGTTTGGCGGAAGGACATGTGCCACAACGCGTGAACGGTGAACGGTGAACGGTGAACAGGAGCTACCCGCGCCGGTTCACTGTTTGCTGTTCACTATTACGCCGTTGAGTCTAGCTCGATCTCAACCCCCGCCACGGCACAGATTCGGGCGACGGTTTCGCCCACCTTATTGTTGGGGGTCGAAGCGCCGGCGGTGATGCCGATGGTCCTGGAGCTGCCCAGCCATCCTTCGGCCACGGCCTCGGTTTTGGTGCCGATCGGCTGATGCCGGATGGTGCCGGTATCGACATCGATGGCGTCCGCGTCCTGGATGTGGTAGGTGGAAACCCCGTGCAGGTGCGCCAGTGCCGCAAGGTGACAGGTGTTGCTCGAGTTGTAGCCGCCCACCACGATCATGACATCGAGCGGCTCCTTCAGCAGCTCAAGCACCGCATCCTGGCGTTCCTGCGTGGCGGAGCAAATGGTGTCGAATGACCTGAAGTGTTGGTCCGCCTGCTCCTCCCCGTAGCGTCGCACCATGCTTTTGCGCACCTCCTCGGCAATGGCGAGCGACTCGCCCGAGAGCATGGTGGTCTGGTTGGCAAGTCCAACCCGCGTCAGGTCCCGGGCGAAATCGAAGCCGGGCGAGACCGCCTTCCGAAACCGTGCCTCGAGCGGCGTCAAATCACCTCCGTGCTCGATGAAGTCGCAAATCATCCGCGCTTCCGCCATGTCGAACACCACGAGGTAGCGGCCGCCGGGATGCTTCATGACCTGGCTTGCAGTGGCCTTGGTCTCCTCATGGTAATGCTTGCCGTGGATGATGGCCGTGAACCCATCCTTAGCGTAGCTATCGACCCGTTTCCAGACGTTCAAGACCGAGCCACAGGTGGTGTCCACCAGCACACACCCGATGGCGCGGAGCCGCTCGAAGTCCCGGATGGTAACCCCGAAGGCGGGCATGATCACCACGTCATCCGGCGTTACCGCTGAAAAGTCGAACTCCTGCTCGGCTCGATGCGCCAGGATCCCGATACCCATGTCCTGGAGCTTCTGATTGACGTGAGGGTTGTGGATTATCTCGCCGACCAGGAAGAGCCGGCGGTGAGGAAACTTGGTGCGGGTCTCGTAGGCGTATTCGACCGCGCGATCGACCCCGTAGCAGAAGCCGAACTCACGGGCTAGCCGGAAGCTCAGATGACCTACCGGGAGCCGGTAATCGTTGACGCGCAGAGCCTCCACCACCGCGCTATGATAGTCCGCGGTGAGCCGGCCCGCGATCTCGCTCTTGAGGCCGAAGCCCTTACGGAAGTAAGTGTTCTCCATACCTCAATCTACATCATATGTGTCGGATGGCTCGGCAGCGTCGTATTCCTCTTCGTCGAGCTCATCGAGATCCTCGCCCGCCTCTTCAGGATCAGGCTCGGAGACGCAGCCACGGGTTTCCGGTACAATGGTGAGATTGCGGAAGGTGCCGGTCAGGGTGATCTGGTCGTTAGTGGAGACCGAGCGGGCCCGGGCTTGCAGGCTGCCCGACACGTTGCCCGAGTCCGTGCCCTCCAGCACCACGGCACCGCGGTCTCCCTGATAGGCCTCGATGGAGGTCGGTCCAAACCAGCGAAGCGCCACCCGGGCCGAGGGCACGACCGAGTCCCGGGCTCCCGGGCGCAGAACCGGGTAGCTGTCTAGGGCCAGAATCACCGGCGGGTATAGAGCTACGGCAAAGCCGGTGTCACCCCGCACGGCGCGGATCTGGAGCAGCCGTCGTTCATCACACCACTCGGCCACGGCGGCTGCTGAAATGGCCCCGGTATCCGCACCGGTCCAGCGCGCCTCCAGATGTCCCGCTCCACTCCTGGAGCTCACCCCGCCGTTGCACCCGCTGGCCAGTGAGAGCACCAGGAGAAGGCGTTGCTGCGGAAGCCTCACCTGACCCCCCGCATAACCAGGTCGAACCGAAGCTTCCCGCCTTGATCGGGCGAAATGGGACGGCTCAGGTCGAAGCGGATCAGGCCGCTGAACAGCGAGAGACTGACACCTCCGCCTGCCAGTGCCCGGCTGGAGAGGAGCTCACCCACCTCTGCCGCCTGACCCGCATCGACGAACAACACCGGACGCACCCGTCCCGCGAAAAGCGAGATGTCGACCTGTGCCGCCCAGAATGCCGGCCCGCGGCGCACTCCGTACTCGAAACCCCGTACAGTGTTGAGTCCCCCCAGTCGAAACAGATTCTGGGGTAACGCCCGCGCGGTGGCGGCACCGGCCTTGAGCCGCAAGGTGATTCCTGGACCGGACCCGACGTCCCGGCGGAGGTCTCCCCAGAGCCGGGCGGTCGTGCGGCCTGAGCCGCCGAGTACGTCAGCGGCCAGGTTCCACCGGGTGCCGATTACGTGGCTCAGCTTCACCGAGGCGGCACCAAAGGTGCCTTCCTCCACCGGCGGGTTGGGAGGGAAGACACCAGAGCCGCCGAGAAAATCGTTCACCTCCGACTCTGCAACCCGGCGGATGCTGGATTGACGCTCGATTCCGGTCCCCACGAGTAGTTGCAGACCTGCTCCTACCGCGGTCTCGAAGCTGGCGGACCCGCCCCGGGCCATGGCGTAATCTCCATTGTCATGGCCGGCGAAGATCCCGTTGAAGGTGTTGGACAGGGTGCGGCCGGGGGAGAATGGATCCAGATCCTCAATGTCGGAGTAGCCGCTCAGCGCAACCCGACCGCCCATCACATCGCGCAGGAAGCTGAGCCGGCCGGTCAGACGGTCATCGCTCAGGCCGTATCGCACCGTAACATACCCGACACCGAAGCCCGAGCCGGCCAGGCCTATCCGGTAACCCAGCCCCAGCGAGAGGCCCTGAACCCGGTTGTACTGAAAAATATCAGAGAGGCGCTCGAAGCCGATTCCGTGGGCGGTGCTGGTGATGGTGTCTTGCGGCGAGTACTGGAAGGCTGCGGTGGCGACAACGATCAGGAGGTTTGCGCCCATTTACTCCGGCCGTCTCGGTGAAGCCCATAGGCCTTCAGGCGGCGCCAGAGGGTGGTACGGCTGATGCCCAAGGACCTGGCGGTTTCGGCGAGCTTCCAGTTGTGCGTATCCAGCGTCTTGACGATAGCCTCTTTTTCCCGGGCCGCCAGCGTGGTTGCTCCGGCGACGCCCGGAATGAACATGGCCTCTCCCAGCTCGAGTCCCCCGACTCGCAGGGGCAGGAGCCGGCCGCCGACCGCTGCAAGGCGGGGTTGAAGTTCAGGCGCACCTTCGAAGAGGTCCATGCCGGCCAGCGCCTCTCTGGCCGGCTGGTTGGTATACAGTAGCCGGCCTTCGACGTCGAAGACCACGACGCCCTCGCTGAAGCCGTCGAGCAGCGCCTTGGCGAGGGGTGAGAAAACCGAGGGCATGGAGTTGACGGGCACGGTATTGGGCATGGTCACGGTACGCAGGTGTTCCTCTCGGGGTTTCGGGGTTGAGCGAGCGGTGCTGCCTTAACTATTCAGACGCGCAGGCACGGAGCGGACGCACACTGGTCAGGGGTGGGGACTAGCGCCTCCCCCGTGGCTTCCCTCCCCCGTGGCGGGCCGCGTGCCTGTGCCGCCGCCGGCCGCCTCTCTCCCGACCTGGGGCCGACTCCTCGGCCTGGACCTTCGGGACTCGTTTCAGGAGCGCCTGAAGGCCAGGGATCGTGTCCGCCAGTATGGGCGGGTGCCGGCCACGCTGTACGGCAAACCGGAGCGGCCGGTCCAGCCGAGGCAGCTCATCGGGCCGGAGCCGCTTGGCCTGGCCTTCCCTGAGCCGCACCCGCGCAATGCCGGTACCGTTTTCAACCTCATAGTCGAGCGGCACCGCGTCGCCGCGGATGTGCAGCCGGGCGGGGAGGGCCTCCAGTCTTTGGCGGGTCTCCGGGTCAACCAGCTCCGAGGGATCGAGCGCAATCCTGGTGCGGAGAAAGCTATCCCAGCTCGTCACCCGCTCCAGCTGCTCCCGGATGCGGATGCGGAGCTCCGCTGGGGACAGCCGGTGCAGCGTTCCGCCGGAGCGGCGCCAGAGCTCGTCCAGCTCCGCAACCGCGCGGCGCACCCGCTGCTGGTCGGAGTGTGGCGTCTCGCCGTCGATCAAGGCCTGGGCCAGTACATCTCGCGCGGAGGGCTGCAGCTTCGGTGGGATCTCGCCCTCGATCACCTCGACCTCGGTGTCCAGATCGAAACCGAAGTAGCTGCGCCGCCGCTCCAGCATGAGCCGCTGATGCTTTCGGGGACCGCCGAGCAGTACCTTGGGTGGCCCCAGCGTGGCGTACCGGCCCACGAGATCGTACGAGAGAGTGGTGCCCTCGATTCCGGCGCGCGGGATCCCAAACCGATCGGCGAAGAAGCGCAGGTTCCCCGCCACAGCCCCCCAGCTCCCGGCCACCGAGGTCTTGGAGACTCGAGCCTCATGGCCGTCAGCGGTGTGTCCGTCGATTACGAGATCGAAAGGCATGATCCGGGCGACGAGATCGGCCCACCGTGCCCGGATCTCCTTGGAGGCATAAGGGAACTGCTTCGGAAGCGGCAACTCGAGCGAGCGGTACACCGAGGCCAGACCCAGGGCGGTGTCCTCTATCGCCTTCATTAATACGCCACGCCGCTCGGCCCACTCCTCCAGCCGGTCGTCGAACAGATGCCGCGGCAGCCCGTACACCTGGCCCATATAGCCGTGCTGATTCACGGCCTCGGCAAAGAGGTTGTAGGCGGTGAGATGATCGCTGCCGTTGACGACGACGCCGTAGAGGTCTCGTTCCTCCCGTGTCATCCGGTGCAGCGAGTCGATGTTGGAGCAGACGGCCACCATGGGGATGAGATCTCCGTCCGCATGCACCAGTAGCTCGCCCCATTGCCGATCGACCGGTAAGGCCTCGACTTCCCTCCCGTAGCTCGTCAGCCTTCCGCTCTCGACCAGACCCCGGCTGGTGAGGAGCTCGACCGCGCGGGCGTAGGCGGTCCGGTCGAGTGGCACCGGCAGATCGAGGTCGCGCGCATCCACCCCCAGAGCGGCACAGGTTATCGCTACCCTTTCGGTGTCTCCGGCGAGCTGAAACTCGGGTGGAGTGGGACGGAGCCTGGTGAAATCCAGCTCCCGGTCGCTCAGGATGGAGACCTCCCCGTTGGGCACCCGCCCATGCACCCTCCCGGCCATTTGCAGGATCTCGTTGGCGCCCAGGTACAGGCGATGCAGCACGTTGCGGCCGCGGTCCACCACGTTGCCGTAGCGGGCATCGTAGATGACCACGGTATCGAGCCCCCGGACGTTGAGCGCGGACTGACCCGCCGCCGTCATGGCGAGGAGAAACGGACGCTCGACCTCTCCCTCGAGAAACGGGCGAATGACCCGGATCGGCTCCCCCCCGTGATAGAACGCCGTGGTCAGGCGCGGCCACTGCTCGCCCAGGGCGGCCGCGAGCTTCTCGACCTCCGCCCGGGTGGGCACGAACACCGCCACGCCGCGCTTCTCCTTCATCACACGGCGCACATACCGGTCGTTGAGAAACTCTTCCGGCTGCTGGGGAAGGACCTCGACCCTGGCCTTGAGGTTCGGATCGAAGGCCTGGGTCACCAGCACCTCGGAGCTGTTCAGGTACCGGAAGTAGAAGGCGGGATCGACGGTGGCACTGAGCCAGATGAAGCGGCTGCCCGCGCGCTTGCCCAACGCCAGGCACAGCTCCAGCTCGGCCGAGGTCTGATGGATCTCGTCCACGATGATGGTGTCACGGCCGGTGATGAGGTCGTCCTGAAACCAGCGGCGGGCGATTCCGGTGGTCACGATGACGACGTTCCAGCTGGGGGTCTCCGGGGTGGCTTCGCGCTCCCGGTTCACCACCCCGACCGCAAGCGGCTCGCGCAGGATCGACTCCGCAATGGGACGGATGCCCAGCGTCTTGCCGGTGCCCGTGCCTGCCACGATCCCGAATGCCTTTCCAGCCGCGGCCCACTGGCGCAGTTCGGTACCATGCTCCCGCTCCAACAGGGTGTCTACCTGTATCCCGAGCGCCAGCTCGATGGTCTCACACGCGGCCCGGGTGGGAGCGATGACGATGATACGGCCCTTGGGGTGAGGAGCACGACGGTAGGCTTCGGGATCGGGGGGGAGATGGTGGTCGCGGGAGGGGTGCATGTGTAAAGAAGGCGGAAGGGCGGAAGGGGCGGAAGGGGCGGAAGGTGTTAACCCGTCACGGCGGACACTGCTCGCTGGTGTATCGTTCCGCTCTGTCCGCCTTTTCCGCCATTTCCGCCCCTAGAACCCCGGCTGCAATTCAAACTGCCAAATCCATCCCCTACCGGGCCGGTCGAAGGGACGCACCAGATCCACTTCGGCCACCGCGAATCCGAGCAGGTTTATCCGTAAGCCGGCCCCGGCGCTGAAGACCGGATCACGGGGGCCGGAGCCGAACACCGAGGGCTCATTCGCGGTGTCCCAGGCCAGCCCTCCGTCACCGAAGATGGCAAACTCGAGCGGAAAGGCCCCGTAGTAGCCCGATCCTATGCCCAGCACGCCGAAGAGCGGGAAGCGCAGCTCCGCATTGCCGACCACTATTCTGCTTCCCAGCAGTTGGTCGAACACGGGACACGCGCCCGGCTCCCCCGGCGGCGGTTGGCACTCGGAAGCATCGAAGGAGCCGAAGCTGTAGCCCCGGACCAATCCGGAGTGGCCCAGAAACAGCGGCTGGAGCCGGTCGTCTTCGCCGTCGCTTCCGTAACGTCCGTAGTGGAGCAGCCGTATGGCGAAGGTGAAGGGGCGCACCGGCATGAAGTAGCGGCGGAAGTCCCCCAGCGCTCCCACGTAGCTGAGCGATCCGAGCGTGGGAGCAACCTCGAACCGGTAGCGCTGACCCAGGATCGGGCTGGTAGCCCCGAAGAATGAGTTGTCGTAGACCAGTGCCGCCGAGCCCAGGCCCAGGTTCAGGGCACTGGGCGCCCCCAGGTCCTCCTCGTCGTCTATGAGCAGCTCGCCGGTCTGGAGCGACACGGCTCTGGTGTGGAGCTCACGGTCGAAGGAGATGTTGCTGAACCCGGCGCCCAGATCGATACGTTGCACCTCGCTGAAGGGATAGGACACGGTCCCGATGATGTCGCGGTTGGTTTGGCGCACCAGGAGCTGCTGCTCGACGAAAGCCGGCTCTCCGTCCACGTCGGCCGTTCCCGCGGCATAGCCTCCGGTGACGTAGGGCACCTGCTGGATCGCTCCTCCCCAGTTCAGGCGGTTGCTCAGGTTATAATAAGCAACGAGGGCACTGACGTCCTTGAGCCCTCCGTTCACCTGCAGCCCGGTAATCAGGTTGTGGTTCCCCAGCAAGTCACTGAAGTAGAGAGAAGCTCCCCCGCCCACGAACGTGCCGAACTGGTTGGAGCCCGCGACCAGGGAGGGCCTGCCGACGTAGGTGAGTGAGATGCCGGCCCGGTAAGGCTCGACGGCAAACTCGGATCCCTGCGGCAGCCCCAGTTCGGGATTCGAGAGCAGGTCCGCGAGCACTGAGCTACGACGATCCACCGGTGGCAACAGGGCCGTCACCGGCCCCGTGGCATCGGGTGTGAAGGCACGACCGGCGAGCACGTCGGGCGAATCGATCGCGTACAGCTCGTACCCGTTGGACCGGAAGACGCTGTATACCAGCCGCCCCGACTGCTGGGCCACGGACAGCGCCGGGCTCGTCTCGGTGATTCCGCTGACGCCGGTGAACAGGTTGGTGACTCGCGCCGGCGGCCCACCGGCGAGCTGGGCCCGGAAGACGTTCGAGATCCCTTGGGGGGCGGCGACGAAGTAGATGCTCGAGCCATCGGGAGACCACTGGGGATTGGTATGTCGCGCGCCCTTGAATCCAGGAAGGCGACGCACAGCGCTGGTGGCTACGTCGATCAACCCGATGGCGTAGGGGCCGACCTGGAGCCGAGCTATGTCGGTGGTGAACCTGTCGGTGGCGAACGCGAGAGTGCGTCCGTCGGGAGACCAGACCGGCTGCAGGTCGGCATAGGCATCGCTGGTGAGCCGGTTGAGCCGGTTGGACTCCAGGTCATACACGAACAGGTCGGACAGCCCACCCCACAGTCCTGCGAAGGCGATACGCTGCCCATCGGGCGACCAGTTGGGGTTGAACACCTCGTCGATGCTGGGAAGCCGGATCTCGCGCTCCATCTTCCCCCGCTCGACATCGTAGAGACTCAGCACCGGATGCCCGGACGCGATTCCGGAGAAGACGAACCGCTTCCCATCAGGGCTCCAGCTGCCGGCAGACTGAATGAACTGCAGGCTCTGGAAGTGGGGATCGACGGCGGTCTTCGTGATCTGCCGCTTGATCTCGCCGGTCCGGGCATCGGCCAGGAACAGGTCGATGGAGAAGAGGCCCCGGTCCGAGAGGAACATCATCTCGTTGCCATCGGGGCTGAGTGAGGGTGCGACGTTGTAGCGCCCGTCCCCTTTTGCTTCGATGAGGCGGGGCCCGAACGCTTCCGGCGGAGCCGTGCTGCCCTCCAGGGGGTCGAAAGCCGCGTGGGTCTCCGCGTGCCAGCGCGCCACCAGCGTGTCCGGCCTGAGGTTCAGCACGCTCGCAAGGCCCGCGGCCACGTCCTGGCGCCGCCCGGCGCCGCGCAGGAGCTGGCCTATGACATGGTCGCCCCAGTGCCCGGCGATCCAGGCCAGGAATGCGTGGCCGTAGCGGTAGGGGAAGAAGCGCGGGTCCTCCAGCTGGCTGAATGAAGGCAGCGTATCCCGCGTCGTGTCGGCCAGCGCGCCCCGCATCCACATCGCCGTCTGTGGCGCTACCGGTCCGATCGACAGGTACTCGGCCATGCCTTCGATGAACCAGAGGGGTAGCTGGCTTGCTGCCGGTAACGCTCCCAGACTGTTGGGTCGCCCGCTGCCGGTTATGTCGTACTGAAACGCGTGAACCAGCTCGTGCCCCAGGACATGGTCCAGATCTCCCAGCGTGCCTCCGGTGGGAAGCACGATTCGACGCCGTAGAGCTTCGGTCACTCCTCCGGTGCCCTCGCCCAGGGTGCCCATGACCGCATTGGTCTGCTGGAACTCGGGTGAGCTGGCGTACAAGATCAGCGGCTGGCGGCCAGAGAGCTCGTGATCGAGCACGCTCGACAGCCGAGCGTACCAGCGCTCGGCCATGCGAGCCGCGTGCACTGCGGCCTCCCGCCCGGGAGGGTAGAAATGCACGTCGAAGTGCTCGGTCTTGAGCACCTGGAAGTCGAAGCTTTCATACTGGACCTTGTTACGCCCGAAGTACTGGGCTTCGAGGGAGGACTCGGCGACCAGGAGAGCGGCGCCGGAAAGGATGGGGATCAGAAGAGCAGATCGAAACGGGTTTGGCGGCATCATGGTTTCGGCCCGCAGCGTACGGGCTCCTTCCTTCAAAAGGAGGGTACCTACCACTTGGACGCCGTTGCCGTGACTCAGCGCACAGTAAAAAAACCAATATCCCCGGGCCGCGGGGATATTGGTAGCGGGAAAAGCCGACCCCGATCGGGGAGATCGTGCACCAGAATGGTGCGTGGTCAGGTCAGTCGTCCCGGTAAAACCACCCTTGCCGCTCGTAGATCACGACTTCGCGGGCTCCCTTCCTCTTCCACTGCTTCCCATGGTGACGCCGGAACCGCTCCACTACGATGACGCGCGGCGAATATCGCTCGATGACCACGATCCGGCGCGCCGGCGGGCGGCGGTACACTACTGCCGGCCGATGGTAACTGGAGTACTCGTCTCCGATGATGACCCGCCCTGCTACCGGTCCGCCACGCACCACGACCTCGGCTGACACCTGTTGGGCGCTGAGGGGAGCTCCGATGAGCGCCAGGCCTGCTAGGAACGACCCAGCAAGAATGCTGGTCTTCATGGTGGCCTCGACTGGGTGACGGGTGAAGTTGCGGTGCTTCAAAGCGCGAGTGTTGTGCCAGGAGCTAAGTAGTTGCAGGATCGGCTGGAAGAGTGATGTGAGCGGGGGAGCCGTCCCCCGGAGCAGACGCAGCAGGAGGAGCTTTGGGGGTAAGCTGGACGGTACCCGAACATACCCCGCACTCGAGGGGTCCGCGAGCAGGCGGTTGGGCGCGTGGCAATCCCGCCGCTCCGCCGGCTCGGCTGCTGGATTGATTCGGACGCGGAGCCCGCAACGACTCCGCACATAAGGGAGAAGTCTACTTGACACTTACTAATACGGGTTTCATACTAGGGTCCTCAACGTACGGCAAAGTACTCAGCGCACTGAGCTACCCGCGTTGCGGGACTGCGTGGTCTGGGTCGTCCGTTCCCTCCACGCCGCTCCTGGTCCGAGCTCACCCTTCGCCAATGTCGAGTCAACCATGTGGCGCGAGATTTTATCCTTCTTCAACAAAACGGATTCGGAGGCAGTTATGGCCGGGGAATTCTACATCGGCGAGTCGCTTGTCGGGGAAGGTAATGAGGTGGCCCACATCGACCTGATCATCGGCTCCAAGAGCGGCCCAGCGGGCGCGGCCTTCGTGAACGCGCTCTCGACCAACACCGATGGCTTCAATCATCTGCTTGCCGTTGTCACACCGAACCTGCCTGCAAAGCCCGACACAGTGCTCTTCAACAAGGTCACGATCAAAGGCGCCAAGCAGGCAGTTCAGATGTTCGGCCCGGCGCAGGCTGCCGTCGCCCGCGCAGTCGTGGACAGTGTGGCTTCGGGCGTCATCGACAAGAGCAAGGCCAACGATCTCTGCGTCCTGGTTGGCGTGTTCATCCACTGGCAGGCCGAGAACGACAAGAAGATCTACGACTACAACTACCAGGCTACCAAGGAATCGATCCAACGGGCGCTGCAAGGCAAGCCGACCATCGACGAGGTGCTCCAGAAGTACAAGGCGGCACGGCACCCGTTCGCGAGCGGCGCCGAGGGCTGATCGTACAGTCCCGCCAACCGAGGTGTAACGAGGGGCGGCCCGCGGTTGGGGCGCCCCTCGTCTTTTTCAGACTATTCGTCCGGGAGATGTTTTCGCGATGCGCAAGCTCCTGCTTCAACTCGACAGCTCGCGGCTGCCGAGCGCTTTCGATCAGATCGTCGCGTACGATGCCGGCGCGGACGTGGTGCTGAGCTATGGTGGAATTACCGAGGGCGACGTGCGCGACCTCATTCATGGCTGCATCTTCACTCGGGGCCCCAAGGATCTGCACAACACCGCAGTCTGGATCGGCGGCAGCAACATGTCGGCCGGCGAGCAGTTGCTCGCCATGGCCCAGGACGCCCTGTTCGCGCCGTTCTCCGTCTCCATCATGCTCGACTCCAACGGCTCCAACACCACGGCTGTAGCCGCAGTGGTGAAAATCGAGGAGACACTCGGCGATCTCGAGGGCAGGAAAGTGCTCATACTTGCGGGAACCGGGCCGGTGGGCCAGCGGGCGGCAGGCCTCCTCGCCAAGGACGGCGCTCAAGTCACCATCACTTCCCGTAAGCCGGAGCAAGGTGAGAAGGCCCGTCAGTTCATCAGTGCCCGCTTCAATGTCCAGGCTGAAGCCGTGACCTTCAACGACCCCGCTAAACTCCCGGAGCTGCTGGAGGGTGTTGAGGTCCTGCTCAACTCGGGTCCGGCCGGAGTACAGATGGTGCCCCAGGCGGCCTGGACCGAAGCCAAGGCCCTCAAGATCGCGGTGGACCTCAACGCCGTGCCGCCGCTCGGCATCGAGGGAATCGATGTGAACGACGCGGGCGCCGAGCGGAACGGCGTAATCGTGTTCGGTGCTTTCGGTGTCGGCAACTTCAAGACCAAGCTGCACAAGGCCTGCGTCGGACGGCTGTTCACGCGCAACGACCTGGTGCTGGATGCGGAGGCTATCGCGGAGATCGCCCGAGAGCTGGTCCCGGCAACGAAATAGGCGATGACCCGCGTCGTGGGTATAGATCCGGGCACGGTGAGCATCGATGTGTGCGGGATGGTGGACGGGCAGCTTTACCTCGATCGCAGCTGGCCTACCGCTGAGGCGATCTCCGATCCCGGCGGTTTCATCGAGCTCCTCACCACCACGGGGCGGCCCGACCTGATCGCCGGCCCCTCCGGCTACGGACTCCCCCTGCGGCCGGCGGAGGCGGCCAGCGACACCGATCTCCGCCTGGCCTTCCTTGCCCCTCCGGGCCCTAACGGCGGAATCGGCGGGCTCAGCGGATTTGCTCGGAGGCTGGGTGCCTCCGGTCTCCCGGTGATGTATACCCCGGGCGTCATCCACCTGGACACAGTGCCTGAGCATCGAAAGCTCAACCGGGTGGATCTGGGAACCGCAGACAAGCTCTGTGCCGCGGTGCTGGGTATTCGAGACCAGTGCAAGAGGCAGGGTCGCGCCCCCGAAGAGGTGTCTTTCATCTTGTTGGAGCTCGGCGGTGCGTTCACCGGCGGGGTGGCCGTCGAACGGGGACAGGTAGTGGATGGCATCGGAGGCACCAGCGGGCCGGTGGGCTGGCGTGCCGCCGGAGCGCTGGACGGTGAAGTGGCATTTCTCGCCGGCCAGATTACCAAAGCCGACCTCTTCCAGGGTGGTGTGATCTCTCTGCTCGAGCGGGACCCGACCCGTCGCCCGCTAGCCATGAGCGCGTATGTGGAGGGAGCGGTCAAGGCGGTGCGGCAGCTGAAATGCTCCGCGCCGTCAGCCCGGGAGATCCTTCTGTCCGGCCGCAACGCCAGTGACCCGGAGATTCGTGAGCGCCTGGCCCGGGACCTGGCGGACGTGGGATTGGTGCGGCTGCTCGAGGGCTTTGCCGCGGAGGCTAAAGCGGGAGCACAGGGCGCGGCGCTCATGGCCGACGGCCTGGCGGGTGGTTCACAGCGCAGGCTGGTGGACAGGCTCAGGATTCGGGAGGCGCGAGGCACCGTGCTCGATCATCTCGTGTTCATATCACCCGCCGCCGCACGGCGGCGTCTCGGCATCGATGCCGGTGGGTGAGCCCGAAATGAATGTGCTGATCGTAGGTGTGACGGCCCGGGCCCTGGCCGTCTCTGCCGCGCGATCGGGATACCGTGTCACCGCCGTGGACGCCTTCGGCGATCTCGACCTCCGCAGTGTCGCCCGCGTCCTGGTGCCGAGACCGGAACGGCATGCCCGCTTCAGCCCGTTGGCGGCGGTAGCTGCGGCCGCCGAAGTTGCCGATGGCCTTGCGGCGTATACCTCCAACCTCGAGAACTACCCCGAAGCCGTGACTCGACTGGGCCAACACCGGCAACTGCTGGGCAACCCTGCCGACGTGCTCGTCCGGGTCCGCAACCCCATCCTGCTCATGCGCACGCTCCGAAGCCGGGGGTTCGAGGTCCCGAAGACTCGCGCCACCCCGGCAATCGCTGGACATCATGCAGGGTCGTGGCTTCTGAAGCCGCGCCGCTCCGGCGGAGGCCATGGAATCAGGATCTGGGGCGCAAGGCAGCCGGTAGCGAAGACCAGCTATCTCCAGGAGCACATCACCGGCATTCCCGGGTCGGTGCTGTTTGCTGCCGACGGCAGCCGCGCGGTTCCACTGGGCCTCAGCCGGCAGCTGGTCGGCGATGCGCGCCTGGGCGCCAGCGGGTTTCGCTATTGCGGCAGTCTGCTCGCTACGCCTGGTGCCCCCCTCTTTCCCCGCCAGGAGGAGCTTGGTAAAGCCGCGGCCGAGCTCGCCTCCGCGGTCACCGAAGAGTTCGGGCTCGTGGGACTCAATGGGCTGGACTTTGTCGCTCGAGGCGGGGTGCCCTGCCCCATCGAGGTCAACCCCCGCTTTTCAGCATCCATGGAGCTGATCGAGCGGGCTCATGGGGTGTCGATGTTCAGCCTGCACCTGAGAGCGTGCCGGGGGGTCCTGCCGACGACGGCACCGGGTTCGGCGGAGGTGGAAGGCAAGGCCATAGTCTTTGCGCGGCGTGACGTGGTGGTAGGCGAAACTCGTCCCTGGGTGGAGGACAGCTGCATCGCCGACGTACCGCACCCGGGCGAGCCGATCGCTCGCGGGCGTCCCATCTGCACCGTGTTTGCCAGGGCAGGAGACGCGCCGTCGTGTCATCGCCTGCTGATCAGACGAGCGGCCGCGGTTTATCGGGCTGTCGAGTCGCGAAAGCGGGGGGCTGCGTGACTCCGGTGGAGCGGGTGGAGCACGTCACTTGTCTTGGCTGCGGCTGCGGCTGCGATGACATCAGCGTAACCGTCCAGGATGGCAGGATCCTCGAAGCCACTCCGGTCTGCCCCATCGAGCAGCAGTGGCTGGGTGACGGCACGATACCTTGGGAGGTGCTAAGCGCTGGGCGGCCCGCTGCCCTGGAGGACGCCCTCGGCGAGGCCGCCGGGGTACTGGCGGAATCGAGGGGGCGCTCGCTGGTATACGTCGCGCCAGACCTTACCTCGCAGGCCCAGCGTCTCGCGATTACGCTGGCCGATCTGCTTCGAGCCGCAGTGGACACCGCCACGTCCGAAACTGCTGCGGCGGGCCTTCTCGCCGCCCAGCGCCGCGGCCGTGCGACGGCCACTCTGGGCGAGATCAGAAACCGCGCCGACCTGCTTCTCTTCTGGGGGACCGACCCCAGCCGGCGATACCCCCGCTACCTGTCGCGCTATGCAGTCGAGCCGGCGGGGACTCACGTGCCGCAGGGTCGAGCCGGCCGTTTCATCATTTCGGTCAGCATCGGAGCCGACCGGGGACCCGCGCCTGCCGACCTCACCCTGACCCTCGAGCCGGGGGAAGAGATCGCCGCCCTGTCACTGATGCGCGCGGCGGTGCTGGGCCGTCCGTCCGGTGAGCTCTCTCCGGGCTCGAGCCACGCGGTGGCCCTGGTGCCCCGTTTGATCGGAGCCCGGTATGCGGTCCTGGTTCACGATGCAGAACCCGCCGACCAGCCAGACAATCCGCTGCGGGTGGAGGGGCTGATCGCACTGACTCAGGCTCTCAACGGACCGACCAGAGCGGCGCTGAGCAGCCTTCGAGCCGGAGGCAACCGCCCCGGAGCCGAGTCGGTGCTGACCTGGCAGACCGGCTACCCCTTTGCCGTGGACTACTCCCGCGGGCACCCCAGATATACCCCGGGGAAGCGCGGGCTCGACCGGTTAGCTGCCGGTGGTTTCTCGGCGGCGCTGGTGGTGGGATCGCCTGACGTCGGCGACAGAGCTGCCGCCGCCCTGAGCCGGATCAGCACGGTCGCGATCGGTCCCCGGGCCAGTCAGGCCCCCTTCACGACCCGGGTGGCGATCGACACGGGGATTGCCGGAATCCATGAAGGTGGCACCGCCTACCGGATGGACGAGGTGCCTCTCCCGCTCCGTCCTCCTCTCACCGGTCGGCGCTCTGCGTCGGAGACCCTTCTGGCCCTGACCGACGCCCTGAGGACCAGGCTCGCGGACCCTGGCGCATGAGCCCGGCTCGTCTTCGGATCGTTGGAGGCACGGTACACGACCCGGCCAACAACATCGATGGCCAGGTTCGTGACATCTGCATCGAGAATGGCCGCATCGTGGAAAGTCTTCCCGATGGGGCTTCCCGGCTCGACGCCCGGGGCATGATCGTCATGCCCGGCGGCGTGGACATCCACTCCCATCTGGCAAGCTCCAGCTGCAACCATGCGCGCCGGCTGCTTCCGGAGGAGCACTCCACCGATGTCGCCGTTGCTCCCGCACTCCTCGACGGAGCGAGTCCGCCTCGCTCAGGGAGCGGAGGAACGGTTCCCACCACCTTCACCACCGGCTACCGGTACGCCGGACTGGGATACACCACCGTATTCGACGCGGCAGTAGCCCCCCTCATGGCCCGGCACAGCCACGCCGAGCTGGAGGACACCCCCTGTGTGGACGGGGGAATCTTCGTTCTCATGGGGAACGATGAGTATCTGTTGCGTCAGGTGGCTCGGGGCGAGCGGGACCGCGCGCGCGACTATGCCGCCTGGCTCCTCGGCTCGGCCGGCGGCTACGCTATCAAGGTCGTTAATCCCGGCGGGATCGAGGCCTGGAAGTCGGGGCAGCGGAACCTCAACGATCTCGACCAGCCTCTCGCTACCAACGGCGTGACCCCGCGCGCCATTCTGGAGACTCTCAGCGATGCGGCCAACCGGCTCAACCTCCCGCATCCGGTTCACATCCATTGCAATGCCCTGGGCGTGCCGGGAAACGTGGGGGTCACGCTTGCTACCATGCAGGCGCTCGCCGGCCGGCGGGCCCACTTCGCCCATCTCCAGTTCCATGCCTACGGGGGCCCGGGCTGGAGCTCCGGGGCAGTGCCCCTCATCGAGTACGTCAACGCCCATCCGGAAGTGAGTGTCGATGTAGGCCAGGTAATGTTCGGCCCGGCCACCACTATCACGGCGGACGGCCCGGTGGAGTACCTGCTACAGAAGAGCACCGGCAGAAAGTGGGTCAACATCGATATCGAGCTGGAGACCGGGTGCGGCATCGTCCCCTTCATGTACCAGGACAGGGCCGCCGTATCCACCCTGCAATGGGCGGTGGGCCTCGAGCTCTTCCTGCTGAGTCACGACCCCTGGCGGGTCGTGCTCTCGACCGACCATCCCAACGGAGGCTCGTTTCTCTCGTACCCCGCCCTCATCCAGTTGTTGATGGACCGGGCCGTGCGCGATGACCGCCTCAAGCAGGTCAACCCTAAGCTCCTGGCCGGATCGGCTTTGGCCGATGGGATCGAGCGGGAATTCACCCTGAACGAGATCGCCGTCATTACCCGGGCCGGCCCCGCCCGCCTGTTGGGGCTGGGGCAAAAGGGGCATCTCGGCACCGGCGCAGATGCCGACGTAACCGTGTACCAGAGAGACGGCGATATCGCGAAGATGTTTGCCACTCCCCGATATGTGATCAAGGGAGGAACGCTGGTAGTGGAGGAAGGGCAGCTCCGCCGCGCCCCAGCCGGCCGGCGGCTGCACGTCCACCCCGGCTACGATGAGGCGCTGCTACCAGATCTGCGCCGCTACTTCGACGATTATTCGAGCGTCCGGTTCGAGAACTACCCGGTGCAAGGGATTCCTGATGATCCTGTGCTGTTGTCACCCTGACATCAAGAGACTATGAAAATCCGCGGCGTCTTCATCGAGGACACCTTCGCCGAAGCGTTCACCATGCGGGTGGCGCGCATAGTCATCACCGGCCGCTCTCTGCGGTGGGTACGCTCCGCCGCTCTCAAGCTCACCGGCTTTGCGACATCGGTAATCGGCTGCAAGGTCGAGGCCGGGATCGAGCGGGAGCTCGGGGTGAGTGAGACGCCGGACGGGCGCCCCGGCGCCAGCATTCTGCTGATGACCATGGGCAAGGACGATCTGGCCAAACGGCTCATCGAGCGGGTGGGACAGACGGTGCTCACCTGTCCTACCACCGCGTGCTACGATGGGCTCCCCGACGCAGTTGACCGGGTGGGGGTGGGTTCCGCGCTGCGATTTTTCGGGGACGGGTTCCAGATCAGCAAGGTGGTCGGGGGGCAGCGGTTCTGGCGGATTCCGGTGATGGAGGGGGAGTTTCTGGTTCAGGAAAAGTTCGGCATGGTCAAGGGAGTGGGGGGCGGCAACTTCCTGATTCTGGCTCGAAGCGCGGACGCCGCACTGGGCGCTGCCGAGGCGGCGGCCGATTCCATGGCAGCCCGGCCCGGCGTGGTACTCCCTTTCCCCGGAGGAGTAGTCCGGAGCGGTAGCAAGGTCGGGTCCCGCCGAATCAAGTCCATGATCGCATCAACTAATGATGCCTACTGTCCCACCCTCCGCGCTGTCACCCAGTCAGCGCTGCCGGAGGGTGTGAACTCGGTGCTCGAGATCGTGGTCAACGGCATAGACGCGCCCTCGATCGCTTCCGCCATGCGGGCGGGCGTCCACGCGGCCTGCCAGGGCGGGGTGGTGGCCATCAGTGCAGGGAATTACGGGGGAAAGCTCGGTCCCCATCATTTCTATCTTCGCAAGATCATGGACGGAGCCGCGGTGTGAGCAGCGGTCTGCTGGCCAAACTGAAGGTCCCGCTGCTTCAGCGAGCCGATTTCTCCCAGGTCGCAGCGGGCTCGTGGGGATCGCTCCCGGCAACGGAGATCGCGCGGCGTACCCTGTACCTCGATGGCAACGGGGCGGTGGCCCTGGGCGAGCTCTTCGACCTCAGGGGTGATCCGGGGGGACGGATCCGCCTGGTGGGCGACCTCGAGCACGCCGACCGTATCGCTGCGGGGCTCGGCGAAGGCCAGGTAGTAGTAGAGGGGAGCGTCGGACAGGAGGCCGGAATGGCCATGGCGGGCGGAACCCTCGAGATAACCGGCGATGCCGGACCACGAGCCGGCGCTGCCTCCCTTGGCTTCAAACGCGGCATGACCGGAGGCGAGCTGATCGTCCATGGCTCCGCCGGCCCGGAAGCCGGCGCCTCCATGCGTAGAGGTCTCATCGTGATCGGCGGCCGCGCCGGCAACCGGACCGGGTTGGGCATGATAGCCGGAACCGTGGTCGTATTCGGACCGGCGGGAGCGGAAACCGGGCTCTGGTCCAAGCGCGGCTCGATCGTGGCGCTCGGACGGATCACGCCGCCCGAGACCTACGTGCACGCGTGCACCTTTCAGCCGGCGTTCCTGCGGCTACTGCTCACCCGCCTGGGCCAAGGGTATGGCTTGCCGGTTCGCCGCCGCCACCTGAACGGGCTGTACCGCCGGTACAGCGGGGACATGGCCGAGCTGGGCAAGGGAGAGATTCTAGCATGGACAGCGGAATGACTTCACTGCGGATCAACGAGGCGGCGAGCGAGATCGCCGACGACATGGCGGATCAGGCTGAGATCATCCGGGTCAGAACTTACCGGCTCCCCAGCGGCGCCCGGGTAATAGATGCCGGCGTCGAAGTCGATGGCGGGATCGAGGCCGGCCTGGCAATGGCCGAGATATGCATGGGCGGCCTCGGCAACGTGAGCTGTACCCCAGTCCAGATCGGCGACCAGTCTCATCCGGGGCTGACCGTCTGGACCGATCATCCTGCCGTGTCGTGCATGGCCTCCCAGTACGCCGGATGGGCCATCTCGGTCGGGAAGTTTTTTGCGATGGGCTCGGGTCCCCTGCGGGCGCACGCAAGGGTGGAGCGCGAGCTCTTCGAGAAGCTGGGATATGCGGAGCAGGCCGACCAGGGAGTGCTGGTGCTCGAGGGCCGCACCCTCCCGACCGACGAGGTGGCGGCCTGGGTGGCAGACAAGGCCCGGCTCCAGCCGCTCCAGCTCACGTTCGTGGTAGCCCCGACGGCGAGCCTGGCGGGAGGGGTACAGATTTCCGCCCGGATCATCGAGACCGGTCTGCACAAGATGGAAACACTCGGCTTCGACATCCGGCGCGTTATCAGCGCCATGGGGACCGCGCCGCTGCCGCCGGTAGCTAAGAACGACCTCAGGGCCATCGGCCGCACCAACGATTGTATCCTCTACGGCGGCCAGGCCCGCTACACGGTCCGCGCGCCGGACACCGAGCTGGAAAAGCTGGCGGAGCAGGTGCCCGCCAGCGCCTCCCGCGACTACGGCACCCCCTTCTACGAGATCTTTCAACGTTACGAGGGCGACTTCTACAAAATAGATCCGCTGCTGTTCAGCCCCGCCGAGGTCTGGCTCACGAGCACCGAAAGCGGGCGGACGTTCCATGCCGGGCGTTTGAATCGGGAGGTGCTGGAAGCTTCGCTTTTTACCTGATCACAGGAGTTCCCTATGTGTCGCTCGAGTTACCCGCTGTTTGCCGCGCTGGCGCTCGCCGCCTGTACCCAGACCGGCGACAGGGAGGCCGAGGCCCGTCACGCGGATACGGCCGACGGTGGGCTAGTCGCGCTGATCGGGGTGGAGACCAGGTAGCTTGCGCATCGCCGTTCTGGCCGCCCGCGCCGGCTGGCATACGCGTGAGCTCGAGCGGGCGGCGCTCGAGCGAGGGCATGACGCCGTCGTGCTCCCGTACGAGGGGCTGGTTGCGACGATCGGACCGGCTCCAGGGCTGCGGAGCAGGAGCACCGAGCTGGATGAGGTAGACGCCGTGCTGGCCCGCATCATCCCGTCAGGGTCGCTGGAGCAGATCATTTTCCGGGTGGATGCCTTGCACCGGCTGGAGGATCGAGGCATCAGGGTGGTGAACTCGCCGCGGGCCATCGAGCGCACCGTAGATAAGTTCTGGACCTCAACCCTGCTGGAACGGTGTGGCGTCCTCACGCCGGAGACCGTGGTCTGCGATAGCCCGGATGAGGCGTTGGCCGGCTTCCGTGCGCTCGGCGACGTGATCGTGAAGCCGCTCTTCGGCTCCATGGGGCTGGGAATGGTACGGATCAGCGATGAAGAGATGGCGTTCCGCGTCTTCAAGACTATCGACCGGATCCGGGGGGTCTACTACCTCCAGCGGACCATCGACCACCTGGGGGCGGACACGCGGGTATTCGTGGTCGGTGGCCGGGTGCTCGGCGCCATCGAGCGCCAGTCCAACGGCTGGCGGACCAACCTGGCTCGAGGAGGCAGGGCACGGGCCGCGTCGTTGACCGATGAATGCAGCGCACTCGCCATCCGGGCCGCTGCCGCGGTCGGGGCGGACTACGCCGGGGTGGATCTGGTGGTTGGCAGTGATGGCCGGATCTACGTGCTCGAGGTCAACGGCATTCCCGGGTGGAGAGGTCTGCAGGAGGCGACTGGGCTCGATGTGGCCGGACGGCTGGTCGATTTTCTCGCGCTATCGGCGAGGTGACCACCCCAGCGGAGGTGGCCGCGGCCGCACAGCTCGCGTGCCTGCTCGAGGTAAGCGCGCCGAAGCCGGGCAACGTCTCTCCCGAACGTCACTTTCACGACACCAGGTACGAAGATTTCCTGGCCAGCGCCGTCGCCATCGGGCCCGCGCTTGCAGCCGCGGGGCAGCACCCGCTGGGCCTGACTATCCGAACCGCGGTGGAAGCCACCTCGCGTTGGACCAGGTCCAACACCAACCTGGGGATGGTTCTCCTTCTGGCGCCACTGGCACGCGCGGCCCTGAGCTCGGAAGGTACGCTCCGCCAGCGACTCTCGGAGGTGCTGAGCCGGACGACCGTGGAGGACGCCGACGAGGTCTATACGGCCATCCGCCGGGTGCGGCCTGGAGGCCTGGGTAGGGCTACGGCGGAAGACGTCGCGGCACCCCCGACAGTCACCCTCAGAGAAGCCATGGCTCTCGCGGCAGATCGCGATGCTATCGCCCGGGAGTACGTCACCGACTTTGGGCTCACCTTCGAGACCGGCGCCCCCGCGCTGCGTGCGGCGCGGCGGGAAGGCCTGTCGTGGACCGATGCGGCGGTCGACACTTACCTGGCGCTGCTCGACACGGCGGCCGACACCCACATCGCGCGCAAGCTCGGCTCCGACGAGGCCACGGCGGTTTCGCGAAGGGCGAGCGAGATCCGGGCAGCTGGTGGCACCCGGTCGGAGGAGGGCCGACGGAAACTCGCCGCGCTCGATGCCGAGCTGCGCGACCCGCGAAACCGGCGCAATCCGGGAGCCACCGCCGACCTCACCTGCGCCGCGTTGTTCGTCGTTATACTTGAGGGAGAATGGGATCGCTGAGGAGAGACGCCGTGCAGAGCAATTTCCGAGTCCAGGTCAGCAAGGATTATCTGGTCTTCGCTTCGGCCCACTTCATCACCTTCCGCGGCCACCAGTGCGAGACGCTCCACGGTCACAACTACCGGGTCGGCGTGGCGGTGGAGGGAACGGTAGACTCCGAGTGCCTCTTCGTGCTGGACTTCAGCGTCCTGAAGCAGATCGCCCGCCGGCTGGTAGATACCGTCGACCACAAGGTGCTGCTGCCCACGCTCAACCCGAAGCTCACCTACCGGGAGGAGGGCGACCGCCTGGTAGTGGAATACTTCGGGCAGCCGACCTACGTGTTCCCCAGGCGGGACTGTGCCCTCATCCCGATCCCGAACAGCACCGCGGAAATGCTGGCCCAGTACCTGGGGGTCCAGGTGCGAGAGGAGTTGGCCGCCGGCGGCTACACTCATCTCACCCGGCTGGAGCTCGAGGTGGAGGAGAATTACGGCCAGTCCGCCACCTATCGCGAGGGCCTGGTTCCCGACTGACCGCCCCGGGAGCCGGGCGCGCCAAGCTCCGCCAGATCGGCGGCGGTCACCCTGCCGCTATGGATAGCGCTGGCGATCAGCGCACCGTCACAACCTGCGTCGCGCATCCGCTCCAGGTCCCGCCGGGTGAGAACGCCGCCTCCCGCGAGCAGCCGGATGTCAGGAAAGCGACGCCGCAGCGCTTCCACCAGGCCCAGATCCACTCCACACCCGGTTCCGATCCTGCCGAGATCCAGCAGCAGAAGCGTGGAAACGCCTGCGGTCACTGCTTGCGCGGCCAGGCTCAAGGCATCCGGAGCCACCCCGTGGGCGTCCTGCATGGCGGGGTGGAGAACCGGATTGCCGAGCCGCAGGTCCAGGCTGAACACCACCCGGCTCGCACCCACCACCCGCACTATGGCGATCAGGTCGGCAAAAGCGTGCAGGGTCTCGAGCCCTACCACGACCTCGCTGGCCCCACAGGAGAGGACCTCGAGCGCACCACCCGGCAAGCTGGTGCCGGCGTCGACCAGCAGTGCGCCGGCAAAGCCAGTATTGAACTCAGCCAGCTGGCGGATCAGGGTTCGCTGGATGGCACCACCCTGAATCGCGTCGAGATCCGCCACGTAGCACTCGTGCACTCCGAGATCGGCATGAAAGGACCGGAGCAGGGCGACCGGATCTCCGGCGCGCTCGGGCACCAGTCCCGATCTCAGGGGTGCGTAGCGGGTGCGGTCACCGGCCTGGGCGTGTACTGCAATGCCCCGGGCCAGGTCCAGAACGGGAATGACCTGCATGCGCGATCCTAGCTTCGCCTGAGTCGAATGAACAGCCCACCAGCGATCATCGGCTGGGACGTCGGAGGGGTCAACACCAAGGCGGTACGCCTCGAGCGTTCGGCCGAGGGCGACAGTCTCCGCACTCGCTGCCGCCCTCTCGAGATGCAGCACCACTCTCACTCTCTGCCTCCCGTACTGGTGGAAGTGGCCCGGGAGCTCGGAGCTGGTCCGGCCGATCTGCACGCGGTGACCATGACAGCGGAGCTTTCCCAGGCATTCCGTACCAAGCGTGAGGGGGTCGGTTTCGTGCTCCACGCCTTCGACACGGCGTTCCCCGGCGCGGGCCTCCACGTCTTTACCGTAGAGGGACGGTTCCTGACCGGGCAGGAGGCGCTCTCGCTCCCTCTGGCGGTGGGGGCAGCGAACTGGGCAGCGACCGCGAGACTGGTAGCTCGCCTGGTGCCGACGTGCCTTCTGATGGACATCGGAACCACGTCCGCGGACCTCATTCCGATCGTGCAGGGCCAGGTAGTCGCACAGGGATCGACCGACCCGGACCGCCTGCTTACCGGCGAGCTGGTGTACACCGGGGCCCTGCGAACTCCGGCCGAAGCAGTATCGGCCAGAGTGCCGTTATGGGGCGGAAACGCCCGCGTCGCGGCGGAGGGTTTTGCCCTGATCGGCGACGCTCACCTCTGGCTGGGCCGGCTCCAGCCCGAGGATTATACCTGCCGGACACCGGATGGCCGGCCCGCTACTCGCCATTTTGCCGCCGAGCGGCTGGCTCGAACGGTCTGTGCCGACCGTGATATGCTCGATGATGCCGAGGTCGACGCTATTGCCGCCGCGTTTGCCGGCGCCCAGGTGCGAACGGTAGTGGATGCTCTCGCACCCATCGTGGTGCGCTGGCCGGAGATCCGATCTGCGGTCGTGACGGGCCTCGGCGACTTCATTGCAATCGAAGCCGCTGGTGCGGCAGGGCTGACGGTAGTGCCCCTGGCCGATCACCTGGGGCCCGCGTCACGCCTGGCCCCGGCCGCCGCGGTGGCGTGGCTCCTCCGGCACAGCCTGGAGCGAGAAGGATGACCGCCCGACACCCGGCCGCCGGTGCCGCCGCACTATCGGTAGTCAAGGTCGGTGGGGGACTCGCCTCCAGCCCGGCGGCGCTGGACCGGGTCTGTGCCATGCTGGGCCAGCTCGCCCGCGACTATCGGGTTCTGGTGGTGCCCGGCGGCGGCCCGTTTGCCGATGCGGTCAGAGACTTCGATCGCTCCGCCGGCCTCTCAGCCGATGCTGCCCACTGGATGGCCATACTGGCCATGGACCAGTACGCCCACGCGCTCTCGGAGCGCATACCGGGCGCGGTGCTGGTGGAGGAGCCGGGAGCGATCTTCAACGCCACTACGCCGGTCGGAGTCGCCGTACTGGCGCCGTCTCGCTGGATGCGTTCGGCGGACGTGCTGCCCCACACCTGGGATGTCACCAGCGACAGCATCGCGGCGTTCGTCGCCGGGGCCGTGGACGCGGCGCGCCTGATACTCATCAAGCCCGTGGCGGACCCAGCCGAGCCGGTGGATCCCCACTTCGTCACTGCGCTCCCCCACGGAATGTCCTGCTCGGTCGTCGGCAGCGACCGGCTGGAGGAGCTCGCCGGCAGGCTCACCGGGTAGTCGAACGCTGGCGCCGGCTGGCGCCGTTCGCTCCTCGCTTGCGGGCCAGGTGCTCCTCGAACCGGTCGGCCGGAACCGGCCGGCCGACCAGGTACCCCTGGATCTCATCGCAGCCCTGCTTCTGCAGCAGACTGAGGTGCGCCTCGGTCTCCACTCCCTCCGCAATTACCCTGAGCCCGAGCGCGTGCCCCATCGCGATGATTGCCGTGGTGATGGCGGCGTCGTCGGGATGGATGGCGATCTCGCGCACAAACGAGCGATCGATCTTGAGCGTGTCCAGCGGGAAGTGCTTCAGATAGCTGAACGAGGAATACCCGGTTCCAAAATCGTCCACCGAGAGGTGCAGCCCCATGGCACGCAGGGAGTGGAGTGCCTCGGTTCCTTCCTTGTGGTGGTTGACGAGCACGCTCTCGGTCAGCTCGAGACTCAGATAGCGGGGCTCCAGGCCGCTCAGCTGCAAGGCGCGGCTGATGGTGTCGGTCAACCGGCGCTTGAGCTGACGGCTGGAAAGGTTGACTCCTACCCTGATTCGGGCGAGCCCGGCATCCTGCCAGGCGCGGTTCTGTAGACATGCCGCCTGTAGAATCCACTCACCCATGGGCACTATCAGGCCATTCTCCTCGGCAATGGGGATGAACTCCGAGGGGAGCAGCAGCCCCAGCTCCGGATGCCGCCACCGCAGCAGCGCCTCGGCTCCGACCACGGTCCCGGTATAAGCGTCGACGATAGGCTGGTAGTGCACCTCGAACTCGTTCCGGTCGAGCGCCCGGCGCAGATCGTTCTCCAGCGTGAGCCGCTGAAGGGCCGTCGTGGTCATCGACTTGGAATAGGTTTGGTAGCTGTTGCCACCCTGTTCCTTGGCCTTGTACATGGCGGTATCCGCATGCATCAGCAGAGTGTCCAGGTCCTCCCCGTCGAATGGGTAGATGGCTATGCCGATGCTGGCGTTGATGAAGATCTCGTGGGCGCCTACCCGCATGGGTTGAGCGAAGCTGGAGATTATTCGCCGGGCCAGCTTCGCGGCATCCTGGGGATCGCTCAGCCCCGGCATAATGACCGTGAACTCGTCGCCCCCGAGTCGCGCCACTTCCGGTGCCAGAGTGGCCACCGCGGGACCGACTTCGTCCTCCCGTTCCCGGCAGCAGGAGCGCAGGCGTGCCGCCACATGGCGAAGCAGCTGGTCGCCCACCTCGTGTCCCAGGGTATCGTTGATCCGGCTGAAGTGGTCCAGGTCGATGAAGAACGCTGCCACCAGGCGCTGATTGCGGCTGGCCTGCTCCAGCGCGTACGCCAGCCGCTCCTTGTACGACAGCCGGTTGGGTAGGCCGGTCAAGCTGTCGTAGTAGGCGAGCTCCCGTACCTGGTCCAGCATTCGCGCGTTTGCAAGTGCGACGGCAGCCTGGTCCGCCAGCCGGCGCATCTGCACCCGGTCTTCATCGCTGGGCACGAGATCGAATCGCTCGCCCAGGGCGATGATACCCGATAGCTGCCGCTGGTAGGAGAGCGGCAGGACCACGAACGAGGTCGCTCCCAGCTCCGCCAGAGGCTCCAGGTAAGCCGGTAGGCTCGCGCCGCTCCGGATCTCGACCACCTCGGGGCCGGTGAGGATGGCCTGCACGTCGGGGGTCCGCAAGCCGACCCGGGCGACATGACGCTGGTCACTCTCGTAGTCCTGGATCACGCTGGTCAGCGATTTGGCTCCATCCGGCACTCCCAGCGTCACGCTGACGACGCTACAGGGAAATACGTCACGGATACGGGCCAGGATCGTGTCCACGATGGTTGTAGCGTCCGTAGCCGAGAGCACCGCCCGATCGATCTCGGCGGCGGTGGCCAGCGCATTGAACTGCCGCCCGAGCTGGATGGCCATGGTGTTGAAGGAAGCGGCCAGCTGCTCGAACTCGTCCCGGCTGTTCACCGCGACCCGGCTGGCGAAGTCCCGCTGAGCGATGCGGCGGGTGCCCTTCTGAAGCTCCTCCAGGGGCAAGACGCTCCGCCGAATCTGGATCAGGCTGAGCAGGAGAACGGCCAGGCTCGACAGCCCGATCACGATCAGGAACGTGTTGGTGAAATCCACCATGGGCTCGAGCACTTCGTGCTTGGACTCACTGAGCACGACCCGCCACGGCTGCGCGGCAAACGCCTCGGTCAGCCTGATCTCGGAAGTGGCCGACAGATACGCCTGGGCCGCGGTATCGGCCGCGGTCGAGTCCAGCCCGGAGCCGGAGCCCGAGCGGGCTGCTCGGGCAAGGGAGAGGTTGGATGGAGACTTGGCCGAACTGAAGATTACGTGCGCGGAGTCGTCCAGCACCGTGACGTGGGTGGTGTGGGACGGCAGGCTCTGGTCTACGGTGCCCCAGAGGTATGCCGGGCTGGCCTCTCCCACGAAGGTACCTCGCACCTCGCCCCGGTGAACCACCCGCCTGAGCATGTAGACCCGGGACGGCTCACCGTCGGGATGTTCGGTGACGATGAGAGGAAGCCCCAGCCGGAGATCGGAGCTGTCCCTCGGGGTCAGCCGGGGACGGCGCGAGAGGCGGCCGAAGATCTCGATCCGGTTCCGATCGTCGCCGACGAATTCGACTGCGACGAATCTCTGGCGCGCGAGCAGATCGAGCCCGGCGATCAGCGCCTGGCTGGCTGCGATCAGCTCCGCGCGAGAAGGCAAGGGACGGGGTTGGGCAGCCACCGGCGGCTTGGCAGAGCGATCGGGCAGGATGCCACCCATCGCCACCCGGCCGTCGGGGTTGCCGGTCTGAGTCGCGTTGCCGGGCCGGTTCACCGGGCGCGGTTTCGGCCTGGTGGGCCGCTTCGGCATCCGCTTGGCCGCGTCGAGCTGGAGTATGGCACGGGGAGGAATGCTTTTCAGCGTGGCATCCAGCAGCAGAAGCCGTTCGAAGATCGCCTGACTGAGCGCGAGGTTCGCCTGCTGGAGTCGGTGCTCCGTCTGCCGATAAAGCTGTTGGGTAACCTGACGGTAGGACAGGCCCGCAAGCACGGCCATGGGTACCAACGCGCAGCCCACGAAGAGGACGAGCAGCCGGCGGCCGAACCTGCTCCGCAGCGGTGTCGACGGAAAGGTCACATTCGTGCCCGGGCGAGGGTTGGCTGGCGGCAGCGGCCCGCCAGAGCCCTGTAGCGTCGAGCAAGTGTTATGCCCTCGTAGGCACCGTCCTAGACCTTGATTTTAAGAGACTTAGGTCCCCTCTGGAGGGAAGAATACGGGGCCCTGTCGGGCGTTTCGCGAGCCGGCGGCAAGGTAGGAAACTGCCCTATAGAACATATCCCGAAGCGGGCGCGGCCATTTGCTCGCTGAGGGCCCGTACCCGGGAAGCCACCACGCGCCCTTCCCTGCCCCCTTCGCAAGCGGCGCCCCTCACTCCTACCACATCGGGACCGGCTTCCCGGACGATTTCCAGGTCCGCAGGTCCCAGCCCTCCGGCAAGCGCACTGAGCAGATCCAGGTCCCGAGCCACCACCACCCAGCGGGCCAGGCGAGCCGGGCCGAGCAGCGCAGGCAGACTCAACCCCTCTTTCGCGTAGGTGTCGAGCAGCACGCCCGCAGCACCGGCTTGCCGGGCGAGCTGGGGGATTCGTTCCGGCGCAACGGTATCGGCACGAGTGCCGTCGCCGTAGGCCACCGCCACTACGCGAACGGGCGACGGCAGCCTTGCAGCAGTCTCGACCGCAGCCCCAATCAGCCGGCCCACCGCCCGGGGTGATCGGACCCCTGCAAAGCCCAGCTTGACGAAGCTGAGCGATCGTCTGGGGGGCAACCTGAGCGAGCCGATGGCGGCGATGACGTCCTCCCTGCGGTTAATGTCTCCCAACGCCACACTGAGCGCGACATCCTCGGGAACGCAGGCCAGGATCTCGTCCAGGGTCTCGGGTGATACGGCACCCAGGGAGCCACGGGCCGGCTCCTTGGCGTCGATGATGTCGGCACCGCCCACGATGGCGGGCTCTACCTCCGCAGCCGACCTCACACTCACCAGCAACTGCATCATCCGGCTCACTTGTAAGATGCTAAAGTGCCGATATGTTAGGATTTAAGAAGTTACAACCGGCTGGGTTCGGAGGGGAGGCGGCGGAGTGCTCGTCGACAAGATCGTCCTGGTGACGGGAGCATCGAGCGGGATCGGCCGTGCCATCGCGCTCCGGTGCGCGCGGGCCGGGGCCGACCTTGCCATCACCTACCGCGAAAACCGCAGTGGCGCAGACGCAACCGCAGAGGAAATTCGCTCCCTGGGCCGGCGTGCCGAGGTGGTGCGCACCGACATCAGCAACCGGACCGAGATCGGGGCACTGGCCCGCCGGGTGGTCGAGGCGTTCGGCCGGGTGGACGTTTGGATCAACAACGCCGGCGCCGACATCCTCACCGGTGAGGCGGGCCGGCTCTCCCGGCTGGAGAAGCTCGAGCTGGTCCTGGCGGTGGACCTGCGGGGAACCATTCTCGCATCGTGGGCAGCCGTCGAGCTCATGCGACGCCAGGGCGCCGGCACCATAATCAACATGGCCTGGGATCATATTTCTCTGGGCATGAAAGGAGAAAACCCGGGACTCTACTCGGCGGCGAAGGGAGGGATCGCCGGCTTCAGCAAGTCCCTCGCCCGTGATGTGGCCCCGGACATTCGGGTGAACATTCTTGCCCCCGGATTCATCGAGACTGCCTTCGGCCAGGGCTCCGACCAGGAGTTCCGCCAAAAGGTGGTCGAGATGACGCCGCTGGGCCGGTGGGGAACCCCGGACGATGTGGCCTCCGCGGCGGTGTTTCTTGCCTCCGATGATGCGGCGTTCCTGACCGGACAGATGCTGGCGGTGAACGGGGGAGTGGTGATGTGAAGCGAGCTATGAGCTACGAGCTCTTAGCTGTTCCGGTGACCACTAGTGGTAAATAGCCAATAGCTCACAGCTAATAGCTAATAGCCAAGGAGAAAAAGATGCCTGCAACCAAAGAGCGAACCTACAACGAAAACGAAATCAGCCAGCGGCTGAAGGAGCTGCCCGGCTGGTACTACGAGGACGGATGGATCCGGCGGGTCTACAAGACCGACGGCTGGCCTACCACGCTGATGCTGGTCAACGCGGTCGGGTATCTGGCCGAAGCGGCGTACCACCACCCCGACCTGAGCGTCACCTGGGGGCGAATCACGGTCAAGCTTCAGAACCACGCCGCCGGCGGGATCACCGATAAGGATTTCGAGCTGGCCCGAAAGATCGAGGAGGTGGTCCTCTGGAGGCCGCATGGCGGGGCCCTCGAAGGCACGCCGAACAAGTGGGTGCGGCCGGGAGAGCCGAAGTAGGCGGGGACGCGGGGAAGCGGGGAAGCAAAGCAATGACTCCGGGGCGCGGAACCGCTCCCGACCAAGGAGCGAGCTGCCCCGCCGCCCCGCTTCCCCGCCGTGTCCTCTTCGTGACCGGCAAGCTCGCCGAACCCGCCCTCAGGCGAGTGCTGGGCGAAATGGAGCCTCCCTTCGAGCCGGAGGTCGCGGTCATGAAGATCACGGTAGCCGCGCTCATGACCACGACCTGGATCGCACGCTTTCTCCAAGTGCCACCGGAGACCGATCTGGTGCTGATCCCCGGTCTCTGCGAAGGGGACACGGCGGTGGTGGAGCAGCGGTTCGGGGTGAGGGTCGACAAGGGCCCCAAGGACCTCCGTGAGATCCCGCGCTACTTCGGTCAAGCCGCGGTCGCCCCGGATTATGGCGCCTACACCATCGAGATCCTGGCCGAGATCAACAACGCCCCCAAGCTGCCTCGGGGGGAGATCAGGGCTGCGGCAGACTACTTTCGCGCCAGCGGCGCGGATCTCATAGACCTCGGCTGCACCCCGGGTGTTCCCTTCCCCGAGCTCGGCGCCGTCGTGCGCGAGCTGCGCGAAGTCGGAATGCGGGTCAGCGTGGACAGCTTCGATCCCGCGGAGATCCGGACCGCCGTCGAGGCCGGCGCCGAGCTGGTCCTGAGCATCAACGGCTCGAACCTGGAGGTCGCTCGGGAGCTGTCGGGCACCGACCGGCGGGTGGTAGTCATCCCGGACTTCGGGGAGGGGCTGGACACGCTCGACCGCAGCATCGAGAAGCTGGAGCAATGGCGGGTGCTCTATCTGATCGACCCCGTGATCGAGCCGATCGGCTTCGGCTTCACGGCATCGCTGGAGCGGTACGCCGAGGTGCACCGGCGCTACCCCGCCGCTTCCCAGCTGATGGGCATCGGGAACATCACCGAGCTGACCAGCGCCGACACCACCGGCGTAAACGCGCTCCTGCTGGCCATGTGCGAGGAGACCGCCGTGCGGGCGGTGCTCACCACCGAAGTGATCAACTGGGCCAGAGGAGCAGTGCGGGAAGTGGATATAGCGCGACGCCTGATGCATTACGCCGTCACCCACCGCACCGTTCCCAAGGGCGTGGACGACCGGCTCCTGACCATAAAGGACCCGGTCATTCTCGAATACGATGAAGCCGAGCTTCGCCGGCTGCACGCCGAAGTACGCGATCCCAACTTTCGCATCTTCACCGACCGCCACACGATCACCGTCTTCAACAACGAGATCTTCATCCGGGGAACCGACATCCAGGCCATCTTCTCCCAGCTGGGGGTGGACGAAGCCACCCACGCTTTTTACCTGGGACGGGAGTTGATGAAGGCCCGGTTAGCTATCACGCTCGGCAAGACCTATCGCCAGGAAGGCCCGCTCAACTGGGGCTATCTCACCCCGGCGGATGAGGTGAAGCCGGAACACGTGAAGCTGACCCAGCGATCGCGGAAAGGGCGGGGCGGCAGAGCAGGTCAGCGGGGCCGCAAGGCATCCGGAGGATGAGCCTCGGCTTCACGCCGCTGGTGGAGCCGCTGGGACCCACCGCAGAACCGGCAGAAGCCTGCTCCAGGTTCCTCGACCTTCCCTATATCCTATTTCTTGACAGCGCGGCTGCGCATCAGCACCCCGACGCGCACTACTCCTTTCTCACCGCTGATCCCGTTCGGGTGGTTCGCAGCAAGGGTGCCGTCACCGAGATCAGCCCGGGCTCGAGCGAACAGTGGACCACGGTGGCGGGCGACGCACTCAGCGTTGCCCAGGCCATGCTGCCGGCGACACCCGCTGATCCGGTTTCGGGGCTGCCACCGTTTCAGGGCGGTATCGCGGGGTACCTCGGTTACGACTGGGGGGCAGTGCTGGAACGGCTCCCTCGCCCCCGCTACGACGACCTCGCCATTCCCGACGTCGTGCTCGGCCTCTACGACTGGGTCATCGCCTGGGACCATCGAATCGGCGCTGCCTGGCTGATCTCGACCGGCCTCCCCGAGTCCGGCGCGGCAAGGGGACGCCGGGCCCGGGAGCGGATGGAGCTGGTGCGGGGAAGGTTAGGGGAGCCGCGGGGCAGCGGGACAGCGGGGCTGACGGGGCGTGCGGGCGCGAACCTCCGCGGGTCGCGTGATGTGCCTGCCCCCCTGCCCAGCCGTCCCGCCGCTCCGTCGTATCCCGTGATCGGGATCGACGGAGCTGCTGACATCGGCCTTCGCTCGACATTTACCCACCGGGGATATCTCGACGCCGTCTCGCGGGTCCGGGAGTACATCGTTGCCGGTGACATCTTTCAGGCAAACCTCTCCCAGCGATTCCAGAGCCGTCTAGCCGAGCCGCCGTTCGAGCTCTACCGGAGGCTTCGGGAGCGGAATCCGGCCCCGTTCGGCGGGTATCTCGGGTTCGGCGATCTGGCCGTTCTCAGCGCCTCTCCCGAGCGGTTCCTCAGGCTGGACGAGGATCGGCGGCAGGTAGAGACCCGGCCGATCAAGGGAACCCGGCCGCGCGGCCTCGGGCCGATGCATGACGCGGCCCTGGGCCGGGCGCTGGCGGAAAGCGAGAAAGACCGGGCGGAGAACGTGATGATCGTGGACCTGCTGCGGAACGATCTCTCGCGGGTGTGTCGCCCCGGTACGGTGAGGGTCCCCGAACTGTTCGCGCTGGAGCATCACCCAACGGTTCACCACCTGGTATCGACCGTAGTCGGTGAGCTCGATCCCGAAGCGCACCCGGCCGATCTGATCCGCGCCGCCTTCCCCGGGGGCTCCATTACGGGCGCGCCCAAGGTGCGGGCGATGGAGATCATCGCCGAGCTGGAGCCCACCCAGCGGGGGGTGTACTGCGGCTCCATCGGGTACATCAGCGCCACTGGAGCCATGGATACCAGCATCGTCATTCGTACCTGTCTCGCCCTGCGGGGACAGGTATACTTCCAGGCTGGAGGCGGGATAGTAGCCGACTCGGATCCCGAACTGGAATACCGAGAGACGCTGGACAAGGCGGCTGCTTTGATAGAGACGCTAGTGGAGAGTCGGGAGTCTGGAGTCGGGAGTCGGGAGCATTCGACGCATTTACCCGACTCCTGACTCCTGACTATTCAGATGATTCTTCTGATCGACAACTACGACTCGTTCGTCTACAACCTCGCCCGGTATGTGCAGGAGCTCGGCGAGAGGCCGCTGGTCCGCCGCCACGACGCCATAGGCGTGGAGGAGATCCGCGCCCTGGCACCTTCCCACATCATCATTTCTCCCGGACCGTGCTCGCCCAAGGAGGCTGGCATCTCGACCGAGCTGGTTCGTGAGCTGGGTCCCTCCATACCGGTTCTCGGCGTGTGTCTGGGCCATCAGTGCATCGGCGCCGCCTACGGAGGAGAGATCGTGCGGGCCGGCGCGCCGATGCACGGAAAGACCTCCCGCATTCACCATTCGGGCCAGGGACTGTTCGGCGGGCTGCCGACGCCGTTCACGGCCACGCGATACCACTCGCTGGTGATCGCGCCGGCTTCCGTTCCGCGGTCTCTTCAGGTGACAGCGACCTCGGAGGACGGCGAGATCATGGGGGTGCAGCACCTGGAATACCCGGTTTATGGCCTGCAGTTCCACCCCGAGTCGGTCCTGACCGAGCACGGGTACCGTCTGCTGGACCATTTCCTCCATGGAGTCCCCCTGCAGCCACGCGCGCTGCCTGATGCAGCCGACGGAGCCCTGGTCCCCTTCCGAACCGAGGCAACCACCACCCTGGACTCGGCGCCGCCACCGGTAGATCTGGTCCGGTGATCGTCGAGACCATCGTGACCACGATGGACCAGGACGGAGCGATCAACTTCGCCCCGATGGGAGTGGAGTGGGGTGACGACATAATCGTCCTGAAGCCGTTCCTGGAGACGAGCACATTCCGGAACCTGAGCGCCACCCGGACGGCGGTGGTGAACCTCACCGACGATGCGATGCTCTTTGCCCAGGGTGCCATCTCCAGCCCCCAGCTTCCTTCCGTGCCGGCCGCGGTGGTAAAAGGTGTGGTACTCGAGGAAGCCTGCTCCTGGAGGGAGCTCCAGGTGCTGGCCATCGACGCGACCCCGCCGCGCTCGCGAATCGAGGCCCGGGTGGTACACCGGGGACTGCGAAGGGAGTTCATCGGGTTCAATCGCGCAAAGCACGCCGTGCTCGAGGCAGCGATCCTGGCCACCCGCACCCACCTGCTGCCGGCCGAACAGATCCAGGAGGAGTATGCCCGCCTTCAGGTGCTGGTGGACAAGACCGCCGGACCCCGGGAGCGGGAGGCCATGGAGCTCCTGACCCAGTATGTCCGCTCGAGGTAGCGTCTTCGTAGAAGCGCCCGCCCGGCTTCACTTCGGTGTTTTGGACCTCCGGGGCAGGCTCGGCCGGAGCTTCGGCGGCCTGGGAGCAGCCATCCCCTGTCCTTCCCTGCTGCTGGAGGCCACGCCCGGGACCGGCGTGCTCGCTACCGGGCCGGATGCAGAGCGGGCGACCGAGTTTGCCAGCCGGTTTCTGGCGGCTCACGGTCTTTCCACCGGAGTACGTCTCATCCTGCATCGCACCATCCCCAGCCACGCGGGTCTGGGCTCGGGGACCCAGTTGGCCCTGGCCGTGGCGCGAGCGATTGCCGAGCTGCACGGGCTGCCCACTGATCCGGTGGAGCTGGCGGCCGCTGTGGGGCGCGGAAAGCGTTCAGCCATAGGCACGTGGGCCTTCGCCCTGGGGGGGTTCATCGTGGAGGGTGGACGCCGTCCCGGCAGCGGGGACATCGCACCTCTGCTGGCGCGATTTCCCATCCCGGAGAGCTGGCGCTGTGTAGTGGCGGTTCCCCCGGGGAGCCGAGGGTTGAGCGGGGAGGCCGAGCAGGCGGCGTTCGAGCGGTTGCCTCCCCCGGCGGACCGCGAGGTCGAGCGGGTGTCTCACCTGGTCCTGATGCAGCTCCTTCCTGCGCTGGTGGAAGAGGACCTGGTGAGCTTCGGCCAGGCTCTCTCTGCCGTGCAGCGCATCACCGGCGCCTGGTTTGCCGCCCAGCAGGGCGGAGTTTTCGCGACCGGGCCTGGCGAGCGGCTGGTGGCCGGGATGGCCCATTGGGGCGCGGCTGGGGTGGGGCAAAGCTCCTGGGGCCCAGCGATTTACGGGCTGATCGGGAACGCCGCCGCCGCCCGGGCGGTGGCCGAGCGGGTAAGGCAAGAGATCGGGCCCGGGGGCGCCGTCTTCGAGGGCGGGTTTGCGGCCGCGGGAGCCCGGGTCTGGGAGGAATAACGGCCCCCCTGTTAACTGATTGACAGTTCATTTTTCAGGGTGTATACTGACCCCCCTAGCCTCCCGTAATAGGCGATTTGGCAGATGTCTACGGGCCAAGCCGGGCCGTCGCCTGCTCCCCCGTAGGGGAGGAACTGGAGAACCTGTGGCGGTATGAGCAACCCAACGGTACCGTCTCCTCGAGTGCAGTCCATCACTGACACACAAAGTGGTTCAGCGACGTCGCTGAGGAATGAGATGGGCTTGTTCCCGTTCGCTCGGACTATTTCATCGATGCTGAGCCCGCTACCCCAGAACACCGGGTGCAGCCACTGGCCCGAAGTGCTTTGGCGCAGGTCCAGCCACCCCTCCGCTCCATCAGCTCCCCCCCGGCTCCAACACAACAGGCCTCTGATTCATCCCCGCGCGAGTATCAGCCCGGAGCTCGATCGTGCGCCGGAGGGGCTCCGCGACATCACATTTTTCGTGACGGTACGAATGGCAGTAGAGCAGGAGAATCACCCTTTTCCCTGAGGTCAGTTATGAACCGTTTTGCGCAGAAGGTGGTGTCCGGCGGGCTCGCTGCGGGATTTTCAGTAGCCGTGGCAGTGTCAGCCGACGCCCAGCAGGCGCGCTCTGGGGTCTGGACCCAGAATGCGCCCGAGGGCGAATGGCACATGACCGGTCGTGATCACAGTCTCCAGCGGTTCAGCCCGCTGAGGCAGATCACGACGTCGAACGTGGCCGAGCTCCGGCCCGTCTGGTCGTTCTCGACCGGGACGCTTCGGGGGCACGAGGGCAACCCGCTCGTCATCGGCAACGTGATGTACGTGCATTCGTCCTTCCCCAACATCGTGTACGCGCTCGATCTGTCCAAGCCGGGCGCGCCGATGATCTGGAAGTACGTGCCCAACCAGTCGCCGGATGCGATTCCCATCGCCTGCTGCGACCTGGTCAACCGTGGCACCGCGTATCACCCCAGCGGCAAGATCTTCATCCAGCTGCTTCAGGGTGAGCTGCTTGCGCTCGACGCCAAGAGCGGCAAAGAGCTGTGGAAGGTGAAGAACGCCGACTACAAGCAGGGCTCCACCATGACCAACGCCCCGATCGTGATCAAGGACCTCGTCATCGCCGGCATCTCGGGCGGTGAGTTCGGCGTCCGCGGCCATGTGACGGCGTACAACGTCAACGACGGCAAACAGGTCTGGCGCGGCTACAGCACCGGCCCCGACAGCGAAGTCCTGATCGAGGGCGACGCCAACGCCAACTATCCCTCGCACAAGGGGAAGGACCTCGGGGTCTCGACCTGGCAGGGCGACGAGTGGAAGCGGGGCGGCGGCACTACCTGGGGCTGGTACTCCTACGACCCCGAGCTGAACCTCTTCTACTACAGCACCGGTAACCCGGGCACCTGGAATCCTGACCAGCGGCCGGGCGACAACAAGTGGTCCATGACCATCTTCGCCCGCAACCCGGACAACGGGAAGGTGAAGTGGGCCTACCAGATGACGCCGCACGATGAGTGGGACTACGATGGCGTCAATGAGAACATCCTCTTCGAGAGTGGCGGGAAGAAGCTGCTGGCGCACTTCGACCGTAACGGCTTCGGCTATACGATCGACCGCACCAACGGCAAGCTGGTCGTGGCGCAGCCCTACGGCCCGGTGAACTGGGCCAAGAGAGTCAACCTGACCACCGGCATTCCGGAGCGGGATCCGAGATACGGCACCACCGCAAAGAAGAACACCGAGGGCATCTGCCCCGCGGCGATCGGCTTCAAGGATCAGCAGCCCGCGGCTTATTCGCCTATCACCGGTCTCTTCTACGTCCCCGCGAATCACATCTGTATGGATTACGAGGGTGTCGAAGTGAAGTACACCGCCGGTCAGCCGTACGTCGGCGCGATCGTCCGGATGTTCCCGGGCCCCGGCGGTCACCGTGGCAACTTCATCGCCTGGGACCCGATGAAGGGCAAGGCAGTCTGGCAGAACAAGGAGAACCTCGCCGCGTACGGCGGGGCGCTCACCACCGCGGGCGGAGTCGTCTTCTACGGCACCATGGAAGGCTGGCTCAAGGCGCTTGACCAGAAGACCGGCAAGACCTTGTGGCAGTACAAGACTCCCTCAGGTATCATCGGTAACCCGATGACCTACAACGGTCCCGATGGCCAGCAGTACGTGGCCGTGCTCTCGGGTATCGGCGGCTGGGCCGGTATCGGCGTGGCTGCCGGCATCGGGGCCGAGGACCCCACCGCCGGGCTGGGCGCGCTCGGCGCCTTCGGCGATGCCGGCCAGTTCAGCAATCAGGGTGGCGTCTTGACGGTGTTCGCGCTCAAGAACCCCTGGTCCCCGGGCAGGTAATCGACCCCTTGGGTCGGAGGGGTGCCCTCCGGCCCAGACGGGGGTACATTTAGGCTATTAAGGACGGCGCCGGGGTGCTGCTCGCCCCGGCGTCGTTCGTTTCACGCGGGCGTACCTTCGCCGGTGCCTACCGCCGGAGGGCTCCCCACTTGATACGACTGCCATGACAAACGTGCGCTCTATCTTCGGCCTTAGCGGCCTCCTCCTCCTCGCTTCCTTGAGCACCCCTTCGGCAATTCAGGCCCAGGGGCTCCGTCCCGGCTTCGCCGAGCCCGGCACCATCCGGGTCTGCGCCGATCCGGACAACATGCCGCTCTCCAACCAGAAGGGAGAGGGATTCGAGCAGAGGATCGCCGAGCTGGTGGCAAAGGAGTGGAACTCCAAAGTGGAATACGCCTGGTGGCCGGTCCGGAGAGGCTTCTTCTCGCGCGCACTCAACGGCCGTTATTGCGATATCGCCATCCAGGCCCCGGCCGGCTTCGACATGGCGGGAGTGACCAAGCCCTACTACCGCTCAGGGTATGTCTTCGTGACCCGGAAGGACAGGGGCCTCGACATCAAGTCGCTGGCTGACCCCCGGCTCAAGAAGCTCAAGATCGGCGTAAACCTGCTCAACTCGGATGCTGAAAACACTCCCCCGGCCATGGTGCTGAGCCGTTACGGCGTCGTCGGCAACCTCGTCGGATACAGCACATTCTACACGGAGAACGAGCGGCCTGAGGACATCGTCAACGACGTCGCCAAGAAGAATACCGACGTCGCCATCGTCTGGGGGCCGCTGGCGGGGTATTTCGCCAAGAGGTCTCCAGTACCGCTCTCCCTCCAGCCGCTGGCGGAACGGGACTCCTTGAGCGACTTCCCGTTCAGGTTCAGCATCGGCATGGGCGTGCGGCGTCCGGACCGGGCCTTGCGGGACAGTCTCCAGACTGTGCTGGACCGGAAGGGACCCGAGATCCATGCGATACTCGAGGAATACGGGGTCCCGATGTTTCCGATTTCGCCTGCGTCTCGAGAGAACCGCGAACCGAAGGCAACGGGCACGGGACCAACACCGCCGGCCGACTCGGTGCGAGCCGCCGCGCGTTAAAGCAAGCCTGCTGGCCAATTCACAATACCGGTTTTGTCCCGCTCTGTCCGAAAGGATCGCGCCGAGAGCATGCGTACGCCCATGACGAGACGTGGCCGCCTGTTACTGCAGGGATCTGCGGTGTTCGGCCTGAGCACCATTGCCACAGCCAGCCATGCCCAGGAGCTCCGGGATCAGTATCATCAGGCACCCCGGGACACAGTGTCCCAGGAGGTGTACGACGGCTGGAAGCAGTACAATCTGAACTGCGCCAGATGTCACGGAGAGGACGTGCTGGGCACGACCATCGCCCCCCATTTGCTCCTGTCCCTCAAGCCGGAGGGGCGGGTGAGCACCAGGGAGGCCTTCATCCAGACCGTCTGCGACGGGCGGCCGGCTAATGGCATGCCTTCATGGTGCGCGCTGGGAATGGAGCTGCCGACCATCGAGAAGATTTATGCCTATGTCAAGGGACGGAGCGATGCCGAGCTCGCTCCCGGGCGGCCCGCGCTGAAGCCGGGCACTTAGATCACTCACAGAATCGAGTAGATTCCGGGAATGTCTACCCCGCTGGTCTTCACGCTTCCTGCTCTGCTCATGTTGGCCACAGCATCTCATGCTGCTGCGCTGGAGAGGATCGGAGTAGGGGCTCACGCTAACGGGTTCGCCGCCGACAGCCCCACTGTTCGCCTGACGGTGGAACAGGTCAGGAACCGGCTCGCCGCCGCGACCGGTGAACGCCCGCCCGACTTCTCGCGAACGGACCTGAGCGGGCTGGATCTGAACGGGGTTGACTTCAAGCGCGGCAACCTGACCGGCGCGCGGCTGGCGGGCACCAGGCTCGCCGGCGCCAACCTCTTCACCTGCGATCTAACCGACGCGGTGCTCACCGGCGCCGACCTGCCCAAGGCAAACCTCGATGGATCCGTGCTCCGCCGGGCCAATCTCCAGCGTGCCAATCTCGAGGGCGCCAGTCTCTTCGCCACCATCCTCGAATCGGCCGACCTCAGCGGCGCCCAACTCGCCGGTACCCGTATAATCGGGTACCTGCGTGCCGCCAAGCTCGTGGGTGCCAACCTGCGGAACGCCAACCTGGGGGCCGATCCCGGCAATCAATCCATGGGGGTCATGCGCGCCACCCTCGTGGGTGCGGACCTGAGCAGGGCGGATCTGTCGGGCGCCAACCTCTTCAAGGCCGACCTGTCTTACGCTACTCTCAGAAAGTCCCGCCTACGGGGGGCCGACCTGAGGAACAGCGAGTTGATCCAGGCCGATTTCTCGGGAGCGGACCTGACCGGCGCCAGGTTGGACCAGGCGGATCTCGATGGGGCTATTCTGACCGGTATCGTGGGGCGCGGCCAGATCCGGGGACTCGACCAAACCCGAAACCATGACAAGGCGATCTTCGATGCTCAATAACACTGACGAACTCCCGGTTGTCCTGACGGCCCTCTTCGCCGGCGCGCTCATCGCCGGCTGCGGCCAGGAGCAACGCCGCCCGGCCGCGCGGGCGGACACCGCCGCTGCTACACCGGCTGCGGCGCCTTCCGGCGACCTGGCCTACGTCACCAACGAGGACTCGAAGAACCTGAGCGTCATCGACACTAGAACCGATAGCGTGGTCGCCACCATTCCGGTCGGAACCCGGCCTCGAGGGGTTCGAGTCGCACCCGACGGTAAGACCGTGTTCGTGGCCCTCAGCGGCTCGCCCAAGTGCCCGCCCACCATGCCGGATGAGGAGTGTGAAAAGCTCACCACCGACAAGAGCAAGGACGGGGTCGCGGTGGTGGACGTCGCCAGCCGGCAGGTGACGCGGGTCCTGCCCGGCGGGTCAGACCCGGAGACCTTCGACATCAGCCGGGACGGCACCACCCTCTTCGTTTCGAACGAGGATGCTCACACGGCCTCGATAGTGGATATTCCGAGTGGGAAGGTTCGAGCGACTCTTGCCGTGGGGCGGGAGCCGGAAGGAGTCAGACTGCAGCCCGATGGAGCCGTCGTCTGGATAACCGGTGAAACCGACCACAACCTGACGCTCATCGATACCCGGGCAGGTAAGGTCATCGGCCAGGTGGGCGTGGGGAAGAGGCCTCGAGACCTAGCTTTCACACCCGATGGCAGCCTGGCGTACGCCACTTCCGAGATCGATGGCACGGTCTGGGTCATCGACGTCCCTGCCCGTAAAGCCATCAAGGTCATCGAGCTGCCGAAGGGCTCTAGACCGATGGGCGTCGTGGTGTCGCCCGACGCCAAGCGGGTTTACGTGGCAAACGGGCGGGGCGGTACCGTCTCGGTGATCGATGCCGCCACCAATACGGTTGCGGCCACCATACCGGTCGGCCAGCGCCCCTGGGGAATCGCTCTGACGCCGGACGGACGCAAGCTCTACACCGCCAACGGGCCATCCAACGACGTATCCGTGGTGGATACCCAGAAGCTCGAGGTCGTGAAGAAAATACCGGTCGGAAAGACCCCCTGGGGGGTCGAGATCGGACCCGCCGTGTCTCTAGCCGCCTGACCAGCGTCAATGCCATCAGCGGCCGGCCTGCTGGGAATCGGAGCGCTCGGTCTCCTGCTTGCCGGCGCCGCCGCCGCCCGGGTCCCGAGTGCGTTTCGGTTCGAGGGGAACGCAGTGTCCGAGCTGCACCGGCTGTGGGATTCGAGCGCAGAAGCCAAGGCAGAACGGGTCGCCTGCCTGGCCGGCTCCATCGAGAGCGATACGGTGCGCATTACGGGCGTGCTTGAGCTCGAGCCCGGGGCGTCGGACTCACTGGGCATCTCGGCGGGCGCTTCACTGGACATGTGCGGCCCGCCCCGGTGGCGGGGCACGGTGCACACCCACGTGGCGCTGCGCGACGGCCGGCAGCCCTATTCTCTCTTCTCGGGCGCGGACCGCGGCATCATGATGCTGTGGTGGAGACGCTGGAAGGTCGACGGAATCTTCTGCCTTCTCTATAGCGCCAGCGAGGTCATCTGCGAAATCGAAGGGCCCCGGGGAGCGGTGCTTTTCCCCCGGTCTCGCTACTGAGGCGATTGCTGCTGCAAGGGGTTTTTGCCCTGGCCTCGCTCTCGATCCAGGGGTCAGCGGCTCACCTGGCGGCACAGCATGAGATCAAACCCGGGAAACCATCGTTTCGATTCAGCAAGAGCGCCGGAGTCGCCTTGCGGGCTCTGTGGAGGGCCAGCATCGCCGCGCGAGAGGAGCGGGTCGCCTGCCTGGCCGCCTCGATCCGGAATGACTCGGTGTTCGTGTCTGCTGTGGTTCCGCTGGAGCCAGAGGGCGCCGACTCACTGGGGATCTCCGCTACGGCTTCCGTCGAGCAGTGTGGCCCGCCCACCTGGTCGGGAACAGTCCATAGCCACATCGCGCTCTATACCGACGACCTGCCGTCTACCAGGTTTTCGGCCCAGGACCGGATCGCCATGCGCCTGTGGTACGATCGCTGGAGGTCAGACGGAGTGTTCTGCCTGATCTACAGCGAGGAGGAGGCCCACTGCGAGGCCGATGGAGTGGTCGGCGGCCTGCGTTCCACCCCCCGAATCCTGCGGTAGCTCCCGGACTGTCACCCCAGCGGACGTCGGGTCAGCAGCGACCGGGAATGCCGCCGTGCCAACCACGCATCGACGCCCCAAGTGCGCCCCGCGCGAGCGAAGAAGAACGCCAGCATGAGAAAGCAGAGCACCAGGTGAAAGCCTTGCTGACCGGGTGACATCCACTGGGTTGCCAAACCGTAGTTGGTCACCAGGACGAGCCCCACCAGAGACGCCAATCCGGTCAGCAACCCCAGCGTGAGTCCGATGCCCACCACGGTCTCTCCCCAGGCAGTCAACTGCGCGAAGGTGTTGCTGTTGTGGAGAACGGTTCCTTCCAGAAAGTGCTTGTAGAAGGCCAGCGGGTTTTCCGAGGCCTGCCTCGCCACGATCTTGGGCATGACCGAGAGCCACCGTTCCGAGACGGCCGGAACCGGCAACACGCCGCCCAGCATGACAAAGCTCATCTTGGTGACCAGCGACTTCACGAAGTAGAGACCCACCACAATCCGGAGAACTGCCAGCCACTCGGCTGGGCGTTGCATCGTGACCGAGGCAGGACGGGAATGATGAGTCATTAGCGGCTGGTCCCTTGGGTAATTGCATAGTGTAGGCTGGAGCTGGGAGCTCGCAGTCCAACCGCTCCTGGCTCCTAGCTCCCGTCAAACCTCAACCCCAGCTCCGAAAAAACAAAGGCCCAGCTGTCGGTGAGCTCTTCCAGCACCTTCGAGATGGGCTTGCCTGCTCCATGTCCAGCCTTGCCCTCGAGGCGGAGAAGCACCGGGCGCTCGCCCGATGTGGCCGCCTGAAGTCGGGCTGCCATTTTGCGGGCGTGCATGGGATCCACCCTGGTATCGCTCTCTGCCGTGGCGAGCATGACGGCAGGATACGGTACCCCTTTCCTTACCTGATGATACGGCGAGTATGCCCGCAGCCAGCGAAACTGCTCCGGATCGTCGGCCGAGCCATACTCAGGAATCCACAGCCGGGCGATTAGAAACCGGTGGTAACGCAGCATATCCAGCAGCGGGACCTGGGCCAGAACGGCACGGAACAGATCGGGCCGCTGAGTGAGAACCGCGCCCACCAGCAATCCGCCGTTGGAGCCTCCCGCGGCAGCCAGCCGCTCGGGGCTGGTATACCCTTCCCGGACCAGCCACTCCGCCGCCCCAATAAAGTCGTCGAAGCTGTTCTGCTTGCTCCCCAGGATCCCCGCCTGATGCCAGCCCTCCCCGTATTCACCTCCTCCACGGACATTGGGAATGGCGACGACCCCACCGTGCTCGAGCCAGAGAAGCAGAGAGCGGGAGAATGCCGGGCTCATGCTGATATTGAAGCCGCCATAGCCGGTGAGATAAGTAGGGTTCTGGCCCTGCCGCTCCAGGCCGGTGGGGTACACCAGGAACATGGAGATCGGAGTGCCGTCCTTTGAGGGGTAGCTCACCTGCCGGACCTCGTACCGGCAGGTATCCACGCTCGCTTTCACCCGCTGCCACAGCGACGAATCACCGGAGGAGAGGTCCATGCGATATACGCTGGGCGGCACGGTGTAGGACGAGAACCCATAGAACAGCTCGTGCCCATTCCATTCGGCACCTATGCCGAATAGGCTGCCGAGCACAGGAAGCGCGATATCACGGAGCGAGCCACCCTCGAGATCGGTGAGGCGGAGCCGCGAGGATGCGCGCTCGAGATAGCTCAGCGCGAGGTGGTCTCCGGCGACTGCGGCGCTTTCCAGCACGGCGCCATCCCGAGAGGGAACGATCTCGTGCCACGCGCTCCGTTCCGGATGTTCCGGATCCACCCGGTAGAGCCGGTAATTCGGAGCGTCCAGGTTGGTGCGCAGGAATAGCCGCCCGTGGGCGATCTCACCATCGAAGGAGGCCGGCAGATCCCGGGCCACCTCCACGAGCTCGCCACCGGAGACAAGATCCCGGATATACAAGTCGGTCTGGTCGAAAGTGCGGGCCACACTGATCAGGAGCCACCGCCCATCGGGCGAGACATCCACCCCGGGCCAATATTCCTTCTCGGCCGGCTTGAAGATCAGCGGGTCGCCGGCTGGATCGGTCCCCAGCCGGTGGAAGTAGATGGCGCGGTGGTAGTGCTCCTCACCGGGGGGCACTTCGCCGGCTGCCGGGTAGCGGGTGTAATAGAAGGCCCGGCCGTCCGGCATCCAGGCCAGAGCCGCGGCACGCATCCGGGGAATACGGTCGGGCAGGTGCCGCCCCGCCTCCACCTCCAGCAGGTGCAGCACGCTCTCCTCGTTACCCTCTTCCGAGAGCCCGTACGCCAGGAGCCGGCCGTCCTTGCTGGGGTAGTACCAGTCGAGGGCAGTGGTGCCCAGCTGGTTCAGGGCGTTGGGGTCCACCGCGATGCGGTCGGTTCCCTCGACGCCGTCCCGCCAGTAGAGCACGGGCTGGTTCTGCCGCCCCTCGCGGCGGAGGTAGAAGTAGCGCCCCCGCACCGGCGTTGGCACCTCGAGAGCGCCGATGGCGAGGAGCTCTTCCAGCCGGCTGCGAATGCGCTCCCTGCCCGGCACCGCGGCCAGATGGGCCTGGGTGATGGCGTTCTGTTGTTCGGTCCAGCGGCGGGTCTCGGGGGCATCGCCGTCCTCCAGCCAACGATAGGGGTCGGCGATGGTTTCGCCGTGGAGGAGGTCCACGACCTCATGAGCGGGAGTTTCGGGATAGGCTGGGCACCGTCGGTCCACTGTTCACCGTTCACCGTTCACCGTTCACCGTTCACCGTCCACACTAGTCCCCCAGGCTGATACCAAGCTCCCTCGCGGTGGCGATCGTGTCCGAGTCGAGGGGAACGTTCTTCGATCGGCCGACGACCTCCTCCAGCGGCACCTGCTCGATTCCCGACCCCTTGAGGCCAACCATGACCCCGAATGCGCCCTCGGCCACCGCCCGCACTGCGGCCGCGCCGAAGCGAAGTGCCAGTAACCGGTCGTACGTGGTCGGCGATCCCCCCCGCTGCAGGTGGCCCAGCACCAGGGTGCGGGTTTCCTTCCCCGTGTGGTGCTCGATCGCCCTGGCCACCTTGCTGGCGATGCCGCCCAGCCGGTCGACGGTGCCCACCCCCCGGCGCTCGACCAGCTCCACGGCTCCGTCCTTGGACCGCGCGCCTTCCGCCACCACCACGATGCTGAAGCGGCGGCCGGCAGCCTCACGGCTCCGGATCTTGGCGATGATCTTCTCCACGTCGAACGGAATCTCGGGCAGGAGGATGACGTCGGCGCTGCCGGATAGCCCGCTGTACAGGGCGATCCAGCCGGCGTAGCGCCCCATCAGCTCGACCACCATGACGCGGTCGTGGCTTTCGGCGGTCGAGTGGAGCCGGTCAATCGCTTCGGTGGCGGTGCTGACTGCCGTATCGAATCCAAAGGAGCGCTGGGTGCCGCTCACGTCGTTGTCTATCGTCTTGGGGACGCAGACGACGGGAAGTCCCTTCTTCCAGAGCTCGTAGGAGATCTGGAGACTGCCATCGCCCCCGATCGAGACCAGCGCGTCGAAGCCGCTGGCCTGAAAGGCGGCGACGAGGTCGTCGGAGCGGTCGACCTCGTACTCCTCGCCCTGGGCATTTCGCATGACGTAACGAAAGGGATTGCCGCGGTTGGTGGTGCCCAGGATGGTGCCGCCGAGGTGGGTTATGCCGCGTACCTGCGCCGGGCCGAGAGGAACGACACCGTTGAAGCTGAGAAGTCCCTCGTATCCGCGCTGGATTCCATAGCACCGCCATCCGCGGTGATGCGCCGACAGCACCACAGCACGAACCACTGCGTTCAGTCCGGGAGCGTCACCGCCTCCGGTTGAGATGGCGATGCGCATGGGTCACTTACCGCCTCTCACCTGCCGGATTGCTTTCAGGACCTCTCCAGGCTCGGCATGACGCCGCAACGCTTTCTTCGAGAATACCAGCTGGCCGTCTACAGTGACCTCGAACAAACCGCCTGACGATTCCACCAGCCGGACCTCGGCCTCGGGATAGGCTTGCTTCAACTCAGCCGCCAGACCGGCGGCTCGGGGACGGTAGTTTCAAACCACGCAGTACTGGATTGTCACGTGCATGACCATGAACACCCTTCTTGCGAGATCCAACCGGGCAACCGCCGCGAATCGTAGTGACGCCGAAAGCGGATGCCAAGGGGACCAAGGGGATGTGAGGCTGCTCCTTGTCAGGCCGTCCTCTCGACCCTATCTATTTGACCGATGCGAGCCTATCGGTTTTCCGCCGGGGGATTGGCCCGGGCGCTGCGGCACTCGGGCGTTCTTGTGTGGACTCTGTGGTGCGTCTCGGCCGCGGAGGCGCAGGAGCGCAGGTATCTCTTTGAGCTGGGCGCGGCAGGGGCTTACGAGTCCTATGGGGAAACGGCCGAGCTGGGCAACGCAGTGGGAGGACTGGCGCGAATCGGCCTCTGGCTCCCGCTCAACTTTTCGGTCGAGGCTGAGGGTTCCACTGCGAGCCCGACGGCCAAGACCGCTGATATCGGGGTGGGTGTCAAGACGGCCTCGGTGTCCCTGCTGTACAACGTGCTGTTTGGACCCACGAGCTCGGGCTACGCAAAGCTCGGAATCGGCGGAACCAAGTACGGAGACGACTGCGACGACCCCGGTGCCAGAATCTGCGGCACCACCACAACGCTGGTGGGAGGTGTGGGAGCTCGCATCGGCCTGACTCCGCTGCTGATGCTGCGGGCCGAAGGCGTAGTCCACCCGAATAGGGGTACAACCACCAGCCCGAACCCGACCCCTGGCGGGCCCGACATCGAGGAGCCGGTCCGGTTCTCGAATTACAGCCTTAACGTCGGCCTCAGCTTCATGCTGGGTAGCAAGCCGATCCCTGATAGCGATGGCGACGGGGTCCAGGACAACCGCGATCGTTGCCCAAACACGCCGCCCGCTGCACAGGTAGACGCCTCCGGCTGCCCTTCCGACAGCGACCGCGACGGGGTGGCCAACGGGATCGACCGCTGCCCCAACACGCCTATTGGTGCCACGGTGGACCCGGCCGGGTGTCCCAGCGACAGCGACGGGGACAACATACCGGATGGCGTGGACAAGTGTCCGGACACTCCGTCCGGCGTGCTGGTAGACCCGAGCGGCTGTCCCCGGGATAGCGATGGAGACGGCATCCCCGACGGGCTCGACCGTTGCTCCGATACGCCGAAAGGGGCGGTGGTGGACGCGCTGGGTTGTCCTGGAGACGAGGACGCAGATGGTGTGCTCGACGGTATCGATCGATGCCCCCGGACCCCAACCGGCGCTCCGGTCAACGCCAGCGGCTGCGCGCCGGGACAGCAGGGGAGGGCGGCCGGAGCCGGCCGGCCGGACACCACCAACGTGCCGCCGAGAGCCGCACAGACACCAGCTCCCGGTCCACCGGCCGGCGCGCCGATGGTTCTGGAGGGGGTCTCCTTCGGGATTGGAAGCGCCCGGCTTCAACCCGGCTCGTACGTGGAGCTCGACTCCATTGCCAAGGTGCTGCTGGCCAACCCCAGCTTGCGGGTCGAGATCGGCGGCCATACCGACAATGCCGGCACTCCGGCCGACAACCAGTATCTCTCAACCCTGCGAGCCGAGGCGGTCCGGAATTATCTCATAGCGAAGGGTGTGCCTTTCCAGCAGGTGGTGGCGAGAGGATATGGCAGCACCATGCCGCGCACCCCGGACACCACTCCCCGGGGCCGTGCCGCCAACCGCAGAGTGGAGATCAAGCCACTCCCGCCGGGCCCCTAGGCTCCACTCATCCTGACCATCTCGAGCCCTCCAGAACATACCATGCCCCGAACGCAAGGCTGCCCAGCGCCAGGAGCGGCACGACCGTCGTGAGCCGACGTGCCACCGGCTCCCGCGCCAGCGCGTAGCCAAAGGCCGACGAGACCAGCCCCATCGCGGCAGCCGCTGCCCCAGCAAAGAGCACCAGAGCCGTAATGCCACCCACCTGACTCGAAGCAGCACCCACCAACAGAATCCCCATCGCCCCGGAGCCACCCAACCCATGCATCAGACCTATCCCGAACGCCGCGAGCGGTGAGCGGCCCAGGTCTTCACCATGAGAATGTGTGTGCGGGGCCGAATGGCACCCCTTGCCGCCCTCGTGGGCATGGGGGTGGGAGTGCTGCAAGCCGCCATGCCTGTGGGGGTGGCTGTGGAAGTAGCCCCGGCGCCAGCGCACCAGAAGACGGAAGGCCAGGAGGATGATCACCCCGCCTATCATCACCTCCGCGCCCCTTAGCAGGGCCTCAGGGAGATGACGCCGGAAGAGCACCACCGGGATCCCGAAAATCAGGAGGGTCGTGGCATGCCCCAGGCCCCAGGCCAGGCCGAGCGCTCCGGCCCACCTGGCCCCGTCTCGCCCGCCGGAGAGCACCAGGGTAGATACCGCCGTCAGATGGTCGGGGTCGGTAGCATGCCGCAGGCCGAACAGGGCGGCGACCGCCAGAGCCATGATGCCGCTGCCGCCCCCCGCCGTAATCCACTCGCCCAGACCGGACATATTGCTCCTTGGGTCGATGATCACTTTACCCCCGGTACGGGGGCGTAAATTACATCAATGACCACCAACCGTCTGGCTGGTTCGCCCTCGGCCTATCTCCAGTCCGCCGCTCACCAGCCGATTCATTGGTTCCCCTGGGGAGATGAGGCATTCGCCGCGGCAGCGGCGGCCGACAAGCCGGTGCTGCTCGATATCGGCGCGGTCTGGTGTCACTGGTGCCACGTGATGGATGGCGAGTCGTACGAGAACTCCGATCTGGCGGCCTTCCTGAACCAGCACTTCGTATGCATCAAGGTCGATCGCGACGAGCGTCCGGACGTCGATGCCCGCTACCAGCGCGCGGTACAGGCACTCACCCGCCAGGGAGGCTGGCCTCTCACCGCTTTCCTCACCCCCAGAGGCGAGGTGTTCTTCGGCGGCACGTACTTCCCACCCGATGGCAAGTACGGACGTCCTGGGTTCCGCTCGGTGCTCGCCAGCGTGCTGGACGCGTACCGAGGACGCCGCGAGCAGGTGCAGGCCCAGGCTCAGGCCATCCGGCTGGTCCTGGATGAGAACCTGGACGAGGGAGCGCCGGGTGAGATCTCGCCCGCGGTGCTAGACGAAGCGGTAGATCAGATGATCCGGGTTTTCGATCCGGTCAATGGCGGGTTCGGCAGCGAGCCGAAGTTCCCTCACCCCGCGGCGCTGACGCTGCTGCTCCACCGCTGGTACGATCAACCGTCGGATCAAATCCGGGCCGTCATCGATCGGACTCTCCAGGGGATGGCCCGCGGCGGCATGTGCGACCAGCTGGGCGGCGGCTTTCACCGCTACAGCGTGGATGCCCGCTGGATCGTGCCCCACTTCGAGAAGATGTCGTACGACAACTCCGAGCTGCTGAAGACATATCTCGATGCCCGTGTCCTGTTCGGCAATGAGGAATACGCCGACGTAGCGAGAGGGATCATACGCTGGGTGCGGGAGGTGATGGCCGATCCGCGGGGCGGGTACGCCGCCAGCCAGGACGCCGATGTCGGACTGGACGATGACGGCGATTATTTCACCTGGACCAGGGAGGAGGCTGTCGCGGTCCTCGCACCGGAGGAATTCGAGGTGGCGGCCGCGTACTACGACATCGGCACCGCCGGCGAGATGCAGCACCATCCGGGGAAGAATGTCCTCTTTATCTCGGCCTCCGTTAGAGCCATCGCGTCGCGTACGGGCCGGAGTGCGGAGGTGGTCGAGACCCTGCTCGAGTCCGCCAGGCAGAAGCTGCGTGCGTCGCGGGCGGAGCGGCCGGCCCCGTTCATAGATCGGACCCGGTACACCAACTGGAACGCCATGATGGCGTCGGCCATGCTCCGCGCCGGAGCCGTGCTGGGTGACCGGTGGTGCCGGGAGCATGCACTGCTGACCCTGACCCGGCTGCGGCAGGAGTGCGGCAGGGGCGACGCACTCACCCATACTCCAGGCGGAATCGGGGGGCTGCTCGACGATCAGGTCCAGGCCGCCGCGGCTGCGGTCGAGGCATACGAGGTGACCGGCCATCGCGATTGGCTGGAATGGAGCGAGGGCGTGATGGATCGGGTCTGGACTGAGCATTGGGACTTCGATGGCGGAGGCCTCTTCGACACGGCGCGAAGTCGCACCGGTGAAGCCGGTCTTCTGCCGGCGAGGGCCAAGCCGGTTCAGGACACTCCCACCCCATCTCCCAACGGGGTGGCAGGCATCGTCTGCGCCCGATTGCACGAGCTTACCGGCCAAGACCGCTGGAAGACCCGGGGACAGGAATTACTGCGGGCGTTCGCGGGCCGGGCACGCGAGCTCGGCCTCTACGCCGCCACCTACCTCCTGGCAGTGGACTGGCACCTGAATCCGGTGACCCACCTGGTGGTGGTGGGCGACTCGAGTGATTCGGGCGCCCAGGCCATGCATCAGGCGGCCCTGGCCGGCTTCCTGCCCCGGCGCGTGGTGCAGTTGATCGTTGCAGGCGAGGCCGATGCACGGCCGCTGCCGTCGGCACTCAAAGGGATGGTGGCCGCGGGCCGGACTCCCCGGGGCTACGCCTGCGCGGGTACGAGCTGCAGCCAGCCAGCCGACGACGTTGGGTCGTGGATTGCTACACTGGAGTCGCTCCGGCCGGCGGTTCCGGCATTTTAAGAATCCCGAATCGAGCCCGGAGTATCTGCCTCCTTCCGGGCTCATCTGCGGCCGCATCGGTTACATTATGAGCCACACTTTCCGTACAGGGGACATCCGTGGCCAAGAGCGCAACAATCGAGACCAGTAAAGGCACCATCAAGGCCGAGCTGTTCGACACCGAGGTGCCGGGCACCGTCGGCAACTTCGAGAAGCTGGCCAACAGCGAGTTCTACGATGGCACCCGGTTCCACCGGGTCATCGCCAATTTCATGATCCAGGGGGGCGACCCGCTTTCGAAGGAGCCGGCCAATCCGCGGGTCGGCACCGGCGGACCGGGTTACAAGATCAAGTGTGAAACCCATCTCAACACCCACAAACACAGCACCGGCACCCTGTCGATGGCGCACGCGGGGAAGGACACCGGCGGCAGCCAGTTCTTCATCACTCACGCACCCCAGCCCCACCTCGATCGGGTCCACACCGTTTTCGGCCAGGTCACCGACGGGATGGACGTCGTGAATCAGATCAGGCAGAACGACGTGATCACGTCCATCCGAGTCAGCTGAGCCCTGCACCTCGACTTTGCCGTGGTGGCCGATTATGCCCTCATCGATCAGCAGGGCAAGCTCAGCGTGCTGGGCATGTTCCAGCACGTCTGGCTCTCGAACTTCCCGGCAGTCTACCCCCGGACCCACCTGGTGCTCAGGGTACGCGGCAGGCGCACCGAGATCGGGGTTCACACCATCCGCATTCGTTTCGTGGACGGCGCCGGGGCCGAGCTCCTGGGGGGCGAAGGCACCGTGCAGTTCGGCGAGCCCCCCGCCGGTGTGGTCGACGTCGAGGCCGGAGCCGTGCTGGTGTTCGACGTCCCTTTGCCCCGCCCGGGACAGTATGCTTTCGAGATCAGCCTCGACGGGGAGCTCGCCAGCCGGGTTGCGCTTTCGGCCGGGTATCCGCAATCACCGCAGCAGTAGGACGTGAACGGTGAACGGTGAACGGTGAACAGTGAACGGGTCCTGCCCCACCATCCTGTTCACCGTTTACCGTTTACCGTTCACGCTTGTAGTCTACATTGGCCTCGAGGACGTATCATGACCTGGACCCGCGACCGTGCCCTTGGGCTCATGCACGAGTACACGGCTTCTGACGCCCTCCGTAAGCACATGTATGCGGTAGAGATCGCCATGCGGGCCATGGCGGAGCGCGCCGGCGAGGACCCTGACATATGGGGTCTGGTTGGCCTGCTGCACGACTTTGATTACGAGCGGTTTCCCAACTCGGAGCACTCCGCCACGGAGGGGCACCCTGCCGAGGGGGTCCGGGTGCTGGCGGCGGGAGGATTTCCCGAGCCGATGCAGCGCGCCATTCTGGCCCACGCCAACTATACCGGCGTTCCCCGCGACACCCCGATGGCCCGGGCCCTTTTCGCGGTAGACGAGCTGGCCGGGTTTCTGGTGGCCTGTGCCCTGGTCCGTCCCTCCCGCAGCTTCCGGGATCTGGAGGTCTCCAGCGTCAGGAAGAAGCTCAAGGACAAGGCTTTCGCCCGAGGGGTCAGCCGGGAAGACGTGATAGGCGGAGCCGAGGAGTTGGGAGTCCCGCTCGACGACCACGTCGCATTCGTTCTCGCCGCGCTCCGTCCTCACGAGCAAAGGCTCGGACTCGGAGTTCCGTGACGCAAAACCGCATCAGTCCGGCAGAGCAGTCCGTCGCTTGCGCTGTCAACCGAGCTGCCGGCGGGCGACCCGTTCCCGGTAACCGGGTCGAGCTGCTGATCGATGGCCCGAATACCTATGGGGCCATGCTCCAGGTCATCGCGCAGGCAACCCGCTGGATCCATTTCGAGAACTACATCATTCGGAGCGATGAGGCGGGTTGGCGCTTTGCGGAGCTGCTCGCCGCCCGCGCCCGCGATGGGATTCCGGTGCGGGTCCTGTATGACTGGCTGGGCTCCGCCGGCACCAGTCGGAGCTTCTGGCGGCACCTGAGGAGCGCGGGGGTCGAGGTGCGCGCCTTTCACCCACCCCGACTGATCGACGTGGTCAGCAACATCTCCCGTAATCACCGTAAGCTCGTCGTGGCTGACGGATCTCGCGCCGTAATCGGTGGCCTCTGTATCGGATGTGAGTGGACTGGAGACGGTTCCTCCGGCGGCCAGCCGTGGCGTGACACGGCAGTGGAGCTTCAGGGTCCGGTGGCAGCCGTGCTCGATCAGAGCTTTGCGAGGCTCTGGGAAATGGCGGGTGGTGAGGTGCCGCAGGTACAGGTAGCGGGAGTGGTCCCACCCCAGGGGGGCGCCGAAGTGCGCGTCATCAGCGGCGAGCCCGGGCGTGAGCGGGCCTACCGGGTCATCGAGCTCCTCGCCGCTGGCAGTGTCGAGCGCCTCTGGATCACGGACGCCTATCTGGTAGCTCCACCCCGCCTCTTTCAGGCGCTCCGCGATTCGGCACGCGACGGGGTCGATGTTCGCCTGTTGGTGCCCGGCACCAGCGATCTCCCGTTCATCCGCAATCTCTCACGCATCGGCTATCGCGACCTGCTCCGCAGCGGGGTGCGCATTTACGAGTGGGAGGGACCGATGTTGCACGCCAAGACCATCGTGTGTGATGACCGCTGGACCCGGATCGGATCCAGCAACCTCAACCCCTCCAGCCTGCTGGGCAATTACGAGCTGGACGTCCTGATCGACGATAGCGGTCTGGCAGAGGCCATGCAGAGGCAGTTTCGCCGGGATGTCGCCCGGAGCCGGGAGGTGGCCGGCCGCCCCCTGCGGGTTCCCCGCAGGATCAGCAAGGCGCTCCCCCTTGCCCTGACCCGTCAGAGCGCCGAAGAGGCTCCGGCTGAGTATCATCGAAGCAGGCGCGAGAGGCGCCAGCGGGCCGTCCTGGTGCTTCGAGCGGTGGCGAGCCACGCGCGCCGGTCGGTATTTGGTCCCATCAGCGCGATGTTCATTGCCCTGGGGCTCCTGTTCTTAGCCCTGCCCCGGGAGTCGGCCTACGCCGTGGCCGCGGTTTGCGCCTGGTTCGCATTGGGCGCCGGGCGGGAGGCCTTCCGCCGACGCACCGACCGCTGACCTGCGACCGGCGGTCGCGGCGGGGAATCCTTCTCAGAAGGTGCGTTTCTGCTTGAAACTTTGGTGAAATCGCTTCGTTTGGTCACCTGTCTCCGAAGACTGGAAGCTCTGGGGCCCAGGCCAATGCTCAAACGTCCTCTCCTGATTGCAATTCCCACCCTGCTGCTATCGCCGCCCGGCGCCGCGAGGGCGGTGGCGCAGACGCCGGCGGTCAGTCTGGCCGAGGCGATCCGACGGGCCGAGCGGGTCCAGCCGGCTGTGGTACGTGCCGCGGGCGACGTGCGCACCGCCGGAGCTCGGCGGCGGAGCGCGCTGGGAGCCTACCTCCCATCTCTGTCCGCCAGCTCTTCAGCCAGCGACTTCTTCTCCGAGGGTACCTCGCGCATCGATCCGGCCACCGGTCAGCTCACCAGCGGCAACTCCAGCAACCGCAGCCTCAGCACGTCGCTCTCCGCCAGCCTGGACCTGTTCACCGGCTTCCGGCGCGGGAGCGAGAGGCGGGCGGCTCGCGCCAGTGAAGATGCGGCCCAGGCATCCCTGGTAGACGCGCGCTTCGAGCAGGCATTGGCTACCACCAATCAATTCTTCGATGCCCTGGCCGCCGCTCAGTTGCTCCGGGTGCGGGAGGCCAGCGTCAGGCGAGCGGAGGAGCAGCTCAAGGTTTCCGTGGCCAAGCTCCGGGCCGGTTCGGCAACCCGCTCCGACTCGCTTCGGTCCCTGGTAACACTGGGAAATGCCCGGCTGGAGCAGATCACGACCCAGGCCCAACTGGCCACTGCGGAGGCAAATCTGGCGCGGCTGATCGGAGAAATTGGCCGGGTCCGCGCAGCCGACGATTCGGCGTTTTATCTGGTTCTGCCGGCTATAGATACCCAGGCGTTGCGAATCGAAGCCGAATCCAGGTCACCGCGCATCCAGAGCGCCACGGCCGCCGCCGCCTCGGCCCGCGCCTCCGCCCGCGCTTCCCGCGCGGGATACTGGCCGTCACTGACACTAGCGGCCAACACTGGCTGGAACGGAAGCAGGTCCAACCAGTACGATCTGCTCAACCAGCGGCAGGTCAGTCTATCGTTGCGCTGGAATCTTTTCGACGGCTTCGACCGCGAGCTCGCTGTCGCCCTGCGGGAGGCAGACCTCGACCTGGCGGAGGCGAGCGCGTCCGAGGCCCAGCGTGAAGTACAGGCGGAGCTGACCACCCGCCTGGCCGAACTGGACGGGGCACGCACGCGGATCGAGATAACCCAGACCAGCGTCGCCGCGGCCACCGAGGACCTGCGGGTCCAGCAGGAGCGCTACCGCCTCGGAGCATCGACCATAGTGGATCTCCTCACGTCCCAGGAAGCCCTCAACCAGGCGGAGGTAGACGTGGTGAACGCCCGCTACGACTATCTCCGCGCCAAGGCGCAGCTCGAAGCGCTGATCGGACGGAATCTTTGACCGGCACCCTGCTGAATACCGAAGAGCGGATGGCCATGCTGCCGGCCGACGTCCCCCGGGACGCGGTCATCGTCACCCGAAACCTCCAGCGCGAGTACGACATGGGTGGCGAGATCGTGCGGGCACTGCGGGGGGTGGACCTCACCATTCGCAAGAACGAGTTTGTGGCCGTGATGGGTCCTTCAGGATCGGGCAAGTCTACCCTCATGAACCTGGTCGGCTGCCTGGACAGCCCCACGGCGGGTGAGTACTGGCTCAACGGGCACCGGGTCTCCGAGCTGGCGGACGACGAGCTCGCCCGCATCCGTAACCAGGAGATCGGGTTCGTCTTCCAGACGTTCAACCTGCTACCCCGGGCCACCAGTCTCCATAATGTGGAGCTGCCGCTGGTATACGCCGGCCTTGGCGCCAGGGAGCGGCGCGCCCAGGCCATCGATGCCCTTACCAGGGTGGGGCTGGCTGACCGGATGCAGCACCGGCCCAACGAGCTGTCCGGCGGCCAGCGCCAGCGGGTGGCGATTGCCCGGGCCCTGGTGAACCAGCCCAGCATTCTGCTGGCCGACGAGCCGACCGGGAATCTCGACAGCGCCACCGGTGAGGAGATCATGATGCTTTTCGAGGCGCTTCATACCAACGGCCAGACTATTGTTCTCGTAACCCACGAGCACGACATCGCCGAGCACGCGCGGAGGCAGGTGCATCTCAAGGATGGAAAAGTGGAGCGGGATTTCGAGACAAGGCGGACATGATACTCGCGAATCTTGTCACCCTGAGCGGAGCGCTCAGGATGACATTCCCGCTGCTCGGGCTTCTGGCCGCCTGCAAGGAAGAGGCTCCTCCACCCCCCTACCTGGCCCTTCCGGTAGAGCGGCGCGACATCGTAGTGTCGGCGCAGGCGTCAGGTGCCATCCAGCCCGACACTACCGTCGAGGTGAAGTCCAAGGCATCGGGTGAGATCCTGGACCTCGTCGTCGAGACCGGCCAGGTAGTGAAGCGAGGTGATCTGATGGTTCGGGTGGATCCCCGGATCCCGCGAAACGCCGTGGCCCAGGCGCAAGCAGACCTGGAGGTGGCCCAGGCGCGACTCGCCAACGCCAGCTCCCAGAAGCGGCGGGCCGACGAGCTGTTCAAATCGCAGTCGATAACGGAGCAGGAGTACGAGCAAGCGCTGCTCGACCACGCCAACGCCAACGCCGAGGTCATCCGCGCCCGGGTGGCACTCGATAATGCCCGAGACCAGCTCGACGACACCAACGTAAGGGCACCCATCAACGGCACGATCATCGAGAAGCAGGTCGAACGGGGGCAGGTCATCTCCTCGCCGACCAGCGACGTGGGTGGCGGCACCGTGCTGCTCAAGATGGCCGATCTGAATCTGGTGCAGGTCCGCACCCTGGTGGACGAAACCGATATCGGTAAGATCCAGCCGGGACAGCACGCCACTGTAACGGTCGATGCGTTCCCCAACCGCCCCTTCCGCGGCACGGTGCTCAAGATCGAGCCGCAGGCGCTGACCGAGCAGAACGTCACCATGTTTCCGGTGCTGGTCCGCATCGACAACAAAGAGGGGCTGCTGCGGCCCGGCATGAACGCCGAGGTGGAGGTTCATGTCGGCCGCCGGGACGATGTGCTCGCGGTACCGAACGCCGCGCTGCGTACCCCGAGAGATGTGGGCTCTGCGGCGCAGGTGCTCGGCCTCTCGTCGGCCGAGGTTCAGAAGATGCTTGCGGGGCAGCGGGGCAGCGGCAGCAGCCTGTCTGCAAGCAGCGCTCAGGCCCGCCCCCCTACCCCACTGCCCCGCCGCCCCACGGATAGTGGTCGTTACATCGTGTTCGTCAAGCGGAACGGACAACCAGCTCCGGTGTGGATCCGTACCGGGCTTACCGACTTCGATCACAGCGAGATTATCGAAGGCCTGACCGCCTCGGATTCGGTCCTGGTACTCCCGAGCGCAAGCCTGGTGCAGTCGCAGCAGGACATGCGCGAGCGCCTGAACCGGATTACCGGCGGCGGGGCGGTGCCCGGCATGCAACAACAAGCCCCTCAGCCCGCCGGCCGAGCGAGCCCCTAGCGATGCTGCTCGGTGAGACCGTCGGAGTAGCGCTGCAATCGGTCCGGGCAAACCTGCTTCGATCGGTGCTGACCATGCTGGGCATCATCATCGGTGTGGGAGCGGTGATTACCATGGTGGCGCTGGGCAGCGGGGCCCAGAAAGCGGTCGAGGATCGGATCGCGGCTCTGGGCACCAACGTATTTACCGTGTTTTCCGGCCAGAGACGTCAGGGTGGGATCCGGACCGCCGACCGAACCATCCTCAGCACCGATGACTACGACGCCCTCCGGCGAGACGGGCGGCTGCTCAAGGCAATCGTGCCGGAGATGCAGCAGTCGGTTCAGGTCAAGTACGGCAACCAGAACAGCAATGTGAACGTGGTCGGGACCACCGCTAACTACACCGAGGTCCGCAATTACAGCGTCCCCTACGGCCGGATGTTTACGCCGGGGGAGGATGAAGCCCGCCGGCGCTACGCAGTTCTGGGCGCGTCGGTGCCCCGCATGCTGGGCGGTAACCCCGCCGGCATGATCAACCAGACCCTACTGGTCCGCGGGATCGGGTTCGAGGTGATCGGCGTCCTCAGCGATAAGGGCGCCGCCGGCGGCTTCGGCAACCCGGACGAGCAGATCCTCATCCCCCTCCAGACGGCGAAGTACCGGGTGTTCGGCACCGATCGCCTGCGGTCGTTCTCGATTCAGGTGGCCGATGGGGTCCCGGTAGAGCAGGGGATGGTAGACCTGGAGCGGATTCTCCGGCGGGAGCACAAGATCCGTCCCGGTGCCGAGAACGACTTCACCATCCGGAACCAGCAGGACCTGCTCACTACCCAGCAGGAGGCAACCCAGGTGTTCACCAGCCTGCTCGCCAGCATTGCGGCAGTGAGCCTGCTGGTGGGCGGTATAGGGATCATGAACATCATGCTGGTCTCGGTTACCGAGCGCACCCGGGAGATCGGCGTTCGCAAAGCGCTCGGCGCCACCCGGATGAACATTCTGATGCAGTTCCTCACCGAGGCGCTCACGCTTTGTCTCCTGGGCGGGATGCTCGGCATTCTCCTTGGGGTGGGCACCGCCGTGCTGCTGTCCCGGGTCATGCAGTGGAACACCCTGATCTCCCCTATGGCGGTCGGAATCGCGTTTGCCTTCAGCGCGGCAGTGGGCCTGTTCTTTGGAATCTGGCCGGCACGACGGGCGGCAAAGCTGGACCCGATCGTAGCGCTCCGCTACGAGTAGATCGCTGTCCCACTCTCACCAGCAATGGCAGGCAGGAAGCTCAACCCGGCGACGAGTCCTGCCGTGGTTTGTCGTTCCGCTCGCCCTGACTGCCGTTCTCCTCGGGGCACGGCTTGCAGCGGTCGCGGGGCTCTCCGACCCGGTTTCCGGTGCGGTTCCCCCCTCTCTGCATCTCGAGGCTCCCTGGCTCTACCTCGCGCTCGCGCCGCTCTTCACATTGTGGGACGGAATCTCCATGCTGAGCATGAGCCGGCTGTGGGGGTTCCTCGTCGGGCTCCTTCTGCTGTACGTCGTCTGGCGCCTGGCTCTGATGCTCCGGCACCGGCTCGCCAAGGACGTCCGCTCTCCGGCCGGCCATTCCATCTTGCGGGAGCTTCGCAGCTCAGCCATCGGGCTGGCTCTGTTCGCCGGCTTCGTGGCCGTGGGAGCGCTGTGGCACCGGCCGATGTTGTCGCTCGCCGGCACCGGCCCGGATGATGTCGTGGTGGACTTCCACAGCCACACTAACGTGTCCCACGATGTTCGGGGCACCTGGATGCGTGGCTTCGACGCCGAAGCGAACCGGCGGTGGCATGCGCGGGCCGGCTTCGATGCCGGGTTTATCACCGATCACAACGTCGGGAGTCGGGAGTCAGGAGTCGGGAGTCGGGAGTTGAGGGTCACGAGTCAGGAGTCACGAGTCGCGAGTCGCAGTCGGGGCGTGACTCCCGACTCCAGGCTCCCGACTCCTGACTCCCGACTCCCGACCCTTTGCCCCGGTATCGAGGTCAGCGCCTGGCGGGCGCATATCATCCTCCTGGGCGACACTCTGCCGGTGGACCGGCGCCGCTACAACGGTTCGCTGGATGAGCTGCTCCTTCTGCTCGCCATCAGCGACTCGGCCTATGGCTCGCTGTCGGTAGCGTCGCTGCCCGAGTACCGGCGAAACCACTGGGAACGGCTGGACCTCCTCATCCGGGCCGGCCTGGACGGCTTCGAGATCGTGAACGCGTCGCCCAAGGCGAATGAGCTCTCCCGCGCCGATCGAGACTCGGTCGTGGCCCTCGCCCGCAGGCATAACCGGTTCGTGGTGGGGGTGAGCGACAGCCATGGCTGGGGCGCCACCAGCATGGTCTGGAACCTGGTGCGAGTGCCTTCCGGGTCGGCTCACATCTGCGCTAGCGTGCTCCGCCAGCTTCAGACCGGTTTCCCGGCCGTCCGGGTGATCGAGCGGCACCGGCTTCGCCCCGACGCCTGGTGGCCAGTGTGGCTCACTCCCGCTGGTGTCGTTTGGGAGACCTGGCGCAGCATGGGGATGGGCCTGGCTGGCTCGTGGCTGGTGTGGATCTGGGCCGCGGGGTGGGCGCTCGGGCGCAATCGGCGCATCCGGGGCAACCCCGCACCCCGCCCGCGGCTCGCTTGCGGATGTTTGGTTGAAGGGTCAAGATAGCTCTCTGAAGCAGGTTCACCATCTCTGGAACTCCGATGACGCGCACCCGATTTCTGGGAACCGGTTTCGCCGTGCCCGACCGGGTAGTGACCAACGACGAGCTCTCCCGGCTCATGGATACCACCGACGAATGGATCCGCGCCCGCACCGGGATTCAGGAGCGTCGCTGGGTCCGGGAGGGTGAGACCGGAGTCGATCTCGCCCTCAAGGCCACCCAGCGCGCTCTCGAGATGGCCGGCGTGGGGGCCGCCGACCTGGACGCCATCGTCTATGCAACCTCCAGCCCCGACCACTTCGCACCGGGAAACGGGGTCTACCTCCAGCGAGTCCTCGGGATTGCCACCATTCCCGCGCTCGACGTTCGCGCGCAGTGCAGCGGGTTCATCTATGCACTGTCCGTGGCAGATGCCTGGATTCGTACGGGGCAGTTCCGGCGGGTCCTGGTGGTCGGGTCGGAGATTCAGTCCACCGGCCTGGAACTATCCAGCGCCGGGCGGCACGTTGCCGTGATCTTTGCCGACGGAGCCGGGGCCGCGGTTCTGGGGCCGGCAGACTCGGACGACGGGGGCATCCTGGCGTTCGATCTCCACTCCGAGGGAGCTCACGCCGAGAAGCTGTGGGTCGACACCCCGGGATCCATGTACCATCCGAGAGTGTCGTGCGAGCAAGTCAAGGAGGGGCGGCAGTTTCTCCAGATGGATGGGAGAGAGGTGTTTCGTCATGCGGTAGTGCGGATGCCGGAATCGGTCCGGGCGGTCCTCTCCTCGGCGGGACAGGCGGTCGAGAACGTAGCATTGCTGCTGGCCCACCAGGCCAATCTGCGCATAGCCGAAGTCATGCAGAAGAACCTCGGTCTCCGCGATGACCAGGTCTACAACAACATCATGCAGTACGGTAATACCACTGCCGCCACTATCCCGATAGCCCTGGACGAGTGCGTCCGAAGCGGCCGGCTCAAACGCGGCGACCTGGTGGTCATGACGGCATTCGGGTCGGGCTTCATGTGGGGGAGCGCGGCGGTCCGGTGGTAGGAGCCGAGACCACAACGCCCGCCAGCGTGGAGCTGGCGGGCGCCGGTTGCTGGGCCCTCAGATTGCGTCCAGCGGATACTTCCTGAGGTAGTAATCCTGGTCCCGGGTCGCACGGGCGCGGTAGAGTTGCTCCTCGTCGTCGTCCGCGTCGTGGACGAACAGGTGCAGGGAACCGGGCCACAGTGTGGCTTGGAGCGACCAGTTGGTGGATGGCGCATGGAGCACCCATTGAAGGGCCCCGCCGCCAGCATCGGTGAGATGGATCTCGCTGGCACGCTCGAGGGGAACGCTGGACGGAATCCCGGCAATAGCCGCCTCGATGGGGTCGAGCTGGAGCTCTGCGTCAGTCCATGATTTGAATGTCACCTTACCGTGCACCGGGGACTCGGTCTCGGGCAGCTCGAACTCGGCCTGCCACTCGCCGAGCAAATCCCACGCATGATCCATCGGCCCGATGTTCGGCACCAGCACCGTCGGATGTCTAGGCATCGTTGGGCTCCTTCCCTGAAAGAGCTTAGGCAAGGATACGATCCGTATCGTTATCGCCCGCGATTCGCATACCACAGTACCTGGCCGGCTTTCTGTAACAGCCGGTGAATCTTTCCTGGGAACGTTTCGTACTGTAACGCAACGTCGCCATCTCAGACCGGGAACTCGATATGCTGCACATTCTTGTGAGTCTTGCCGCCGGAGTCGTTGGGTACTTTCTGGCCCGCAACTTCGTCCGCCGCCGCCTCCGGTTCGTGGACGCTGTCCACTCTCCTTTTGCACCCCTGGTTGCAGGCTCCCTGGCCGCCCTGGTGGCATGGCCAGCCGTCCTGCTGCCCCTGGTAACCTTTACTACAGCCATCGTGTTCGGGATTGGGACCGGACTGGGCACCGCCAGCGGGTCCCGAGCCCTACGACAGGACGAGCGGCACCCACGCCGCCTCAGTTCCTGAAGCATTCTACTGGATTGTCGAGGATCTCCCAATAGACTGGATCACATTCTTGGGAACGTCTATCTTGCCCCATGGTCACACTCCACTGCACCCGATGCGGGCTGGATCGGGATCGAATGGCATTCCAGCCCTTCCAGAACGAGCTCGGCCGCCGTGCCTATGATGAAATCTGCAGTGTTTGCTGGAGCGAATGGCTCAAGACTCAACAGCAGCTGATCAACCATTACGGACTGAACCTGCGGGAACCCCAGGCCAAGGAATTCCTGTACCAGAACATGGAACAGTTTCTCTTCGCCGGCCAGAAGAAGTGAGCTCCGTCTAGAAGGTTCTCCCTACCCGAAGTACCAGATCCACCCCCGGCCCGCCGGGTTCCAGGTCTTCCGTGATTCCCAACCGCCACTCCCCGCCCCCCCGAGGTTCCACGAGCCAGCCAAAGTCCAGGGAAAGCTCCCGCCGGTCGAGTGCCGGGAAGCTCGTATTACTATAGTAAGAAGAATGATAGAACACATTGGCATAAAGCGAGTGGCTGCCCACGAACCGGTACCGCAAACCAGAGCTGAGTGCCGCCATGGTGGTACGCTGAAGGTCTCTAAGTGCACCATGTTTGGGGGTCAATCCCAGGCCCAGACTTCCTTCGTAAACCAGATCGGATTTGAGTGACACCCGCAGCGTATTCAGAAGCCCGATCGAAGGAACTCCGCGGCCGTATCCCTCCGGTCCGGACGAGGTAGGCAGGGTTACCGAAACCAGCGTCTGCAGCCTGGGGGTGAGCCGCACGCCGAGCCCCGCTCTGACATCCCTCAGGAACAAGCCGCTCCTCTTGCGGCTGACCGTCCTGCCATCCGGAAGGGTGATGCGGTAGAGAAAGTTGTCCCTGGGCCGTCGTTCACGCTCCCCGACCCTGATCCCCAGGCCATCGTGGTACCAATCCAGGAAACCGTCCAGGAATCCAGGGTAGATTCCGCCGGCTGACGCGCCCAGCTCCAGGAAAGCCCCCGATCCCAGATCGCGGCTCAGCCCGAGACCCAGGCGGAGAATCTCGGAATCCAGCACATAATCCGCCGCCGAGGTCTCGTTGAGCTCGATGACGCTGGCATAGTCCAACGCCAGCGTGGCCGCCCACCCCCCTGGCGACGGGCCCCGGTACGGCTGGAAATAAAGGCCGGTGCGCGAGCTTGCCACCGGGTTGAGCGGCGCGAACGCAGGCAGTCCCTGCGCCCAACCGTCGGCTGGAATGGCCGGCAGGAAGAGCAGAAGCAAGGCTCCGGTGACAGCTGGAAGGCGGTGCACCGGGGGAAGATAAGCTCCTCTCCTCTTGACAACACTCCGAGTGGCATCGTAGGTTCGCACCATGGCTCCCGCGCACATTTACTGGTTCTTCTTTACCACAGCCGGCGAGGCTCGACGCTCGTCCGGTGCCGGTAGAGTGCGTTAGCGCTTTCCGACCCGGATCATCGTCGCCCCGCCGGCTCCAGCCGGCGGGGCATTTTTTTACTCACCATGGAGCGTGTCATGCGAGTGGCCATTCAGGGCTCTCACGGATCATTCAGCGAAGCTGCGGCTCGCCGCCGCTGGCCCGACCTCGAGGCTCTACCCTGCCGGGAGGTAAAGGATGTCCTGGCAGCCGTCCGCGAGCAGCGGGCCGAGGTGGGGTGCCTGCCGATAGAGAACTCGCTCATCGGCTCGGTCACCACGACGTATGACCTGCTGCACGAGGCCTTCGGCGACGGTACGCTACACCTGACTCACGAGATCCTCCATCCGGTGCACCATACGATCATGGCGATTCCCGGCGCTTCTCTGCCAGGGATCCGGCGGGTACTCTCCCACCCGGTGGCCCTGGGACAGTGCCGCATCTGGCTGGGAGAGCATCTGCCCGACGCCGAGCTGGTGAGCGCGTGGGATACCGCCGGCAGCGCCGAGATCGTGGCTCAGGAAAAGAACCCTGCCCTGGCCGCAATAGCGGCCAGGCCGGCGGCCGATGCCCACGGCCTGGTGCCGTTAGCCGAGCGCATAGAGGACGATCCTACCAACCAGACCCGCTTTCTCGCCTTCACCCGGGCCGATACGGCCGACAACTTCCGTTCAGTGGGCCCCAGCCGCTCCAAGACCTCACTGATCGTGCTGGTAGACCACAAGCCCGGGATGCTGGCCCTCACCCTGCAAGCCTTCGGCGCCCGAGGCGTGAACCTGATGGCCCTCCAGTCGCGGCCGGAGCGCTCCGCGCCCTGGACTTATCGGTTCTACGTGGACGTGGAGGGATCGGCCAGCGAGCCCCGGGTAGCCGAGGCCCTCGAAGAGATCGAAGCCCTTGCCGCCAAGCTCATCGTGCTGGGAAGCTACGAGGCCTGGACCGAGGGTTCCCGCTTGTCGGCCCCGGTGCCCCCGCCCGCCCACTGGGTTGAGAAGCCCGCAATTCCACTGGTGGACCGGCGCCGTCACCCTGAAGGCACTGTGGTGCAGGTTCGGGGCCTGGGTTTCGGCGGCTCCTCACCCGTCCTCATTGCGGGTCCCTGCTCGGTCGAAAGCGAGGCCATGATCCTGGAGACGGCAGATGCGGTTGCCCAGGCGGGTGCCGACATGCTCCGGGGCGGTGCTTACAAGCCACGCACCTCACCATACGACTTCCAGGGACTGGGAGTGAAGGGCCTCCGGTATCTGGCGGACGCTCGGGAGCGGACCGGCCTTCCCGTGGTTACCGAGGTGCTGAGCTGGGAGGAGGTGCCGGTGGTTGCACACTTCGCCGATATGCTCCAGATCGGAGCGCGCAACATGCAAAATTTCAGCCTGCTCCGAGCGGCCAGCCGGAGCGGGAAACCGATCCTCCTCAAGCGGGGAGCCGGGGCCACCATAGAGGAGTGGCTGATGGCCGCCGAATATGTCCTGGCCGAGGGAAATCCCAACGTGGTTCTATGCGAGCGGGGGATTCGTACCTTCGAGCGCGCAACCCGTCACACCCTGGACCTCAATGCGGTGGCGCTGGTACGGGAACGTACCCACCTCCCCGTCCTGGTAGACCCGAGCCACGCGGCGGGAGTGCGCTCGCTGGTGACACCCCTCAGCCTGGGGGCGCTCGCCGCCGGAGCCTGCGGGCTGATCGTGGAGGTACACCCGGATCCTGACCACGCCATGAGCGATGGCGCTCAGAGCCTCGATATTCCGATGTTTGCCGATCTTGCCAGGCGGGTGCACCCCGGCCGCGCCGTGAGGCCGAGGGTGCAGTTTGCGTGAGGGGCGGGAAGGGCGAGAAGGGCGGGAAAGGACGATGTACCGAATCCTTCCCGCCCTTCCCGTCCTGCGTTACGGGACTGTAGTACCCCTGCGCCGCGTGAACACGCGATAGAGAAACAGCAGGATTATCGCACCGATTACGGAGGCGATTATCCCTGGGCCTTCACCCGGATCGGCATACCAGCCAAGGGCCCGCCCCAGGAAACCGGCCAGCAGGGCGCCGGCTACACCGATCAGCATGGTTACGATGATTCCGCCTGGATCCCGTCCAGGCATCAACAGCTTGGCGATCGCCCCAACGACCAATCCGATAATCAAGGTCCACAGGATTCCCATAGTCCCCTCCAAGGTGAGCCGAAGATATATCGATCTCCGGAACCCGCATCTGTGAGCGGGCGCACATTGGTCGGGGTGCTACCGCTCCTCCGATTTCTCGCCCAGCCGGCCGGTGACGGTTTCCCGCTTCCGGTTGCGGAGGATGTCCATCTTGAAGCTTTCTGCTTCTTCGTAGCTGCGCAGAATTCGGAGGAGATGGGAGGGGCTCTCCGGCTTACGTCCATCGATCGCTAGCACTACGTCGCCGCCCTTGAGGCCGAGGCCTGATTCCCGGGGCACGCTGACCACCAGAACCCCGGTCTTGGCGCCGAAGTATTGGCCCAGATCGGGGTTCAGGGGCGCCAATTCGAGGTCGGCCAGGGGAGAGCCGTAGAGGAATGCAGCCACGCCGCCAAAGCGGCCCTCGAACTCCTCGTTTTCGAAGGGGACTGTCACCCGTCCCGAGCCATCGGGACGATAGCGGAAGCCGAAGGCTCGCCCGTCCGGCCGGCCGCGGAAAAGGATGCTGGGCTCGTCGGCCGTCACCAGTGAGACGGTCCTGCGCTCCCCGCCCCGGCGGAGCTCGACCGTGATGGTGTCGTTGGGAGCGAGCGCGGCGGCCAGCTCAATGAGACGAAGTCCCGGCAGAGATTCCCTTCCGGCCGGGTCTACCTGCCCTCCATCCAGCACCGAGCTGTCATTCACCTTGGTGATGATATCACCAGATCGGATTCCGGCCTTTGCCGCCGGGCCGTTAGGGGTTACGGCATCTACGTAAGCGCCGATGGAATCGGTTTCCCGGGCCTGGAGGTTTACCTTGAGGCCGAGGCGGGCCCGCCGGCTCATCACGAACTCCATCACCCGCTCAGCGCCGCGGCTGGGCCGTACCTCGCCTCGCGGAGACATCGGCCGGACGGGCTCCTGTCCCGCCAGGACGGCGGGGATCGGAGCTGTGCCGGCCAGAACGGCTGCCAGGATTAACGCTTGCCGATGCATACAATTGCTCCTGTGCTAGAGCCCTGCGTGGCTGGCGCGGGTGACGTGGACATCCACCAGCGCGTCGAGCAGCCCTACCCGCTCACGCCAGAGCTTCAGCAGCTCCTGATCGCGGGCCTGCTGCCGTAGCAGCTCCGTTGCTTCGAGCTCCCGGTCTACCCGGGCGATCCGCTCCTCCAGCTCCTGTGCGATCCGCGCGGTGCGGCCATCGAGCACCCGGCCCTCCGGGTTGTACTCGTTGAGCGCGCTCTCGAGCACCTGGGAGCGCTCCATGACCTGGCTGATCTGCTCGGTACGCTCGCTTGTTGCCTCGGGAGGAGGGGAGAAGTCCACCACCGCCAGCGCGAGCGCCACGCAGGCGGCGGTGGCCAGACCGGTCAATCCGGCTGCCCGGGCCCGGCGCCGGCGCCGGTCCGCCCGAAACCGTGCCACCGTCTCGGGCCAGCGGTCTCGAGCGGGACGGAGGGTGGGGAGCGCCTTCAGCCGAGCTACCCGCTGATGCAGCCGATCCAGCTCGGCCTGGCAATGGGGACATTGATCGAGATGCTCGCGTACCGCCGCCTGGCCCGGCTCTGTTCCAGGCTCCCTCAGGCGCGCCAGTGCATCCATGGACAGGTGGGTCATGGAACCAGCTCCTCCCCGAGCCAGCTGCGGAGCCGCGCGTGGGCTCGCGAAAGCTGTGACTTGGAAAAGCTCGGGGTCCTGCCCATCATGTTGGCGATCTCTTCGTGGGTGTAGCCCTCGACATCGTGAAGCCAGACCACGGCCCGGGAAGTCTCCGAGAGCCGCTCCAGCGCGGCTTCGAGGTCCATCCGCAGGTGGCTGTCCTCCCGGCGATGGCCCACTACTTCATCGTGTAGCTCGTCGGTCTCGCGGTACTTGTTACGGCGGAGGCGCATCAGCGCCTTGCTGGCCGCGATGGTGCGGACCCAGCCCCAGAGGCTCCCCTCCTCCCGGTAGCGGCCGATGCTCCGGCACACCTCGAAGAAGGTTTCCTGAAGCACGTCTTCGGCATCCTCTGTGGTTCGGCAGATCCTGCGGGCGAGATTGTAGACTGGCACCTCGAAGGCTCGATACAGCGCCTCCAGCGCCTCGGGGTCGCCAGTGCGAGCACGGGCGACGACCGTTTCGGCGTTCGCGAGCAGCGAAGAATCCATCAGCAGTGTCCCCGTCATGGCGTACTTAAAGATGCGGGACCGGCGCCGATCGTTGCAGGGGCGGGGGGGGGAAAGCGTGAACGGAAAACGGTGAACCGTAAACGGGGGGGATGGCCCGTTTACCGTTTACCGTTCACAGTTCACGCAGTTATGATCCGACCCATGGCCCCGACACCCGTAGCCCCTCGCGCGTGGCTCCACCACCTGAAAG
>JBOHSD010000009.1:0-99956 GCA_050733075.1 Gemmatimonadales bacterium
GTGTGGGAGGCGGCACCGGCGCCGGCGCCGGTTGCTTGGCGATCGCCCGGTCGATGTCGGCCAGCTCCTTGTCCCAGTTCCTCGGCTCTTCCGTCATACTGACTCCCTGGTGAGACCGTAGCGCTCGATTTTCTTGTACAGGTTGGACCGCGGCATCTTCAGCGACCGCGCCGTCTCCGAAACGTTCCAGTCGTGCTCCCGCAGCTTCTGGGCGAGAAAGTTCTTCTCGGCCTCCTGCTTGAAGGTCTCGAAGGTCTGGGTTCCGGCACCGTCGGCGGCTGGGCCGGCGTCTCCGGTGCCCGGCAGCAGGTGATCGATGTCGGCGGCGGTCACCACCTTGTCGGAAGCCAGAATCAACGCCCGCTCGACCGCATTGCGAAGCTCCCGGATATTGCCGGGCCAGGGTCGCGACTGGAGCCGGCGTACGGCATCGTCCGCGAATCTGCGTCCGGCAACTCCGGCGCCGGCGGCGAGCTGCTCGGCAAAGTGCGCCACCAAAGCCGGAATGTCCTCCGTCCGATCCCGCAGGGGAGGAACCTCTATAGGCACCACGTTCAGCCGGTAGAGCAGGTCTTCGCGCAAGCGGCCCTCCCCGATCTCGGCCTCGATGTCCTTGTTGGTTGCCGCCAACACCCGCACATCCACCTGGATGGACTTGGAGCCACCGATCCGGGTGACCACCCCTTCCTGGAGCACTCTGAGCAATTTGGCCTGGGCCGAGAGCGACATGTCGCCCACCTCGTCGAGGAACAGCGTGCCGCCATCCGCCTGCTCGAACTTGCCGGCCCGATCGGCGAAAGCGCCGGTGAAGGATCCCTTCATGTGGCCGAACAGCTCGCTCTCGATCAGCTCGGACGGGATGGCGGCGCAGTTAACCTCGATAAAGGGCCGCTCGCGCCGGGGTGACGCCTCGTGCAGCGCGCGCGCCACGAGCTCCTTCCCGGTTCCGTTCTCGCCGGTGATGAGCACCCGTGCCGAGGTGGGCCCGACCTTGTCGATCAGGTCCCGCACGGCCTTGAGCGCCGCGCTGCCGCCTACCATGGTGTAGCGGCTCTCGGTTGCCTCTTTGAGACGGATGTTCTCGTCCAGCAGCTCCGAGTGCGCCAGCGCATTGCGGACCGTGACCAGCAGCCGGTCGGTATCGAGCGGCTTCTCCAGGAAGTCGAACGCGCCACGCTGGGTGGCCTCCACCGCCGTCGCGATGGTGCCGTGTCCCGAGATCATTACGACCTGGGCCTTGGGATCCAGGTTTCGCAGGCGGGACAGGGTCTCGAGCCCATCAAGCCCGGCCATTTTGACGTCCAGAAAGACCAGGTGGGGCCGAAACTCGGAGTAAACGGTAATCGCCTCGCCGCCGGACGCAGTCACCCGGACTGTGAGGTCTTCGTATTCCAGCACCTGCTTCAGAGCCTGCCGGATGCCCGCCTCGTCGTCCACGATCAGAATTCGATGGCTCATGGTCGAGGTACTCCCAGCAGGACCGCTCCGGAGGGACGTATGCGGATCTCCCGGATGCCTGGTGGAATCCGGACCGGTACGGTGCGCCTGGTCGAATCACCAAACGCCTTGGCAACCAGCTTCGGCACCGCGTCGCCGGGAATGGGAATCTCCCGTATCGAGAAGGAGCGCACCGCCCACTCCGCCCGGCCCGGCCCGACCACCTCCAGTGGACCGGCGGCCTGGACCGGCTCCCTCGAGCGTAGCGCGAGAGCCAGGGGGCCGATTAGCTCGCGCGGGAGCCGTGCGGTGGCGAGCCTGGCGTTGACCGCGATGGATCCGTCTCCGAGCTCGACCTGGAGCGAATCGAGCTGGCGCCTGAAATCAGGATCTAGCCCTGCCCCGATCAGCGAGGCCACTTCGGCCGGCGTCAGCACCACGGAATCGGCCCTCCATCCGTTGAGCGAGTCGATCTTCGATTGGGCCGACATCAAGGCCCGGGTGCCTGGCCTGCCGGCACTGGTTGGCCCGTCGGTTCGGCCCGAGTCATGGAACATCCGGTCGAGCTCCGCCGCCAGCCGGTCGCGGTACAACCACCCGATCGCGAGCACCACTACCAGACCCAGCACGCCCAGGAGCTTGAAGGGTGCGGACAGGCAGCCCATCAGTGCCCGAGGTCGAGCGTGAGGCGGGATTCGTAGCGCGGTCCGCTGGTGGTGAGCACGCTTTCGTAGAGCACCAGCTCCTGGGCCAGGAACGGCACCCGCTCGAAAGCCTCGGCATGGTCGTCGAGCCCTCCCGAGGGGAGTCGCTGACCTTCGCGCACCCGGCCCAGCGTCACGTGAGGCTGGAACGGCGCGCCTTCCGGTGGAAACCCGATCGCCTCACAGCCCCGCTCGATCCGGTCCTGGAGCAGCTCCAACGCGGGCGGGCCCTCGATTCCCACCCAAAGGATACGGGGGCGATTCCTGCTCGGAAACGCGCCCAGCTCACCGAGCCGGAGACCCAGGGCACCCGCGCCGTTGGCCGCATAGCGCAGCGCCTCGATGATGACATCGAGCCGCTCGGCGGCCACTTCGCCGAAAAACTTGAGAGACATGTGGAGACCCTCGTCGTGCACCCAGCGGACCGGCCAGGCACCCTCACGCAACTTGCCCAGCAGCCCGAGGATCTGCTCCCGCGCGGGGTCGGGAACGGGTACCGCGGCAAAGAGCCGCATCAATGCGGGGCCCGCGACGCCATCGCGAGCAGCCCGCCCCGCCGGTACCCGGCGGGATCCAGCTCCACACCGCTGAAACCCAGCTCCGCGAAAACGGCCTCCACCGCCTGCCATTGGCTCCGCAGGCGATTCATCTGATCGGGAGCGACCTCGAGCCGGGCCGTTCCGCCATGATGGCGCACCCGGAGATCGCCGGTGACACCGAGACCGCGGAGATATCCCTCCCCCTGCTCCACCTGCCGCAGGCGTTCGGGGGTGATCTCCAGCCCATACAATACCCGGCTGGAGAGGCAAGGCGCCGCCGGGGTGTTCCAGATGGCCAGGCCCAGCTCTCGCGCCGCGTGGCGGATCGCCGGTTTGCTCCAGCCCAGCTCGGCCAGCGGCGAGCGCACCTCCAGCTCGTTGGCCGCGCGCATTCCCGGCCGGTGCTCTCTTAGGTCATCGGCGTTGGTGCCGTCTATGAGCGTATCGAACCCGAGCTCCCGCACCACGCCGCGCAACCTGGCCCATAGCTCGGCTTTGCAGAAGTAGCAGCGATCAGTGGAGTTGCTCAGATACCTGGGATCCTCGAGCTCGTGAGTCTCGACCTCGAGAATAGGTATGTCGAATCGGGCGGCGAGGTCCAGCGCCTGTCGGGCCTGGGCCTCCGGCAACGAGGCGCTCCGGCCGATCACTGCGAGAAACCGCTCGGGGCCGAGCGCCTGGCGGGCGACAACGGCCAGCAGCCCCGAGTCTACCCCACCCGAATAACCCAGGACCACCCGGCCCATGGCCGACAGGTGAGCGCGCAGGGTATCGAGCTGTGCCATGGCAGTAACGTAATTGAGCAACGGCGTGAGCGGGAAGAGAAACCGGCTGGTGTGCTGTTGACTCCTGCTCTTTCTGGCGTGCTCGATGGAAGGGGAACTCAACTCGCCTACCGAGCGATCCGTTCCCATCGGTGTTCCAGCTAGACCGGCATGGCACTGGTGCTCGCAGCGGCGGGGTCGGGCCTGGCATCGAGGCTCGGCGACTTGCGATGCTGCGGGACCACCCCGGAGGTCGGCCCCACCCGCCGCAGCGGCCGGGTTCGCCGCCGCACAAAAGAACGCAGTGCTTGGCGAGACCACCGGCTCGCTGCTTCCCCTCCCCCACTGAGATCCTGGGAGTACTCAAGCTTAGTTATCAAAGCGGGGTGGGGCGCTGCGGGCAGCATGTCCCACCGAAACACTGCGTTCTTTTGTGTGGAGGTGGGACTGGTGCTCGCAGCAGCGGGGTGGGGCCTGGCATGGAGGCTCGGCAGCTTGCGATGCTGCGGGACAAACCAGGAGGTCGGCCACCACCGCCGCAGCGGCTGAGCTCGCTGGCTCGGAACCGGCTGGTATGCTATTAACTCCTGCTATTCTGGCGTGCTCAATGGAAGGGGAGCTCAACTCCTCTACGGAGCGATCCGTTCCCATCGGTGTTCATCTGTGGCTCCCTTCTCTCCAGCGAGAGAAACTGCATAGCTTTACGAATGGCCGATGACAACGTCGTTGAGTTCACCCCCGCGCTCCGCATCCCCATCGGCGAGCTCGAGTACCGCGCCTCGCGCTCCGGGGGGCCGGGGGGCCAGCATGTGAACACCTCGTCCACCCGGATCGAGGTCTGGTGGAACGTGGCCGGCTCTCCCACGCTCAGCCCGGCACAACGCGCCCAGCTGCTGGAACGGCTGGGGCCCCGGCTCGATTCCAGCGGGCAGCTCCGGCTGGTGTCCAGCAGGTCGCGCAGCCAACTGCGCAATCGCGAGGACGTGACCGAGCGCTTGCGGTCGGTCGTTGCGGCGGCCTTGACTGTTCGGAAGAAAAGAAAGCCCACCCGGCCCAGTCGGGCGGCCAAGGCGGCCCGGCTGGAAGCCAAGCGGCGGCGTGCCGCGCTCAAGCGAGAACGGCGCGACCCAACCTCGTACGAGTAGCAGCAGACTGGGGGCCGGGCGCTACGATGTGCCCGGCATCACAGCCATATAGCCTCGAGGCAAACAGCATACGCAACCGCCTCCGGAGATCGTGCGGCGGTAACAGCTCGAGATAAAACAAGAAGCGGGTGAACCTGGTAGGCAGAAAGCGACGTGATGCCTGATCTAGAGACGACTAGCGGAAGCGAGGCCCCGGGATCGCGCGCTCGCGGGAGCGCGCCGAAGCCCACACTCAGCACCCTGGACGGGGTAGTCCTCATCGTAGGCCTGGTCCTCGGTGCGGGAATCTTTCGGGCTCCTCAATTTGTCGCGGGCGGCAGCTCGACCGGCCAGATGTTCCTGGCCCTCTGGGCGCTGGGCGGCTTCATCTCATTTGTCGGAGCTCTCTGCTACGCCGAGCTTGCGTCGGCGTACCCGAGCGCCGGCGGCGAGTATCACTTCTTGAAGCGGGCGTTCGGCGTCAGGGCCGGCTTTCTCTGCGCCTGGTCGCGTTTGGCGGTCATCCAGACCGGCTCGATTGCCATCCTGGCGTTCGTGGTGGGCGACTACGCGGTGGCCATCAGCGGAGGTGATGGTCTTCCGTCGTGGAGCTCTGCCGCGGTGGCCGCGGCCGTCGTAATCATTCTCACGGCACTGAACCTGACAGGACTTCGGCAAGGATGCAGGACCCAGTACGCTCTCACCTCACTCGAGGTACTCGCACTGGTCGCCGTCATCACGGTGGGGCTCGCGGCGGCTGTTCCGGCGGCTCCTCCTACCACCCCGCCACTAGCGGCAGACACTGCGCCTGCGTCAGGCATCGCTCTCGCCTTCGTCTTCGTGCTCCTCACCTTTGGCGGGTGGAGCGAGGCCGCTTACCTCTCAGCCGAGTTCCGCGACCGCCGGCGGGGAGTTCTTCGCACCCTGGGCTGGGGCCTGGGCATTATCACACTGCTGTACCTGCTTGCCAACGCTGCCTACCTGCGCCGCCTCGGACTCGATGGAATAGCGGCCTCGACTGCGGTCGCGGCCGACGTCATGCGGGCATCGGTCGGTGGCTGGGGTGCGCTGGCTGTCAGCCTGGGTGTCATGGTCGCGGCGCTCTCCTCGGCCAACGCGACGATGATCACCGGCGCCCGTAGCAACTACGCAGTGGGGCGAGATGTGTCGCTCTTCCGGTTCCTGGGTACCTGGAACGAGCGCCAGGCCACTCCCCGGGCGGCGTTCCTGCTTCAGGGAACCATTGCGCTCTGGCTGGTCGGCTTCGGCTCCCTGGCACGCAGTGGCTTCGAGGCCATGGTGGCCTACACGGCGCCAGTATTCTGGCTCATTCTGTTGGCGACCGGCGTCTCGGTTTTGGTCCTCCGGCGTCGCGAGCCGTCTGTGGCACGGCCCTTCCGGGTGCCATTCTATCCGGTGACACCCCTGCTGTTCTGCGCCTTTGCAGGTTACATGCTTCACGCGAGCGTTGCCTACGCCGGCCGAGGGGCGTTGCTCGGCCTCGCCGTCATGCTCCTGGGAATACCGATTCTTACCTTTGCTCGTACCCGAGCCGCGGCCAGCGCCCCGGCTTTGACCTCTTGAGCCTTTGAGGGAATCTCATGAATGCCAACGTACAGCAAACCAGCCTTCAGGCATTCGCGCGCCGAGCTTCCCTCGCATACCTGCTCGGGATGGCCTGGCCGGCTTACGTCACCAGCCAGCAGGACACTTCACCGACCCGCACTCCCGACGTCCACTTCGTGCCGACCGATCCCAAGGCGGTGGGCATCATGCTCAGCGCAGCCAAGGTTGGGAGCAAGGATGTGGTCTACGATCTCGGTTGTGGCGATGGGCGCTTCGTCATCACCGCGGTGAAGCGTCACGGCGCCCGCGGGGTCTGCGTCGACATCGATCCGGTTCGGATTGCCGAGAGCCGCCAGAACGCCGATACGGCCGGCGTTGCCCGGCGGATCACCTTCCACGAGGGCGATCTCTTCGAGATGGATCTGAGCGACGCCACCGTGGTCACTCTTTACCTCCTCCCTGCCCTCAATGAGCGGCTCCGGCCCAAGCTCTTCCGAGAGCTGCGTCCAGGAGCGCGGGTGGTCTCGAACGCGTTCGACATGGGCGACTGGGAGGCGGACAGCATGCTACGCATGAACCCGACCTCGAGCTTTCCCGCGTTCGGTTATCTGTGGGTAATGCCGGCCGACGTGGCGGGTGTCTGGAACGTGACCGTGACCGGAGCCGGAGGAACTGGAGCTCGAGGTGAACGCCAGTACGAGGTCCGGATGGATCAGCGTTACCAGCAGGTGAAGGCGGCCGGCACCGCCGGGGGACGACGGGTTGCGGTAACGGATGCGATGCTCAAGGGAGACCGGCTCGGCTTTGCCATACAGGACTCGGGCCGGGACCAGACGTTGCGGTTTGCCGGCCGGGTGACCGGGGACCGTGCGGCCGGCACGGTGACCGGAGCCGGAGAGAAGAATGCTCGCTGGACCGCAGTTCGAGCCGAGCGGGGCCCCCGGCCGGAGCTGGAGCCGGAGGGGGCTGACGAGAAGGATTGATTTCCAGGACTATAACGCGATTGAAATCGCTGCTCGGCAAGGCGTGGCTGCGATAAATTTTCGCTTTAGCCGCCGGTCTACGTCCGCGATTGAAATCGCTGCTCGGCACGGCGTGGCTGCGCCACGCGGTAAAGGCCGAGCTTCTGCGCCTTCACGAGTGTGCGAAGAAGAGCGCCCGCGAGCGGCGATTTGGTGCCGGGGCCAACCTGATTCTGGAAGCGGGCGCGTTGCACGGCCCGGGCCCGCTCGACCCGGCTCCGGATGATGGCGCTGGATTCGCCGTATTGCTCGCCGACCAGATCGCCATAGGCCACCGCCGGGACCTCGAGGTGGATGTCTATGCGGTCCAGCAGGGGCCCGGAAATTCGGGAGCGGTAGCGCTCGATGGCCAGCGAGCCGCAGTTGCAGGCATGTAGCGGACTACTGAAGTAGCCGCACGGACATCCTCGCGTTGCCTTTCTGTCATGTTCGGTTACGTGCACCAAAACCACTGCCTCGTTCCTATCCGCAAGTCCCTGCAACGATGGGAGATCACCTGCGGAAGCGGCGGCTTGACCTTGGACTCCTCCAGCGTGAGGTCGCCGAGCGGATCGGCGTGGACGAGACGACGGTCACGAATTGGGAGCTGAAGCGAACCACCCCGACCCTGCGGTTCGTACCGGAATTATTGGGTTCCTTGGCTACGCGCCCTCCCCAACTAGTGCGTAGGTGCCGGATCGGCTCCGGACCTGCCGGAGACTCCGCGGCCTCTCCCAGAATCGCCTTGCCTGCCTTTTTCAGGTCGATGAGAGCACGCTCGCCCGCTGGGAGCGGGGAACCCGGCGGCCATCACCCGCCGATCTCACGATCCTTCAACCTACCCTCTAGACATCCGAGGGTTAAGAGATAAACAGGCAGCAGTAGTTCACTTTCAGGGTTAAGCCGAGGCCGCAGCGTGGCTTCCTGGCGATCGCTGGCCATACAAGGAACATTCTAGTTGTCCCTACCCAGCACTCTGGTGACCGCACTCAACTCGCCCTTGGCCGACGCCCTCACTGACCGCTACCGCATCGACCGGGAGCTCGGCCACGGCGGCATGGCGACGGTTTATCTCGCCGAAGACCTGAAGCACCACCGACGGGTGGCGGTGAAAGTGCTCCGGGCGGAGCTCGCTGCGGCGCTCGGGCCGGAGCGCTTCCTCCGCGAGATCGAGCTGGCCGCGGGTCTCACCCACCCGCACATCCTGTCGGTCCACGACTCGGGCGAGGCCGCGGGGCTCCTCTACTATGTGATGCCCTACGTGGAGGGCGAGTCACTGCGCGACCGGCTCACCCGGGAACACCAGCTCCCGCTGGAGGATGGCCTCCAGGTCGCTCGCGAAATAGCTGACGCCCTGGCCTATGCGCATGGTCACGGCATCGTCCACCGCGATATCAAACCTGAGAACATCCTCTTCGAGGCGGGCCACGCGGTTTTGAGTGACTTCGGAATCGCGCGGGCTATCAGCGCGGCAGGGGGCGAGACCCTCACCCAGACAGGCATGGCCGTGGGTACGCCAGCCTATATGAGCCCGGAGCAGGCAGGGGGGGAGCAGGACTTGGACGGCCGGTCGGACCTCTACAGCCTAGGGTGTGTACTCTACGAAATGCTGGCCGGACACCCCCCGTTTCTCGGCCGCTCGGCTCAGGAGGTGCTTGCCCGTCACGCGCTGGACCCGGTGCCGCCGCTCCGGAGCGTGCGCCCGACAGTGCCGCCAGCCGTGGAGCAGGCCGTGACCAAGGCCATGGCCAAGATCCCTGCCGACCGGTTCGCCACGGCTGCCCAGTTCAATCAGGCGCTGGCCCGATCCATCGTGCCCACCGGGCTCCCGGCCGTACCGGATGTCGGCGCACCACCTGGGCCCAGTCCCGTGGTGGCCCGCGCGCGGAGGCGAGTGGCGATGCTGGGCGCAGCAGGGCTGGTCCTGCTCCTGCTAGCCGGCTTGCTGGCGCGCGGACCGCTGCGAGGGAGGCACCCTTCGAGCATCGAGCCCAAGATGCTGGCCGTGCTGCCGTTCGATAATCTGGGGCGGCTGGAAGACGAGTACTTCGCCGACGGGCTCGCCGAGGAGATCACTGGCCGGCTGGCAAGCGTCGCGGGGCTGGGGGTGATCTCCCGCACCAGCGCCATGCAGTACAAGAAGACCACGAAGTCGCTCAGGCAGGTCGGGCGGGAGCTGGGGGCGGGTTACGTGCTCGAGGGGAGCGTGCGTTGGGAGAAGGCCCCCGACGGCTCGAGTCGGGTGCGGATCACGCCCCAGCTGATCCGGGTCTCCGACGACCGCCACCTGTGGGCAGGGCGGTACGACGAGACGCTCGATGAGGTCTTTCAGGTTCAGTCGCGGGTCGCGGAGCAGGTGGCAGCGGCCTTGGATGTCACGCTCAACGAGCCGGAACGCGCTGCTCTCGCGGCCAGACCGACGACGAGCCTGCGCGCCTACGACTTCTATCTCCTCGGCAACACCTACCTGAGCCAGGTGGACGTGCCCGAGGAGCTTCGCAGGGCGGAGCAGATGTACGCCAGGGCCGTAGAGCTGGATCCCAGCTTCGCCCTGGCGTTGGCCAAGCTGGCCCGCGCCCACATCTGGCAGTTCCACCTTTCCGATCGGACCGAGGCGCGGCTCGCTAAGGCACAGATGGCCGCCGATTCCGCCCTCCACCTCCAACCCGACTTGCCGGAGGCACATCTCGCCCTTGGCTTCATCTACTACTGGGGCCGGCTCGACTATGGGCGGGCGCTGGAGGAGTTCCGGGCCGCGCAGGCGCGGGATCCCAACAACAGCGACCTGGCCTGGGCGCGGGGGCTCGTGGAGCGGCGCCTAGGTGAGTGGGAGCAGGCCATCGCGGACCTGCGACGCGCCGTGGAGTTGGACCCGAGGTCGATGGTCAAGACCCTGGACCTCTACGAGGTCTACCTCCGGCAACGGAACTACGTCGAGGCCGACCGTTATGTGGACCGGGCCATAGCGCTGGCCCCAGACCTGGCGTCGCCGTACCTGTACAAGGCGATACTCATCGTGGCTCGTGATGGCGACCTGCCAGCGGCACGGCGCACGATCCAGGAGGGCATTCGGCAGGGTGGGGTGGAGAAGTTCGCCTTCTGGCTTCCCCAGTTCGAGATCGGCGCCGCCTTGTGGGCCGGCCTGGACAGCGTGGCGCAGACGGCCCTCGAACGACTGTCCCTCGACGCGTTCGGCACCGACTCGGCAAAATATTTTCTCGCGAAGGGGAGGGCACTCCGCTACCGGGGAGATACGCGAAGGAGCAGGATCTACTTCGACTCCACGGCGACCGTACTGGAGCGGAGAAGCGAGGCTCTGCCTGAGGATCCGGCTCTCCACGCCGCTCTCGGGGTCGCCTATGCTGGCCTTGGCCACCGCGAGAGTGCCGTGCGGGAGGGGAAGCGCGCCGTCGAGCTCCGACCGGTCGCTGAGGATACTTGGTACGGGGTGGATATGCTCCGTAACCTCGCGGTGATCTACGCCACGCTCGGAGAGGCGCACGCAGCGGTTGAGCAACTCCGGATTCTCCTCGCGATCCCATCGTGGATCTCCGTCGCGTGGCTCCGGTCCGATCCGACGTGGGATCCGCTCCGGAATCACCCGGGCTTCCAGAGCCTCCTGACAGGCGTCCGAGAGCATCGAGAGAGCCGACGCTAGCTGCAGTGACCGAGATGTTCGAGCGGCTGCGGGCCGAAACTCAGAAACGGCCGGACGCTCGAGCGCGGCGGCACCCGGCAGTCCACCACGCGCCCGATCCCAAGGGCGTTCTCCTGCGATTGGTGGCATTCATGCTGCTCGCGTCACTTGACCCTCAGGGATTTGGAGTTGGGCAGTGATCTGCCAGGGCTCTGGGTAGCGACGTGCTCAGATCTGGGAACTTGGAGCGGAGACGATCCACGATCCTGTGTATCGCCTGGTGAACTTTGGACCGCCTCAGCGATCAGGGCCTCCCAAGAGCCGAGTTCGCCTTTCCAGGGATGGGTTTCCTGAAGAACGGTTGCGGTTGATGGGTTCCTCATGCAAATTCCCGTTTCCGATCCAGGCTCCGATACTGAATCGCCTCAGTAACGTGGACCGTCGAGAGCTCGGCCGCTCCCGCCAGATCTGCGATGGTGCGCGCGATCTTGAGGACCCGATGATAGGCCCGGGCGGAGAGGCCCAGGCGCGAGACCGCCTGCCGGAGCACCGCCTCCACCGGCTCGGTGAGCCGGCAGTGCCGCCTGAGGTCGCGGGCGTTCATGTGGGCGTTGGCATACACCCCGCGCTGATTCTGGAAGCGGGCGCGTTGCACGGCCCGGGCCCGCTCGACCCGGCTCCGGATGATGGCGCTGGATTCGCCGTATTGCTCGCCGACCAGATCGCCATAGGCCACCGCCGGGACCTCGAGGTGGATGTCTATGCGGTCCAGCAGGGGCCCGGAAATTCGGGAGCGGTAGCGCTCGATGGCCAGCGAGCCGCAGTTGCAGGCATGTAGCGGACTACCGAAGTAGCCGCACGGACAGGGATTCATGGCTGCCGCCAGCATGAACCGCGCAGGGTAGGTCAGGCTCATTGCCGCCCGGCTCAGCGTGACGACGCCATCCTCCAGGGGTTGACGCAATACCTCCAGCACGTTCCTTCGAAACTCGGGCAGCTCGTCGAGGAACAGCACTCCGCCGTGGGCCAGGCTCACTTCGCCGGGCCGGGGAGACGAACCTCCGCCGATCAGCCCGGCATCGCTGATGGTGTGATGCGGAGCCCGGAAGGGACGCTGGGTGAGCAGCGATTGGCCCGACGGAAGGATGCCGGCCACGCTGTGGATCTTGGTGGTTTCGAGCGCCTCCTCGAGGCTCATGGAAGGAAGGATGGTGGGAAGGCGCCGGGCCAGCATGGTCTTTCCGGCCCCCGGCGCCCCGATGAGCAGGATGTTATGGCCTCCGGCCGCGGCCACCTCCAGCGCGCGCTTGGCAGCGGCCTGGCTCCGTACATCGGCGAAATCGGTCTCGTCGCACCCCCGGTGGGCCATCAGGGCCGCCACATCGATGCGGGTGGGAGAGATGGGCGGATTGCTGGACAGATGGGCGCAGGCCTGAAGCAGCGTGCGCGCTCCGCACACGTCCATGCCTTCGACCACTGACGCCTCCGGGAGATTGGCCTGGGGAAGCAGCACGCCCCGGTAGCCGGCAGTTCTTGCGGCGAGCGCCATGGACAGAGCGCCGCGTACCGGGCGCAAGTCGCCCTCCAGGCCGACCTCGCCGATTACCAGCTGATCCTGAAGCCGGTCTTCGGGGAGCTGGCCGCTGGCCACCAGGATGCCGAGCGCGATGGGCAGATCGAACGCGGAGCCGTCTTTCCGGATGTCTGCCGGAGCCAGGTTGACGGTGATTCTCCGCAGCGGAAAGGAGAACCCCGCGTTGGAAAGCGCGGCACTCACCCGCTCACGGCCTTCCTTCACCGCGCCTTGCGGCAGGCCGACCGTGGAGAACGACGGGAGGCCGTTGGTGATGTCTACCTCGACGTCTACCGGGTACGCGTCGATCCCGAGGACGGCGGCGGAGCGGATTCGGGCGAGCATGGATGGATACCGGGTCGTGGCTTCCCAACCTTATCCGGGCCCGCCGGCGCCCCGGGTACCCGGCCACCGCAGGAGTGGACCGAATCCTGCAGCGAGTTCAGTCCCGGTACCGGTCACCCGGTGCCGGTCGTGGCGGAGATGCCCCCAGCCCACCGCCGCTTCGAAGGTGTTCAGCTCCGGAGTTGACCATGGGTAGGCTGGTTTACGGTGTCTTCCTTTTATCTGGATTGTGCGCCTGCGCGGCCCCGCGCGCCGCGGGCGCGCCGCTCGCGCCGATGGGGCGTTCCTGGGCCGTCCCCACTCTGGGACTCTACCAGGAGTGGTGGGACAAGACCGTCGCCTGCTCGGGGCGGCAGGGCAACATGACCGACGTGAGCTTTTATGCGGTGGATGCGCCCTCCGGTGCCATCGAGCTCGCCGGCGAGATGGCGCACGCCTGGTGGGTTCGGGAAGGCAACCGCATCTATCTCCCCGCCAACGCCCTGAGCGAAGAGTGGCTGGTGCGGCACGAGATGCTGCACGCGCTCCTCCAGCGAGGCAGCCATCCTCCCGAAGTGTTCGTCCAGGCCTGTCACGTGGCTTCCGCGGCCGTGTGGCGGGACTCTACCCTGATCCTGGATCCGGGGAACCCCAGGGGCCACTGATCCGGCGTTCCCCGCATGCGCCTGGGGGCTGGGCGGCCCTCATTTTGCTGACCTGTTCCAGGGTCCAGCAACCAGCGCCGCATACCCCTTCCCAGGGGGATGCATCCGGCAGACCTTCTCGCATTTCGCAGGAGCTAAAGCCATGACGGGACCTTCTGCAAAAGCACGCTGGGGCGGCCTGATCGCCGTTCTCGTGCTGGTGACCATCAGTGGAGCCTGGCTGCTCCGCCAGAAGGCGGCACCGGACGGGAGCGTCTACCAGCAGGCGCGGTTGTTCGAGAACGTCGTCGCGTCCATTCACACCCACTATATCGATTCCCTGGGCGAGGGTGACCTCTACCAGACGGCGTCCAATGCCCTGGTCGCCTCCCTGCGCGACCCCTATGCCGAGCTCCTCACACGGGAGACCTACCGCCAGTACCAGCGGCAGATGTCCGGCACCGTGGTTGACGTCGGCTGGAGCGAATCGCCCAGGCGCGATGCGCGGAAGGCGTTCGGACCCGGCGACGAGATCATCAGCATCGATGGCAAGAGCACCCGCGGCTGGTCGGCGCAGCGAGTGGAGGAAGCGCTCACCGGCGGGTCCGGCCCCGTAGTCACGGTCGTGGTTCGGCCCCGCGGCTCCACCACTCCGATCGTGCGGCGCCTGACCCGAACCGTGGTCCATGTTCCCGCCGCCTCGGACGGCGTTCTACTCGGCGGCGGCATCGGATACGTCGAGCTCCGGCGGATCAGCGATGGCGCGGCCACCGAGCTCCGCCGCGCCGTGGATCGGCTCGTGTCCGAGGGCATGACTTCGCTGGTGCTGGATCTCAGGGGCGATCCCGGCGGGCTCATCAACGAGGGAGTGCGCATCGCGAGCCTGTTCCTCACGCCGGGAGATACCGTCGCGTTCTCCCGGGGTCGCTCGCAAAACCACTCCAAGACATATCTGGCAGGTGCCTCCGGAGGGTGGAAGGGGCTCCGGCTGGCGCTGCTGGTGAATCACGGGACCGCCAGCTCTGCGGAACTGATTGCCGGGGCCCTCCAGGACCACGACCGCGCCGTGATTCTCGGGACCCCCAGCTTTGGAAAGGGATTCCTCCAGACCACCTATCCTCTGGGTGAGGAGGTGGCCATCAAGCTGACCACGGCACGCTGGTACACTCCCAGCGGGCGCACGGTGCAGCGGCCCCGGCCCGACAGTGAGGGCGCCCAGGGAAACCGCACCCCGGCGCAGCTTCCGCAGGTCTATCGCTCGGCTTCAGGCCGCCCGATTCCGGACGCCAGCGGAATCCTGCCGGACCTTACCGTTCGCGGGGTTCCCCGCTCGGACGCGGAGCGCGCCCTGATGGGAGCCCTGGGCGAGGACCTCGGGATCTTCCGCTCGGTCTTGTCGGAGTACGCGGTACACCTGAAAAATACCAACCCGCCGACGCTGGCATCATTCCGGGTTACCCGGGAAATGCGGGACGGCGTGTTCGAGCGGCTTCAGCTCAGTGGGGTCCAGCTCCCCCGCCACACCTTCGATATTGCCACCGGCTACGTGGACGAGCAACTGGGCTATGAGATCACCCGGGCGGTTTTCGGACCGGTTGCCGAAGCCAGGCGGCGGGCCATGTCGGACCGCCAGATGCAGGTGGCGGTGCGCCTGCTTCGGGGCGCGCGAAGCCAGGAGCAGGCGCTCGCTCTGGCAATGGCGGAGCGTGCTAGAGGGAGGTTCAGGTAGCCGCTACTGCTGTAGCTGCACCGTCACCACGGTCTTCTTCCCTGGCTCACTCTCGACCTCGACCCGCCCGCCCCAGCTTTCGACCAGACGCCGCACGATCGCCAATCCCAGACCCGACCCACTCGTAGTAGTGGAGAAGCGCGGCTCGAAGACGCGAGGCAGCAGGTCCGGCGAAATGCCGGCGCCATCGTCCTCCACCCGAATCAAGCCGGGTCCTACCGTCACCTGCACCAGCGTCGCCGACGCATTCCTGGCGTTCTCGAGCAGATTCACCACGACTTCCTTGACCTCGTCCACCCGGGCGGCACCGAACGCCTGCGGGTCTGCCGCGATCCGCACCTCACATCCCTCCTCGGCCAGACGATAGAGCTGTACGACCTCGCCTACCGCCGCTGCCAGATCGATACGGTCGAGCGGCTGGTGCTTGTCGGCCGGGGCGGCGAACCGGCTGAAGGCGCGGGCAATGGTGTCGAGCCGGTCGATCTCGCCCAGTATGCGCTCCGCGGTCTCCTCCAGGGTGCGGTCGAACTCTCCCTGCTGATCTCGATAGACCCGCCGGAGGTGTTGCATGCCGAGCCGCATGGGCGTGAGCGGATTCTTGATCTCGTGAGCTACCTGGCGCGCCATCTCACCCCACGCCAGCACCCTCTCCGCCCGGGACACATCGGTCACGTCGTTCAGGGCCATCACCACGCCACGCACGTCCGGTCCCAGCGAGGCCAGCTGCAACGTGAGGCGGCGCCCGCCCACTTCCAGCTCGGCCGCCCCATCCACTGCCGGGTCTTCGAGGAACCTGCGAACCGTGCCGGTCAGCGGCGCCCATTCGGGTGAGAGCCGGTCGAGGAATGGCTCGCCTTCGTGGAGCGGGATGCCCAGGAGGTCGACCGCCTGGCCGTTGGCGATGAGCACTCTGCCCTGCGGATCGATACCCACCACGCCGGTAGCGACGGTGGCGAGCACGGCGGCCGTGCGGCGCCGGGCCTCCTCCAGCGCGCTTTGACTCGAGCGGATATCCGCAGCCATGCGCTCGAAGGCGCCGAATACGGGCTCGAACTCGAGCGGCGGCCGCCCCGAGTGCGCCGGCATGGGCTTACCCTTGCCCAGTGCCAGAGCCGAGCGGCGCAGCTCCGCGACCGGGCGGGACAGGGTCCGCGCCGCGATCCGTGCCCCCGCTGCGGCGGCGGCTACACCAGCCAGCGTCGCGAGCAGGAGGACCAGCGCGAGGTCGAGCTGTCGCACGCCGAGAGACAAGTCGTCGGCCAGCTGTGGCGTGGCGAGAACAGCCATCTGCGAGGGCGGGCCCGGCTGGACCACTCGATAGCCCACCCGCTCGGCGAACTGGGGGATGGAGCCTTCCCGGGTAATCTCGAACTGCCCCTCCAGCGCCAGGGCCTGGAACGCGCGGGGATCCATTAGCTGCCCGACCACTCCCAGGTCCTCCAGCACTGCGGTGCTGGTGCCCGCCAGCACGCCACCCCGATAGAGCGCCAGATCCGCATCGATCCGCCGGCTCAGCTCCACAAGGCGCTCCGGCGTGGGGCTCCCGCCCCCGGGAATACCGCCCGCGCTGAGCACCGCGTCCCGCAGCGTGCGAGTGATGACCAGGTCGCGGCTTCGCTCCGCCTCGTCGGCCAGCCGGGTGAAGCTCCACCCGGCGAAGGCCACCGCCGGCAGGATGAAGAACGCACCCAACGTCACCGCCAGACGTACTCGAAACGACCGGGCCAGACTCCGCCAGCGGGGGAGCCGCGGCCGGGCTCCGGCCACCAGCTCGGCCATGAACCAGAGAAGGCCGAGCACGGCGGCATCGAACAGCACTACCAGCACTCCGCGCACCAGGAGCGGCAGCGGGCCCCGCAGATCTACGGCGGCGTAGATGACCCGCGTTCCCTCTGGGAGTGAGAGCGGATATTCGCGGCGCAGCCCCCACCCTTCGCGCCGCCAGCCGGGCCGCTCGATGGGAGTTGCCGCATCGAAGATCGGCGGAGAGAGCGCCAGGGTGTAGAGCGGGGCGCTGCGCCGCGCGGGGTCGAGCAGACGGCCGACCCGTCCGGGCAGAATCAGCTCCGAACGGGGGCCCACGGAAGTGGTCATCAGCTCGTCAGGTCCGAGGCGAACGATGAGCACGTAGTGCACGCCCGGGGTTCGATTGAGTTGGACGACGCGAACCCTGTCGGCCGGAGGCAGGTTGCTGACGATGGTGGACATGAGCGATTGCGGCAGATCGAGCGAGTCGAGCGTCAGGTCCACTCGCGGCGCGCCGGTCGCAGACCAGAGCCCGAGATGGGCGGGATACCCCTGCTCGCCCAGGGAGGAGCCGTGCCACAGGGCGTACATTTCGGATGCAGTCGAGGGCGGCGGGGAACCCCTGATCTGCTCGCCAAAACGCTCCAGTAACGGCAAGGCCAGCGGATCGGGCTCATCGCCCAGGCGTGCCACGTCCCGCTGAGCCACCTGGAGCTTCCCCACCAGCTCCGCGCCCCAGGTGACCAGTGCGGCCGAGCTTCCCGCCACGAGAGCGATTCCGGCGATGGCGGCCCAGCGGCGGGCGGGAAGCGCCACCAGCAGCAGCGCCGGGGTCCAGAGGAAAGTGTACCAGTTCGGCCAGCCACCCATCGGACTCCAGATGAGAACACCGATCATCGCGGCGGCAAAGGCAATACCGACGCCGGCCCCGATCCGCCAGCGGCTGTGGCTCTCGGGCCCGCTTCCCCGGAAGAGCGCGGCGGCGATTACAATGAGCGCGGAGACCGAGACCAGCAGCGCGACCTGCCAGATCAGCCAGAGGCCGATGGACACCCCACGGGCCGGCGGCGTGATCCCCCGCCCCAGGTTGCTGATCAGGTAGGGTGCCACCAGCAACAGGGCTCCGCCCAGCACGACGCCGTACCAGCGGCGGGGGAGCCGCCGACGCCACAACCAGACTCCGCCAATCGTGAGCAGCGTACCCAGGAGCGCCAGGACCCCCGCGGAAACCGAAAACGGGCCGAGGAGCGGACGGAAAAACGTGGCCGGCGAAAAGAGCGGCTGAAGGCCGAGGGCGGCACCGACCGGAGCCCTCAGCGCGAGCCAGAGCAGCAGGGGCAACAGGAGGAGGCGCTCGGCGGGCTGCGTGGCAAGGCCGAGTCCAAAAGCCAGACTCAGAAGGGCAAACCAGGTGACCGCCTGTTTCCCTCGCTGGAGAGCCAGCTCCTTGGCGACACCTTGCTCCGGCGGAACCGGTTGCACGCTGAACAACACCCGGTGCCCCGCGCTGGTCGGCTTCTCGTAGTCGAAGATGTCGGGGCTGTCCGGAGCGACGCCGGGCGGGTAGACGGCAAGAGCGACTTCGGTGCGGGTCCGGAACATCTCGGCCAGGCTTCGGCCGCGGTCCGGGACTGAAGGGTGGGCCCAGATCAAAACCGTGGCGACGGCGGTTCTGCGGTCCGCCGAGTGGCGCCGCGCCTCGAGCACGACGTAATATCCACTGGAACGCGAGGCAATCGAGTCGCCCTCGATCCGGGGAGGCAGCCGGTGTCGCCCGGCCCAGGCCCAGGGATCGGCCCGCGCGTCGAACACCACTACGCTCATCTCGGGCCCGCTCGAAGGGACCAGGCGGCCCAGCACGTTCAACGCTGCCGCACGGTCATCGGCGGGACTCGCCACGGCTGCATCGGCTAACCGCTCGGCCCGGTGAAGGACCGAGTGGAGATCTCCGGCAAGACGCTCTGACGCGGCGGTCACCCGCTTCTCGCGCTCGTCGGGCCAGTTCGTCTCAATGGCCTTGAGTTGGCGCTGGGCCAGGGTCATGCTCAAGGCGAGTCCGAGGAGCATGGCCGCGAGTCCCCGGCGACGCCACCCCACCAGGGGCCACAGGACGGCAGCGGCGGCCGGGACACACGCCCAGGCGACCCACACCCATAGGGGTGAGGGCTGCCGAAGCCACTCGGCAGCGGCGCCCAGAGCCGCCACGACGACTGCGAGCCACAACCACCGGCGATGACTCAAAACCAGCACCCCTGGCGTCTGAAGGAAATGACACCCGTGTCCGTAGGCGAGCGTCTCCAGGAACGGGCCACGCTCATCGTGCCGGTTGGCACTACCGAGCAGCACGGGCCCCACCTGCCGCTCGGCTGCGATGCCATCATTGTGGAACGTTTAGCCGACGATCTCTCGGCGGCTTTCGGCGTCCCGCGGGCCCCGACGGTCGAGTATGGAGTCCACGCGGCCACCCGGCCGTTCCCGGGAGGCGCGGCGCTGCGAAGACGAACGCTTCACCGGGTCATGAACGAACTTATCGAGTCCTGGGAGGCCGGTGCAGGCGTCCGCGAGTTCCTTATTCTAACCGCACAGTCCAGTGAAGCTCATCTGGAAGCGGTCAGCACGATCCGGACCGACGACGCGACGGTGCAGGTGGTGGACATCTTCAGCCTGGACTTCGGTTCCCTCCTGGAGCGGCCCGCCCCCATCCAGGGAGGCGAGCTGGATACATCGCTCCTCCTCTACCTGGCACCCGAGCTGGTGCGGATGGACCTAGCCCAGGACTTTGCCCTGACGCCGGACATGCTGACTCGCTACCGTCCCGGCCATACCCGTCATCTTCCTGCCGGCTCTCCCGGCTCGGTAGGATTTCCCAGCCTCGCATCCGCCCAGAAAGGCGAGCGCCTGTATACATTTATGCTCGAACGGGTCGGCCGGTGTCTGATCCGGTCCTGAGGTCAATAGGAGTCGCCATGCGCATCGCCGCGGTTCTCCTCCTGTTGCTGCCGGGTCAGACCTGGGCCCAGGAGGGCCTGGAAACGAAGCTGGTGATTCAGCAGGGCGGACGGGAAACCGGCCGGGAGGAGTTTACCCTGCGGCAGGGGCGCGGCAGAGGCGCGCCAGGCACTACGCTGATCGCGGTGGCCCGTTATCCGGCAACCAATCCCATACTGAAGCTCTCGGCCACGCTCGAGCGAACTCAGGAGTCGGCCCTCGCCAAGTTTCAACTGGACGTCGAGGGGCCCAACGGGACAACGGTCATACTCGCTGCGGGCTCGGGGGCGAGATTGATCGTGCGTACCGTGGCCAAGGGCTCCGAGGCCGGTCGCGAGCTTCCCGGTGGTCCGGACGTGGTACTGCTCGATGAGGGGGTGTTCTCCTTATATACCGCCGTTGCCGATCTGGCTACGGCCGGAGGCAGGTCGCTGACCGCGGTATTCCCCCGGACCAGCCGGCGAGCGTCGTTCGTGGCTCGGCTGGAGAGCGGTGGCGGAGGCGGAGGCAAGCGCGTGACCTTGAGCGGTGGCATCGAAGGCAGATTGGTGACGGACGCCAAGGGCCGCTTGCAACGGCTGGAGCTGACCGACTCCGGCATCGTGGTCACTCGCGCCCCGGATTGATCGCGGACTCGGCAACCCATACCCGTTTTCTAACTCGTTAACTGGTCGTAAAAGCAACGTGCCTTGTCGCAAGCTGAAACCTCTGCGGCGAGGCCCGCGTATTGGGCGCGGTCACGACTCATGACAAAGGTCCTTCAATGACTCGCTGGTCTGGTCTGCTGGCACTGGTCTGCCTGCATCCAACCCCAGGGCTCCTGGCGCAGGACTCGACACAGGTCGCCCTCGCTCGGCCGACAGTGAGCCTCTCGCTGGCGGAGGCCTTGGACCAGGCGCGGGCCCACAGCCCCGCGTACCGGCAGGCGCTGAACGACGCCTCACCGGCCAGGTGGGGAGTTCGCAACGCGTACGGCAGCCTGCTTCCCTCCCTCACCGCCTCGACCGACATTGGCTACATCGGATCGGGGGAGTCCAACTTCGGTGGCGGCTTTACCCGGCCGACGTCGGCGTTCGTCACGTCCGGCTATAGTCTGGGCATTCAGTGGCAGCTCAGCGGCCGCACCCTGCACGCTCCGGGGCAGCAGAAGGCGCTCCAGCGCGCAACCGACGAAGATATCAGCGCCGCCGGGATTACCCTGACCGCAGAGATCTCCACCCAGTACCTGACCGCGCTCCAGGCGGCCGCGCAGGTAGACGTGGCCCGGCAGCAGGTCCGTCGCAACGAGGATTTCCTCACGCTGGCCAGGGCCCGCTACCGGGTGGGACAGGCCACCTTGCTGGACGTGCGTCAGGCCGAGGTCGGCAAAGGCACCTCGGATGTTGCGCTCTTGCGTGCGGTGCAGGCGGAGAACGAAGCCAAGCTCGATCTGCTGCGGCGCATGGGAATCGAGCCACCGGTACCGATAGATCAGGTGGGTTTGACCGACTCGTTTCCGGTGACACCACCGGCATTCCACCTCGACAGCCTGCTGGCCCTCGCGGGACTGCACAACCCGATGCTCCGTTCTCTCCGGGCCAGGGAGCACGCGGCGGATCTGGACGTCCGGGCCGCCAAGACCGACTTCCTGCCATCGCTCTCATTCCAGGCGGGGTGGAGCGGGTTCACCCAGCAATTCACCAACGAGAGCCTCCTGCTGGGAGAGACGTTGGCCGGGGCCCAGGTCCAGGCCGCCGAGTGTGAGTACCACAACGCCGTACGTTCGTCCCTCTCACTGGGCGGGGAGGTCGGCAATTGCTTTGCTGCGGCGGGACTGATCGACGGTGGTGGCGCCCTCCTGGATCCGGTAACCCAGCAGATCCGGAGTCAGAACGACGTCTTCCCCTTCAGCTATACCGGGCAACCGTTCCGGGCCAACTTTACCGTGTCGCTGCCGATCTTCACCGGGTTCGGCCGCTCACTGCGGCTCTCCCAGGCGCGTGCCCTCCAGGACGATGCCGACGAAGAGGTCCGCGCCCGCCGGCTGCTGGTGCGCAGCGACGTGCACGCCCGCTATCTGGGGCTGCAAACCGCTTTTCAGGCCATCGGAGTTCAGGCCGCCAGCCGGGATGCGGCCCATGACCAGCTCCGCCTGGCGCAAGACCGCTACCGGCTGGGCGCCGGAACCGCCCTCGAGGTCTCGGATGCCCAGAACGCAGTCCAGCGAGCCGAGAGCGACTACATCACCGCCGTGTATGATTACCACAAAGCCATCGCCGCACTCGAAGCCGCGGTCGGTCGCCCACTTCGTTAGCGAGGAGCGGACATGTCGCGTGGGATGAAGGTCGGCCTGGCCATAACGGTCGTGACGCTCGTCGCCGGCGGAGTGGTGGCATTCCGCATCAACCAGAAGAAGAATGCCGGGACCGAGGTACGGCTGGAGCAGGTGGGGCGGCGGAACCTCGTCAGCGCCGTCACGGCCAGCGGCAAGATCGAGGCGAAGACTTCGGTGGACATCAGTGCCGACATCACCGGCCGGATCATCGATATCGCCGTGATCGAAGGCGATCTGGTGAAGCGGGGCCAGTTTCTCCTGCAAATCGATCCCGCTCAATATCAGGCCGCGGTGGCGCGAGCCGAAGGGGTGGTGGCCTCCACTCAGGCGCTCCTGCTCCAGACCATGGCCACCCGGGAGCAGGCCCAGCGAGCCTGGAACCGCGCGCGACAGCTCACCCAGCTGGGCGAGAACCTGATCGCGCCCGAGACCGCGGAGCAGGCCCAAACCGCGCTCCAGGTGGCGGAAGCGAATTACCAGTCCACTCGGGCCCAACTGGAGCAGTCCCGCGCCAGCCTCCAGGAGGCCAAAGACAACCTTGGCAAGACCCGCTTGACCGCTCCCATAGCAGGTCGGGTGGTGCGCCTCGCGGTGGAGGAGGGCGAGGTCGCCGTGCCGGGCACCTTCTCCCGGGAGACCGGGCTGCTCATGACGGTAGCGGACCTCTCGGTGATCATGGCCAAGGTGCAGGTGGACGAGACCGACGTGGTTCGGCTCCAGCCGAGAGATTCGGTCGAGGTCAACATCGACGCTTACCCCGACACCACCTTCTCGGGCCAGGTCACCAAGATCAGCCACAGTGCCAAGCTGACCCCGACTCAGACCGCGTCCGGATCTACCGACCGGGCGGTCGACTTCGACGTCGAGATCACCCTCACGGCGCCGCCGGCCGACCTCCGGCCCGACCTGAGCTGTACCGCGCGGATCGTGACCGACACACGTGACGACGTGCTCAGCATCCCGATCATCGCGCTGACCATACGCGACCATGAGAGAATTCCCATCGAATCCGCCGGCAACCTGCCGGCCGACACCCTCCGGGCGCGTTTCGAGGAGAAGGAAGCGGAAGGAGTATTCGTCGTGCGGGACGGCCTGGCGACCTTCCGTCCGGTCAAGATCGGTGTCGCCGGGGACGAATACTTCGAGGTGATCGATGGGTTGCGCGAAGGCGAGACCATCGTGGCCGGCACCTATCAGGCGATTCGTGATCTGAAGGATGGCGCCAGGGTCCGCCAGGCCGATACCACCAGGGTGCGAGGAGCCAAGGCGTCCTGATGCGGCTGCTCGAATCGGTCAGGATGGCCCTCCGGACCATTCGAGCCCAGAAGTTGAAGAGCTTCTTCTCCCTCCTCGGTGTGCTCATCGGGGTGACCTTCCTGATCGCCGTGGTGTCGATCGTTCAGGGAATGAACCGGTACATGGTCGACCGGTTTGCCAACACCCTGATCGGAGCCAACACCTCCCAGTTGCGGCAAAGACCCAGCATCACCACCGGCAATATTCCGGATGACGTCTGGCTGGCCTGGCGCCGCCGGCCCCGGATCAGCTACGACGACGCCGACCACGTCCGGCAGCGGGTTCGCGAGCCAGCCACTTTTGCCAAGTTCTGTGAGGACCGGGCAACGGTGCACTACGGCGGTAAGGTGGCGCGCGACATCAATCTGATCGGGACGGAGGAGACCTACTTCGACATCAAGAACTACGAGATCGCCGCCGGCCGAGCCTTCAGCGCCCAGGAGGTCCGCACCGCTCAGCCGGTGCTGGTCATCGGGCACGAGCTTGCGGATAAGCTCCTCGAGGGCGTCGACCCGCTCAACAAGAAGCTCGTGATCGGCGGGCTTCCCTACCGGGTGATCGGGGTAGTTGCCAAACAGGGCACTCTTTTCGGAATCTCGCTCGACAAATTCGCCATCATGCCGTTCAGCGCCCAGGGCCGCCGGCTGATCTGCCCCATCAACATCCTCGACGCCCTGATCGTACAAACCGGCGATCCCACTCGGATGCAGGTGGCCATGAATCAGGCCGAGGCCGCCATGCGCAGCCGCCGCCAGCTCAAGCCCGGTGAGGAGAGTAATTTCGCGTTCCAGACGGCGGAGGGCGCGCTGGAGAGCTGGCAGAAGATCTCGCGGGTACTCTTCATCGCGCTGCCGGGGCTGGTGGCGATCTCGCTCGTGGTCGGCGGCATAGTGATCATGAATATCATGCTGATGGCGGTGAGCGAGCGCACCCGCGAGATCGGGATCCGCAAGGCGCTCGGCGCCCGGCGGCGGGACATCCTGTCACAATTCGTGGTAGAGTCCGCGACGCTGTCCGCCGCCGGCGCCGTACTCGGGATCGGCCTGGGCGTCATCCTGGCGTGGGCAGTAAATGCCGCGACCCCGCTTCCCGCCGCCGTGGCTCCATGGTCGATCGGGCTCAGTGTGCTGCTCGGTGTCAGCGTAGGGATTGCAGCAGGCGTGTATCCGGCGAGCCGCGCCTCCCGGCTCGACCCCATCGTGGCGCTGAGGGCCGAGTGAGGGGGGCCCGCGCCGGAAGCGTCCTCTCCCGCATGCTGGAGGGAGCTGCCATCGCCCTCGACTCCATCAGGGCCAATAAAGTACGCGCCGCACTCACCATTCTGGGCGTCGCCATCGGGGTAACGGTCGTCATCGCCATGGCCTCCGCCATCACCGGCATCAATCAGAGCGTTACCGGCATCCTCGAGTCTGCCGGTCCCAAGACCTTCTTCGTTCAACGCTACTTCTCCGGTGGCCTCGAGGTGTCCGACGGCTCCGATGAGATGTCGCCCTGGCGCCGGATGCCCTGGCTCACGGTCGAGGAGGCGGAGCTCATTCGCCGGCTTCCGCTGGTGCGGGACGTGAACATCGGCGAGTACACCAGCGGTCCGGTGAGCTTCGAGGGTGTGGAGCTCAAGAGCGTGGCCATGGCCGGTATGAGCCCGAGCTGGAACCTGGTGAACGGCGGCGATATCCTTGCCGGGCGCAACTTCACACCCATGGAGTATGCCGCCGCCGCCAGCGTAGTCGTCATCAACGACAAGCTGGCGGAGTCGCTGTTCCCCGGCCGGGACGCGGTGGGAAAGAGGATCAAGATCTTCGGGCAGCCCTTTCAGGTGGTGGGGCTGCACGCCGAGGCCGCCTCGCTGTTCAGCAACGCCGACGAGCCGCGGCTGGCCCTCCCCCACAGCGCTTTTACCAAGGTCGCGGAGTGGTGGAAGGGGTGGCTGGAGATCGCGGTGCTGCCGGCCGAGACGGCCACGGTCCAGGATGCCCAGGACCAGGTGACCACGGCGCTCCGCACCCATCGGGGGCTCCGGCCGGGGCAGCCGGACAACTTCGCCATCGTCACCCAGGACCGCGTGCTCGCCACCTTCAACAACATCACGGCTGCCTTCTTCGTGGTCATGATCGCGCTGTCGAGCGTGGGGCTCATGGTCGGGGGCGTCGGGGTGGTGGCGATCATGATGATCTCGGTTACCGAGCGCACCCGCGAGATCGGCGTCCGCAAGGCGCTGGGCGCCACTCGGCGCGAGATCATGTTTCAGTTCCTGGTCGAGGCGGCCACGTTAACGCTGGTAGGCTGCATGGCCGGCATGGCGCTGGGAGCGATCATCGCCTGGGCGGTGCGGTCCTTCACCCCCATTCCGGCCACGATACCGCTGCTCTCGGTGGTGGCCGCGGTGGTGGTCTCCAGCCTCACCGGCGTGCTGTTCGGCCTCTACCCCGCCAGCAAGGCGTCACGCCTGGACCCGGTCGAGGCGCTGCGGTACGAGTAAATAGTGAACGGTAAACGGTGAACGGTGAAGGGTGAAGGGTGAAGGGTGAAAGGTGAACTGGCCCATCCCGCCCAGCTTGTTCACCGTTCACCCTTCACCGTTTACCGTTCACCGTTCACCGTTTACCGTTTACCGTTTACCGTTTACCGTTCACGCTTTTAGTATTACAAATGCCCCTCACAGAAGCCCTGCGCCTCGCCATCCTGGCCATCTGGTCCAGCAAGCTGCGCTCGTTCTTCACCCTCCTCGGAATCATCGTGAGCGTCGCGTTCCTGGTTATGGTCGTCGCCATAATCCAGGGAATGAACGCGTACGTACGCGAGAACATCACCGGAGCGCTGATCGGGACCAACGCGTTTCAGGTCCGCCGGAGCCCGATCAGCGTAGGCCTGATGGACGACGAGGAGGTGCGGGCCATCAGCAAGCGGCCTCTCATCACGCTGCGGGACGCCGAGGTGGTTCGCCGCGCGGTGCCCGACGCGGAGGCGGTTGCTCTTCAGTCCGGCTGGCCCACTCCCGTCAGCCAGGTGTCCCACCGTAACCGGGTGGTGGAAAATACGGTCACCTTCGGTGTCACGCCTCCCTATCAGGTGGTGCAGGACTACCGGTTTGCGGCCGGCACCCCGCTCACCGAGCCCGACGTCAGCGGCCGGCGGAACGTGGTGGTGCTGGGGTACGATGTGGCGGAGCGGCTCTTCGACGATCATGCCGCGGCCGTGGGCCGCAAGGTCCGCGTGGCCGGCCGTGAGCTGCGGGTAAAGGGCGTGATCGCGAAAAAGGGGCGGGTGCTGGGCCAGTCGTTCGACACCTTCGTGCTCCTGCCGTTCACCACCTTCGAGTCGATGTATGGCCGGCGGAAAACCACCGTGGTATCGGTCAAGATGCCGACCGCGGCGGCCATCGACCCGGCCATGGCGCGGGCCGAAGAGGCGATGCGGCTGGCCCACCGGCTGAGGCCGGGGGAGCCGAACGATTTCACGGTGGACAAGGCGACGGCGCTGGTGGCCTTCTGGCGGAATCTGACCCAGGTGCTGTTTACCGCCATTCCGGCGGTGGTCTGCATCGGGATCGTGGTAGGGGGCATCGTGATCATGAACATCATGCTGATGACGGTCAACGAGAGGGTGCACGAGATCGGCATCCGCAAAGCGGTAGGGGCGACCCGCGGCGATATCCGGCGCCAGTTCCTGGTGGAGGCGGTGACGCTGGCCTCGGCCGGAGGAGTGCTCGGGGTACTGCTGGGCTGGGGCGCAGCCACGCTGGTGGCCGGCGCGACGCCGCTGCCCGCCCGGGTCACACTGTGGTCGGTCGGCGCGGCGCTGGCCCTGGGAGCCGGTGCCGGCGTGATCTTCGGGGTCTACCCGGCGGCGAGGGCTGCGCGGCTGGATCCGATCACGGCCTTGCGAGCCGAGTAGGACCGCGAGTGCGCTTCCGGATTCCCAACCTGGGGGAGGGCATCGCCATCGCGCTGGGCGCGGTGCGGACCAACAAGCTGCGCTCGGTGCTCACCATACTGGGCGTCGTCATCGGCGTCGCAACCGTGATGACGGTCGCCTCCATGGTGCAGGGCATCCGGTCCCAGATCTTCAACGCCATCGAGGTGGCCGGGCCCCAGGTCTTCTACATACTCCGCTTCTTCACCCATACGCCGCTCGACCCGGACCGGCTCCCCTACGAGCTCCGCATCCGGCCTATACTAAGCCCGAGCGATGCCGATGCGGTTCGCGGCGTGCCCCAGATCGCCTACGCGCAGCTCTGGCTTCAAATCTTCGCCCGGCTGGAGAAATCGGGGGTGAGGACCCAGACCATGATTCTCTACGGCGGCGACCACCGCTTCATGGAAATCCTGGGCGGGACCCTGCTCCGGGGGCGGCTCTTCACTCGGGCCGAGCTCACCGGCGAGAGCGTCATCATCCTGGAGGAGCAGGCGGCCGACCGGCTCTTCGGCCAGCTGGAGCCGATCGGGCAGCTGGTGCGAGCCAATGGGCAGCCGCTCCGGGTAATCGGGATATACCAGAAGCCCACCAACATCTTCGAGCCGCCGGGCCAACAGAACGCGGGGGCGGTACCGTTCCGCACGGCCCGGGAGAGGTTTCGCTACAACGAGAGCTATGACCTGTTCGTGGCGGTAAAGGCCCGGCCCGGGGTACCGATTTCTCTCGCCAAGGACGCAGTGACTTCCGCTCTCCGAAGAGCTCGCAACCTGCGCCCTGGAATGCCGAACACGTTCGCTCTCGTCACCCAGGATCAAATCCTCGACGTGGTGGGGAATCTCACGGGATACTTCTTTCTGGCCATGGTGGCGCTGTCGAGCGTGGCACTCATGGTCGGGGGGATCGGTGTCATGGCCATCATGATGGTATCGGTCACCGACCGAACCCGGGAGATCGGCATCCGCAAGGCTATCGGCGCCACCCGGGGTGAGATTCTCTGGCAGTTCCTCGTCGAGGCCGCGACTCTCACCCTCCTCGGCGGACTGATCGGAATCGTGGTTGGACTCGCGGCCGGGGAGATTCTCAAGTACGTGATGGGGGTGGACGCCGCCGTCCCTCTTTGGAGCGCGGGGCTGGCCTGCGCCGTCAGCATCGCGATCGGACTGGTGTTCGGTCTGTATCCGGCCAACCGCGCCGCGGGGATGGATCCGGTCGAGGCGCTACGACATGAGTGATAATAAGACGGTAAACGGTGAACGGTGAACGGTGAACAGTGAACGGGGTAGTGTGGTAGGACCCGTTTACCGTTCACCGTTTACCGTTTACCGTTTACCCTCACTTTTCACCGTTCACAGTTCACGCTTTATTTCGCGGCATGCCCGTAGACATCCTTGCCATCGCCGCGCACCGCGACGACGTGGAGCTGACCTGTGCCGGTACCCTTCTCAAGGCGGCCGATGCCGGATACCGGACCGGCATCCTCGATCTCACCGCCGGGGAGACCGGCACCCGGGGGAGTGCCGATCTCCGCGCCGAAGAGGCCGAGCGGGCGGCGAAGATTCTGGGGGTGAGCGAGCGGAGGAACGCCGGACTGCCCGATGCCCATCTTCACAACTCAGATGAGGCCAGGCGGGCTATAGTGGCTCAGATTCGTCACTTCCTGCCTCGGGTCGTCATCCTTCCTTTCCCCGTGGGCCGCCACCCCGACCACCGGGTGGCTTCCGAGCTGGGGCGGGATGCCTGCTATCTGGCCGGACTCGCGCGCTACGATGCTGCCGGCGCTCCCCACCGTCCTCACAAGCTGCTCTACGCGCTCTCCTACCGGGAAGACCCCATCAAGCCCACGTTCGTCGTGGACATCGGCAAGCAGTTCGATCGAAAGCTCGCTGCAATCCGCTGCTACGCGAGCCAGTTTGACGGGGTCGAGGCAGCGGGTGAAATCTTTCCTGCGGGGCGGGATCTGTATTCGCTGGTCGAGACTCAGAACGCCCACTATGGCTCCCTGATCCGAGCCCCCTACGGCGAGCCGTTCTTTACTCACGAGACGATGGAGGTCGAGGATGTGATGAAACTGGGTGTTCAGAGTATGTAGACCACGCTGTCATCCCAAGCGTTCGCCGCTATCTTCCCATCTATGCGTCCGCCCGTCTACCTCGACTATGCCGCCACCACTCCGGTCCGTCCGGAGGTGCTGGAGGCCATGCTGCCGTACCTGACCGCCCAGACCTTTGGGAACCCCTCCAGCGCCCACCGCTTCGGCCGGGCCGCGCGGGCGGGTGTCGAACAGGCACGGCGGCAGGTGGCGGAGGCGGTCGGGGCCGAGCCCAACCAGGTGATCTTCACCTCCGGCGGGACCGAAGCCGACAACCTGGGCATCGTAGGCGCGTCGCTCGCCGCCCGGGAACGAGGCGCGGCCATGTGCGCGGCCGTCTCGGCGATCGAGCACAAGGCAGTGCTCGCGGCCGCTCACGCGGTATGCCATCTCGGTGGCCGCGAGGTGCTGCTGCCGGTGGACTCCGGAGGCCAGCTCGATCTCGACGCCCTCGACCGCGCGCTCGGGGAGAGCCCGGCCGTCGTCTCGGTGATGTGGGTCAACAACGAGGTGGGAGTAGTGCAATCGGTATCCGAAATCGCCGGGCGCTGCCGGGATGCCGGAGTGATCTTTCACACCGACGCGGTGCAGGCCCTGGGCAAAGTGCCGGTGTCAATGACCGAGCTGCCCTGCACTCTGCTCACCATCTCCGGCCACAAGATCGGGGCGCCCAAGGGCATCGGGGCCTTGATCGTGCGCGACCGCAAGGCAGTCGAGGCCATCATCCATGGCGGCGGCCAGCAGTTCGGCATCCGGCCCGGAACCGAGAACGTGGCCGGCGCCGTGGCGTTGGGCCGCGCCGCCCAGCTCGCCGCTGCGGAACAGGCCTCACTGGCGGAGCGCCTTTGCGCCCTGCGCAACGAGCTGGCCGCCAGCCTGAAGGCCTCGGTCGCAGATCTGGTGGTCAACGCCGAGGATAGTCCACGCGCGCCCCATCTTTTGAGCGTCGCGGTCACCGGCGCCGACAGCGAGGCGCTGCTGATGCACCTCGATCTCGCCGGCGTCGCCGCGTCGAGCGGTTCGGCCTGCTCCAGCGGGGCGGTGGAGCCCTCTCACGTCCTCATCGCTATGGGAGTCCCCCGCGACCTGGCCCTCGGCGCCGTTCGCTTCAGCTTCGGGCGAGAGAGCACGAGGGAGGACGTCGAGCGCGCCGCTGAGGTGATGCCGGCCGTAGTCTCCAAAGTACGGAAGCTGGCGGGGGTGCTCGGACGGGCGGACGGGCGGACGGGCGGTTGGGCGGACGGCGGACGAGGTCAGACCATCAAGGCACCGCAGGGTACCGCCGAGGGCAGCGGATGAGCGCCCGCGTCCTGGTAGCCATGTCCGGCGGAGTGGACAGCTCCGTCGCGGCGGCGCGCCTGGTCGAGCAGGGCTACCAGGTGGTCGGCGCCACCATGAAGCTCTTCTGCTACGGCGACGAGGTGCCCGACCGGCCCTGCTGCTCGCTGGATTCGATCAACGATGCCCGGGACGTGGCCCACGCCATCGGCATTCCGCACTACGTCCTCAACCTCGAGGACCGCTTCAACCTGCACGTCATCCAGAACTTCGTGAGTGAGTACAGCCGGGGCCGGACGCCCATTCCGTGCGTGCGTTGCAACTCGTTCACCAAGTTCCGGGATCTGCTGGCTCATGCCGACGCGCTCGATTGCGACTACATCGCCACCGGCCACTACGCGATCGCCCGCGACGGGGGGCTCTACCGCGGCCGCGATCCGGGCAAGGATCAGAGCTACTTCCTGTGGGGCATCGACCGGAGCGTGGTCGCGCGGATGCTGACGCCGGTGGGCGAGATGTCCAAGCCCGAGACCCGGGCATTTGCCCGACGCCTGGGGCTCACTACCGCGGAGAAGGAAGAGTCGGTGGAGATCTGCTTCGTCCCCAACGACGACTACGTCTCGGTGCTGGAGCGGCATCTCCCGGCCGACGCTCCAGCGCTGGTGCCAGGCCCGCTGGTGACGACCAGCGGTGAGGTGATCGGTGAGCACCGCGGGTATGGCCGGTATACCATCGGTCAGCGCAAGGGACTGCCCGGCGGGCTCGAGGCGGCTCGGTACGTGATAGCAATTCACCCCGAGAACCGCGAGGTGGTGATCGGGAGCGCCGAGGAGCTGGCCGGGCACCGCGTGCGGCTGGACGAGCTCAACTGGCTGGCCGACCCGCTCCAGCCGGGAGAAGGCTGTGAGGTCCAGATCCGCTATCGGGCCCGCGGCGTGCCCGCTACCGTGCTGGAGGGCACCGAAGATTCCCTGGTGCTGGCGCTGTCAACTCCGGTCCGAGCCATAACTCCGGGCCAATCCGGCGTTCTTTATGGTGCCGGCGGCCGAGTGCTGGGCGGCGGCGTGATCGGCTGAGCGCGTGGGCTCGCTATTACTTCACTGGTTCCTGAACGCCGCGGCTCTGTGGGCCGCCGCGGCCGTCGTGCCCGGGCTGGAGTTCGATGGTGGCCCGGGGCGTCTGCTGCTGGTGGCCGCCGTCTTCGGTATCGTGAACAGCACCCTGCGGCCGCTGCTCACCGTCCTCACCTGCCCGCTGATCGTGCTCACCCTTGGGCTCTTTACCCTCGTCATCAATGCACTGATGCTGCTCGTGACCGGATGGCTCTCGGAGAGCTGGAACCTGGGCTTCACGGTGACGGGTTTCTGGGCGGCGTTCTGGGGAGGTCTGGTGGTAGGCCTGGTGAGTATGATCCTGTCTCTGCTGCTTCCGGGGAAGGCCACTCGGCCCTACGCACCTGGAGATGATGTTCCCGGCCGCTACCGGGAGTAGACCTCAGTGGGGGAGCCCCGCAGATTCCGCGAACTTCTTCATCAACTCCTCCTGCTCCGGGGTCAGCTTGTCGGGCACCGTCACTTGCACCCCCACCAGCTGATCCCCACGGCGGCCATTCTTCTCGATACCCTGACCCTTGATCCGGAACTTGCGCCCGGACTGAGTTCCCGGCGGGATCCGGAGCAAGACCTTCTTGCCGTCGAGAGTGCGCACCCGAATCCGGCTGCCGAGTACGGCCTGAGCGAGGTTGATCGGCACCTCGGCGACGATGTCCAGGCCTTCGCGCCTGAAGAAGCGGTCGGGCTGAACCTGGAAGGTGATGATCAGGTCGCCGGCCGGACCACCGGGACGGGTCGGCTGCCCCTGGCCTCGTAGCAGGATTCTGGAGCCGGTCTCGGTCGCCGGCGGCACCGTTATTACGACCCGGCGCTCGGTACGCATCTCACCCGCGCCGCGACAGGTGGGGCACCTCTCCGATGGGATCTTCCCCCGCCCGCGGCACTGGGGGCAGGGGCGGCTCACCGCAAAGCTGCCCTGGCCGAAGGAGATGGTGCCCTGCCCTCCGCATTCCGGACAGGTCGACAGCGTAGCGCCGGGAGCCCCGCCGCTCCCCTTGCAGGTGGGGCAGGTTTCGGTAACCGGCAGAGTCACCGGAATCTTACCTCCCAGCATCGCCACCCTGAACGGCACCTCGACCACGGCCTCGAGCGTCTCGGCGGCTCCGGCATCCTCCCTCCGCCCGCGGCCGAAGATGGAGGAGAAGATGTCGCCCAGGCCACCGAGATCGCCGAACTCGAAGCCCTGCGCGCCCAAATCATCGCCGCCAAAGCCACCCGCCGCCCGTCCTGCTCCGGCACCCGCCGGGCGGCGGGTAGCGCCATCGAAGGCGCCGAAGCGGCGCATTTGATCGTATTGCTTCCGCTTTTCCGGATCGGAAAGCGTGCCGTGAGCCTCCGAAACTTCCTTGAAGCGCTCAGCCGCACTGACGTTATTAGGGTTGGCATCGGGATGGTACTGCTTGGCCAACTTCCGGTAGGCCTTCTTGATCTCGTCCTGGCTGGCCGAGTCCGGAACGCCGAGGACCTGGTAAAAGTCCTTGGCAGCCACCTTAGCGTTGGCCCTGGTCGGAGTAGACCTGTACCCGGGCGGGCCGGACTAGTACTCCCTTGAATCTGTAACCGGGCTGGAAGGTGGCACTCACCGTATGCTCCAGCGACGGATCGGGTGCCGGCACGGTCGAAACTGCCTCGTGCTGGCTGGGATCGAACGGGGCGCCGACCGGATCGATTCGCTCCACTCCGGCCTCTTCCAGTGTCTTGGACAGCTTCCGATCCACGGCACTCAAGCCTTCACGCAGAACGGGCAGCGGCGTTGCCGGGTCGCTGGCCACCAGCCGATCCATGTCGTCGAGCACGTCGAGGAGCTTGGCAACGAAGCTCGCCTGAGCCCGGTCGGTAAGGTCGGCTCGCTCGCGGGCGATCCGCTTGCGATAGTTGTCGAATTCGGCCGCGAGCCGGAGATGACGGTCCTTCAGCTCGGCCACTTCGCTCTCGAGCCGGGCATCCTGGCCCCCCCGAAAGGAGGGCTGGGTATCTTCGGCCCTGGACGATGGCTCGGCGCTCATATCGGTGGAAGCAAGGTCGGCACCATCGGCACTCTGGCCGGCAGGTCTGTCGTTAGAAGGCGTTTCGGTTTCGGTATGGCTTCTGAGGTCGGTTTTCTCGGTCACTTGAAAAACTCTCACTCTATAGGACTAAGGAAAGATAATAGTCTGAGATGTCGGGTGTTCAGCCGCCAAGACCCGCCAGAGCAGGAACAACGCAGCTTGTGCCGCCCGCGCCCGAATCTCGTGCCGGCTCCCGGGAAACCTGCTGCGCCGGGCTCCGACCCATTCTTCCAGCGCGCACCCGAGCCAAACGGTTCCCACCGGCTTCTCCGGGCTGCCGCCGGCCGGTCCGGCGATCCCGGTGACGGATACCGCGGCATCCACCCCGAACCGGCGGAGGGCCCCCTGCGCCATGGCGAGCGCGACCGGCTCGCTCACCGCGCCGTGTGCCGCGAGGAGCGCCGGGGATACATCCAGCAGCTCGATCTTGAGCGCGTCGTCGTAAGCGATCACCCCGCCGACGAACACCGCGGAGCTTCCCGGGATCTCGGTGAGGCGGGCCCCCAGCAGCCCCCCGGTGCATGATTCCGCCACCGCCAGACGCATTCCGCGCGACCGCGCCTCGTCGAGAACGAGCGCCGCGAGGTCGCACTCACCCTCCCCATAGATGCTGTCACCGGCGCCTTGGCGCAGCAACTCCGCCGCTGCCTTCAGCCGCCGGTCAGCCTCTTCCGGCGCAAAGCCCCACGCGCTGAGGCGAAGATCGACCCCCTCGTTACCGGGAAGATAGGCGAGGGTGAGCGGAGCGATCTCGCGATCGATGTCGCCGATCCGCTCGGCTAATGCGGACTCCGGAACGCCGGTGGTGCGAACCAGCAGCGAGCGTATTACCGAGCGGGCTCCCCGGACGAGCCGGGGAATGACCTCGTGCTCCAACAAACGGCGCATCTCCAGCGGCACGCCCGGCAGCATGATGGCGAGGCCGGGCGCTCCTTCCAGCCACAGGCCTGGCGCGGTGCCCCAGCGGTTGCGCAGCACGGTGGCCCCCCGAGGTACCTCGGCCTGGCTACGGTTGGTGGCGGAGGGCGTTCGCTCTATCCGGGCGAATCGCTCCAGGAGGTCGGCCCAGACGCTTTCATCGAACTCGATCGGAGCGTCAAACAGGTCCGCCACCGCCCGCTTGGTGATGTCGTCACGCGTAGGGCCCAGACCACCGGTGGTGAGCACGGCACCGGTCCGCTGGAGAGCCTCGGCTACGACAACCTGAATCTCCTCCCACCGGTCGGCAACCGAGGTCCGGCGCGTCACCCGGACTCCGTGAGCCGACAGCTCGCGCGCGAGCTCCGCCCCGTTGCTGTCCAGGGTCAAGCCGAGCAGCAACTCGGTGCCGATGGTGACGAGCTCGATATCCATGGGAGCTGGGAGCTGGGAGCTAGGAGCTAGGAGCTCCCCGCTCGGTCCATGAACAACCGACGATTCCGGTAGATGTAAAGCGCGAAGGAGTAAACCGTAAGGAGAGCCGCAACGGCCAGCGTGATGGCCACGAAGCCGCCGTGAAACTCGTTCCAGAACTGGGCGTAGCGGTTGTGCTCCCATCCCAGCGGCTTGCGTGCGTCGCGAAAGGCGAACCACAGGATGACGGCGCCGACGAAGATGTTCTGGATGGTGGTCTTGAGCTTCCCCGCCCCGGCCGCGGGGATCACCACCCCCCGGCGGCTGGCCCACCAGCGGAAGCCGGTCATGGCCAGCTCGCGGCCGATGAGCAACAGACACACCCAGAGCGGAATGCTCCCCCAGATCGGGATATCGTAGAGGTCGTGGCGCTGCCGGGAGATCCAGTAGATCGGGATGAGCATGGCGAACAGGAGCAGCTTGTCGGCAATGGGGTCGAGCATCTTGCCGATATCAGTGACCTCATTCCGGGTCCGGGCGAGGTGGCCGTCGTAGACGTCGCTTATCGCGGCGGCGATGAAGATCACGAACGCGATGAGCTTGGGCCAGTAGCCCTCGATGAACGGCAGCAATGCGATGACCGGTGTGAAGCAGATGCGGACCAGGGTGATGATATTGGGCAGAGTCCACATGGCGAACGGCTACCCCAACATCTTGACGACGTTCTTGCTGATGGCCTTCAGGGTATCGAATACGCCCTCGCCGGTCAGGGCGACGGCCTCGAAGTAGGGAGCCCGCTCGATCCACTGGCCGTCTTCCTGGCTGACCAGAAACTCCGAGTCGTGGTAGGGGTCGCGGGCGACCCGCTGCCTGGACGGCTCGGTGACCGGCCAGCCGGGATTGAGCGCGGCCTGCAGCTCCGGGATGGGAGCGGCGTTGGGCAGATCGCGCTTGTTGTACTGGATGGCGAATGGGATCTTGGTTACGTCGTAACCGTGCTGGGTCATGTTCTCGTAGAGGTTCTGCATGGCCTCGATGTTCGCGTCCATCCGCTCGATCTGACTGTCGGCCACGAAGACCACGCCGTCCACCCCCTTGAGGATCAGCTTTCGGGAGGCATTATAGTAGACCTGCCCGGGCACGGTGTAGAGGTGGAACTTCACCTTGAAGCCGCGGATGGTGCCCAGGTCGACCGGAAGAAAATCGAAGAACAGGGTGCGCTCGGTCTCGGTTGCCAGGGAGATCATCTTCCCGCGGGCGGCGGGCGCCACTTTGTTGTAGACGTGCTCGAGGTTGGTGGTCTTCCCGCCCAGGCCGGGCCCGTAGTACACCAGCTTGCAGTTGATCTCGCGGGAGGCGTAGTTGATCATCGACATGGCTGGCTTCCCTCAGGCCCCGAAGAGTTTGTCGATTTCGTCCTCCGTCTCGCCCAGGAACTCGGACTCGACTCCCGGCGCATTGGTCCCGTCGCGGTTGAACATTTCCGTGAACACCTGATTCAACTGGACCACTGCCGCCTTCACCCGCAGCTTTACCAGCCCCAGCGTCGTCCGGTTGTCGAACAGCACCACCAGAATGACGCGCCGCGCGATATCCGCGAGGTACATCGACTCCCGTTCGCCCTGGTGAAAGAGCGCTCCGAACTCCGACTCGCCCAGCATGCGCGCGAGCTGATCGTTGGCGCTGAAGTCCGCAGCCGTCAGGGAGGCGAACGCGGTGGGATCGAACGCCGGGGCCTCCCCGACGGTTGCCACCAGCTGGCCCGTGCGGTCGACGATCAGGGCCGTCCGGGAGTTGGACTCACCGAGAAAACCGCTCAGAATAGCCTGAATCCGGCGAGAATCGTCCTCCCCGAACGACCAGCTCGACGCACCGCTCATGAGCCCGGCCTCATACGAGAGTGGCCTCCATTCGGCGCACGATCGCTTCGGCGCGCCGGCGCAGCATGGGCTGCCGCTCCCAGGCGAGATAGTCCCGCAGCAGCCGGACCGTCTCCACCCCATCCTGCCCCGCCAGGAAGCCCAGGGCCGCGAGTCGCCGGAGCGGCCGGGGACTGAAGAGATCACGCCGGTGATAGGTGAGGCGCCGCTGTGCCAGGAGCCAGCCGGCAGTGGCACCCATGGCAATCCCGCCGGCGAAGATCCATGCGCGAGAGCGCATCAGCTCACCTCCTGCCGAGCGTCGAGTGCATGAGCCAGGGTTACCCCATCGACGTACTCGAGATCTCCGCCCATGGGGAGGCCGCGGGCCAGCCGCGTCACCCGCACGTCCACGCCGGCCAGCAACTGCTGAATGTAGGTGGCGGTGACCTCTCCCTCCATCGAGGGATTGGTCGCCAGGATGACCTCCCGGACGCCTCCCTCTCGGACCCGCTGAATCAGACGGTCGAGCCGCAGCTCCTCGGGGCCCACGCCGTCCAGGGGCGAGAGCCGGCCTCCGAGCACGTGATAGCGCCCCCGAAAATCGGTGAAGCGGTCCACCACCCCGACCGTCGAGGGCTCCTCCACCACGCAGAGGAGCCCATGGTCCCGCCGGGGATCGCGGCAGATACTACAGGGCTGCTCCTCCGTGAGATTGCCGCACTCCTCACAGGGCCGCACCCGCTCGCTGACCGACGCGAGAACCGAGGCGAGCCGCTGGACCTGTTCGGGAGATTGTTGGAGCAAGTGAAACGTGAGCCGCTGGGCCGTCTTCCGGCCGATTCCCGGCAGCCTGGCGAGTTCGGTGATCAGCTCCTCGATCGCGCTCACCGGTCAGAAAGGCGATGCGAAGGGCAGCGGGGGCACCTTTCGCATCTCCGCCTGGAGCATCTCCGCCGCCCGGCGCTGCGCCTCGGCCACCGCGGTAAGCACCAGGTCGCTCAGGAACTCCGCATCGTGGTCCTGAAAGACCGCCGGATCGATCCACACGCCGCGCACCGTACCCCGGCCATCGGCCATGACCTTCACCATCCCGCCTCCGGCTGAGGTCTCGATGGTGCGGGTTGCCAGCTCCGTCTGCAACTGCTGAAGCCGGCCCTGAACCTGCTGGCCGAGCTGGAAAAGCTGCTGGAGATCTGCCATGCTATCGGGTAGTCCTGCCATTGGTCGAGAAAGTAGGAGGTGGGTGAGGACATCGCAACGGTTTAAGAGTCTTGACCTCTCGACTCTCGACTCAATCCACTATCTCTAAATCTAACGCATCCGCGGCCGTGTCGAGAGCCGGGTCCCGGGAGCGGAACTCTCGCAAGCGCTCGGCCTTGAGGCTCGATTCGGAGAGCCGGCGAGGCCTCGTGCCGGGGTCGGTACGGCTAACCGCGGCTGCGGTCACGCGCAGGCGTACCGGCTGCCCCAGGCTCCGGCTCAGAACCTCCTCGACCTTGGCGGCTTCCTGGTGCAACCGGTCGGCAAAGAGCTGGTTGGGCTCGGCCATGGCCACCGTCAGCCAGGGCAGCTCCAGGGCGGCGGGCTCGCTTGCGGCGAGGGCCTCCCCCAGGAACCGGCTGTGGGCTCTCATGGCGGCAACCACGGCGGGCCAGGTCGCTCGAACCGCCTCGAGGGACGGTGAGGCAGCGGGGCCGGGGGGCAGCGGGGCAGTGTGGTTGGGGGGCGGCGGAGCAGCGGCTTCTTGCCGGGCCTGATTCCGTGCCTCGCTATCCCTCTGCCCCTCTGCCCCCCTGCCCCCCTGCCCCGTTGCCCCGCTTTCCCGCTTACCCGCTTTCAGCACCTCCCGCAGATCGACGATACGGTCCAGCATTGCCCAGCGCAGGAGCAGGGTCTCGACCACCAGGCGGGGATTGACGCTCCGCCTGATTCCAAGCTCGTTGTCCGCCAACAGCCGAAGCATCCGAAGCACGTCGCCGGGCTCCAACCGCCCCTGGTAACTCTCCAGGGTAACCCGCAGGGCCTCGGTCATGCCCTCGGGCCGGGCCCCCATCTGGAGCATCAGCAGCCCCCGCAGCGTGTCGGCCGCGCCGGCCATGAACTCGGCCAGGTCCACTCCGGCATCCATCAGCCGGTCCACCAGCGGGAAAACGGCGGCCGGCCGCCGCTCGGCCACCAGCTGGAGCACCTCGGCAAACAGCTCATCGTCCACCAGCCCGAGCACCTCCCGTACCCGGCCGGCCGTGATCGCGCCCTCGCCGAAGCTGAGGCACTGGTCCAGAACCGAGAGCGCGTCTCGCATGCCGCCATCAGCGTGGCGGGCGATGAGCGTGAGGGCGTCGTCGTCGGCTGCGATCCCTTCGGCCTGGAGAACCTGGCGAAGGCGGTCGCGGATGGCCGTAGGGCCTATGCGGCGGAAGTCGAAGCGCTGGAGGCGCGACATGACCGGGGCCGCCGCGGCCGCAATCTTGTGGGGCTCGGTGGTGGCAAACACGAAGACCACCCCCGGCGGCGGCTCCTCCAGAATCTTGAGCAACGCGTTCCAGGCCTCGCGGGTCAGCATGTGGGCTTCGTCCACGATGTAGATCTTGTGATGCCCCTCTTGCGACGCCGCATACATGGCCCGCTCGCGCAGGTCCCGCGCGTCGTCTACCCCGCGGTTGCTGGCGGCATCGATCTCGACCACGTCCAGATTGGCCGACCCGTTCCAGATCCGCATGCAGTTCTCGCACTCGCCGCAGGGGTCTCCCGAAGACTCGCGGCGGGGACAGTTGAGGGCCATGGCGAGAATACGGGCGGCGGTGGTCTTGCCGACACCGCGGGGGCCGGTGAGGAGGTAACCGTGCCCGACCCGTTCCCTGGCGACCGCACCGCGCAGGACGGCCGCGACGTGATCCTGGACCAGGAGATCGGCGAATCGCTTGGGACGGTATCGGCGGGCGAGGGCGAGGGTCATGGAAAGCTCACCAAAAAAAGTGCCTCAGGCACCCCGAAGCGACACCGGGCATCGCTTAGCGCTGCTACCGGCGAGGTCCTGACGCGGTTCACGCGCCGGCGCCCTTCGGACCTGAGGCAAGTCAAATATAACCCGGCGCTCCCCGGTAGGGAACCGCTCGGGCATCAGTGTTGAGGTGCCAGATTGGAGCTGTACATGTCCAGAACCAGCTTCCAGTCGCCATCCGGCTGCTTCTTCAGAATCGCGAGGAATTTTCCCTCGTCGGCCACTCCCGGGACGTTCCTCGCCTTCGGAACCGCCCTGAACCGGTAACGACCCTGGTTGTAAGCCAGATCGCCGCGGCCCTCGATGGTGTCGGACACGAGCTCGAAGCGGACGGTGTAGGCCTGGAGGAAACCACCCCAGAATCCGCGGATGGCGTCCCTGCCCTTCTGCGGGGGAAGGTTGGGTGCCAGCAGTGTGGCATCTCCGGTATACACCGCGGCGATCCCGTCGACGTTGCCGGCATTGGCCGAAGCCGCGAAAGCGGAATCGGCGCCCCGGATCCGCGCCTTGTCACCCTCGGAGATCGTCCTCGCCGGCGGGCCGCCTTCGGCAGCACCGCCGCCGTCTCCGGGACGGCAGGCGACGGACGCCGCACACCCTGCCAGCAGCAGCGCTGCAAAACGGGGAAACTCGATCACTGTCCCTCCTCTGGGGGAATGATGGTCAGCAGAGAATCGCCCGCTGTCGCTCCTGCATCTTGCGGAGCTCCCAGGTCTCCGCCACCACCGCCCCGAGCAGGAAGACGATGGCGGTGTAGTAGACCCACAGGATGAACAGCACGGCAGCGCCGAGCGTCGCGTCACCGCCCAGCGCGCTGAAGGAGGCGAAGTTCGCCAGGTAGAGGGCATAAAGCCGTTTGGCCACTTCAAACAGCACGGCCGTGAAAATGGACGCGAGCAGCACGGTACTCCACGGCAGCCGGCGCACCGAGGCATAGCGGTAGGTGATGAAAAAGAGCGACACCGAGAATGCAAAGGCGAGGAGCTCGGTCAGTACCCGGCCCGCGGTAGACACGAAGAAGGTGAGCTCGGGTATGCTGGCGGTTCCCCGAGCCTGAAGCACCGCCAGGCCGGTGGTCAGCATGGTGTTCATGAGAAACAGAATGACGGTGCCGATTACCATGACCGCGTCGCGCAGCTTGGCTTGAAGGTACAGTGCCAGGAACCACCGGTGGCGCGAAGGCCGCAGCGAGACGTCGTAGATGTCGTTGAGGGAGGTCCTGATCCCCGCAAACAGCCGAGTACTGAACCAGAGGAACGCGGGTGTCGCATACAGCGACAGCTGACCCCGCTTCTGGGTGATACCGGTGAGCAGCTTCTCGATGACTTCGAAGGGATCCCCATCCGGCCGGGTCGTGTGGGGCGGGAGAAAGCGGTGGAACAGCAGCACGGTATCGATGGCGGGCCCCTCGGTGAACGCCTGTACCAGATGGGTCAACCCGATCAGCACCAGCAGGATGAAAGGCACCGCGGCGAGCAGCGCGTCGAAGGTCAGGGCGCTCGCGAGAAAAGGAATGTTGTTTTCATCGGCCGCCTGCAGGGTGCGTGCGAGGAAGCCGGCGGGCGAACGGTACCACCCGCCGGGTCGGGAGCTATTCAGGCGAGCGGTTCCTCGAGGTCGGCGGGAGACCGCCTGCGCGCGCGGGCATCCGCCAGGCGGCGCTCCAGCTCTTCCCGGGGCGAGGCCCCCGGGCTCCGGCCGTAAAAGGCGCGACCTTCATTTTCTTCGTCGACATCCTCCTCGTCCTCCATCAGGCCTTCCAGGGAGTCCTTGGCGCCGCCGAGCTGCTGGGTGAGCTCGTCGAGCTTCTCCTCAGTCATGGCCCGAAGCTTCCAGAGCTTGCGCTGGAGATTCCGGCGGGTCTCCTCCCCGCTGCTGGGCGCATACATCAGGGCCAGCCCCGCGCCCAGTAGCGTGCCCCAGAAGAGCCACTTGGCGGACGAGTCGCCGGCCCGCTCAACGTACACCACCTCACTGCGCTGCTTGCGACGCATGCGATCCCCCTATTCCCCCGCATCGGGGTCGTCGGCCGCCGCAACCAGCACCGGCTTGAGCGCTGCATGGTGCTGTATCGGGGCCTGGATGAACCGATTGACCTGCTCCTGAGTTCCATTCACGTTCAACTGCTCGAACAAGAATGCAAAGGTCTTTTCCAGATCGGCCGCGATGGCGGCCCGGACATCCTCCGGCAGTGACCACAGGTCCTGCTTGAAGGGGCCGATCGCCTTCTTGCGAGCCTTGTAGTAGAACTGCTCGCCGGTGTCGCCGCTCTTCCGCTCCCCTGCCGCATTTTCATCGAGCCAGGTGCGGATGCGCTCCCTGAGATCGGCCGGAAGGCGGGGATGATCGAAGACGATGTTCTGGAAGTTGGTGGCAAGGTGGATCTCGGCGGTCTCGATCCGGGGAAAGTTGCCGAACGCATTGGACGGGAGAGTGCTCGCACCATGCTGGACCGCCCCAGCCAGGCCGTACTCGTCACGGGCGGCCTGGGACAGGGCCGCCAGCGCCTTGAGGTCCAGCTTGACCTCGGCCATGGTGCCGTCGGGGAGGACCACGCCGCCGTGCGATGTGCCGGTCTGTACTGAGATCTTGCTGATTCCCGGGTACTCGCCCAGCGCGGCCAGGCTGCTACTGTAGCCCTGCATGAAGGCGTGAAGCTCCTCCACGGTACTGTTCTTCATTCCGACTTCGCCGATCTCAGCCCCCACCGACACGGTCACGCCATCCGGCTCGTGCTCCCGGATGAAGGCCGTGATCTCGGCGGCATGCTCGTAGTTGAGGCGCTGCTGCTCCCCGAGCGAAGGCTGGGACAGATCCACCAGTGTCGAGGTATCCACGTCGATGTTGTAGAACCCGGCACCGATCTCTTCGGCGATCAGCTTCTTTACCTCGCCCACCTCGCCGGCTCGATCGGCCTGGAACTTCTTCTGGTTCACCTGGCAGTGGTCGCCCTGGATGAAGAGCGGCAGAGTGTACCCCTCGCGCAGAGCGGCCGCGATCATTACCGAGACGTACTCCGCCGGCCGCTGCTCGGTATAGGCGATCTCGGACCGGGCGATCTCGAGGATGATGGCACCGGCCTTACCAGCCCGCGCAGCCCGGAAAATTGCCCGAGCCGTGTCGTACGCGAGCATCCGAACGTTGATGGCCGGTACGGTAAAGCCGCCACATTCACCCCGGCCCCGTGCCATATATAGATCGTTGATCGAGGCCGGGCGCGCGCCGGTCACCTGCCCCAACTCCCAGAGAAGCCACCGGGCCGCCTCCCGTTGGCCACCGGTTCCGAATACTGCCTGCCACGCCAACCGGTCCGTAGCGGCGGACCGAAGCCTGGACTGGTCGCGCACTTCAACGCCGCCCGGCACCCGAAGCACGCCCCCGCCGTAAAGATCGATCGCCCGCTGTGTTGCATCAGCCATGCAGGTCTATCCTCTTGGAAGCAGCGCCTATAGCATGTCTGCCAAAGGTAGGCCGAGAAGCGGGGAGCGTCAAACGGACCCTGGTCAGCCTCACACCTCGTCAGCTGCAGCCGGAAGCGCCTTCTCCGCTTCGTATCCCGGCCGACCCATGGCAGCATAGGTCAGACGCTTGCCAAGCTCCACACCGGGTTGATCGAATGGGTCGATACCGTACCAGGCCCCCGCGTATCCGGTGGCGATCTGAAAGAACATGATCGCCTCGCCCAGCGTAGCCGCCTTCAGGTCAGGCAGGGTGAGGGTGCAGCTCATTCGCCCCATCTGCGCCAGAGCCGCGGAGGTTGCCTCGTACTCGGCCCTCAGAAGTTGGCCCAGAGTATGACCCGGCAGGTATTCGAGCTCGGGGGGCAGAGCTTCCTCTGAGCCCGAGGCAGTGCCGGACCGTCCCGGGATCGGCACGTCGACGCCGAGATCGTCCACCGTGATAAAGGTGATGACCTTGTCGAAGGGTCCCTCCATGAACAGCTGCACCTGGCTGTGCTGGTCCGTCGCACCGACGGCGCCCACCGGAGTCGGTCCCACGTGAACCGTCCGCCCCTGACGGTCCACCCGCTTCCCCAGACTCTCAGCCCAGAGCTGGCGATACCATTCGGCGAACTCGCGCAGGCGGTCGGTGTACGGCATCAAGACGTGTACCCGGGTGTCGAGGTCCAGGCCGGCCGCCCAATGAAGTGCGCTGTACAGTGCCGGGGGGTTGTCCAGCAGGTCGCCGGATTCGGCGCGCTGCAACGCGATCCGGGCACCGGCCAGGAGGGCCTCGATGTCGATCCCGACCAGGGCAGCAGGCAGGAGTCCAACCGGAGACAGCACGCTGAAGCGGCCCCCTACCTCCGGCGGTACGTCGAGAGTGGCGATGCGCTCCTGTCGGGCCAGCTCGCGGAGCGCCCCCCGCGCGGGATCGGTGGTGAACACGAGGTGCCGGGATGCCGCCGGACCCAGCGCTTCATCCAGCCAGCCACGTACCACCAGGTACTGGGCCATCGTTTCTGCCGTCCCACCCGACTTGCTGATGACGTTGACCAGTACCCGCCGCGGGTCGATTCGCTCGAGCGCCGCCGAGACGGAGGTGGGATCGACGTTCTCGAGAATGGTGAGCCGGGGGAAGAAGTCCCTTCCCTCGTCGTCCCACTCGTTCCACGCGGGGCGACGAAGCGCGTTCAGCAGCGCCTTGGTTCCCAGGGCCGACCCGCCGATGCCGAGCACCAGCACGTGATCGTAGGCCTGCCCCAGTCCTTCGGCAAAGGTCCTGATCTGCCGCATGGTGGGCTCCTGCTCCACCAGCTGGTAGAACCCATATTCGCCTGCGCTCCGGCGCTCGCTCACCTCTTTGTGGACAGCCCCGAAGCGTTCGGATAAGTCGGCCAGCCTGGCGCGGGGCAGGCCGTGCTCTCCGTCGAGCCCGTCCTTCAGCATGTGCCCGTATCGCAGCGTGATCACGCCACCTCCACCTTCAGGCCGTCGTAGGCGGGGAGCACCCCCGGAGGGAGCCGCGCCTCCAGGTCCGAATGCCCGGTCTCGTGCGTCAAATGCGTCAGATAGGTGCGGCGTGCGCCCAGAGCCCGGGCAGTGTCGATGGCCTCGGAGATGCTCAAGTGAGTGGGGTGGGGACGCCACCAGAGGGCATTCAGCACCAGCACATCCAAGTCCCGCAGGTGTGCGCGATTGACTTCCGGAATGGCTTTCACGTCGGTGATGTACGCCAGGCCGCCGACCCGGTAACCAAACACCCGGAGGTGGCCGTGCTCGAAGGCCAGGGGGAGGAGCTCGACGCCAGCGACGGTGATCGGCTTACGCGGCTGAGTGGCATGCAGGGCCAGCCGCGGCTTGGACGTGCCCTCGTACGGGTGAACCGCCTCATCGAAGATGTAGTTGAAGGACGCTCGCAGACGATCCAGTGTCTCGGCCGGTCCGTATATGGGCAGCGCCTGACGTTGGCGCACCGAGAAGATGCGCAAATCGTCGATGCCGTTGATGTGGTCGGCATGCTCGTGGGTGTAGACCACGGCGTCGATCCGCGAGAACCCCCCGGCGATCAGCTGGAGTCTGAGCTCAGGCGGAGTGTCTATGAGAATGGTGGCGTTGCCCGATTCGAGTACGGCGCCCGATCTGGTGCGCTTGTCACGCGGGTCGGTCGAGCGACAGACCGCGCAATCACAGCCGATTTGAGGCACGCCGAACGACGTGCCCGTCCCCAGAAACGTGAGCCGCATCCCCTAAACTGCTTCGACCTTGAGGAGGTTGGTAGTACCGGGCATGTCGAACGGGACCCCGGCCGTGACCACGAGGCGCTCGCCGGGCTGGGCGAGCTGGCGCTCGAGGATCTGCTGCCGGGCGGCAGCCAGCATGGTGTCGTAGTTGGTCGAGTGTTCCGTGAGGGCGGGTGTCACACCCCAGACCAGGGCCAGCTGCCGAAAGGTCTCCGGCTCCGGCGTGCAGGCGAACACCGGCACAGTGGGGCGGCAGGTGGCCACCTTGCGGGCGGTGAAGCCGCTGCTGGTGAAGCACACGATCAGGGGAGCCGAGAGCATCTCCGCCGCGGCGCAGACCGCCACTGCGATTGCGTCCTCGGTCCGGATGGGCCCGCTCGGCGGCGAACGGTGCGTCAGAACACCGTCACCCGAGGAGCGCCGCCCGAGCGCGACGTCGATGGTGGCTCCGCGGGCCTGGCGCTGGCTCTCCATCTCCCGCGCGATCCGGTCCATCGCTTGAACCGCCTCGAGCGGGTACTCGCCTACCGCGGTTTCGGCTGATAACATGACCGCGTCGGTTCCGTCCAGAATCGCGTTCGCCACGTCGGAGGCTTCGGCCCGGGTGGGCCTGGGAGCGTGAATCATGGATTCCAGCATCTGGGTTGCCGTGATGACCGGCTTGCCGTGCAGACTGGATTCCCTGATGATCTGCTTCTGGATCAGGGGTACTTCCTCGAAGGGCAGCTCCACCCCGAGGTCGCCCCGAGCCACCATGATGGCGTCGGATGCGTCCAGGATGCCGCACAGGTTCTTGAGTGCGGTGTCCTTTTCGATCTTGGCCACCAGCTTGACGCTGCGAGGCACCATGGTGCGCAGCTGCTCGATGTCTTCCGGCCGGCGCACGAACGACAGCGCGATGTAGTCCACACCGAGCGCGACCGCCTGCTTGACGTCCTCGATGTCCTTCTCGGTGAGCGCCGGCGCGCTTACCTCCAGGCCCGGCAGATTCATCCCCTTGTAGGACCTGAGCTCCCCGCCGTAGTGAACCACCGCCTCGACCCGCTCCTCCACTACCCCGCGCACCTCGAGAGAGAGCAGGCCGTCATCAAGGAGGATCCGTGCCCCCACCCGCACGTCCTTGGCCAGATCCTCGTAAGTGGTCGGAATCTCGCCTGCCCTTGCCACGCTCTCGGGCGCGAACACCACCCGCCGTCCCGGCTCGAGCCTGGTAGGCTCGGACAGGTTTCCGATGCGAATGCGGGGCCCCTGCAGATCGAGCAGGACCGCCGCCGCTTCGCGCCGGGCCCCCAGGACCCCGCGCAGTTGGTGGATCCAGCGGGAGCGGATCTCGGAACTTCCATGTGAGGCGTTGATGCGAACCACGTCCACCCCGGCATCGAGTAACGCGGTCATCTGCGCCGGCTTTTCCCAGGCAGGCCCCAGGGTGGCCACGATCTTGGTTCGGCGGATAGACGTCAGCGGCATGGCAGGAGTCTAATGGGAGAGCGTCACCACTGCATCACCGTATTCCCGCCTCTGGCCAGTCGAAACCGGCACCCCCGAAGCCGCTTTCCACATGTGGAAAAGCCATGGAAGTGAATATCTTATTTGCGTGCAAAACCTCATAAAACGCTTCACTACTGATGCGGAAGTGACTTCATATTAGCGTTGCAACTACTACTGTGATAAGCTCTTGCAGGCGCGGTCCCAAGTCGCCTATCCCCAATGCGACAGTGTCGCTTGTAGTCCTGTATTTATGCAGACAGTCGAATTATGAACATCATCGACATGCAATTTCAGGTATAGGCCCGGTCTACCCCCGCCACCGGCGAAAAAAAGCCCGATTAGAGCGGGGAGCTGGCACCAAACGGGCTGTGAGAGCCGCGAGCCGAAGAGCCCGTTGACCGGCGAGGTGGAGAGAACGGTTTAGGTGGAGAGAACGGTCTAGGTGGCTAGAGAACGGTTTAGGTGAAGAGAACGGTTTAGGTGGAGAGAACAGTCGAGGTGGGGAGAACAGTGGCGCCGGGCAGACCACCCGAAGAACCGGTTAACGTGAAAAGATCAGCTCGGCCCTGCCGCCCTGGTACCGCGGTCCCACGAACCGGATGGGGGAGGCCTTCAACATCTTGGCCAGGTCGTCCTTCCCCTCCACACTCAAGAAGCCAACCAGAGGTCTGCTCCAGTCCGGTCGGAGGACCGCACGGACCTTCCATAAGGCACCGGAGATCCCCTTGACCTGCCACGACTCCTCAAACGCTTGTTCGACCCCGGTGCTATCGCCGGCAGGGCGGCCACTCCAGACCAGGCGGGTCCTGCCGAGCTTGGCCTCATGCACCTCACGACCCCCATCGCCACCGCTCGACACGGCCGACCCTGCTTCACGGACTCTGAGCCGGGCAGCCTGGGCTGCGCGAACGATTCGTCCGCTGCTGGACCAGAGCTCCAGTATGAGGTCCCGCCGCGCTCCGCTTCCCTGCTCTGCGGCGGCGAGGCTCCAGACGCCGACCATCTGGGGGCGGCGCGCATTCTTCTCGGCCACGGTACGCCCTCCCACGCTCACGGTATCCGCGTAGAAGATGCATAGGGCCGAAGGTATCCAGGAAGCGAACTCGGGCTGATTCGTGACGACAGTTCTGAGGGCTGGGTCGAGAGATTCGTCTTGATCAGCGGGGACAGGGTGATACCCCGCACGTAGCTCCTGGTCGGCGGAGCCCGGCTCGATGAGAAACCGGACACACTGGTGCGAATGGATGCCCTTGAGGGCCCAGGACGGCCCTGGCCTATGGTCCGAAGCGGCCTGAGCCTGGAGGGTGGACACCCCACAGGTAAGGGCCAGGCTCAAGGTAAGGCGGGCACCGGCGCTGACCCGCGGACCCGCAGAGCTCGAGAGCACCGATAGTCAGCTTCCGCGGGTGCTGCGAACCGCTGCCTGGAGCTCGGAATAAGCCTGAGGATCGAGCGCATTGAACTTGAGATTGCGGTATTTGACCCGGCCGTCGGGGCCGATGACGTAGACGGTGCGCCGGTTGATGCCACCCGAGTCCTTGCTGCCGTACTGCTTCGAGATTCGCTGCTCGGGATCGCTCAGCAGCCGAAAGGGCAGTCCCAGGCTGGCCGCGAAGCGACTATGGGTGGTCACCGAATCGGTGCTGATGCCGACGAGTGTGACGTCGGGCCCGAACAGGCTGTCGTACTGTTCGGCAAAGGTACGCATCTGAGCGGTACACCCCTTGGTGAAGTCCCGGGGATAGAACGCCACTACTACGGTTCTGCCTCGGTCGCTTGCCAGTTGATAGGGGGCCTCTATCGGGCCTATGCCGTCGCGGTTGGCCCAAGGCAACGAGAAATCGGGAGCCCGGCGGCCTACCTCCGGGCCGCTCACGAGCACAGCGGTGACCCGGTCGGTTTGCCCTTGGGCGACAAGGGGAACGCTGGCGAGGGCAAATGCTGCAAATGCCAGACTTAGAGTGACGAGACGCATGACGTATATGGTCCTGTTGGTGATGTGAGTCAGTTTCGGGTAACCTGGCTAAGCACCTTCTCGAACTCCTGCCTGCCGCCGGTTCCCGTATAGGCGACTTTCCCCGACCGGTCAACGACTACCACATAAGAGGTGGCAGGCACCTGATAGGCCCGCACGCTGGTTCCCTCTTCGTCGTAGAGGGTACGAAACCCGGGCTGATGGGTCTCGACATATTTCCGGACCCGGTCGCGGGACTGATTGACCGTAACGTTGATCCCAATGAACTCGACCTCGGCGCCATAGGCTGCCTGGGCCGCCCGGACCCTGGGCAGAAGCTCCTCGCAAACTTCACACCACGTGGCCCAGAACTCGAGAAAGACCGGCTTCTTGCCGATGTATTGACCGAGATCGACGGATTTGCCGTCCAGGTCGGGCACAGCAACTACCGGGGCCGGCACCCCTACCGCAATGCCCGACTCCTGGGCGCCGAGAGGCGCGAAGAGCCCCAGATTGATCAGTAAAACCGCGGCTGCAAGCTTTCTCATCTCAACTCCTCTCCACGGGCTCGACCGCACCGTAGCGCGAGGCCACGTAATCCTCGAGAATGCCGAGGAACTCAGCGACGATGCCGTCGCCCCGCAGCGTGACCAGGAGGCGGCCGTCCACGTAGACCGGCGCCTTCGGTTCCTCGAACGTGCCCGGCAGCGAGATGCCGATGTCGGCGTGCTTCGACTCACCGGGACCATTAACCACGCAGCCCATGACCGCAACCTTCAGGTCCTCGACTCCGGGACGCTCGCTCCGCCAGGCCGGCATCTTCTCCCGAAGATAGTCCTGAATCTCCTGCGCCATCTGCTGAAAGAAGGTGCTCGTCGTGCGACCACAACCGGGGCAGCTGGTGACCTGAGGGGTGAAGCTGCGGAGTCCAAGAGACTGAAGCACCTGTTGGGCCACCCGGACCTCCTCGGTGCGGTCTCCTCCGGGCGCCGGAGTGAGAGAGATCCGGATGGTGTCGCCGATTCCTTCCTGCAACAGGATGCTCAGACCCGCGGTGCTGGCGATGATACCCTTACTTCCCAGCCCCGCTTCCGTGAGCCCGAGGTGGAGCGGATAATCGCACCGGGCCGCGAGCATGCGGTAGACTTCCACCAGATCCTGAACTCCGGAAACCTTGGCGCTCAGCACGATCTGGCTGTGCTCCATGCCGGCGGCCTCGGCCAGGGCAGCCGATTGCAGTGCGCTTTCGACCATGGCTTCCATGACTACCTCGCGCGCATCGCGCGGGGTGCGACGGGTAGCGTTGGCATCCATCATCCCGGTCAGCAGGCTCTGGTCGAGCGACCCCCAGTTGACCCCGATGCGGACGGGCTTGCCGTTCGCGAGCGCCACCTCGATGATGGCCCGGAAATTCTCGTCATGGCGCTTCCCGCCGACGTTGCCGGGATTGATCCGATACTTGGCGAGAGCCCGGGCGCAATCGCGATACCTGGTGAGGAGCAGATGACCGTTGTAGTGGAAGTCGCCGATGATGGGAACGGACACCCCGGCTCGATCGAGACCCTCGACAATGGCCGGCACCGCGGCGGCCGAGGCCTCGTTGTTGACCGTGATCCGGACCAGCTCGCTGCCGGCTCTCGCCAGATCGGCCGCCTGCTGCACCGTGGCGGACACGTCGGCCGTGTCGGTGTTGGTCATCGACTGAATGACTATCGGATGACCGAACCCGACCTGAACGCCACCGATGTCGGCGGTAACGGTCTGGCGGCGAGTTAGGGGCGGCATGAGAGGGAATATAAGTATGGGCAGGCAAAAGCATTAGCCACGGATGGGACAGATGGGAACGGATCGCTCCGGGCCGGTATGAGCTTTCCTTCCCGGCGTACTTGCCCGCTCGGAAGCGTCACAGGTGGAGTGACGTTGAACATCACCTGTAGACAAGGAAGTTGGAAACTGAACGCAGGGTGCACACGGAGCAATCCGTTCCCATCCGTGTCATCTGCGGCCTACCGTTGCTGTTAGATTCGTGCATGCCCGCCGAGCCCCGGTCCACGCCGTCGCGCGCCACCATCTCCGCGGTCGCGACCTACGTACCGGAGCGGGTTCTCACCAACGCCGATCTCGCCCAGCGGCTGGATACATCTGACGAGTGGATCGTTACCCGGACCGGCATCCGCGAGCGCCGGATCGGTGGTCCGGGCGAGACCACCTCCACCATGGGCAGCGAGGCGGTGGGCCGGCTGATGGCGCGGCGCGGCCTCGGCCCCGATGACATCGATGCCGTCATCGTCGCCACGGTAACTCCGGATATGCTCTTCCCCGCCACCGCCTGCCTGATTCAGGATCGACTCGGGCTGCGCCGGGCCTGGGGCTTCGATCTGTCGGCGGCCTGCTCCGGCTTCCTCTACGCCATGACCACAGGGGCCCAGCTCGTTGCGAGCGGAGCTCACGAGCGGGTGGTGATCGTGGGAGCGGATCTCATGAGCTCCATCACCGATCCGCTCGACCGGACCACGGCCGTGCTCTTCGGCGACGGAGCCGGAGCGGCACTGCTGGAACGGGCGGAGCCCGGCTACGGGATAATGGACTTTTATCATCGGGTGGATGGCAGCGGCCGGAACGATCTGCTGATGCCCGCGGGCGGCAGTCTCCTGCCGGCGAGCCTGGCCACCGTCACCGCCCGGCAGCACTTCCTGAGGCAGAATGGCAGGGCGGTCTTCAAGTTTGCCGTCACGCAGATGGTGGAAAGCGTTCGAATCGTGCTGGCGAGGAACGGACTGACCGCTGCCGACGTGGCTCTGCTGGTACCGCACCAGGCCAACCAGCGGATCCTGGACGCGGTTGGCGAACGCCTGGGCCTGCCGCAGGAGCGCGTGGCATCAGTGCTGGCTGGCTACGGCAACACGACCGGCGCGACGCTCCCCTTGGCGCTGGATGCGGCGCTGTCAGCGGGCAAGATCGAGCGGGGGGACCTGGTGGTGTTCACTGCGGTTGGCGCCGGGCTTACGGTGGGGGCGACGTTGGTCCGGTGGGGGTAGCAGCCCGTCTTTCCCCCTCACGCCCGCGAAAACTCGGCCGCCGTAATCGGCGCCAGATCAGCTTCACTGAGGGTGAGGCTCGCCGCCCCCGCGCTGTCCAGGGCGTGCTCGACCGTCCGTGCGCTGGGAATCACGATGACCGCTGGCGACTGGGCCAGGACCCAGGCTAGCGCCAGGGCGTGAGCCGTCACACCCAGGCGGGCGGCCATAGGCTGGAGTACGGGGTGAGCCGGTAGCTTGTGGTTGAGCCGCCCTCCCCCGGTCGGGCTGTATGCCAGGAAGCCGATCCCCCGCTCGGCGCAATACGCCACCACACCGTCGCCCAGCGCCTCGCGAAAGAACAGATTGAGGCGATTCTGCACGCTGGTCACCTGGACGATCGTCTCGGCCTGGCGAATCTGGGCCAGTGATACGTTGGAGAGGCCGATCCAGCGGATCTTGCCCTGTTGCTGAAGATCGGCGAGTGCCCCGACACTTTCGGCAAAGGGGACCTGCGGATCGGGGGCGTGAAGCTGGTAAAGGTCTATCTGTTCCACTCGAAGTGCCTTCAGCGAGCTTTCGCAGGCGGCTCGCAGGTGCTCCGGGCTCCCGTTCGTCTCCCAGCGCCCCGACGGTCTCGTTACCCCACCCTTGGTAGCCACGATGACCCGCTCCCGGTCCTCCCGGAGCCCGTTGAGAGCTCGGGCGACGAGTCGCTCGTTGTGGCCTATGTCGGTCTGGTCGAGGCAATAGACGTCTGCGGTGTCGATGAGGGTAACACCGGCATCCAGGACGGCACGGATGACCCTGACTCCCTGCTCCTCGGATGGGCGATCCTGGATGGAAAGGTGCATGCCGCCGTATCCCACCGCCGTCACGGGCGGTGCACCCGGACCCAGGCTCCGGCGGGGAATAAGCCTTTTTATCGACTTCTCGGAAGCGATCGGGCTCACGCCAGCCCCAGCTGTCGGGTGAGACGGTGCCAGTCTGCCAGCGAGATGATCCCCTCATCCTTGAGGGGGGTAAGCGTGGCCAGGATATCAGCCCGACTTCCATCGATGCGCCGCTCGCGCAGCTCGCCGATCATTCGCGCGAACCGGTGCTCGTACTCGTCGGCGTCCAGCTTGCCGTCTTTACGTTGAGTGCTGAGCTTCCTGAGCTCCTCCGCCACCCGTGCGGGGGTGATAGGCTTGAGCGCGCCACCCTGCTGGTCAGCCGACATGTCCAACCTCCCACGAAGCCATAGGTGATGGGGTACGCCTCTCCCGCCAGTGTAAGGATAGCGCGAAGGGAGAGGATCGTCAGGTGCAGGCGGTACGGCGGTACGGCGGTACCGCCCCCTAAAGGGCCCGATAGCGCATGAGCAGGACGAAGTAGAAGCCGTAGAAGATCAGCCCCGCCGAGGCGACGGTCAGAGGCCACCGGCCCTCGGCCAGATTGCCGAGGAAGGCAAGCGCCTCGTCCCACCCTTCGGCCTCGGAAGGATCGTAGCGAACTGCCACCTGGATCAGAGAATAGCCTACCAGCAGCGAGAGAACGCCCAGCGTCACATAGCCGATTCTTCCGGTGACGATGGTCACGATGCGCTCCAGCTTGGACAGATCCGGGTGCAGGATGTGGCGAAAGCCGGCGGTGATGCCGAGCCGGAGCTGTAACAGGCCGGCAGTCATGACGATCGCCCCCACCAGCCCGACGGACCAGCGGCCCACATGCGGCGTGAGGATGGCGGCGGCGAGATCGTCCAGGCTCATGCCGCCGGTGAGCTTCCTCCCGAGCAGCAGGTTCACCGTGGCCTGGGCGAGGAGCGCGTACCCGATACCGGTCACGAAAAAGGCCACCCGCTCAGCCAGACCCTGGAAGCTGGTACCCTTCCGCTCGGGGTCCATGATAGCCTCCACAAACATCCATAACGCATAAGCGGCCAGCCCGGCGGCCAGCACGGCGAGAATGATCTGGCCGAACGGCTCGTTCCGGAGCACCTTGATAGCACCCTCCGGCCCGGTGACGTCTCCACCCCGTCCCAAGGCGTAGCGCAGGGCAAGAGCGCCGATCAGAATGGTGACGATGCCCTTGATGGCAAAGCCAAACCGCGCGAAGCGGTCTATCACCGGCGCCACCCCACCCGCCCGCCGCTGGAGCTCCGATCCGGTCACGGCGGGTCCCGCCATCCTGCCATGGTTCGCTCCTCGAGGACTTGGCGCCGCATCATGAATGGTGCGCGAACGGGACGCAAGCGTTACCCTGAATGGATACGTAGGGGAACAGGATCGGACGCCCAACCACCAGCCGTGAGCGCACGAGGAGGAGGACATGAGTAACACCATCGGGCAAGAACAGCGCAGCTATATCAATGTTGGCCAGGAAAACTCCACACCTATCGACCTCTATTACGAGGACCACGGATCGGGCAGCCCGGTGGTCCTGATTCACGGGTGGCCGCTGAGCGGGCGTGCCTGGGAGAAACAGGTGGCGGCACTGTTGTCTGCTGGGCGCCGGGTCATCACTTACGATCGCCGGGGGTTCGGGAAGTCCAGCCAGCCGGCTACGGGCTATGAGTACGACACCTTCGCCGAGGACCTGCACAAGCTGGTGACGACGCTCGACCTGCGTGACTTCACGTTGGTCGGCTTCTCCATGGGCGGCGGGGAGGTGGCCCGATACATCGGCACCTATGGAACCGAACGCGTCAGCAAGGCGGTATTCATGGCCGCGGTGCCCCCGTTCCTTCTCAAGGCCCCGGATAACCCGAACGGGGTGGACATCAGCGTATTCGACGGAATCAAGAAAGGCATCGTCGCCGACCGCCCCGCCTTCCTGACCCAGTTCCTCGCGAACTTTTACAATCTCGACGTGTTGGGTGGCAGGCAGATCAGCGACGAGGTGGTGAGGGACAACTGGAACATCGCGACCGGCGCCTCACCCATCGGCACCCTTCAGTGTGTTACCGCCTGGTACACCGACTTCCGCAAGGATCTCACCCGCATCGACGTGCCCACGCTGGTCATCCACGGCGACAGCGACCGGATTGTTCCGATCGAGGTCAGCGGAAGGCCCACTCACCAGGCGATCAAGGGAAGCCGGCTGTTTGTGGTCAAGGGCGGACCCCACGGGCTGAACTGGACCCACGCGGAGGAGGTCAACCGCGAGCTGGTGAGCTTCCTGGAGTAGGCGGGACGGCAGGCGGCGGACCTGGGACTGGTGCTCGCAGCGTCCGCCGCTAATTCCCAGGCGACTGCAGAAGGCGGCCCGGCAGCGCACCGCTGGCGCGCCAGGCCGGCAACAGCACGCCGCACAGGACCAGCCCCACAATCAGCAGTGCATAAGGTAAGAATCGTGAGGGGTCCCACGGAATAGTGCCGGTCACGACCGTGGGCAAGGTGCCCCACACGGCAACGCCAAGCCAGACGCCTCCCACTACTCCCTTGGCGGCGACCACGATCGCACGCCAGACTACCCATCTCAGGATCTGATGCCGACGCGCGCCCACGCTCCGGCGGATCCCGATCTCCCCAGTGAGCGACTGCACCCACAGCCGCATGAATCCCACGATCCCGAGCGAGGCCAGTCCGACCAGAGCCCACCCTTGCAGTTCGAAGCGTCGGCCGAACCACCGGATTGGGGCTATTCGATCCTCGAGTAGCGCCCGTTCGGTGTTTACGATATAGCGGCTGGAGCCGCCCAACGCCGCCTCGATGACCTTGGCAAGGGCTCCGCGGTTGGCCCGGTCCCGAATCAACAGGTCCACCGTTCGGGGTGGGTGCTGCAGAACGCTGACGTAGACCGCGTAGCGAGGCTGAAGGGTGCCGCCAAGGCCCGTCGGGAGTTGATTATCCACGACGCCAACCACCGTGGAGCCCTCGGGACCATCGTCTCCCGTGTGAATCCGCCGGCCGATCGGCTCCCCGTTCTGAAACTCGCGCGCGGCCAAACTCCGGCTCACGACGGCGACCCGCGCGGTGCATCCCAGTCGTCGGCTGACGTGATTCCTCGGCCGGCAAGCACCGGCAGACCCGTTAAACGAAATGTGTCGGCGCTGACGATCTTGTGGGTTGCCGGTTTGAGCCGAAAGGGAATCTGCAGTCCTCCCTCGCTACAACGGCCACAATCGGTCAGCACCATTGCGACGTGGCCCAGACCGCTGAGCGTGCCCGGGCTCGACAGGCTGGCCGAGTGAATGCCGGCCGACGGGAGGCCTTCGAGCAGGCGCTGGAACCGGGCCGAGCGCTCCTGCGGTGTGGCTGAATCAACCGAGATCGCCGCGACCGTGCCGTCGCTCGCTTCGGGTAAGCTCGGGATCCAGAGCTCCTTCGCTCTACTGGTGAGGAGCGAGCCGGTGCACAGCACGGTGAAACAAACCGCGATCTGGAATACGACCGGGATCGTCGGAAGGGCGCGTTGCATCTCGGCCTCGCCGATGTGGCGGGGACGGGCGACCGCCGGGATCACCAGCACGCCGGCAAATACAACCAACAGCAGTATCACCGCGATACTCGTCGCGGTACCGGATCCGGGGACGACATTACCAGGCCAGCTCGCCGCCACGAATTGCGACACGTAGAGGCCTATCACACTCCCCACACCCGCTGGAATCGCCGCGATCATGACGACCTCGGCCAGAGCCGCCGTCATCGAGGTGCGCCGGCTCGCGCCTACCGCGCGTCGAATCACGCGTTCGGCTCGCCGTTCACTTGCCCGAGCAGCCCCCAGCATGAGGACCGTCACCATTGCGACGAGGACCGTACCCCACATCGTGTAAAGGAGCAGTGCGCCCAGCGTGAACACCGCCTCCTGCTGCGCGGCGGACGGGCTCGCCACGCCTCTCAGCCACGGAAGGCCCAGATCACCGCCGGGGATGGGATGGAGGCTCTGCCTGAATCCCAGCCAATCGTCCGGCCGGCCGAACGCATTTGCGAGTGGAACTATGGAACAGGTGGCCCCGAGCAACGCCAGGCCCAGCAGAAGTGCCGTCGCGTGATACATCCGGAGTCCCTGGACGGCAGACGTGAGCCCGATACGAAACATCGACGGAGATCGAGCGCGCCGTCGCTCCAGGGGCCACATAGGAATCTCCTCCGGTCGGGCAGAACCCGCTTCCTGATGAATTCCATCAGAGAGGAAGCATAGTAGGGACCGGTACCCTTGAAATCCAGGCGGACGCACCAACGCCCGCCGACCTTTCGGCCTGCGGGCGCTGTCGTGTGCCTTCTGTGTTCAGCTATCTACGGATGACCACGATCACCCGCACTCACTGAAGCCGCACACGTGGCACTTCATGCAGCCCTCGGCGAACTCGAGCTGCGAGCCGCAGTCGGGACACGCTCCCGAGAGAGTCTCCTGCATGCCACCGAACATCATCTGCTCGCCGCGGCTGCCGATGACCGGCTGGCTGACCACCGGAGCGACCTCATCCTGCACGCCGGCGGCGCGTTGCGGCCCCACTTGCGGGCTGCCGCCGGGGAGGAGCTCCTGCTGGATTCCCTGCTTCTCCTGCATCCAGCGCTCGATGGCGATGCCGACAGCGTCGGGGACCGAGAGAATCTTGTTGGGGCCGAGGCCGATTACCCGGTCGGAGCTGATCCCCCGTAGCTGCCGATAGATCTCTTTGATGGGAATACCGGAACGCAGCGCCAGGCTGATCAGCCGGCCCAGCGACTCGACATCTGCCATCAGCGCGCCGCCGGCCTTTCCCAAGGTCATGAAGACCTCGAAAGGCTGGCCTCTATCGTCCTCGGTGATGGTGACGTAGAGGGTGCCGAGCGGCGTCTCTACCCGGCGGGTAGTACCGCGCAGGACCTCGGGCCGGGAGCGCTTCTGGCGGCGCTGCAGGTTCTCCGACTCCAGCTCGTGCACGATGCGCCGCAGCCGCTCGTTCTCCGCGCTCAGTTCGGCGATCTCTCCCCGCAGGTCGGAGAGGGCGGAGAGGCCGGAGAGATCGGACCCCCGCCGGGATGGTTTCTTTCCGTCTTCTCCGTCCTCTTCGCCCACTTGTTCGCGGATCTTCTTCGCGGTAGATCCGGCCGAGAGCACCTGCATTTCCCGGCTGCCGTCACGATATACCGTGACGCCCTTGCAGTTCAGCCGGTAGGCGAGGCGGTAGATCTCCTCGACGTACTCCTCGGTAGCCTCGTGCGCGAAGTTACAGGTCTTGGAGATGGCGCTGTCATTGAACTCCTGGAACGCCGCCTGCATCCGGATGTGCCACTCGGGCTTGATGGCATTGGCGGTCACGAAGACCCGCTGCCATTTGGCCGGCACTTCCGGGAAGTCGATGTGGCCGCTCTCGGCGATCTTGCGCATCAGTTCCTCGGAGTACCAGCCTTCGGCCTGGGCGACGGCCACGAAGTCCTCATTCACGTCGGGCATCAGCGCGCCGGCCTGGTTCCGCATGAAGGCGACCGCGAACAACGGCTCGATGCCGGAGCTGCACCCGGCGATAATCGAGATGGTGCCGGTGGGCGCCACGGTGGTCACGTTGCAGTTGCGCAGCCGCCGCAAGGGGCGGATGCGCTCGCCGGTGGCGCCCCGAGCCGCGGTCTCATCGGGGCCCCAGATACTGCGTTCCCACTCGGGGAACACTCCGCGCTCCCCCGCGAGACGCTCGGACTCGACCTTGGCCTCCTCATCTACGAACTGCTGGATCCGGCGGCCCAGCGCCACCCCCTCCTCCGAGTCGTAGGGCACGCCCAGCTTCACGAAGACGTCGGCCAGTCCCATGACCCCGAGGCCGATCCGGCGGATCCGCTGAGCGAGGTCGGTGATCTCCGGCAGCGGATACTGGTTGGCGTCAATGACATTCTCGAGGAAGTGAGTCGAGAGGTGTACCACCTGGCGGAGACGATCCCAATCGATGCCCACCTCCTTCCCGTCCTGCTTTACGAACGCGCCGAGATTGATCGAGCCCAGGTTGCAGACATCGTACGGCAGCAGCGGCTGCTCGCCGCAGGGATTGGTGGCCTCGTACTCGCCCAGGTGTGGAACCGGATTGTAATGATTGGCCTTGTCCACGAAGAAGACCCCGGGTTCACCGGTCTTCCAGGCTCCATGGAGGATCCGCTCCCAGACGTCGCGGGCGCGAAGCTGCCCGGTGACCTGCCGGGTCTTCGGGTGGATCAGATCGTACAGGCCGTCGGCCTCCACCGCGGCCATGAACGCGTCGGTGACCGCGACGGAAATGTTGAAGTTGGTGACCTTGCTGGTGTCGTCCTTGCAGGTGATGAACTCCATGATGTCCGGATGGTCCACCCGGAGGATGCCCATGTTCGCGCCCCGCCGGGTTCCTCCCTGCTTGACGACATCGGTAGACGCATCGAACAGGGTCATGAACGAGACCGGACCCGACGCCACGCCCATGGTGGAGCGCACGATGTCATTCTTGGGACGAAGGCGGGAGAAGCTGAACCCGGTGCCGCCACCGGATTGGTGCACTAGTGCCATGGCCCGGAGGGTGTCGTAGATGCCGCTCCTGCCGTTGGAGAGCGCGTCGTCCACCGGGAGCACGAAGCAGGCGGAAAGCTGCCCCAGCGGGCGCCCGGCGTTCATCAGTGTCGGCGAGTTGGGGACGAAGAGCCGGTTGGCCATGAGAGCGTAGAAATCGCCGGTCACCTTCTCCACTGTGGCGTCGGACCCGCCGTAGCGCCGCTCCGCGTCCGCGATGGTGCGAGCCACCCGCAAAAACAGGTCCCGCGGGCTCTCGACCGGCACGCCGGACTCATCCTTGACCAGGTACCGCTTCTCGAGGACCGTGATGGCGTTGGGCGAAAGCCGAACCGCGTCCCGTGGGGTGGACGATTTCATAGAACTCCCCGCTTGAAAAGTATTGATCTCAGAGGGTAGAACGTGTGCTCGATACCAGCGACCGACCCTGCACTGTCTCTTCCGACCATCGCGAGGTCCAAGCGAAACGGAAGGCCAAAGTAGGCCAACCGCGAAACCGGCACAATACCATGAAAAAAGCCCGGATCTACGAGCGATACCGCTGCCCACATCACAAATATAGCCGGTGTGAGTATGTGGAATAAGTGGATTCGTGTGGAAGGATGGGGGCGGTAAGGAGGTAGGTCCCTCGTTCGCTTACGCTCTCTCGGGATGAGGTATCTCTCCGTTACCGCCTTACCGCCTTACCGCCAATGGATAACGCCCCGCCCGATGGGCCCGCGCCTGTTCCACGTAATGGCTCCAGGTAGCCGCCACCCGGCGTGCCAGAGCGGGATCGACCGGCCGGACGATGCGCCCCGGCACACCCATGACCAGCGAGCCGGGTGGTACCTCCATCCCCTCCGGTATCACCGCCCCGGCTGCGACGACGCTGCCAACCCCGATCCGGACGCCGTTCAGCAACACGCTGCCCATGGCGATCAGGCACTCGTCTTCGACCGTGCACCCGTGGAGAATGACCCGGTGTCCCACGCCGACCCGGTGCCCTACCGAGCAGGGCACGCCTTCGTCCACGTGGACGACCGTGCCATCCTGGATGTTCGATTGCGCGCCGATGGTGATCGGCGCCATATCGGCCCGGAGGACGGCACCGTACCAGACGCTCGAATCCTCGCCCAGGGTTACGTCGCCCATCACGGCAGCGGTGGCCGCGATGAAGGCGGTTGGGTGGATCTTTGTCATCGAATCGAGCGACGGGTCTGACCGCGACTATCGGGATGCGACTGGCGCATGCAATGCGCTTATGGTTCCTGGGCGGGCGGGAAGAGCATCTGGGTCCACGCTTCGACCGGCGCGCCGTCCTTGAGGGCCGGGTGCCAGGTAACGGTCCACACGAAGTTCCGGACCTCGCGCTCGTAGGCGGGATCGTTGGAAGGCCTCAGTCGCCTGATGTCCACGGTACGTCCTTCGGCCGACACCTTGACCCAGAGCAGAGATGGCCTCGGCTTGGCTTGCGCGTCGGCAGGCACGGACACGAACGGCGGGTTGACCGGTTTGGGCCGCTCGTCGAAGCAGGACCCGTTGGCGTTATACCTCGGGCCAGGAGCGCAGGCTGCCGTTACCGGAGGCGGCCCCGCTTCGACCTGGGTGGGCTCGCCGATCTGAGTGAGGTGGGGAGTGAGCTCCTGGATCTCTCCCGGCCGCACGACGATGGTGTCCGAGTAGAAGTTGAACCGCGGTGCCGAGATGGCGAGCGCGTGCGGCCCCGGAACCAGCTTGGTCAGAGCCTGAGTGACTGGCTTCTCGTCGATCAGGACCGTGGACCCCCGCGGCAGTCCTACCAGCCGTATCCCCCCGCTATCTACCGGACCGGTTACGTCAGAGCCGGTGGATTGGGTCGGCACCGCCACCGGGGGCAGCGCCGAATCCGCCAGGCTGCTCGCCACAGAGTCGGACGCGGCTGGTGCGCTGGTAACGCCAGCCGCCAGGGTGGTGTCGGCGAGAAGCGGCGGTGGGACGGAAGGAGCGGTGAGGGGGGCAAGCGTGTCTCGCGGCACAAGGGAGTCCTTCAACTCTTCCCCGGCGGCCGCTCCTGGCGCAAACCCTCGCGCCTGGTAGTAGTAGAGGCCGCCGCCGGCCCCGCCCAGGACGGCAAGGAGCACCCATAGCCATGCCCATGACGTGGTACTGGTTCGCATGGCCACCGAACGGTCGGCGACGCGGCGCGGTATCTCGCGCCTCTCGCGCGGGGTCAGGCGCCGGTTGACCAGTGGAGAATCGAGTGGTGTAGTCGGCTGGCTCACGATGGGAGGCAGCCCGCCACCGCTCCCGGCACCCAATGCCGCCCCGGCGACCGAGGCGGCGCTACCCGCGAAGGTCGCTACCGACGTGCGCACTGCCCCCTGCGCGGCGATGGGCTGGCCCCGAAACGAGGCAACCAGCTCCTCACAGCTCTGGTACCGGTCGAACGGGTCCTTCATGAGCATCCGCTTTATCACCTCGAAGAGCCGCCGCTCGTCGGCCGTCACCAGATTGGGGGTGGGAATCGGCTCGGTTATGTGCTTGTACCCGATCGAAAAGCTGTCCTCTCCATCGTAGGGCACCGTCCCGGTCAGACATTGGTACGCTACCACGCCGAGGCTGTAGATATCGCTACGACCGTCGATCGGCTGGGCCCGCGCCTGCTCTGGGCTCATGTAGTGTGGGGTCCCGATGGACATCCCGGTGCCGGTGAGCTTCTGTCCCGAGGCCGCCTTGGCGATCCCGAAGTCGGTCAGCACGCTCTGTCCGAACTCGTCGAACATGAAGTTGTCGGGCTTGATATCCCGGTGCACGATCCCCCGCTGTGCCGCGTATCCCAGGGCGCTCCCGGCCTCCAGCAACAGCCGCCGGATCTCCGGTGGGGTCAGTTTCTTGCGCGTCCCGAGCACGGTGGAGAGCGAGCCGCCGCGCAGGAACTTCATGACGAAGTAGATCACCCGGCCGGAACGGCCGACCCGATAGATCGAGATGATGTTGGGATGCTCCAGCTGTGCCGCCGTGCGGGCTTCCCGTTGGAACCGCTCCACGAATTCGGTGTCGAAGGCCAGGGAGAACGGGAGCACCTTGACCGCTACCTCCCGTTCCAGCTGCCGATCCTTGGCCCGGTACACCATTGCCATACCGCCCCGGCCCAGCTCCTCGATAATCTCGTACTCGGCCGCGAGGGCCTCGCGCACCAGGTCCAGCTCCTGCAGCGCCCCGGTCGCGATGGCGTGGACCGGTGTGGTCGCCATCAGGTCGAGACCGCAGGAGGGGCAGAACTTCGATTTTCCGGTGATTTCGCTTCCACAACGGGAGCAGAACATGAGGGGCAAGCTACGTAAGCGCCCGGGGGAGTCAAGCCGAATACATGGCGTATCGCGAGAGGGGTTGCGATAAGCGGGGCGGCGTGTAGGCGGGTAGGTAGGTAGGCGGGTAAGTGGGTCAAGGCAGCAGAATCTGACCGGGATCTGTCAAACCTGAGGGGGGAACCTGCCCGAATACCCGCCCGCGCGGCTACCCAGTTACCCGTTTACCCCCCTGTTACCCCCTGCCCGCCCCGATTGGCACGTCCCCTGCAGCGTTTCCGGCCAACCATCCCGTGCCATCACCCGGAGAGCTTGTGGTCCCCTATCACACGATCGCGTTCAGTCAGCAGAAGCTGAGGGCCGCCCTGCGCCGCGCCGAAGGCCAGGACCCGGCGTTCGCGTACGGTTTCGTGGTTCACTCCCGGCGTCACCACGAGCGACCAGCCCTGGGCCTCATCACCCTGCACGGCGAAAGCCTGGCGTTCAACGAGCGGCTGCTCAAGTCGGTCGACGGGCTCCCTCTCTGGCTGTTCGGCCATGCCCGCATCACGCTCATGCCCGGGACCACCATCTCCCCGGCCGAAGGAGGCCGGACCAAGCAGGCCGACCGGCCGCTGGCCTCGATGCTCATGCACATCGCCACCTTCGATACCACCACCGGCGTCACCCAGCATCTGGTGCAGGTCGAGGCCCTGGTCAAGGCCGAGAGCCTGGTCCAGCCGCTCCTCATTCTCACCCCCTCGCGCCCGGCGGCATGGCCGATGTAGGGAAGAAGGTGAACGGTAAGCGGTGAGCGGTGAGTGGGAACCCACAAAACAACGACCCTCCGATGTCCTTGGACGCCGGAGGGTCTCATATTTCGGAGCGACCCGCTTACCGCTCACCGCTCACCGCTCACCTTCCTCCTCGTCCTCCACCACCTGAAACTCGCGGGTTCGCCGGTCCTTCCGGCCGTCGGCGTCCATCACCGTCAGCGCTAGTACGTAGCTGCCGGGCTTCAGGCGGTCCAGCTTGAGACTGCGGTGAGTCGAGACCCTGGGCCTGGTAGCCTGTTGCTCGAACTCGAGCCGGATGGCGGCCCCGCCACCCCCGAAGATCTTCCTCAAGAGCCCGCCGCCGGATCCCTTCTTGCGCACCTCGAGCTTCACCGTGTAAGGGGTGGGTCGGAGGCCCTCGATCTCGTAGTAAAGCTCCATCTGCTCACTCCGGCGGTAGGTGCGGAGCGGGTTCAGGAGCACAGTGTCTTCCGACGTACGCGGCCAGATCAGATTGGCATTGCGGGCGCCGAGCACCAGGTCGCTGAGGCCCAGCTCACTCGAGGCGGTCGGCCCGACCCGCACACTGTCGCGTGGGAGGGTGACCCCGGCATCGTCACCCTGCTGGATGGCCAGACGGTACCGGAGCATGCCCGGTGGTACGGTCCTGCCCACCCTTCCAACCAGGTGCTCGTGAGCCGGGACCCGCTCCGGGGCCACGAAATGCCTGGTCGTGTCCACTGAAGCCACCACCTGATCGTTGCTGTCCGTGGCCACGAAGCGCAGCCGGACGGTATAGAGGAACCCCCGGGTGACGGTGACCGGCTCCAGGCTGGAACCCGAGATGGCGTAGGCGATCTGGACCTGGTGCCCGGCGGAGTCGCTTCCCACTGCAAGCACCTCGGATGTGGCCTTGAGCTCGCTCGCGAAGCGCAGCTCGTAGCTGTCGCTGGTGGTGCCCAGCGCAATGCTCTCCTGCCCGACCCGCCGCTCCTGGCTCTGGTAGCGCCCGGTGCTGATCCGCCCTACTCCCTGGAGCCGCCGATAGATGGGCGAAAGCTGCTGCCGGGACAGCATCAGCTGCTCGGCCATGGCATTGTCAGCCGCCCAGTCGGCCTGCTGCAACTTCACGGCATCGCTGAAGCCGAGAACATCGAAAAGGCTCTCTACCAGCTTGAAATCCTGCACGTCTTCACGGGCTATGAAATGGAAGATGAGATCTCCATCGGTTCTGCTATAGCGCCAGGATTCGTTCGGCTCGAGCCCCGGGGCGGCGTAGGCCGCCCGGGTGGACGGCTCGCCGTGCCGGATGTAGATCACGCCGCGGTCATCGAAATCCCGGCTGCCGGAGCGATACCGCTCGACGATATCGTAGTGCCTGTTGTTGGAGGTCAGCTGAAAGTTTTTGCGGGCGTAGAAGAGCCGCCGGTAGTGCTCCCGCAACCGCTCACCGTCGGTCCTGAGCTCGATACGATCGCGCTGGCCCCAGAACTTGCGGAGGTGCCCGGCCCGCCGATTCCCCTGCTGCTGATCGAACTCGGCAAGCACGCTGTCCGGCGCTATAGTCGCGAGATCGGCACGGTAGCCCGCCACGGTTACCGAATCGTCGGACGTCGCGCCCTCGAAGTAGGGGGTAGTGCCATCAAACCGGCCCAGCAGGAACAGGGTGCGGGCCACCTCCAGGAGGCCCAGGCTGCGGTTCGACCCGCGTTCCAGATACGCGTTGAATGCAGCGAGCGCTGAATCACCGTCGCCGACCTCCCGCTCCACTCGGCCACGGGCCAGTAGAACCTGAGGATCGCTGCCGGCGGTGGTTCGAGCGGATCGCCGAAGAGCCTCGAGTGCCACGCCGAGCTTGATGTTGACCCGCTGTCGCAGTGCGGTGTTGGCCAGATCCACCAGGCCGCGCACGAAGGACGGATCGATCTCGGCCGACCGGGCGAACGCCACCGCCGACCGGGTGAGTGCATCCTTTCCCAACATGGTCTTGAGGCCGGTTACGAAAGAGACCTTGGAGTCGCCCACCCCATATTCGGCGAGGCCCATCCCATACCAGGCGTAGGGCCAGGACGGCTCCAGGTCGATAGCCCACTGGAACTCCGATGCGGCATCGTCATAGTGCGATTGCCCTCCCAGCTCGCCGAGCCGGAGGGAGAGAAAGCCCAGCTTGAGATGCATGAGAGCGTTGTGGCGGTCCGCCTTGGCGGAATCGATCAGGCGCTCCTCCAGCGCAAGGAGCCCTGCCGAGTCGATGGTACCCGCGATGGAGTCGTGGAAGTGCTCCAACTCGATCCTGTCTGCGGCGCTTTGCGCCACCAGGACCGAGCCGGCCGGTAGAAGAGCTATGGCAAGAGCGCCTGCCAGGGTAAGCACGGTGATTCGCAGAGTGGGGAGGAGCCCGGGAGTTTTACGACACGACACTGGAGGAGCCATCGGCCAAGCCTCGTCACTGCATTCTAAGAGGGCGACACCGGCGTCCCGCCCGCTGGCGCCGGCCACATGGGCGACCGGGAGGATTCGCCCTAGGAGACGCCGATTATGTCGGCCGGCCCACACCACCAGCTCACTGGATCCGGGCCCGCTGCTGAAGGAAACGGCGGACCCCCTCGAGAACTCCGCGAGCATAGCGCTGGGCCCCCGTGGAAGACCGCAAGGCGGCCTCCTGATCCGGCAGCATCATGAACATTCCTTCGACCAGAACCGATGGCATCCAGGTGGGCCGTACCATCGCCAGATCTGCGCGGCCGATACCGAGATCGCGGAGCCGCAGCCGTGCAACCAGCGCCCGTTGAATCTCGGCCGCAAGCGGCGCGCTCCGCGGCTGATTGTAGAATACGCTGGTGCCGTTGTTGGTGAAGGGATTGACGCCGTCCGGCAGGGCGTTGTTATGAATCGAAACGAGCAGCTCCGCGCCCCCGTTCTCGGCCAGGGCTATGCGGGGCCAGAAGTCCATGGCGGTATCTATGGTTCGGGTCATCAGCACGCGCGCGCCAGCGGCCTGAAGCATGGAGCGGAGCTGGAGTGCGACCGCCAGATTGGCGTCCGCCTCCCGCAGGCCGGTCGGGCCGGTGGCTCCCAATGGAGGATGGCCGGGATCGACGGCGATCACCCTGCCCCGAAGCGGATCATTTGCCGAAATCCTGGGTGGGCGCCGAATCTCCAGCAGCAGGTCGTTGCGACTCCACCAGGCCCGGTAGCCCCAGACCGGCTCGGAGAGATTTACGGTCAGGGTCACCTCCTCGCGTCCCGTTTGGGACCAGCCCATCCGCCGGACCATCGAGTCGGTATCGTGACGCATCCAGTCGACGTCGCCGACGGCGCTGTAGACCTTGAGCGCCAGGGTGCGACCGTTCTCGACGACCTGGAACGGGACCCGCTGGGTCAGCGGAACCCGCAGGGTGACCCGATCCTCGGCCGGAACCAGGGTTACTGAGCCTACGACTGCCCGGGGCTCCGGGATTCCTCGCGGGAGCGGACGCGCCTCGGCGATCGGCACCCACGCTTCGGATCCCGGAGAGAGGCGGACCCGGAGATCCTGGTTGACCCGCCCCGAAACCGCCACCCGGGTTCCGGTAGGGAAGAACCAGGCGTAGCTGCCAGCAGGTGTGGCCCGCCCCTGGGTAACTCGGTCGGTGCCGCCGCCACCGAGGGTGTCGTCATCCAGCTCCGCTACGACGGGGAGGGTGTCGATTGGAGCCACCTGCAAGGGCCAGCGCACTCTTACCGTATCGCCCCTGAGTGCCGCCTCTACCACGGCCCAATCCCCCTCTGGAGCTACCAGTTCGGCGTAGGGGGCAGGACAGCGCGCCCCGGTCACGCAACGCAGGGCCGCGCGCGCCAGCACCTTGATCAGCGCGGCCGAGGGTCCTCCCAGCATGGGACCTGGATCGGGGCCTATGGCACGCCCCCGGACCACTCCCACATATCTCACCTCCTCCGGGGTGCGGAGCTTATTGGTGTCCCGGTCGAAGGCTCGCAGGGCCGGGGGCACTTCCTCCCAGTCTCTCTGGGGCAGCAATCGGAGCTGTCTTCCATCGGCGAAGCGCACCCGCACGGTCGAGCCCTGCGCTGCACGGGCGGAGAGCGTGATATACTCACCGCGGGGAAGCCATACCTGACCCTGAGGCGAGAGCGCTACCGAGTCGATCCAGACACCTCCGACCCGTACCTCGTTCGGGAGAGAGCTCCTGTCCCGGCGAACCGGATAGATGAGGACCATCGAATCGGCGCTGCTTCGAGCCTCGATTCTGAACTGCATCAGGGTTTCGGCCGGGAACGGGATCCAGGCCAGCCAGGCGCCGTTAGGCCAGACTCGAACCGGAAGTCCATTGATGGTCAGCCGAATAGCGCCGCTGGCCACGGAGCCGAAGAGAAAGCTCGAGTCCCGCATCCGGACCACGTCATCCGGCGCGGGGTAGACTACACGCAAGGCGATCGGGTCGTTGATTCTGCGCCCGCCGTACATTTCGGAGCGCTGGAGCGCCGAGTCGCGCGGCGCCGGCTGGGCGCTGGCAGCGTTACGTGGGCTGGGTAGGGGATCCGGCTGGGGAGAGCAGCTCGCCAATCCCACAACGAGGCCCCAAGCCCAGCCCGAGTCAGGGAACCGAGTCATGGGTTGCAAGGTACACGGTGGCTAGGACTTACGCCAAGGCAACGTTGACGCTCCCGGGTGCGCTTCCTAGATTCTTCCAAACCCGAACCGCCCTGACCGATGGAAGGGACGCCGTGTGACTCATCCTTGGAGGTGGTGCATAAGCCCGAGGAGCGCATGAACGACGGCGCGGTGAGAGTCTCGGTTTTCGGCAAGACGGACCTCGGCCGCACCCGGGATCACAACGAGGACACCTTCCTCGTCGCCGACCTCAGTACCGGCAATGCCAGCCTTCAACCCGAAGTCCGCCGCCACGAGATCGGCCCCCGCGGCTCGCTCTTCATGGTTGCGGACGGCATGGGCGGTGCCGCCGCGGGTGAGCTGGCGAGCGCCATGGCGGCCGACCTGATCTATCGCCATATGGCCACCGCCTGGGCCAGCGATCCCTCCGTGTCGGCGGAGCAGTTCGCTTTCCGCATGCGGGAAGCGGTGGAGCTGGCCAACCGACAGATCTACACCTACGCTCGCCAGCATGCCGAGGTCCGGGGGATGGGAACCACGGTAACCGCCGCCGGCGTGTTTGGCGGCGTCCTCTATCTGGCGCAGATCGGTGATAGCCGCGGGTACCTCGTGCGCCGGGCCGAGGCCATTCAGCTCACCAAGGATCAGAGCCTGATGCAGCGCCTGGTGGACGCCGGCGAGCTCACCGAGGACGAGGCGGAGCAGAGCGAGCGGCGCAACATCATTCTCCAGGCGCTGGGGCCGGATCCCCGCATCAAGGTGGACCTCACCCACCAGCCGATTCGCCGCGGCGATACGCTGATCCTCTGTTCGGATGGTCTCTCGAGCCTGGTGCGACGGGAAGAGTTCGCCCAACTGGCCCAGGATCACGACGACCTGGCCGCGCTCTGCTCGGCCCTCATCGACCTGGCCAACGCACGGGGAGGGCCGGACAACATCACCGCGGTGGCCGCCCACTTCGAAGGAGACGGGCTGCCCGAGGCGGACGGCACGGAAGGCGTGGGGCACCGCGCCTACCAGATCCCCGCCACCACGACCATTCCCGACCTGGAGCCGATCAACCTGGCTGACTCCTCCGAGTCGACGGTGCCCGGTCCGGACTCTCTGCTGGCGCGCATCCGCAGCATCTCACTCGCCCTCATCATCCTGGGAATTCTCCTGCTTCTTCTCGTGGTGTGGCGGTAGCCACCACCGTGGAGCGGCCAGAGCGGGGAGACGCGGCCGGGGTCGATGCGCCTCTTCCGGTCCGCCTGGCGTGGCTGGCCGCGCTCTCGTTCGCTTCGGGCTTTCCTTTCGGACTGGTCAACGAGACGCTCCCGGTCTACCTGCGGACCACCGGGGTCGGGCTGGTCGAGATCGGCCTGATCAGTGCGGCCAGCTTTCCCTGGACGTTCAAGTTCCTCTGGTCGCCGGTGGTGGATCGCCTCGGAAGCCGCCGGCAGTGGATCGTGGGATGCCTGGCCGGTTTGACTCTCCTGACGTTGGTGTTGGCGACCGTCGAGCTCAGCGACATGGCACGGTGGTTCTGGCTCCTGCTGGTCCTGATGGTGACGCTCTCGGCCACCCAGGATGTCGCTATCGACGCGTATACCATCGAGGCGACCACCACGCGCGAGCTGGGGGTAGCGAATTCGGTCCGCATCGCCGCCTACCGGGTGGCGATGTTCACGGCCGGAGGCCTGCTGATCTGGCTCGCGGGACGGCATGGTTGGCCGGCCTCGTTCCTCACCGGGGCCGCGCTGGTCGGCGCGCTCACGGTGGCGGCGCTCTTCATCCCAGAGCCCAGCCGTACCGTCGCAGTCGCCATTTCGGTCTGGGAGCCGCTGCGGGCGCTGCTGGCCCGCCCAGGCATCTGGGCAGTGGCGCTCTTTGCGCTCCTGTTCAAGATCGATATCTACGCCATGGAGCCGATGACGCGGCCGTTCTGGGTCGATCGCGGCTTCACTCTGGAAGAGATCGGGGCTATCCTGACGCCCGGCCGCATCATCGCGACAGTATTGGGAGCGGTGCTCGGTGGACTACTGACGACACGGGTAGGAATCTTCCGAGGACTCTGGACGCTGGGCATTGTGCAAGCGTTATCGAGCCTGGGCTACGCCGCAGTAGCCAGCGTGCCGGTATCCAAGCCGCTGATCATCGGCGCGGCGCTGTTCGAGAACTTTGCCCACGGCCTCGGCACCGCAGCTTTCCTGGCGTTCCTCATGTCGGTCTGCGAGCGCCGCTACGCCGCAACCCAGTTTGCGGTTCTGTCGGCGCTACTGGCGTTGAGCCGGACCCTGGCGGGAGGGGCTTCGGGCGTGCTAGCTGAGAATCTGGGGTATGGCCGGTACTTCTTTCTGACGTTCCTCCTGGCCCTTCCCGCTTTCGCCCTCCTTCCGTGGATCAAAGGAGCAAGCAGGAGCAGCTGATCGCATGAGGACGGGGACGGAGAAGCTTTTACCTGTCCGTCCTCTCCGTCCTGTCCGTCTTCTCCGTCTTCTCCACCCTCTCCGCCATTTGTCGGCCCAACCATCGAGCCACTGCCTCCTGCATGAGCCGCTGTCGATGCCAGGCGAGCAGTACCGGAGCTTTGCTCGGCACCTCTTCCAGCAGGCGGGGATGGGCGAAGAGCACGATGAGATCGGCGCCGGCACCATGGTGTGCCAGCGCCTCCCGGGTAGCTGGGCCGAAGCCCGAGCGTCCCTTCCACGCCCGTGGCTCAGCGAACACCAGGAGCACTCGCGATCCCGCGCCATAGCGGCCGATCAGCTCCGAGCCCAGAGCCCGGTGAACGTAGTCGCTCGCGCCCGGTGGATAGGGCCCGCCGATGTCGTCATCCACTACGACCAGATCGAGCGGAGCCGTGAGGACGGGAGCGGATCCCCTGGCCGTACCCTTCCTCAGCAGAGCGTCGGCCAGGGCCTCGGCTGACTCGAATGGCCCCCGGGTTACCGGCGGCGTCGGCGCCGCGGCCGCCGCGACCGCGCGACCGTAACGGCGGAGGGACTCTTCCAGCCGCGCTCCGCTCAGCGTCCCGCTCGACAGAGCGGCCAGCAGCGCGTCCAGCACCCTGCGGGCATCGTTGGGATACAGCAGCAGATCGGCTCCGGCCTGAACGGCCTCCACCGCGGCGTCGGACTCCCTCCGGCCCACCAGGGCGCCATCCATGATGAGGGCGTCCGTCACTATCAGGCCGTCGTACCCTCCGGCGGTGCGTAGCTCGCTGAGCATGGTGCGCGACAGGGTTGCCGGGAGGCCCGAGTGGTCCAGGGTGGGGTAGGCAACATGCGCCGTCATGATCGAGGCGACGCCGCTCTCGATGGCCACGTTGAAGGGGAGGAGATCGGTCGAGCGCAGGGTTTCGGCGTTGGCTTCGACCACGGGTAGCGTGACGTGAGAGTCGGTGGTGGTGCGGCCATGCCCCGGATAATGCTTGACACAAGCCAGCGCTCCTGCGGTCTGACACCCCTCCACCCAGTGCCGCACATAGGTGGCAACCTCCTGGGGATCGGCCCCGAAGGCGCGGGTCTGCACGATCGGGTTTTCGGCGACCAGGTCGAGATCCGCTACCGGCGCGAAGACCCAGTTGATTCCCACGGCACGCGCCTCCTGGGCGGTGACGGCTGCCGCCCACCGCACCACCGCAGGATCTCCCAGAGAGGCAAGCGCCATGGGAGGCGGAAACTCGGTCAGACCTGCCACCTGCTGGCCTGCCCCCCGCTCGAGGTCTGACGCCAGGAGGAGGGGACGTCCCGCACGGCGCAGGAGATCGGCCGTCAGTTTACGGACGCTTTCCGCGGTCCCACCGAAGATGATGTAGCCACCGACTCCGATCTCGAGGGTATCGGCGATGCGACCCGCCTCGTGCGCGAAACCGCTCAGCGCTTCCGACCGCAGCGCCGGCATGATGAGCCTTGCAGGATTCAACGACTGAGACGCAGCGGTGGTCATGCGGGCGTAACCGTCCCCAGCACCCGGGACCCTCCGGCGCCGGTGGCAGCGGGAACGTTGCCGGGCTGGCCGCGAAGAGTGAGGTACCCCAGCAGGGCAAACGCCACGGCTTCCTTGGCGTCTCCGGGGAAGAACAGGTCGTCGAAGCGGCGCAGTGGATGGTTGCCCCGGGCGGCCAGCTCCCGTCCGAGAGCGGCCATGAGTCCTGGATGGTGGCAACCACCGCCGGAGGCCACCACCTCGACACCGGGAGGGATCCACCGCTCCACGGCATCCGCTACCGTGCGCGCGGTGAGCTCGACCGCGGTGGCCACTCCATCGGGACCGGGCATTCGCTGGTGCAGGGAGCGGGAGTACTGGTCGCCAAAGCGCTCGCGGCCGGTGCTCTTGGGCGGGGGCGAGGCGAAGAACGGATCGGCGAGCAGGTCGGCGAGCACGTCCTCCCGCACGGCGCCCTCCGCCGCGATCTTGCCGTCGCGGTCGTAGGAGCGGCGTCGGTCCACCAGCCGGGCAAGCGCGTCGATCACGGCTACGCCCGGACCGGTGTCGAACGCGAGCACGCCCTTTTCCTGGGCCCTCCGTTCCACGTACGTGAGGTTGGCCATGCCGCCGAGATTGAGCAGAATGCGGGGACCCTCGGCGGAAGCGAAGAGGAGCACATCGGCCATCGGCACGAGGGGAGCGCCCTGCCCTCCCGCAGCGACATCGCGGGCTCGAAAGCCGCTCACCACCCGCACCCCGAACCGTTCCGCCAATATCGCGGGCTCGCCCAGCTGCCAGGAAACCACCGGGGGCTCATGCCAGACGGTCTGGCCGGGAAAGGCGATCAGCGACAGGTCGGAGGCAGGCACACTCCCCTGGACCAGGACCGTCTGCACCGCTTCGGCGGCCCATTCGGCCACCCGGACGTGCAGCCGGGCGAGAGAGGGCGTGGTGGCTCCGTTCAGGGCCCCCCGGATCTCGGCCCGCTCGCTTTCGGAGTAGGGCCGGGTGACGAAGTCGAGCAGCGTGGCGTGGGTAGGGCCCTCGAGTCGTACGAGTGCGGCGTCCATGCCATCGAGCGAGGTTCCCGACATGAGCCCGACCGCCAGGGTGGGTCGCTCGGTCATCTCGAGCCCACGGGCGGTGGGTCGCCTACGATGGGACGCAGCCGCCCCGCATGGTCGGCCAACAGGCGCTCCGCCTCCGCCTTGGATACCCCGCGGCGCGCCATCACGATGGCGGTCTTGACGCTGCCGTCTGCCGCCTCGATGACGCTGCGCGCGGCTTCCCGGTCCAGGCCTGCCGTTTCCATGACTATTCGCTGGCTCCGATCCACCAGCTTGTCGTTCCAGGCCCGGAGATCTACCATCAGATTGCCGTACGTCTTGCCCAGGCGGATCATCGCCCCGGTGGTAAGGGTGTTGAGCACCAGCTTGGTTGCGGTCCCCGCCTTCATCCGGGTCGACCCGGTGACTATCTCCGGCCCGACCCGAACCGTCATGCATACATCGCAGGTGTCGCGTATCTGCTGCGGCGGCTCGGAGCAAGACAGGAATGCGGTGCGAGCGCCGCGGGCCTGAGCCCGGGAAAGCGCGGCCCGCACGAACGGCGTGGTTCCACTCGCGGCGACTCCCACAACCACATCGCTGCGCCCCACGGCCAGGGAGTTGATCTCCCGGGTGGCGGTGACCTCGTCGTCCTCGGCACCCTCGATCGACCGGACCAGCGCCGGCGGGCCTCCGGCGATCAGCCCCACGACCATCTCCGGCGGGGTTCCGAATGTGGGAGGGCACTCGGCGGCATCGAGCACACCGAGCCGGCCGCTGGTGCCTGCACCGACGTAGATCAACCGGCCTCCCGCTCGAAACGCGGCCTCGATCAGGTCTATGGTGCGCGCCACCTCGATTCGTGCCGCCGCAACCGCCGCGGGGACGCCAGCGTCTTCAGCGCCGATGAGATCTACTATCTCGAGGGCGGAAGCAATATCTATGGTGGAGCTGCGGGGATTGCGCCGTTCGGTCAGGCGCGTGTCGTGGTAGTCGTCAGCCACGCGAGCAGGATGATAGGAGTACCCGGTAAGCATCAACCTCGGGCTAAATTAGAAGCCGTCCAAGCGTAGAGGCAACTCCGCGCCATAGTCCATTACCCCCATGGAGTCCGCGTGCGCCTACCTGCTGCCGGTATCCTGCTCACCCTGCTCCTCTCGGCTGCGTGCGCCCGGCCGGCCGCCCAGCCCGGGATTACCCCGCTACCGGGTGTCGCCCCGAGCTGGCCCTATCTAGGCCAGGCTCGCGTGAGTGAAGCACCCAAAGCGATGGTGGTATCCGGCCACCCGATCGCCAGCGAGGTGGGGCGCCAGGTCCTGCGGCGGGGCGGCAATGCCGTAGACGCGGCCGTAGCGGTCGGGTTTGCGCTGGCTGTAGTTCACCCCGAGGCCGGCAATATCGGCGGCGGCGGATTCATGATCATCCGCCAGAAAGATGGCCAGGTGCACGCCCTCGACTATCGCGAGACCGCACCGGGCGCTGCCAGCCGGGACATGTATCGCACCGCCGGGCCCGAGGCGAGCGTTACCGGCCATCTCGCTGCGGGCGTGCCGGGTGCGGTGGCCGGCTTGACCGAAGCGCACAGCAGATTGGGGCGCCTTCCATTCAGAGAGGTGATCGAGCCCGCCATTCTTCTGGCCCGTAACGGGTTCCGGGTGGACGATTATCGCAGCCGGTCCATCGCAGCGGATAGCGCCAGACTCGCAATGTTCCCGGCTTCGAGCGCCTCCTTTCTGCCGGCAGGGCGCCCGCCCCTGCCTGGATCTATCCTGCGGCAACCCGCTCTCGGCTCCACCCTCATGGCGATTCATGACAGCGGGGCGGCCGGCTTTTACCACGGCAGAGTGGCGGAGCTCATCGTGGCGGAGATGGAGCGCGGTGGTGGCCTCATCACCCGGGAAGACCTGGCCGGTTACCGGGCAATCTGGCGGGAGCCGGTAACGATCGATTACCGAGGATTCACCATCTACTCGATGCCGCCGGCCTCCTCCGGCGGCGTCACGATGGGCGAGATCCTGAACATCATGGAAGCATTCGGCCCGCTGCCCCGGTTCGGCTCCGCGGCTCTCATGCACTGGGAGGCCGAGGCAATGCGGCGGGCCTTCACCGATCGCAACCGGTATCTTGGCGACCCGGCTTTCGTGCGCAATCCCGTCGATCGCCTGCTCTCCAAGAAATACGCCGCCGGACTCCGCAACGAGATTGGCGAGCAGGCCTCGGTAACTCCCGACTTCGAGCCGGGCGAGCGGGGCGCCTCGACTACGCACTACTCAGTGGTGGATGCCGAGGGGAACGCGGTGAGCTGCACCACCACGCTCAACAACAGTTATGGCAGCGCGGTGACGGTGGCCGGCGCCGGCTTCCTCTTGAACGACGAGATGGACGACTTCGCCACCACCCCAGGTGAGCCGAACATGTATGGGCTGGTTCAGGGCGAGGCGAACGCCATCGCGCCGGGTAAGCGGATGCTGTCGGCCATGACACCCAGCATCGTGCTCGACCGCGACAAGCAGCTCTATGTCGTCGTGGGGACACCCGGCGGACCCAGGATCATCACGATGGTATATCACGTGATCTCGAACCTGATCGACCACCGGATGAAGTTGACGGATGCCGTGGTGGCACCTCGGATGCACCACCAGGGCTTGCCTGACAGCCTTCAGGTGGAGGGGGAAGGATTCCTGCCGGAGACGCTCGACAGCCTGAGAGCAAAGGGCCACGGCGTCTCCTCGCGCGGCACCTGGGGAGACGTCGAGGCGATCATTCGGACCCCCGGCGGTTGGCAGGGTGTGAGCGATCCGAGACGGGGAGGAGGGGGAGCGGGATACTAAAAGGGTAAGAGGTAAGAGGTGAGAGGTGAGAGGTGAGAGGTAAGAGGTGAGAGGTGAGAGGTGAGAGGTAAGAGGTGAGAGGTGAGAGGTGAGAGGTGAGGGACCTCAACCCTCTCACCTTCTCACCTCTCCCCTTGATTAGGTCGTTGGAGTAAACGTCTGGTCCAGTGAGATGGTGACCTCGGTACCCTGCGGCAGCACCACGTCACGGTCCTTGGTCTCGACCGCCCGCTGGGCACCCACTGCTCCGCCGATGACACCACCGATGATGGCGCCCTTGCTGCTGCCGCCGATCACCCGGCCCACCACCGCGCCGACCGCCGCGCCGGCCGCGGGCTTGGCGATGTCCTCTACGTTGGTGCTTCTTCCCTCGAGCCTGGTGTCGACCTTCTCGATCGAAGCCGAGATGGGGTAGGAGCGACCGTTCACCGCGACCTCGGTGGGTTGAAGGGTCAAGGTTCCGGTGCTGTCCCTCTTGTTCTCCGACTCCTTGATGGCGGTGACCTTGAGGGTGACTTCAGAGCCGGCAGGAACTACGACTCGGCCGGCCGCGTCCTTGACATCGTTGGTCACAGTGGCCGTCACCTCATCTCCGACCTTGTTCTTATGCGAGCGAATCTCAGCCGTGGTAGTGGCGGTGAGCGTCGTCCCCGCCGGAAGGGCGCTGGGCGCCGGCGTGGGTGCCGCTGCCGGCGCGGGCGGCTGAGTCTGGGACCGGCTGGCCGTGCTGGGGCGTGGCGCCGCTGCCGGCGACTCGCCAGCGGCCGGCCGGTCGCTCAGCTCGGCGGAGGTGTCCACTGGGGCTAGTTGAAGATCACGACTCAGGCTGTCCGCCGTGGCCGTATCGCCCCTGTCTCCACCGCCACAGGCTGCGACGGCCAGCAACGTGAGCGCTGCGATTATCGTTCTCGACATCAAAGCCTCCTTGGGATGTGACTTGCTCGGGTTCCGCCGACCGGTGACATTCCAGCTCTGCCATGCATGAGCTGCGCTCCTTACTTCCATACCTCAGGCCATACCGCCGACCTTACCTGATCGGCCTGGCCTTCGTCGTGGCCTCGAACCTGTTCGCTGCCCTGGGACCTCGGTTCCTCCAGCGGGGCATCGATGCGATCCGCGGCGGTTCCGGCTTCGACGGGGTGCAAACCGCGGTGCTCCTGCTGCTGGCTGTTGCCCTCCTCGGCGGCGTCGCACGGTACGGAATGCGAGAGCTGCTCAACAGCGGCAGTCGCCGCGTTGAGACCGACTTACGAGACCAGCTCTACGATCACCTGCAGCGGATGTCGGCCGAATTCTACGACCGGTATCCGACCGGCGATGTGATGGCCCGCACAACCAACGACCTCCTTGCCGTTCGCATGGTTGCCGGCCCGGCGCTCATGTACCTGGTGGATACTACAATACGTACCTTGCTGATTGCACCCGTCATGGTGGCCATCAGCCCCAGGCTCACCCTGCTTGCCCTGGGGCCGCTCATCGGTCTCCCCCTGGTGATGGTCTCCCTGGGCCGCAGGATCCACCGCCACACTCAGGACATTCAGGCGCAGTTCAGCGAGCTCACCAGCCACGCACACGAGAACCTGTCGGGAGTGCGGGTAGTGCGCGCCTACCGCCAGGAAGGGGCGGAGACCGCGCATTTCCGGCAATTGAGCGACACCTACCTGGCTCGCAACCTCGGTTTGGCCCGGGTTCAGGGGGCATTTTTCCCCCTGCTCACACTGCTCGGCGGCTTGAGCGCTCTCATCGTGCTGTATGTCGGTGGCCAGCTGGTGATGTCAGGGGCAGTGTCGGTGGGGGAGTTCGTGGCCTTCGGAGTATACCTGGCCATGCTGGTCTGGCCGATGATCGCCCTGGGATGGGCCATCAACCTGGTTCAGCGCGGGGCCGCATCGATGGGGCGGATCAACCAGCTGTTTCGGGAGCGGCCGGCAATTACCAGCTCACCGTCGCCCGTGGCCCTTCCTCCGGGTAAAAGCGCTAGAGCAGTAGAGTTCGAGGGGGTCTGGTTCAGCTATCCGGGCGCGCGTGAGCGCGGCTGGGTACTCCAGGATGTTTCCTTCCGGCTCGAGCCTGGCGCGTCGCTTGCGATAGTCGGGCCGACCGGCTCCGGCAAAACCACGCTGGTAGACCTCATTGCCCGCACCTACGATCCGGACCGGGGAACGGTTCGCATAGACGGTGTGGACCTGCGGCAGCTCTCCCTGCCGGAGCTCAGACGGGCCGTGGGCTTCGTGCCTCAGGAGACCTTCCTGTTCGGAGAGACGCTGCGCCGGAACATACTGCTCGGCGCCCCTGACGACGGCCGGCTCGAGCGGGTGGCCGAAGTGGCCCAGCTCATCGAGGCGCTTCCCGCCCTCCCCCACGGCTACGAAACCATGCTGGGCGAGCGGGGGATCAACCTGTCCGGGGGCCAGAAACAGCGAACCGCCATCGCCCGTGCACTGGCCCAGGATCCACCGATCTTCGTACTGGACGACGCGCTCAGCGCCGTGGACGCGCATACCGAGGCCCGGATACTCGCGGGGCTGCGTGATGCCCTCGTGGGTCGCACCAGCATCATCGTATCCCACCGGCTCACGGCCGTGCGCGGCGCCGACTGGATCCTCGTACTCGACGGCGGCCGGATCGTGGAGCAAGGAACGCATGCTGAGCTGTTGGCGGCTGGCGGACGGTACTGGGAGCTGCTCCGCCGGCAGCAAATCGAAGAGGAGCTCGAAACCGAAACAGCGTGAACGGTGAACGGTGAACGGTGTGGGGATGGGCCCGTTCACTGTTTACCGTTTACCCTTCACTTCCTTAGAGCTGTTCCCTCAGAAACTCCGGCGTCAGCCCCTGGAGCCAGCTCGCCAGCCGGGTGAACTCACCAGTTACCAGGAGCACTCCCACCACTACCAGGAGCACGCCACTGATCCGCATTACCCACGGCAGGAATCGGCGGAACCTTTGAAACCAGTCGAGAAATGACTCCATTGCCATTGCCGCGATCAGGAACGGCAGTGCCAGTCCGGCGGAGTAGACCCCCAGCAGCAGCACGCCCCGGGAGACATCCGATGTCGTGGCAGCCAGGCCCAGAATACCGCCGAGCACCGGCCCGATGCAGGGAGTCCAGCCCGCTGCGAAGGCCATCCCGACCAGCACGGACCCGAGATAGCCGATAGGCTTCCGTTCCAGGTGGATCCGGCGCTCCTGCGTCAGCAACCCGACCTTGAAGACGCCGAGGCAGAGGAGCCCGAATATGATGATCAGCACCCCACCCACCCGCTGGAGCCACACCTGGTAATAGTTCAGCGCTCGGCCCAGGGCAGTGGCGCTGGCGCCCAGGAGGATGAATATCAGAGAGAAGCCACCGACAAAGAGCAGTGCGTGGATCATCGCGGCACGGCGCCGGCCGGTCACTTCCGGGAGCGTCATTCCCGTGAGAAAGCCGATGTAGGAAGGCACCAGCGGCAGGACACAGGGTGAGAGGAAGCTCAGCAGCCCAGCTACGAACGCGACCAGAATGCCGAGGGCCCCGGGCTCATTCACAGCGGCCCCAGCTCCCGCTGCCGGCATTCGCGGCAGACGCCGTAGATTTCCAACCGGTGGCGCTGATGTTGGAACCCGTGCTCATCGGCCAGGACCGGCAGCATCCGTTCCAGCCGCTCGTTGGAGAACTCCACCACCCGCCCACAGCGTTGGCAGATCAGATGCTCGTGATCGGCATGCTCGGGCATGGGCTCGTAGCGCTTGAACCCTTCGCCGAAATCGTGCGCCCGGACCAGCCCGCTTTCGACCAGAAGCTCGAGAGTCCGATACACCGTGGCCGTCCCTACCCGTTCGCCCTGCTGCTTGAGCTCGCGCCGGATGGCTTCGACCGAGAGGTGATCCGGGGAGAGAAACACCACCTGCGCCACGAGATCGCGCTGCCGGGTAACCGGCTGGTGGTGCTCGCGGAGATGACGGCGAAAACGCTCCAGAAGGGCCGCTGCCTCTCCCCTATCGAGGCGGGCCATCAACGCGGTCTTCTGCTGGGGAGACGGGAGGAAACCAGGACTCGGGGGAGACCTGGACCGGCGGGTGTTCGTCGTCTATCCGCCGGCGCGCTTCCTCGACCAGGCGAGTCAAAGCATCCAGGGGCCCGGTTCCCACCTCCTGCACCGACGCCTCGAACTTCCCGCGCTCCTTCCCTTTTACGGCCAGGATGTAGCGCGCGGTGTAGATCCGGCGGCGCTCGCCATCCACCCGGGAGAGCACTGCGGTACCCCATTCCCGGGTGTCGCGGCGTAACGGAGTGAACACCCAGACCCCGTCCACCTCGCCCGCAGGTAGTAGCTCCGCTACCGCCTGAGCCAATCGGTCCCATCCCGAGCCGCTCGAGAGCCCGCCTACCGGCCCGGTCACGCGGTGCCCTGCTCCCAGCGTTCAAGATAAAACCGGAGTACATGCATGAAATCCTGGGCGTTGGTGACTACTCCGTAGGCCTGGTGGGTTCCCCGGTCCCTCAGCTTATTGACCACGAACTCGGTCTGATCGACGCAAATGGTCATGAGGGGCAGCGGGCCGCCGTCGCAGAGATAGAAGGCCGGCAGCATGTTGCCTACCGCGATGGCATGGAGCGCGGTGGCTATGAAGATTGCCGCCGTGGCCTTGACGGTGTGCTCCCGCATGGCGTCCTGGGCCTCCAGACTGTCGCTGTAGACACCGGGGAGCGGTCCATCGTCGCGGATGGAGCCGGCGAGGACGTAGGGCACCCGCCGGGTGACCAGCGCATGCATGATACCGCTCTTGATCAGGCCCGACTCGACCGCCCGCTCGATGGAGCCGGCGGCGCGCACCCGATTGATGGCACGCATGTGCAATCCGTGCCCTGCCTCAGTGGGCTGCCCGGTATTGCTCATGCCCAGGGTGGTGCCGAAGATGGCGGCCTCGATGTCGTGCACGGCTACCGCGTTTCCCGCAAGCACCGCCTGGACGTAGCCGTTCCTGATGAACCACTCGAAATCGGCCCGGGCGCGGGAGTGCACCAGAGCAGGACCGACCACCCATACCAGGTAACCGCCCCGCCGCTTCTCCTCACCCACCCGGGCGGCAAGCTCCTCGTAGTTGACCGGGCGTTCGCGGCTCACTTCGGTTGACATGAAGCGGAACTCGTTAGGGCCGTGGCCACCGCCCAGAAAACCCCGGGGATCGACCACGATGCCCTCGGTGCCGTCCTCCGCTTCGCCCATGGCCACCAGGTCGCCCCGTTTCAGGCGCCGGGGCTCGATGGTCTCGAGGAAACCGGTGCGCTTGACCACGACACAGTCCATGCGCGGCCGGATCGGCGCCAGCCACTTGCCCTCGACCCGGACGTAAGTGGGGAGGTTGGAGGTGGAGAAGAACCCCTCGGGGAGCACGCCATCCGCCGGAAGCGGAGCGAAGCTGGCCTCCGGCGCTCCGGCGAACGGAGGCCGAGAGAAATCCGGCAAATCAGGAGCTCGGGGCGGCTGCATTTGGGGGAGGAAGCTAGGGACGGGTCGAGGGGGATTCAAGCACCATAGCCTCGAGTTCAGGCGCGGTTAACTTTGTCGCAACCAGGAGATGGAACATGCGGCTTTTGCGGAGTTGGTTCATTCTCGGGCTCTGGAGTCTGGCCTCGGCGGCAGCGGCACCGGCCCAGGAGCCCATCGCGGCTGATACGTCGGCGGCTGATACCACTCGGATCACCCGGCTACCGGAGCTCAGGGTCACGGTCACCCGGGCCCCGGAGCCGCTCCAGCGGGTGCCCTACGCGGTAGCGGTGCTGGATCGCACCGAGCTTCAGCGAGCTCAGCTGACGATCGGAGTGGACGAGGCCCTGAACAACGTACCCGGCGTGGTTGTCGCCAATCGGCACAACTTCTCTCTCGACCAGCGCATCTCGATCCGGGGCTTCGGCAGCCGCTCCAACTTCGGGGTACGAGGTCTCAAGATCCTGCTCGATGGCGTTCCCCAGACGCTGCCCGATGGGCAGAGCCAGCTCACCAACATCGATTTCGCGAACATCGATCGTGCCGAGGTGCTCCGAGGGGCCAGCTCGTCTCTCTATGGAAACGCGTCTGGCGGGGTCATCGCGTTCCAGAGTCAAGCGGCGGCGCCCAGCCGGTTTGCCCAGACCTTGCGGGTCCAGGGGGGGAGTGGAAAGCGCGACGGAGACGACTTCTACAAGTGGCAGACCTGGACGTCAGGGCGCTCGGGAGCCGTAAGCGGCACCCTGGCGCTCTCCCAGTTCAAGGCCGATGGGTTCCGGCAGCATAGCGCCGCCGAGTTTCGCCAGCTCAACGCCGGGCTCGATTATGCGCTCGGCGGCTCCACCCTCGCCCGGCTGCGGTTGAGCCTGGCAGACAACCCGGAAGCCCAGAACCCTGGCGCGCTCACCTTGACCGAGTATCTGGCCAACCCTGATTCGGCCGCTCCCAACAACATCCTGCGCGGAGCGGACAAGGATGCCCAGCAACACCAGCTCGCACTCGGCCTGCGCCACTTCGACCCATCGGGAAACGAGTACGAGGTCACACTCTTCGGGCTGCTGCGAGACCTGGCCAACCCGCTAGCCGCGCCGTCGGACGTCAACCCCGGGCCGACTGCGGGAACCTACGTCGCCATCGATCGCGCAGTAGGCGGCGCCAGGGTCAGCACCAGCCAGCGGCTGGGCGGCGGCGACACCCCCGCGCGGGTGACGGCTGGCGCCGACCTGCAACGGATGCGGGACGATCGGCAGAATCTCGTCCATAACGGCGGAGTCCCCACCGCCACCGTCTTTCTCGACCAGCTCGAGGAGGTCACCGAGTTCGGCCCCTTCGCCCAGGCCCAGTGGAGCCCCACGGAGCCGCTGCTGCTCAGCGCAGGCCTGCGCTACGACTGGGTGCGGTTCGATCTGGAGGACCGTTACCTCGGCGACGGATTCAACGACAGCGGGGCGCGAACCATGTCTGCGCTGAGCGGAAATGTCGGAGCCAGCTGGGCTTTTGGCGATGGGCTCGTGCCATACGCCAACGTCGCCACAGCCTTCGAAACGCCGACCACTACCGAGCTGGTGAACCAGCCCGACGGGTCCGGTGGGTTCAACCCCGAGCTCGGACCCCAGCGCGCGGTCAACTACGAGATCGGGGCGCGGGGGCAGCCTGCGCCCGGCATCAGCTATTCAGTGGCCTTGTTCCTGGGCCGGGTGACCGATGCCATCGTGCAGCAGGAGGAGGTGGGCGGGAGGGCCTTCTTCCGCAATGCCGGAAAGACTCACAACGACGGCGCCGAGATCGGCCTCAACGTCTCGCCGGCGGCGGGGCTCAGCCTGAGAGGATCGTATACCTACGCCCGGTATCGCTTCGCCGAATACCGGCTGGCGGACGGCACCGTGCTGGATGGCAACCGGCTGCCGGGAGTGCCGGAGCACTTCTGGCGTTTAGGGGTGCGCACGTCCCTGCCCTCGAACTTCTACGCCGATGCCGATCACACCATCAGCTCCTCCATTCTGGCCGACGATGCCAACACCCTGTGGGTGGACGCGTGGGGAGCAGGAGTTACCAACCTCCGGCTGGGCTGGGATGGCCAGACCGGCAGCGTCCAGGTGGCTCCCTTCCTCGGGGTGAACAACCTGTGGGACCGGCGGTATATCGGCTCGGTGACGCTGAACGGATTATTCGGGCGGGTGTTCGAGCCTGCGCCGCGGCGGGTCATCTATATCGGCGCGGAGATCGGCTACGGCGCGAATCCGTAGACACGCTTCCTTACCCGGCCGGAGTGTCCTCGCTGGTGTGCTTCTCGGTCTTACCGCGGCGTTTGCGCGCTTTCACCGCGGCGACATCGGGTGCAGGTTCCTCCGGTTTGCCGGTCGCGCCCGGTACTTCCGGCTGGTCCTGCCGTTGTTGGCGATCCAGCTCGATCCTGCTGCGGTGTAGGGTGTTCCGGTTGGCGTGGGCCATCGCGTGACTCCTTCTGCTCGGTTTAGCCCGGGTTGGTCCCTGGAGTTTTTGCACACTCGGGGTAGCCTAAGGCCCTGGCTGAGCAGCTGGTGTGGGGCGGGTCACACTGACGGTCATCGGAGCCCCTGATGCCCCCGGATGCCGCGCTGAGCAGGCAGCCCGCATGGCGGCCACGGTACGTTGCCAGTCCCGATTCGTCATCGTCGCTGCTCCTGGCGCTCGCGCGCGCGCTCCGTGGCCGCGGCTTCCCGATGCTCGGCTTCCCGCGAGCTCTCCAGCCCCTCTTCCCGGCACTCAACTGCTTACCCAGACGGGTGCGAGAAATCGGCTACGGCCGTGCCGCATGGCTCAGCGCAATGCCGCCAACCCGTCTGGGCCGGGTCTCGGGTGAACGGGTCGCGCAATGGATGACCCATCGCTATGAATGGCGGCGCTATCCGGCGGTCGCAATCGGCTCCTCGAACGGGGCGCTGGTGCACCTCTGCGCCGCTCTCGGCGTGCCGTGGCTGCCGCAGACCTTTCTCACCCTGGTGCGCCAGCCCGGCCGGCATCCCGATGACGTGCGAGCGGCGGTGGCCCACGCACTCGAGCCCGCACGCCGCCTGGTGGACGCCAACCCCGACCTTGCAGTCTATCAGCTCCACGACCCGGTTAACGATCGGCCGGTCCTGAACTATGCGGCTTACTTCCGAGTGAAGCGCCGCGCGCTGGGCTATGCCTACCGGGAGTTTCTCGACCGTACGCTCGCGCCTGGTGGGACCCTCCTTCTGGTCGAATGCGAGCGCACCTGGCCCGCCACGCTGGTCGGCAACCGGCACCTGTTTCAGCTCGGTGGAGTCGGCGGCGTGAAGATCGAGGATTATTTCCAGGGCGGCCCCCGGGTGGCCGCGTTCCTCGAGCACTATGGCTCACCATACCGCCGCTGGGATCCGCCAGCACCCCAGGGCGAGTACTCCGAAGCCGAATGGGGCTTCGAGCTGGCGCTGCGCGACGACGTGATCAGCTGGGCGCGCTCGCACCACTGCCGCCTCGTTCGGCTCGTGTTTGACGAGCCCGAGCACCTGAGTTCTCCGGTGGCGGATCTCTACCGCTGGTGGTACCGTCGGCGCGGACAGCCTGCAGACCGCCTCGTGGTAGATTCCTTCTTCCTGCTCGACCCCTGGTGGACGCTCCGCACCGGGGCGGCACCCTACTGGGCGGTCTTCAACACGGAACCCTCGGCCCGCTGCCTCGCCGAATACCTCGACACCACCGAGCCCTACGAGGACATCTACGCGATGCTCCTCAGTAACATGGTAGACGCCATCGGCGGGACCCCGCCCGCGGAATGGCGGCGGATCATCGCCAGCCGTGCGCGCCGCACCTCCGACCTGCTCGGCGTGGACGAGAGCGAATACCCCCGTGATCTCGGCACCATCGCCCGCTATCACCCGGCGCTGAAGCGACTCCGTCCGCACCGGCCACCTCCGGCGCCGCTCACTCTCGCGGAGCTCGAGGAGTTCCTCACCGGCAGGGGCGACCGCCCGCCGGTGCGCTGGATCGAAGTACCCACCTGAGCGATGCCAATCCATCTCCGGTCGCTCGCACCCGAGTTGGCGGATCGTCTCGCCGCCGTCCGACGCGGCGTCGCTGCTCGGCGGCGTCGTTACCGAGGGCTCGGGGCGGTGCTCCGGTGCGAGCCGATCCCGGGTGGCGCGTTCGTCACCGCCGAGCGCGGCACCGTGCGGATCGAGCTGCTGCGCGAAACGGGAGCGCGGCTACGCTATGGATTCGGGAACGACGCCATCCCGCTCTGCTCGAATGCGACGGTGGCCGATCTCCCGCCGCCGGCCGAGTCACGCTTCGAGGAAACTGAACCCGAGCTCCGACTGGCCGACGAGCTCGTGCGTGTCACCGTCCAGAAGCGGCCGCTGCGTATTACCGTGACCGACGCTGCCGGGCACGAGCTGCTCAGGGAGACGGCAGGAGCGGGGGCCGGCGTCTCCCGGCGCGGCCGCCTCGCCCATCACCTGACCAGTCCTCCCGGCTCTCGGTACTTCGGGCTGGGTGAGCAGGCTGCGCCGCTCGAGCGCACCGGAAGGCGCTTCGAGCTCTGGAACACCGACCGCTTCCCTTACCGTGGCAACGGCCGCCCACTCTACGCATCGTTCCCCAGCTATCTAGTGCTGCGGGATGGCACCGCGCACGGCGTCTTCTACGACAATCCCCACCGCTCGATTTTCGACTTCCGCGCCGGACGGCGAGGCCGCATCGCATGGCAGGCTGAAGGCGGCGAGTTGCGGTGCTACGTGCTTCCCGGTCCGTGGCCGGAGAACGTACTCGAGCGCTACACCCGGCTTACCGGCCGGATGCCACTCCCGCCCCGCTGGGCGCTCGGCTACCACCAGAGCCGCTGGAGCTACTACCCGGCAAGCGAGCTCTATCGTCTGGCCCAGGAGTTTCGTCAGCGCCGCATTCCCTGCGACGCGTTTCATCTGGACATCCACTACATGAACGCGTACCGCGTCTTCACGTGGAGCCCCGAGCGCTTTCCCGATCCCGCCCGCCTGATCGGCGACCTGGAGGTCGAAGGCTTCAAGGTGACCGCGATCGTGGACCCGGGCGTGAAGGTGGACGAGGGTTACGGGGTCTACTCGGAAGGACGAGCGCGGGACGCGTTCGTCCGCTGGCCGGGCGGGCACGAGTACGTTGGCCGCTCATGGCCAGGCCGGGTGATGTTTCCCGACTTTTCGTGCCCCGATACGCGAGAGTGGTGGGCAGGATTGCATCGTGCTCTGCTCGACGCGGGCGTACGCGGGATCTGGAACGACATGAACGAGCCCTCCATTTTCTCCCTTCGCCGCACGATGCCGGACGTACTGCGGTTCCGGAACGACGGGCGCGGCTGCGGGCACGACGAGCTCCACAATCAGTATGGGTTGCTCATGGCTCGGGCGACCTGGGAGGGCTATCGCCGGCTTCGGCCCGGGCGCCGCCCCTTCGTGCTCACCCGGGCGGGGTTTGCGGGGGTGCAGCGCTACGCGGCACTGTGGACGGGGGATAGTCTCGCTACCTGGAGCCATCTCCGCCTCGCGCTTCCGATGCTTCTCGGTCTTGGATTGAGTGGCGTACCCTTCGTCGGCGCCGATATCGGCGGCTTCTTCGGGTCGCCTGGCGCCGAGTTGTATACCCGCTTTCTCCAGGTGGGCATACTGACGCCGTTCTGCCGCACTCACAGCTACTTCCGGTCGCGCCCCAGAGAGCCGTGGTGCTTCGGTTCCGCGCACGAACAGGCACACCGCGAGCTGATCGAACTGCGGTATCGGCTGCTGCCTCATCTCTACAGCGCCTTTTGGCAGCATGCCCGCGATGGCCGGCCGGTCATGCGTCCGCTCCTCTGGGAGCATCTCAACGACGCCGCGGCGCTCGATGTGGCAGACCAGTTTTTCTTCGGCGATAACCTCCTCGTGGCACCGGTCGTTCATCGGTCTTCTGACGAGCGCACCCTCTATCTGCCGGCCGGCCGATGGTTCCGCTTCGATTCCGGCGAGTCCTTCACCGGTGGAACTCGAGTGACGGCTTCCGCCCCGCGAGTCAACCCGGCCGTCTCGGCTCCTGGCGTTGGGCTCGCCGGCCTCCCGCTCTTCGTGCGTGCCGGGGCGGTGCTCGTCATGCAAGAAATACAGCAGTACGTCGGCGAGCGGGAAACCGAGGAGCTCGAGCTCCACGTATGGGACGGCGGCGAGGCGCGAAGCGAGCTGTACGAGGACGCCGGCGACGGCTACGGCCACGAAGCCGGCGCCTGGCGGCTCACGCGGTTCGACGTCAGGGCGACACCGGAGGGGCTGGTCATCGGGCTCGAGCGGGAGGGCGATCCGGGGATCGGCGCCCGACGGTTCCGGGTGCTCGTGCACGGTCTGGTGGGCGCTCCGTCACAGGTGCTGCTGAATGGTGAACCGATACCGGTCGAGTGGCGGGACGGCGGTCTCGCGCTCACGCTGGAGTCTCCGGCCGACTGCCAGATACGAGTGCTACGGGAGTCTTCAGACCAGAGGATCGCTCCGGCCGACCGCTGAAGTCTGCTCCAAGGGGCGCCTGCACGCGCAAATCGGCAGAGCAGCAGCAGAAGACCTCCATCCGATTGCTGGCGCGAGCGGTCCCACACTAAGTTGCCGGTACCATGCGGTCTCTGTACCCGCTCGCAGCGGCCATGCTGATCTCGTCCTGCCACACCGCGGGGAGTATGCGGATCGACCCGCCGGTCATGGCCGAGGTGACGTACGCCGACGCGCGCGGACGCTACGATCTGTACCGCGTCCGCCTCGGCGCCGCTGGAATATCCGCTACCGGCCAGCTCCTCCGCCCACGGTCGGGCGAGGGTCCCTTCCCGGCGGTGCTCCTCAACGATGGCCGGGAGCTGAACAGCGCTGCTCTGGAGTATCTACCTCCCGAGTTCGGAGATCTGATCGTCCTCTCTCTCGACTACCCCGAGAAGCTCCCCTACGAATTCGATCCCCTTACGCTGCTGCTCGAGAGCGAGCACATCCGCCGTGAGCTGCGCCGGATCCCGCGCCTCTTCTCGCTGGGTGGCGCTTACCTGACCCAGCGGGCCGACGTAGACACCTCCCGCCTGGCGATGGTGGTGACCTCGTTTGCGGTGCCATTCGGCGTCTTTGCCGCGGCAAAGGATCCGCGGTTCCGGAACGTAGGGCTGATCTACGGCGCCGGGGATCTGGGGATCGTTCTGGAGGCCAATCTGTCGCTGGAGCCGCGGCTGCTGCGGCAACTGGCGGCATGGTTAGCGCTGCAACTCTACGACGAATTCGAGCCTACTCATTACGTCGCTGGCATTGCCCCGCGCCCGCTGATCATGGTCAATGGACAGAACGATCCCCAGATGCCGGCTCAGGCAGTGCGGGCACTCTACGCTGCGGCGCGCGAGCCAAAAGCGCTCATCTGGCTGGCGACGGGGCACCTGTTACCGACAGACAGGAAGCTGATCCGCGCTCTGGTGGACACGACTCTCGCCCGGTTGCCGGTGCTGGAGGGCGTGAGGCGAGGTGGAATGAGTAAGAACCGGCCCTGATTATCACGGAATCACGGAGGCGTTATGGCGACGGCGCAGGCGTAAAGCGCGCTGAGCGCTGCCGGGCACCGGGGGCACTAGCTGTGTCGGCGATGCTCCATCCAGGAGGGCCACTGTGGAAACTCTTCGTATTGGGGAGCGCTTTCCTGCGCTTCAAGCGCCTGCCGTAGACGGTGGCACGCTTCGTATACCGGACGAGCTGCACGAGATCAGCGTGCTGATCTTCTATCGAGGGCACTGGTGAAGCCACTGTCGTCAGCAGTTGGCTGACTTCAAGCAGCATCAGGCGGAGTTCGACGAGCTAGACGCGCAGATCGTGGCGCTCTCAGCGGATCGTGAGGAGGAAGCTCGGGGGACAGTCGAGCAGCTCGGGCTGGAATTCCAGGTGCTCTATGGCTTGGATCCCGAGGCGACATCACGCGCCATCGGCTGCTACACCGGCAAGCATGAGGGCAAGCCGCACATCCAACCGGCAGCGTTTATAGTCGGACCAGATGGCAGGATCGTCCATGCCACGTATTCGAGCGGCAAAGTCGGCAGATTCACGGCCGGCGATGCGCTGACGATTGTGAAGGACCTCCGAAAGTAACGGGCCGGCCGCTGACCACAGGGGGTGTTCTTCACAGCAACGAGACCGGGTCGCGATCGATCACGATCCGAGTGGTCCCCTCGCGCCGAAGTCTCCGGGCGGCGTAGCGCACCAGCCGGCCCAGCGACTCGGAGGGCCCTTTCAGGAGCACGTGCCACCGCCAGCGATCCTTGATGCGGACCAGCGGGCAGGGTGCCGGCCCCAGCACGCCGACCGGAAGCGCGTGCCGCTCGATGAGAGCCGCGCACCAGTCTGCCACATCTGCTGCCCGGCGACCCACCTCCTTCTCATCCGGTCCCGAAAGCAGCAGGTTCACGAGCGAGGTGGCAGGAGGATAGGGCGGATCCTGGCGCAGGGCACGTTCCTGGCGGAGAAATCCCTCGGTGTCGTGCTCTCGAGCCCACACCAGCGCGTGATGTCCGGGATGCCTGGTCTGCACCAGGACCCGCCCGCCCTTGGGTCCCCGCCCCGCCCTGCCTGCCACCTGCGCCAGCAGCTGAAAGGTCCGCTCGGCCGACCGGAAGTCAGGGAGATAGAGCCCGGTGTCGGCATCCACCACTCCCACCAGCGTGACGTTGGGAAAGTCCAACCCCTTGGCGATCATCTGAGTGCCGATGAGCAGGTCCACCTCACCCGCCTCCACCGATGCCAGAATTCGCTGGTGGGACCATTTGGTGCTCGTGGTGTCGAGATCCATCCTTGTGATGCGCGCCCCTGGGTATCGCTCGGCCAGCATTTGCTCGAGCTGCTGAGTGCCGATCCCCCGCATCTGCTGGACCGGATTGCCGCACGCCCGGCAGGTGAGCGGCAGGATCTCCTCGTGGCCGCAGTAGTGACAGCGCAATCGAGGCGGGGCCCGATGCACGGTCAGCGAGATGCTGCACCGGGGACACTGCCAGACCTCTCCGCACTCGGGACACTGGAGAAAGGCGGCATAGCCGCGCCGGTTGAGGAGCAGTATGGCCTGCTCCCCACGGGCCAGGGTCGCGACGATGGCGGCATCGAGTGCCTCGGTCCAGGTGACCGAGCCGGTGCCCGAAACCTTCGGTGCCGTCCGAAGGTCCACGATCTCTACCGCGGGCAGCGGTCTAGCACCTACGCGCTCGGGAAGCCGCAGCAGCTGAAGGCCGGTCTCGGAGCGCACGAAGGTCTCGAGCGACGGCGTGGCGCTGCCGAGAATCAGCCTGGCACCCTCCAGCCGGGACCGCACCGCGGCAACGTCACGGGTGTTGTAGCGCGGCGTCTCTCCGCTTTTGTAGCTGGCCTCGTGCTCCTCATCGATCACGATTAGACCGATCTGGGAAACCGGCGCGAAGACGGCCGATCGGGCACCTACGGCGACCCGCCGTTCGCCGCGCCGGAGGAGCCGCCAGGCGTCGGCCCGCTCGCCATCGGAGAGGCCGCTGTGGAGAACGGCGATCTCGTTGCCGAACGCGCCCCGCAGCCGGCTCACGGTCTGTGGCGTCAGCCCGATCTCGGGGACGAGCACGATGGCACCACGTCCGGCAGTAAGTGCCTGCCGCACTGCCTCGAGGTAGACGAGAGTCTTGCCGCTCCCGGTGACCCCGAAAAGCAGCGCCCCCTTCCCCGGCTCGAGCGCGGTAATGGCGGAAACGGCGGCGGTCTGATCGCTCGTAAGGCTGAGGGGCGGTGGCGAGGACGGCGAGCCGGCGAACGGATCGCGCAGCAGCTCCGAATGCCGCACCTGGGCCAGACCCCGGCGCACCAGGGCCCGCACTACGCTTTCGCCAAAGCCGAGCTGCTCGGAGAGATGACGTATCGAGGCGCTTCCTCCGAGGGTTTCGAGCGTCTCGTAGAGCTGTCGCTGCCTGGGCCGGCGCTTGAACAGCGGCTCCCGTTCCAGCAGCGTCGGGCGCTCCCCGGAAATGGTCAGCACGCGCTCGGTGAGGCGGCCGGCGGCGGTATCGGGTGGTTGCACCCGCAACCTCACCGCCTCGACCCTGGCGAGCCGGTCGATCACGTCCCACAGGGGCCGCTTGAGGGCCCGCGCCGCTGCCGCAACCGAGCCCTCCCCGCCCTGCCGGTGGAGCCACGCGAGCACCTCGCCCGCAACCCCGCCGGAAGCTCGCGACCCGTTCTCGAGCGAGACGATCACCTGCGACTCTCCCCACATCCCAGCCGGCAAGACGCTCTTGAGCGCAAGGCCGAGCGGCGCGCCGTAGTACCCCGCCACCCACCGTGCGGTGGCCAGCAGGTTCGGAGACAGCGCCGGCTCGGCATCGGGGACCGCGAGCACGTCCCTGGCGTTCGCCGCCGGAGGCTCCGCGTCATCCTCCACGACCACGCCGATCAATTCGCGCTTTCGGACCGGTACGACGACCCGAGCACCGGCAGCAATACGGTCCCCCAGAGTCTCGGGGATGCGGTAGGTGTACGGCGCGGCGAGCGGAAGCGGAAGGGCGACTAAGGCAAAGCGATCGGTCATCGACGGGCGACACCAAGACCCGGACCGGATGGAAGGGTAACCTGGCCTCTATGGATGCTCGCCCCCACGAACGGGTCATCGGCCAGAAGCGCGGCACCGTCGAGATCCACTATATCGACCAGGGGCGTGAAGTGGGCGGCCGAGGTAATGCCCAGAGAGCTTTCGATCATACACCCGACCATGACCATCATCCCATGGGCTCGGGCCACGGCGATCATGCGAACCGCCTCCCGCAAGCTGCCGCACTTGGCCAGCTTGATGTTGATACCGTCTACCTTGCCAACCAGGGGAGGGATGTCTGCGGCAGTCTTGCAGCTCTCGTCCGCGATGACGGGGATGTGGGCCTGGGCGGTGACCGCCGCCAGACCCTCGAGGTCCTCGGGTGGCAGTGGCTGCTCCAGAATGGTTACGCCGAGCTCCTCGAGGACCGGAAGCATGCTGAGGGCAGCATTCACGGTCCAGCCGCAGTTGGCATCGACCCGGATCTCCTTGTCGGTGGCGTCGCGGATGGATCGCAGTATCTCGGCGTCCCGTTCGGTTCCGAGCTTCACCTTGAGGATGGGGTACTGCTCGGCCTCGAGCACTTTGGCCCGGATCCGGTCCGGCGTGTCCAGCCCAATTGTGAAAGTAGACCTCGGGGCCGCGCACGGATCCAGACCCCACATGCGGTAGAGTGGGACGCCGAGGCGCTTACCCACCAGGTCGTGCAGCGCCGCCGACAGGGCCGCACGCGCGGCGGCGTTTCCTCCCAGCATCGTCTCCCAGCGCCGCTCTGCCTCCTCGAGCTTGAAAGGATCATCCGGCAGCGCCGTCCGGTAGATCTCGAGCGCTGCCAGAGTCGAGTCGGTGGTCTCGCCGTAGAACTTGGTCGGAGCCGCCTCACCCCAGCCTTCCTGGCCATCGGCGTCGGTGAGCCGGACCCATACCGTGCGATGCTCGCTCTGACCTCCCCGTGCGATGATGAAGGGATGCCTGGTGCGAAGCTGAAGCAACTCGACGTCCATGCGCAGGGGATGAGGCAAAGGGTCCTCGAAGCGACGAAGAGGCTGATGGGGTACCGGTTGGCTGGATTATAGGGTTGGTGGACAGGGGCCAACAGGTCAATCACCCGAGCGCATGCACGTGGGCCGCCACTCCAGCGGCGAGACGATGGGGGAGGTATCCGCCCTCGAGCAATCCTACGATCGGTGCCCGGGGCAGGCGATCCCGGATCCTGGTGGTGAGATCGGCGTAATGTTCGGGCTCGAGGGTGAATCCTCCCAGCGGATCTCCCTTCATGGCATCGAATCCGGCGGAAATCAGCACGAGATTGGGAGTCCAGTCCGTGGTGGCGGCCACGATGGCTGCCCAGAGGTCGCCAACGTAGAGTTGCGGCGGCTTGCCCGGGCCGCGGGGAACGTTAAACACATTGCCTACGCCACGTTCGTCTGCCGCGCCGGTGCCGGGATACCAGGGATGCTGGTGCAGGGAGACGTAACGTACCGAGGCATCGGTCTCCACCAAAGCCTGGGTTCCGTTGCCATGGTGCACATCCCAATCGATGATCAGCACCCGGCTGCGGCCGGCCCGCTGGGCATATCGAGCCGCTACCACGACGTTGTTCACCAGGCAGAAGCCCATCCCCTTGGCGGCCAAGGCGTGGTGTCCCGGTGGCCGCACCGCGGAAAAGGCATGGCTGCTTCCCTGAAGCGCGTGATCCACGGCGGCCAGCACCGCACCCGTGCTGCCGAGCACCGCGGCCCAACTATCCCGGCTGAGTACGGTATCGAGAAAGAGGGCCCCTCCACCCCGGGCGCTGAGCGCCTCGATCTTTGCCAGATACGGCTCGGGATGAACGGGGAGCAAGGGCTCACGGCTTCCCGGCTGGGCCTCCCGCAGATCCACCTCGGGGTCAGAGCGGAGTCGGTCGAAAATAGCGCGCAGCCTGGCAGCCGTCTCCGGGTGATCGGGGCCGGGGTCGTGCTTCAGGCAGTCGGGATGGGTGAAGACCGGGACGGGCATGAGGACTAGAGTGGAGGTGAGAGGTGAGAGGTGAGAGGTAAGAGGTGAGAAGTAAGAGGTAAGAAGTAAGAAGTAAGAGGTGAGGCCAGATCCTTCGCTTTCGCTCCGGGTGGGGATATCACATCTCACATCTCACATCTCACCTCTCACCTCTCACCTCTCACCTCTCACCTCTCACCTCTCACCTCTTACTTCTTACCTAATAGACTCCGCATATCACGCACCTCCTGGCCCAGCGCTCGCCGTGCCGCAGCGATATCGTCCAGCCTGCGCCGGTACCAGCGCCAATAGAGCAGAACCAGTCCGGAGGAGACGAAGAACACCACGCCCACCAGGACCAGCACCAGGCGATCGGTCCAGAGACCCAGGCCGGCTAGCGCGACGCCGTCGAAGGCGAGGACCGCAGCGGCAACAACCGTCAGGGTGCGGCTTACGAGAGCGGACACGGCAGGCCTCAGGCGTCAGCGGACCGGACGGCGCCGGCGGTGCAGGACGATGAGCGCTCCGTTTGGTACCAGACCCGCCTGAGCCAGCGAGCGCTCCTCATCCGACAACTCCGCGCCCCGGTACTTGAGCACATATCCGGCTGGATCTCGCTGGACCGTGGTGAGCTGGAGCGCCTGCCGCTTCAGCTCCGCAAGCGACGTGTCCTCGGGCAGCTCGAGAAACACCTCGTCCCACGCGTCCTCCACCATGACCCGCAGGGGCAACACGGTGGTCATGCCACGTGCTCCGACGGGATGGGAAGCGTGGAAAGGAAGCGGTCCGCCACCTGATCGAAAAACAGGGTCGAGATGCGTACCCGGGTCCCATTCGGCGCGGGCCAGACAGCGAGCGCGATCTCCTCCCCACCTTGGCCTCGCAGGGTGAGATAGCTCGGTCCCTCCTTCTCCGGATAGGCGGCGTTCAGCGGCACCCGCTCGGCGAAGAAGCGCTTGGCCCGCTGCAGCACCTCGGCGCCATCCAGGGTCGTGATCGTTTCGTAAACCATCGTTCAGCGCCTCTCCGGTGGAGACAGCGCTTGCAGCACGGCGATGCCGGTCGGCTGTCTGGGGATAGCGTAGGCCGCCACCCGCTTCCGAGCGGCGAGATCGATGACCTCGACCGATCCGGAGTCGGCCCCTATGGACTCGCAGGTCACGTACGCAAGGCGACCATCGGGCGAATAGGCCACACCATGCACGATCTTCTTGCTGGTGGGAATGCGGGCGACCTCCTTCAGCGAGGCGGCATCCACCAGGCTTATACTCTGGTCCTTCTTATTGGTTACGATGACCAGCTTGCCATCGGGCGAGGGCTCCACGTTGTAGGCTCCCTTCCCCACCGGGATCTCTCTCACCTGAGTGAGCTCGGCGGCATTCCAGACCTGAAGCGTGTTGCCATTGTTGCAGGCGACGTAGAGCCGCTCATCGTCCGGTGAAACCGAGACATAGGTAGGAGAGCACGCCTTCTCGCCGACCGCACTCGACGACCCGGCCGGCCCGTGGTGCGCCGGCCCCGTAGTGGCCACCGGGTGACCCCGGCCGGTAGCGGCTCGGCGGGCGATCCGGAAGGTGGCCATGTCCAGTTGAAGAATCTCGTCGCTGTGCATGCACGACAGGTACACCCGCGTCCCCCGATGATTCACCCTGACCCCGTGCGGCATGTCGCAAGCCGGAATGTCGGTGATCTTGTTCATTGTGGGCGTATGGATCACCGAGACGACGTTCTCGCGGGGATGATCGCCGTGGAAATCCGAATTGGCCACGAAGGCAAACTGGCCATCGGGAGTCAGACTGATCGTAGTGGGGAACAGCTCGACCTGTGCCCGGCCGATGAGCGAGTCGCCGGCGGTATCCAACTTCCATAGCGATCCGAACGGCGTGCCGTGGGCGATGGTGATGTAGTAGCTCTTCCGGTCGGGGGCCACTGCTATATGATGTGGCCCATCGATCGAGCTGGGCATGATGCCGACCGGCACCACCCGATCCAGAACCAGGCTGTCTCCGCTAGGTCTGAGCCAGGTGACGATATCACCCGACTCGCTCACCACCCCAACCTGGTATCCGGGATCTCCGGTCTGGGCCACCGCCGGGCTCGCGAGCAGGAGCCACAGTACGGCCAGACGATGTGTCATGTGGTCAGATTCCTCGAGATGACGCCGCGCGAGTAAGGCTCGGAAGATACCTGTCTAGCCGCCCACCCGCACGGTTGCCTCAGATACCCCCGCATGACCGAACAGGTCCAGCACGCCGGGGCGTCTCCGGAGCACCACGACGAGGTCGCCCTTCGGGGGTTGCTCCACCCCATCGATAGTCAGGAAGCACGGTAGTTGGGCCCCGGCGGGTGGGGTGACGGTGTAGCTCCTGCCCCGCCAGACAAAGCTCACCGACTGCGGCATGGTGCGGACCACCTGGTCTATGAAGACGTCCTCCTCGACCAGGTAGGTCCCCTCAAGCTGGTATTCGCCGCTGAGAAAGAACGTAGGGTCGAACGACTCGCCCTCATGACGTGCGAAGTTGTGCTCTACAGCGCAGTCGAAATCCTCGAGATCAGGTGCCCGAGCCCTCCACTCGAGGTGATGCCGCAGCTCGTGAGTGAGAGTCTCCCACGCTTCCTGCCGCCAGTCGAAGTCATCCTGGAGCTCGGCCAGCTCGGCGAATGACCCGTGATACAACACGATCCGGCTCTGTAGCCCTTCCACCCCACTGCCTACCTGCACCGGAAGAGGGATGCACTCACCCATCGTGAATATCTGATCCCTCTCCGGATGCGGCACAGCTCGGGGGGAAACCATGACCTCGGCTATCCCGTCGAAGAAGTGCTCCGGCACTTCCTCGCACAGGCGTCGGACCATGGTGTCGAAGTCGGCTAGGCGCATGCGCCGTAGCTCCTAGCCCCTGGCTCCCAGCTGTTTCTCAATGTACTCCCCCACCCGCTCCAGCCCCACCCGCTCCTGCTGCATCGAATCCCGGTGGCGAACCGTTACCGTTCGATCGGCGAGCGTCTGGCCATCCACCGTGATCCCGAAGGGCGTGCCCGCCTCATCCATGCGGCGGTAGCGGCGTCCGATGGCTCCACTGTCATCGTAAAAGCAGGCGAACTGGCGTCGCAGCTCGTGATATAACGTCGTCGCCAGCTCCGGCATACCATCTTTCTTGACCAGGGGAAACACCCCTGCTTTGATCGGCGCCACCGCCGGCGACAGCCCCAGAACGACCCTGGTCTCGCCCTCGACCTCCTCCTCGCGGTATGCGTCCACCAGCAGCGTAAGCGCGACTCGATCGGCCCCCGCCGAGGTCTCCACGATGTAGGGAAGGTATCGCTGATTCCGCGACTGGTCGAAATACTCGAGCTTCTTGCCGGAATACTCCTGGTGCCGGCTGAGATCGAAGTCGCCCCGGTTGTGAATCCCTTCTATTTCCTGCCAGCCGAACGGAAACTCGTACTGGATGTCGAACGCGGCCTTGGCGTAGTGGGCCAGCTCGCTGCCGGAATGCTGGTGCCACTGCAGCCTGGCAGGATCCAGTCCCAGCGAGCGATGCCAATCCATGCGCCACTCGCGCCACCGCTCGAACCACTCGGCGTCGGTTCCCGGCTGCACGAAGAACTGCATTTCCATCTGCTCGAACTCGCGGGTTCGAAAGATGAAGTTTCCCGGCGTGATCTCGTTCCGAAACGCCTTGCCGATCTGGGCGATGCCAAAAGGGATTCGCTGGCGGGAAGACTGGAGCACGTTGAGATAGTTCACGTAGATGCCTTGCGCGGTCTCGGGCCGCAGGTAGACCACCGCCGCGGATTCCTCGACCGGTCCCATGAACGTCTTGAACATCAGGTTGAACATCCGCGGCTCGGTGAGCGTACCCCGCGCCCCGCACACGGGACACTGTGCATCCGGCGTTCCCGGCGTGCCCTTGATCCGCGGATCGTCGGCCCGGAAGCGGTTCTTGCAATGGCGGCAATCGACCAGCGGATCGGTGAAGCCCCCCACGTGGCCGGACGCCTCCCAGACCTTGGGATGCATGAGTATCGCCGCGTCCAGCCCTTCGATGTCATCCCGGCCCTGGACCATGGCGCTCCACCAGCGGTCCTTCACGTTCTTCTTGAGCTCCACCCCGAGCGGACCGTAGTCCCAGACCGAGCCAAGGCCACCGTAGATCTCCGAGGACTGAAAGACGAAGCCACGGCGCTTGCAGAGAGATACGAGCTTGTCCATCAAGGTGGTGTCAGCCATCGGTTTCCGAGCCAGGATGAAGGGAAAATCGAGATCAGCGGGGGAAGATAGCCGGGCGGCGGGGGCAAGGAAGCGAGGCAGAAACAGCGATTTTCGGCGGCATGGCAGCCCGCGGGCGTGCTCCTCGAGCCTGAGCAATGCATTAAGCCGAGTCGGTATATGGGGTTAGCCCCACTACCCCGACCGGCTCGGAAATTGCCCCTATCCCGGCGGCCCGGAATCCCTCCTGCACGTCCCACGAGGCGATGTTGATGGGGAGAAAATCGCGGTCGAAGCGGCGGTCCAGAGAACTGCAGGCGACATCGGTGGTCACGCCCTCGGAGGTGACTGTTGCCGGGGAGGTCAAGCCTCGGCGCGTATCTGCCCTTGCCAGAGAGCTGGCGGACTTCCTCGTCGAGTTCTCCATCGTCCTCAACAAGCGCTCGATGTACCCCCCGGCACATCCGCAGCTTCACGCCGCGGCGGAACGGTTTGCCCGCCGGCTTCACCTCCTGCTGGAGAACCGGGAAGCGATAATCCTGGGCGTAGCTCGACACCGGCTGGTGATCGAGGGCGTGACCACCGATCCCAACAACGCATTGCTGCGGGAGCTGGCACAGCGTCTTCACCGCCACCGGGTGGCCTCGGTCTACCTGTCACGGGGCGTAACACTCGAAGAAATCGAGTCGCTGCTCGTGGCTCTAAGCTCCGATCCGCAACGTGGTGAGGGGCCGCTTGGGAGTCGGCTGGACCGAGTCGGCGGCTGGGAGCATGTCCGGCTGCGCCCTGCCGGCTACGACAAGCTCGCTCTGCAGGATGCCGACCTGTCGGCGGAAGCCGGCCCGGCAGAGGCGAAGGCGATCCGAGACCCGTGGGTGGAGCTGGCGCGGCTCGCGCTCACCAGTGAGACCCGCTGCGACCCGGCGCCAGAGGCCGACCCCCTGGTAGTGGCTGAGGCAATACACCGTAAATCCGGTGAGGTTGCCTACGACCGGGTGGTGCTGGGCTACCTAACGCAGATGGCGGAGGAGATTTCCGGACGCAGGGCGGCCAGCGGCGATCAGTTGGGCCTGCGGATTTCGAACCTCATCAAGGCTCTCGAGCCCGAGGCGCTTCGCCGGCTCCTGGAGACCGGCGGAAATCCTGCCGAGCGCAGAAAGTTCGCCCTCAACGCCTCGCAGGTGCTCGCCGCCGACGCGGTCATGGAAGTGGTGAAGGCCGCGGCGGAGACCTCACGGCAGAGCATCTCACACAACCTCCTGCGCCTCCTCCATAAGCTGGCCCATCACGCCGAGGAGGGGCCGGCGACAACCAGAGCGGAGGCGGAAGGAGCGCTGCGCAACAACGTGGCGCGCCTCATCAGCGATTGGGAGCTCGAGGATCCAAACCCGCGGCCCTACACCGCCATTCTGGAAGGGATGGTACGGCACGCCCCACTGGATCAGCCCGTGGACACCCGGGCGGGGTGCTCCCCGGAAATCATCGTGAAGATGGCACTGGAGCTGGACAGCCTGGGGCCCGCGGTATACTCGGCCACAGACGAGCTGTTGTCTCGCCGGGAGCTTCCCCGGCTGGCAGAGCTCATCCAGGGCGCGCCACAGACACCGACCTCGGAGGCGCTGTGGCGGTATGTCGCCACGCCGGCGCGGTTGGAGCTGGAGCTGGCGTCGTCGCCCCTGGATCAGGCAACGGTGGCGGTCCTGGTCGGTCGCATCGGCGT
>JBOHSD010000010.1:0-85528 GCA_050733075.1 Gemmatimonadales bacterium
CGCCAAGCACTGCGTTCTTTTGTGCGGCGGCGAGAGCCCGGTCGCTGCGGGGGTGGGTCAGCCTCCCCTGCGCCGAAGGCCTCATTACGGCGAGCACCAGTGCATGCCGGGTAACTGGAGAAAAGGGAGCCACGGATGAACGCCGATGGGAACGGGATCGCTCCGCAGCCGAGTTGAGCTCCCTCTCCATCGAGCACGCCAAGAGAGCACAGCGTCGTACGGTTGAAGGGGTGGGGCGGCAGCAGCGAGCCGGTGGTCTCGCCAAGCACTGCGTTCTTTTGTGCGGCGGCGAGAGCCCGGCCGCTGCGGGGGTGGGGGCGATACATTCCACCCATGCTCACCGCATTCGCCCGCCGCGCTCTGACCGGCCTCGCGGTCGTGGTCGGCGTCGTCACCCTCATGTTCTTCCTCATCCGGCTCGCTCCGGGCGACCCGGCGCTCCTGCTGGTGGGGCCCACCGCAACCCAGGAACAGCTCGCGGCTCAGCGCGAGGCGCTCGGGCTGGACCGCCCTCTACCGGAGCAGTACGCCACATGGTTGGGCCGGCTCCTACGGGGTGACTGGGGCAGTAGCATCGCCACCGGGCGCCCGGTGCGAACGATGATCTCGGATGCCTGGCCTGCCACGGTGAGCCTGGTGGGGCTCTCGCTGCTGCTGAGCTACTTCATCGGCATCGTGGTGGGCGCGATTCAGGCGACCCGCGGTGGGCGGCTCGACACCTCGCTATCGGTAGTGACGGTCACCCTGTTTGCGCTGCCCGGCTACTGGCTGGGACTGATGCTGGTGATGGTCTTCACTTACTGGGCCCGCGCCCTGCCTGCGTTCGGCGCGGCGGGGCTCGATGCCGATTTCCTGAGCGGCTGGGATCGGGTGGCGGACCGGCTTCGCCACCTGGCGCTGCCGCTCACGACGCTCACCCTGATCGGGATCGGCGCCACGGCCCGCTTCGTCCGGGGCGCCATGCTCGACGTGCAGACGGCGCCTTACGTGACCATCGCCCGGGCCAAGGGACTTTCGCCGCTCCAGGTGACCGTACGCCATGTACTCCGCAATGCGCTGATCCCGGTGCTCACCCTCTTTGGGCTGTCGCTGCCGGCGCTCTTTTCCGGCGCCGTCTTCATCGAAGCCATATTTGCCTGGCCGGGAGTGGGACGGATCCTGGTCGAGGCGGTGGGCGCCCGGGACTATCCGGTCATCATGGCGGCCACCACCGTGAGCGCCACTCTCGTGGTGCTCGGCAGCCTGCTGGCCGAGGCGCTCGCCGCCTGGGCCGATCCACGGCTGAGGGTGGCTCGGCCCTCTGGCAGTCCCGCATGATGTCCCCGGCCGGAACCCGGCTGACGCACGACTCGAGGGCCCGTTTTGGTCTCACCGTGCTCGGCCTGGCGATTGCGGCGGCCGTCCTGGCTCCGTTACTGGCCGTCGATCCCTCGGTCCAGCGGGACATCGTGGCCACCCGCTTTCTGCCGCCGCTCAGCAGCGACCTTCACGGCACCTTCCACCTGCTCGGCACCGATCGTTTCGGCCGAGACGTGTGGGCCCGCCTGGTGTTCGGCGCCCGGGTATCACTGGGCGTCGGGGTGCTCGCCGTGCTGCTATCCGTGGCCATCGGCCTGGCCGTGGGAGCGGCCGCGGGGTTCTGGCAGGGACGCCTCGGCGTATTCCTGCTGGGGCTCACCGACTTCGCGCTGGCCCTGCCCCGGGTGGTGCTGCTCCTTCTGCTCGCCTCTCTCTGGGAACCGAGCGCGACACTGGTCATCATCGTCCTCGGGCTCACCGGGTGGATGACGATCGCGCGGCTGGTTCATGGCGAGGTGCGCGCCCTCTCGGCCCGACCTTTCGTCGAAAGCGCGCTGGCGCTGGGATTGAGAGGGCCACGGGTGCTGGTTCGCCACATCCTGCCCAACGCGCTCACCCCGGTCATCGTCGCTGCGGCGCTCGGGGTCGGCAACGCGATCATGCTGGAGGCGGGGTTGTCGTTTCTGGGGCTGGGGGTGCAGCCGCCCACCCCATCGTGGGGTAACCTGATCGCGTCGGGACGCGACACCCTGGTCAACGCCCCGTGGGTGGCCACGGCGCCTGGGGTGGCGCTCGTTCTGGTGGTGGTGGCGGCTACGTTACTGGGAGATGCGGTGCGGGACCGGCTGGATCCGGCTCGGAGCAGGCGGGGAAGCGGGTAAGTGGGGAAGCGGGTAGGCGGGTAAGCGGGGAAGCGGTCCTACCTCCCAGTCCACCTAGCCGAGCCGAGCATCTCGTCGATCCGCCTCTCCAGCACTACCAGGGCGCCCGGCGCGCTGCCGCAACCATAGTCGTGCTCGATGCGCTTGGTGCGTCCTCGATGGCTGACCGTGGTTATGGCGGAAGGAGAATCGGTGGCGTACCGCCCGCAGGCCGGTTCCGACTGCACGTATCGGTCGGCATAGGTGAAATAGCCGCCGCGGTCGAGCTCATGGAGCAGAGAGTCTACCCGGGGTTGGGGGATCTGCGCCGTGGCGGTGCCGAGACGCCGCACGTGGGCCCTGCCCTGGTAGGTGACCTTACCGGATCGCGATACCGCTACCGTGTAGACCGGACATCCGCCGAAGCAGGGAGTCCGCTCCAGGGTGACGACGGGGCCGGAAGAGGTTGCCGCACTGGTGGATTCCGCGGGCACCGCCGGCTTTCGTGGGGCGCAAGATGTAAGCACCATCGAACCAACGATCCATGATCTGATCACGGCCTCACCTCCGTCCGCTCGATCCGGCTCTTCACACCGTCTGAAAATACCAGGTCCACCTCACCCGCGGTGGTCGAGAGCTGCACTTTGCCGCCCCTGGCCAGCGACAGCACCTCGCCGGTGCGGGGATGGCGCACCATGACCATGGGGTGGGCGCGCGCATTCCACTGAAGTGCCACTCGCCCGGCGGCCGCACGGCGGATCTCGACCGCCTCGGGCCGGACGCCGGCCCGGAGCTGCGGGTCGGCAGCGGCGTCGCCAACCGGAATCGAGGACACTGCCTGGCGCCCCTGGCCGCTCAGCCGGAGGGTACCGATTCGAGCAGCGTTCGCCGCGCTGAGGGGCACGGCAAACACGAAGCTCTTCTGGTCGCCCGGTATATCCGCCACCTGGTCGGGCGAGAACGACAGGTTGAACACCGTGGCCCCGTCGGCGGCCCTTGCCTCTATTGAATATGGCCCCGGCGCGGAGGGAAGCTTGGGCCGGGTGTTCAGGTGGAAGGCCGGCTCCAGCACCATTTTGCCATTGCGAATGTGGCCCCAGACGAGCAACGCGGGCTGGGCCGCATTGCTTACCGACGCGGACATGAGGCCGGCAGTCGTGACCCCGAGGCTCGGCGGACTGAAGAAGTCCATCACCGCCCGGTAGGTATAGTCGCCGATCCATTTGGGATCGCAGTAGCCCATGACGTCACTGGTGGTTGGTGGCTTGAGCGATTGGGCCGCCACATCGAGGCCGTAGACTCCGATACTGCCATCCGGGTGGGGGTACTGCGGGTCGGGCCCACTCGGGTCGCCGCAGGGAGCATGATTCCGGCCCCAGTTATGCCCCAGCTCGTGCGCGGCCACGAGAGCTCCGCTGGGGAGATAGTCCCAGCCGAGCGCGGAACGCTGGGTGCTGAACTGGGTGCTGACGTAGGCGACACCAGCAACCCCGTTGTTGTAGGAGACCTTGACCACGCCGTAGTAATACCTCGGAGTGCCTTCGGCGACCCGAATGGCGTTGAGCTCGGCCAGGATCGTTCCCCAGGCACCGTTGGCGTTGTCGTCCTCCAGCGTGTCCGAGGTGGTGGTGGTTACTGGCGCATGCAGGACGGCGTCGTAGCCGGCGATCGGGTGCATCCTGCGGATGCTCTGGAGGAAAGCGTCCTGGTTGGCGGCGGTCACATTTCCGGCCAGTCCGTTGCCTCTCTGCTCGATGGGCACGAAGGTAACGTTGAGAGTGGGCACCGAGCGCACCGTGAGCGCCAGCGGCTGTGCCGAGTATGTGTTGTCCCTCTCGTTGCTCTCGGTCACTTCATTGTCCGGGTCCACTTCGACGCTGACGCTGAGGCCCGGACGAATCAGCGAACCGGGAACGGGAATGTTCCAGGAATTGCTCAACGAGCTCTCGTCCGCCGACTGGGGCACGCCGACAGCAGTGCGGGTGATGGTCTCGACTGACTGCATGACGAGATCCTGGAAGTAGCGGACCCTTACTTTGGGAACGGCGACATTGAGCTCGTTGGCGACGACGAACACTCGCAGAAACCCATCCCGGTTCTGGACCAGGGGCACCGTCCCGGTATATGTCTGGGTGCTCTGGGTCAGGTACATCCCGTCTATCCTGAGATTCAAGCTCCCGCTTTCGGGAGGAGAGTAGGTGACGGCGGAGCCGGTCGTCTCGTTCGCTGCCACCGACGCATTCTGGCTGGTTGGTGAGGCCGTGTAGGTCTGGCCGCCGGAAAAAACGTTCTGGGCCGAGATCGTGTAGCTGCCGGGCGTGAGGTTAGCCAGAGTCTGGGTGCTGGTGACAGCCTGGTTGTAGCCGTCGGGACCCGTGACCGTCACGGCTGCGTTAGCGCTGGATGGCAGCCCGTTGATGTTGACGAGGAGGCCTCCCAGGGTCGAGCTGCCGGCCGAGTAGGTTACGGACGCGCTGGCCGCGCCGTTTACGAAGACGGTTTGACTGGAGGGGCTACCGGAATAGGTGGTGGCGTTGACCGTGACATTGGACGCCGCGACCGTGTAGGTGCCGGGGGTGAGGGGGCTGAGAGTCTGGCTGCCTGACACCGGCTGGCTGTAGCCGCCGGGCCCACTGACGGTAACGGCGGCGCCTGACCCGCCGGGAAGCCCCCGTATGGTTACCGAGAGGCTTCCGGTGCTCGGGCCACCGGGGTCTCCGCCGCACGCCAGCACGGCGGCGGCGAGGGCGGTGGAGAGTTGCTTTCGTATGGCGTTCTGCACCGCTGCTCGTTGCATCGGGGTCTGGTGGATCTGTCGAGCAGATGAGCGCCCGAGCCGTTTGATAATGTGGTAAGACCAACCGACTACTCGTGTTATCCAATCCGCGCCAAGATCAGTATTCCAACGCAGCGGGAATGTATAAACCGGTCGGCGGCCTCATGAGATACCGCCAACCATGGCGGTTTATAGCCGGCGGGGAAATTCGCAATAGCCGGGCCAGCAGCCGCCGGAATCGGGCTTCGGGAGGCAAGAGCCTAGCCACAGATGGACACAGATCCAACGGCGCGGATTGCTCCCATTTCCCAGGAGCCCCTCTCGGGGCCACGCAGCACAGCTATATGGTCAAAAGCACCCAGTACGGCCCACTGACTTGGGCCAGGATCTACTGGTGTGCAGTTGAACAAATGGCCCGGGATTCGACGTGGGCGAGGAGGGTTTCGGCACAGCGGAGCGATCCGTGCTTTCGATCCGCGTTCATCTGCGCCAAGCTTTTGCGGAGCGTAGATACAAAAGCCCAGCCACAGATCGACACAGATCCAACGGCGCGAATCGCTCCCATTTCCCAGGAGCCCCTTTCGGGGCCACGCAGCACAGCTATATGGTCAAAAGCACACCAGTACGGCCCACTGACCTGGGCCAGAATCTACTGGTATGCAGTTGAACAAATACCCTGAGATTCGACGTGGGCGAGGAGGGTTTCGGACCGGGCTGGGTCTGTGACGAGGGACACGGCGGACTATCGCCGGATGCACCGGCGTACCTCTTCCAGCAGTCGCTCGGCGGGGAAGGGCTTGGCGAGAATGGCGCAGGGGACCGCGATACCCATTTCCGTCAGGGCCGCGGTGGCGTACCCCGACATCAGGATCATCGGCAGGTCCGGGTGAGTGGAGGCGAGCGCCTGCATCAGCTCCACCCCGTTGAGCCGCGGCATGACGATATCCGAGACTACCACGTCGAGTGCCGTCACCCCCCGGCGGATCAGGTCCAGGGCTTCCTGGCCGTCGACGGACTCGACAACGGCGTAGCCCTCCCGCTCCAGAACGCGCATGGCGAAACGGCGGACCGCCGTCTCATCGTCTACCACTAGTACAGTCGAGCCGGCGCCAGCACGCACCGGTATCCCGGCCGAAACTTCGTCGGTGGCCTTCATTCCATCCGTTGGGTTAGAGGGGCGGACCGGACCAATGTAACATCTACAATCGTTCCAGTCACCAGAACCCGTCACCGGGGCTGGTCCGCCCCCGCTCTCTTTCGGAGAGCGTCCAGAGTCCAGGCACCCCCGCCCACGACGGAGAGATACAGAAACAGAAAGCAGTAGAGCGCGGCCAGCTCGCCCCGGTTCAGAATCGGCCAGAACGCCTGCGGCGCGTGGCTCTTGAAGTAGGCGATGGCCATCTCTCCGGCCAGTACGAAGGCCACCGGCCGGGTGAAAAGCCCCAGCAGGAGCAGCAGGCCTCCGAACACCTCCAGCACGCCGGCCAGGCCCATCAACGAAAAGAGCGGAGCCGGATCGCGCGGTTCCAACACCGGCCAGCCGAACAGCTTTTGAGTGCCGTGAAGCATGAAGAGGAAGGAAGCCACGATCCGCAGCATTCCAAGTAGTCGGGGGGCCCAACGTTCCCGCACGGGTTCATCCATGTCGAGTCTACTCCTCTGTTACAGTGTCGGGCCTCAGCCGGGGCGAAATCCGGCCCGAAGGCTCAGCGGCCAGAGCACCGATCGCCGCAGCTCGGGGTCACCCCAGCTTACCGCCAGCTCCTCACCGAGCCGGTCCACCGGGTCGTGGCCCAGAGTCTCGCGAAAGCGCTGGGTGGCCGACCAGGTGCGAACGTATCCGAGAAGCTGGGAAAGTGTCCATCGGGCCACCATCGAAAAGGCCGGACTTTCGATCTCGGCAAAAGGAAACGGCAGCGTGCGATAGCCGGAGTCCACGTGCCGGCGTTCGGGAGGCCAGTAGGGCCCGACAGTCTGGAAGTAAAAACGGGTGAGCGCGGCATCCAGAGCATCATCCTCGAGCCGTTGCCCCCCGTAGGTCCACACAGCCAGGATCCCTCCGGGACGCAGCACCCGCTCGACCTCGGCATAGAACGGCTCCAGCTCCAGCCAGTGTAGCGCCTGGGCGACCGTCACCAGATCCACCGTGCTGCCGCCCAATCCGCTCGCTTCCGCAGTGGCCACCCGGTACTCGATGGCTGGATGCCGGGGGGCCCGGTCGAGCATGGCGGCACTGGCATCCGTGGCCACCACCCGGCGGAAAATGCGGGCGAGAGGAACCGAAGCCTGTCCGCTCCCGGCGGCGCAGTCCCACGCCAGATCACGCCGGCTTGCGAGCCCTGCCAGATAGCCAAACAGCTCGTCGGGGTAACTGGGCCGGCATTCGGCGTACGCGGCAGCCAGGCGGGAAAAATGATCGGCGTAGGGCTTCACGAGCTTATTGGCGAAAACCTCAGCGAAGCGCGCGATGGGTGCGCATTGCCGCGATAACCTGCTCTATCGGAAGCGCCTCCACGGTGCCGCCGCTCGAGCTCACCGTGGTCGCGGTGAAGAGAGAGTTGTAGATCGCCTCCTCCGTGGCATCTACCGTAGCCTGAAACAGGCTCGACATCTCGTCGTTGGCCAGGTCGGGGATGGTGCGCTTGGTCTGCCGAAAGTGGCGGCGCACTCCGGCATTAGTAGAGAACGCGATCACGTAATCACCGGACCCGTTGTCTGCCACCGAGCCGGTCCTGCCGACCCCGAGCATGGCCCGGCTGGCCAGGCGGCGCAGGTTGCGGTGGGAGAGCGGCGCGTCGGTCGCCACCACGATCATGATCGATCCGCGCGAGCCCGGGGCATCGGCGCGCGGCTTCAGTCCCTGGCGGTCGAGCGCGCGCCCGACCGGCACTCCGAGGATGTGGAGATCGCCCCCGAAGTTCGACTGGACCAGCACACCCACAGTCCAGCCGCTGTCCGAGCTGGCGGCACGGCGTGACGAGGTTCCAATTCCGCCCTTCCAGCCGAAAGCAATCGTCCCCGTGCCGGCACCTACGCTGCCCTCCGCCACCGGTCCGGACGCGGCACCGAGCAGGGCGGTGCGCACATCGGACGCCCCAACCGGTCGCCGGCGAATGGCATTCAGCATGTAGCCGTCGTTGGTCTCGCCGATGACCGGGTTGATGGAACGCACCGCACCCATTCCCGGCTGCTCCAGCAGGTGAGCTACCAGGGCATCTGCCGCCTTCCAGACACACAGGGTGCAGGTGAGCAGGATGGGAGTCTCCAGCTCTCCCAGCTCGGTCACCTGGGTGCTGCCGATGAGCTTGCCGAAACCGTTGCCGACGTGGATCGCTGCCGGCACCCGCTCGAAGAAGAGGTTGCCCGGATGGGGAACGATGGCGGTGACGCCAGTCCGGACCGAGTCACCCTGGATGACTGTCGCGTGGCCCACGCGGACGCCGGCCACATCGGTGATGGCGTTATGAGCCCCCGGCTGGAGCACCCCGGGGGCGATTCCCAGCGCCCGAGCGCGCGGCCGCTGCTGGGCGCCGGCGAGAGAGGCCACGACCGTAGTCACTACCGCGAGCGCGCTGAGGGCGCGGGACCAATATTCCTGGTGAGCTTCCACCTGAGTCCGGCTCTTTCAATATGAGAGTGGTCCCGAACAAGGTCGGGAAGCCGAGCAGGCGTCAGGCCGCCGGAGGCGGAGCGGAGAGTACCATCTCCAGCCGGTCGATCAGCTCGGCCTGCGCGGGGTTGATCTTCTCTCGTGCGACCCGCGGGTCGAACCAGGCACAGCGGTCCACTTCGGGAAAGGTGATCCAGCGGCCGGAGCCGCGGGGCCATTCGGTCTTCATGGTGTTGCTGGTAACTCGAGCCGGATCGGCATCGCCTTCCCAGGCCCAGGCATGGACGAGCTTGCCCGCCTTTTGCCGCACCGCGCCGAGTGCCACGAACGGCCCCACCGGATACACCCCGGTCTCTTCCTCGAACTCCCGGCACGCAGCCGCCAGATCGTCTTCGCCGGGTTCGGGAACACCCTTGGGAATGGTCCACGAGCCTGCGTCCCGGTTGCGCCAGAAGGGGCCGCCGGGATGAGCCAGGAACACCTCGATCCCACCTGCCGTGCGGCGGTAGAGAAGCAATCCCGCGCTCGGCTTCGACGGCTTTACCACCGCAGGACGCGAAACCAGCCGCCAGCATCAGCGCCCGCAGCGGCCCGGCCGCGGTGCCGGATTCGCCGAGGGTCGGCAGAGCAAAGAGGGGGAAACATTCGAAGCCGAACGTACGTTCCTTTCAAACATGCGGCAACTCAGACACGGGGCAACCCGCGTTACCCCCTGTTCCCGAGAGCCCGCCATGGTTGTAGCCTTAGGGCAACCCTTTGCTGTGGAATAGGCTGATGACCCCGCGACGCCTCCTCGGCCGCCGCCAATCAACCCCGGTCCGATCCGCCGGCAGCTCCAAGTCCGCACCCGGTCTGCCCAGCGACATCATCTGTCAGACCTGTAGCCGGGTCGGGATCGTGAGCCTGGTGTTCGCCTCGACCTGGGCGTTCATGACGGTGGTGAACAGCTCCCTGGTCCGTCTGATCAGCACTCGGATGGACACCCTGTACCCGTTCCCGGGAACCGTCATCGGGGTGGCTGGGGTCGCCAGCTCGCTCCTGATGTTCTACCTGGCCAGAAAGCTCAGTCCCAGGCCTCCGGTGCTGATAGAAGTGGGCTCCTGGTATCTGGTATTTCAGTGTCTACTCATTTCCCTGCTGACTTATTGGGTAGCGATTCCCCTTGTCCCCCGGGTTTCGTGGGTTTGCATCGCGATCCTGATCTACCCGGCGATCGTGCCCAACACGCCCGCCAGGACTTTGCTGGTGTCGCTGCTGGCTGCCTCGACCGAGCCGCTGGCCATGGCGCTGTCCGTGCTTCGCGGCATCGAGTTGCCTGGCGGCGCCCTCTACGTGCTCTGGGCCTCCCTCCCGACCTACCTCAGCGCGTTCCTGGCCGTCATCCCCGTGAAGATCATCCACGGATTGGGACAGCAGGTGACGCGCGCCCGGGAGCTGGGGAGCTACCGGCTCGAGGAGCCGCTCGGCAAAGGGGGTATGGGCGAGGTGTTCCGCGCCACCCATCAGATGCTGGCTCGTCCCGCCGCCGTGAAGCTGATCCGTTCCGAGATCCTGGGGTCCAGCTCACCGGGTGCCGCGCGGGTGATCGTGGAGCGCTTCCGGCGGGAGGCCGAGGCGGCGGCGTCGCTCCGTTCGCCGCACACGATCAGCCTGTACGATTTCGGGGTGGCCAACGACGGCACGTTCTTTCTGGTGACCGAGCTGCTGGACGGGCTCGACCTGGAATCGCTGGTCGAACGCTTCGGCCCCGTCCCGCCCGAGCGGATGGTCCACCTGGTGCAACAGGTCTGCCTGTCACTCGAGGAGGCCCACACTCGAGGCCTGGTCCACCGCGACATCAAGCCATCCAACATTTTCACCTGCCGGATGGGCCTGGCGGTGGATTTCGTCAAGGTGCTGGATTTCGGTCTGGTAAAGGCGGTGGGAGAGGGCGGGCGCGAGGCCACGCTGCTCACGGCACCGGACAGCACTACCGGCACGCCCGCGTACATCGCTCCCGAGATTGTCCGGGGCGACGGGGTGGCCGACCACCGGGTAGACATCTACACGGTGGGGTGCGTGGCCTACTGGCTGCTGACCGGTAGACTGGTATTTCAGGCACCGAACGCGATACAGATGATGTATCAGCACGCCAACGCGGCTCCGGTTCCTCCCTCCCGGCTCAGCGAGCTCGAGATCACGCCGGCACTCGATGCCGTAATTCTCGCTTGCCTCGCCAAACACCCGGAGGACCGGCCCCAGACCGCCGGGGAGCTGGCGCGGCGGCTCTCGGCGGCAGTTCCGCCGCCGGGATGGACCGAAGAGCTGGCGCACCGGTGGTGGGATCGCCATCACCCGGAGATGGCACCGCTGGAGCACTCCGATGCCGACAGTCGGATGCTGACCAAGACCATGGAGGGCTTGTGGGAGCCGGTTGAGGCTACCACGGACGAGCTCGACCCCGCCGAGCCGTGAGCCCCGACGATCCGGGGCCGCTCGACCGGGCGCTCCGGCTGTTCGCGGACGTACGGGCCGGCGAGGGAGCCACGGCCCTCCTCCTCGCCCTGAACGTGCTGCTCCTGCTGGCAGCCTATTATGTCATCCGGCCGGTGCGCGAGGCGCTGATCCTGTCGGCTGGGGGAGCCGAGATAAAATCGTACCTGGCAGCTGGCCAGGCGATGCTTCTGCTCGGCCTGGTGCCGGCATACGGCGCCCTGGCAGACCGGTTGCCCCGGCGCCGGCTGCTCAACGCGGTCACCGCGTTCTTCATCGCCTGTCTGGTAGCGTTCTACGGGCTCACTCACACCGGTGTGCCGATCGCCGTGGTGTTCTTTCTCTGGGTCGGCATCTTCAACCTGATGATCGTGGCTCAGTTTTGGTCGTTCGCCAACGATCTCTACACCAAGGAGCAGGGCGAGCGTCTCTTCGCCATCGTCGCGGTGGGCGGATCTCTGGGTGCGGTTACGGGCGCCGCGATCACCGGCCGGCTCATACCACTTATCGGTGTCCCGCAGCTTCTGCTGGTGGCAGCCGGGCTTCTCGGCGTGGCAGTGATGATCAGCAACCTGGTGGACGCATGGCAGCGCGACCGCCACGAAACCCACCTCCCGCTCGCCCTGACCACCGCCGAGATTCCTGCGGCCACCGGCGAGTACCAGATCCAGACGTTCGAAGACGCGGACAAGCTCACCGTCTCGCTGCCTGGCACGGGGCCGACCAGCCGGCCGGGAACCTTCCGGCTCGTGTTCGGCGACCGCTACCTGCTGCTCATCGCCCTGCTGGTTCTGTTGGTCAACTGGGTGAATACCACCGGCGAATACATTCTGGGCCGCACGGTTACGGGAGCGGCGGAAATGGCAGTCGCTGCCGGTACCGCGGGAGGCCTGTCGGTTCCGGAATTCATCGGCAGCTTCTATTCCGACTTCCTCTTCTTCGTCAGCTTCGGAGCGCTGGTCATCCAACTCTTCGTGGTATCACGGCTCATCAAGTACGCCGGCGTGCGGGTGGCTCTACTGGTGCTGCCGGTAATCGCGCTCACCGGTTATACGCTGCTCGCTTTCGCGCCGGTCCTGGCCATAATCCGCTCGGTCAAGATCGCTGAAAACGCCACCGACTATTCGGTCCAGAACACCGTTCGCAACGTGCTCTTTCTCCCCACCAGCCGGGATCAGAAATACAAGGCCAAGCAGGCCATCGACTCGTTCTTCTGGCGCGCCGGCGACGTGCTCTCGGCCGCGCTGGTGTTCGTCGGTGTCTCCCAGCTCGGATTCAGTGCGACCGGTTTTGCCCGGGTAAACCTCGCGCTCGTCTGCGTGTGGCTGCTGGTAGCCGCCGCGTTGGGACGTGAGTACGCCCGCAAATCGAGTGCCCTCCAGGGCGCCGCCGCCGCCACGTGACTCGAAGATCGTTCTCCCTGAGCGCAGCAGCGCTCGCCGGCGCCCTGGCTTGTGCCGGCACTGCGCCCCCCCGGTCCGCGCCGGTGCCGGCGCTTCCGGCCGGGGAGGTGGCGGTGAGCCTTTACCTCATCGGCGACGCTGGAGCGCCGGACCCCGGCGGGGAGCCCGTGCTTCAGGCGTTGAGCCGGGACCTTCGGTCTCGAGGCCGGAGCATCGTGGTATTCCTGGGCGACAACGTGTACCCCAGGGGACTCCCGGCGCCCAGTCATCCCGGCCGGCCGGAGGCCGAACGGAGACTCTCGGCTCAGGTGGAGGCTGTCGCCCACCCGGGAGTGAGCGGTTACTTCGTGCCAGGTAACCACGATTGGGCCCGGTTCGGCCGCGACGGCTGGGAAGCCATCCTGCGTCAGGAGGCGTTCATCGATTCGGTGGGCGCTGGCTCCGCATCGCTTCTGCCTGGCGGCGGTTGCCCGGGACCGAGCGTGCTGGATGCAGGCGGGCGGCTGCGTTTGGTCCTGCTCGATACTCAGTGGTGGCTTCACGGCGGCCCCAAGCCGCGCCACCCCGATTCCAGCTGTCCGACAGACGCGGAAGCGGAGGTCATGGATTCGCTTCGCTCGGCGCTCGAGAGCGCGAGGGATCGCCTGGTGGTGGTCGCCGGCCATCATCCCCTGTCGTCGGGAGGGGTCCATGGCGGCTACTTCGGCTGGAGGGATCACCTGTTTCCTCTCCGCCAGCTCGTGCCTTGGCTCTGGATACCACTGCCGCTGGTGGGCTCGCTCTACCCGGCGGCCCGGCAGCATGGCCTGTCCAGCCAGGATCTTGGATCCCACCCATACGACCGGCTCGTAGAGGGACTGACCAGTGCGTTCGCGGAGGCTCCGCCCGCCCTGTATGCGGCGGGACACGAGCACAATCTCCAGGTTATCTCTGGCGGCCCGGCCCGGCTGGAGCTGGTGAGCGGCGCCGGTTATTACGGGCACAGCGGCCGGGCAGTACCGCTTCAGGGCACCCTGTTCGCCAGAGACGCCAGCGGCTTTGCGCGGCTCGACGTGCCGGACACCGGTAGAGCCCGCCTGGCCGTGCTGGAGGTGGATAGTACGGGCCGGTATGCTGAGGTGTTTTCGACCTGGGTGGAGTGAGGCGCTCCATGACATCCCCGCGGAACCTGTCGCTCGTCGTCACCATGGCGCTTACCAGCGTGGCCGGCCTCACGGGCCAGGAGCCGGATACCGGAGGTGAAGACCGCGTCACCCAGGCTCCGGGCCCCCAGTACCGGGCCGGTGGGCTGCACCGCCTCCTGCTCGGGGGAGAGTATCGCTCGGTCTGGACCAAGCCGGCGTCGGTCCCGGTGCTGAACCTTCGCAGCTTCGCGGGCGGGCTCCGTCCGGTTTCCCGGGGCGGCGGGCAGCAGACCAAGTCCCTCCTCCTGGCGGCCGCGGATGGACGGGAGTTCTTCTTTCGCTCGATCGACAAGGATCCTTCGGCCGCATTGCCTCCGGAGCTTCGCGGCGCGGTGGCGAGCCAGATAGTACGAGACCAGACCAGCTCCGCCTTTCCCACCGCGCCGCTGCTGGTGTCGCGCCTGTTGGAAGCCGCGGGCATTCTCCATGGGCGCGCCCAGCTCTACGTGCTGCCGCGCAGCGCTCTGCTGGGCGAGTTCCAGGAGGAGTTCGGCGGAATCATGGGGTTCCTCGAGGATCGAATCGGAGGTCCCCGGGGTCCGGCCGCTCACTGGGGCGGTGCCGCCGAAATCATGGGCTCCGACACTCTGTTCGCACGGGTACGCCGCAGCCCGGATGACAGGGTGGACGCCCTCTCACTCCTCAAAGCCCGCCTGTTCGATGTGCTGATCGGCGACTGGGATCGCCATTCCGACCAGTGGGTGTGGGCCCGGTTCAACGATTCGATCCCCCGGCGCTGGGTACCCATTCCGCGGGACCGCGACCAGGCCTTTGCGAAGTACGACGGGGTGCTGCTCTACCTGGCACGGCAGAGTGCGCCCCAACTCACCAACTTCGGCTCCGGCTATCCCTACATGGCCGGAGCCACCTGGAATGGGCGTGACCTCGACCGCCGATTCCTGGTGGAGCTCGAGTGGCCGGTGTGGGACTCGATAGCCAGGGAGTTTCAGGCGGCGCTCACCGATTCCGTCATTCACGATGCCGTGCGCGCGCTGCCCGAGGAGCATTATACCGTGAGCGGCGCCGAGCTGACCGCGGCATTGAGAAGCCGGCGAGATCGTCTAGTGGATGCGGCGCGAGAGTACTACCGGCTCCTGGCGCATCAGGTAGAGGTCCATGCCAGCGATGCGGCCGACGAGGCGCGCCTAACCCGCCAGCCCGGCGGCGGCGTCGAGCTGACGCTGAGCCGGCGCCACGCCGCTCCCGGCTCGGGCGACCCCTACTTCCGGCGGCGCTTCGACCCCCGAGCCACCGAGGAGATCCGCCTCTTTATGGATGGTGGTGACGATCGGGTTGTGGCTCGGGGTAATGGCGACGGCCCCCTGTTGCGCATACTGGGCGGCCCCGGGCAGGACCAACTGATCGACTCCACTGGCGGTGGCGGCCTTCGCCTCTACGACGACCCCGACGCTCCCGAGCGAGCGGCGGTATCGGGCGCCAGGGTGGACCGGCGGCCCTACGCCGCACCTCACAACAACCCCGACGCGCTGCCGCCGAGGGACTGGGGTCAGCGGTGGAAAGCAAGCATCTGGGCCAGCGGCGGCCCCGATGTTGGAGTGCTGCTGGGGACCGGCCAGACGCTCACGGTGTATGGCTTCCGGAAACAGCCGTTTGCCCTCAGGCACCGGTTCCGGGCCGGGTTCGCGACCGGGCCCAGAAGTTACCGATTGGACTACCGGGGAGAGTTTCGCCGGGAGGGCTCGGCGGCGTATGCCGAGATACTGGTTCGGGCATCGGGTATCGATGTGATCAGCTTTCACGGATTCGGAAACCAGATCTCCGCCCCGGGCACCAACGAGTTCTATCGGGTAACTCAGGATGCCTTCGGCCTCCTGCCATCGGTGGTGATCCCCCTGGGAAGCCGGGGCGCGATGCAGGTGGGACCGGTCCTCAAGTACGCCTCCACCGACGAGCGTCCCGGAAGGTTTCTGGCGACGCTGGGAGGTCTTTACGGCGCCGGCAACTTCGGCGAGCTCGGGGGTGCCCTGACGGCCTGGTTCGACAGCCGGGACCGGCCGAACGGTGCCAGTCGCGGCGTGGTGCTCGAGGTGGGCACGAGCGTGTACCCCGGAGTTTGGGACGTTGACAGCATGTTCGGCGAAGTTCATGGGCAGATAGCCACTTATCTCACGGCCCCGATACCCTTGCAGCCCACGCTCGCCGTCCGGCTGGGAGGCCGGAAGCTCTGGGGACGTTTCCCCTTTTTCGAGGCGGCGTTCATTGGCGGCGCTTCGACCGTACGCCTCGGCCGGGTGAACCGCTACGCCGGCGATGCCTCGGCGTACGGCTCGGCTGAGATCCGGCTCCCGCTGGCCAGGGTGGACCTGGTAGTCCCGGCCGAGCTCGGTGTCTTCGGCCTGGCCGACGCCGGCCGGGTCTTCCTCGAGGGAGAATCTTCCGACCGATGGCACACCGCGGCCGGTGGCGGCGTGTCGCTCTCCTTTCTCAATCGTGCGAACACGATATCTGCGGCGGTGGCCCGAGGGGAGGAACGGACCGGAGTCTATGTGCAGGCCGGCTTCGGATTCTGATCGCCACCGGCTGGTAAGCGGATGACGATTAGCCCGCTCGCGTCGCCCGATGGCCGCGCCGCTCTGGCCGCCGCCGCCGCGGGCACTGTCATGATCGCCTTCCAGATTGCCGGCAAGGCCACCCGCGACGCCCTCTTTCTCTCGACCTTCAAGGTCTCCTCACTGCCGCCGATGGTAATCGCCGCGGCGGTGTTGTCGGCCCTGGTCTCGGTGGCGCTGGCGCGAGTCATGGCCCGGAGCCGGCCGGCCCGGCTGGTCCCTCGTCTGTTCGGGCTCAGCGCTCTGCTGCTGTTTGCCGAATGGGCGCTGGCCATCCAGGGCCGCCGCCCGGCGGCGGTGCTCGTCTATCTCCACTTCACCGGCTTGGGCGCCGTGCTGGTATCCGGCTTCTGGGCGATCGTCAACGAAAGATTCGACCCCCGCACCGCGCGGCGGACCATCGGCTGGATCACTGCGGGCGGGTCTCTCGGTGGGCTGCTGGGCGGTTTGCTTCCGGATCGAGTCGGCGCCTCGCTTTCACTAACCGCCATGCTGCCGATTCTCGCGGTCCTGCATTTGATGGCCGCGGGTCTGGTCCTGGGGGTTGACCGAGGGGCCACCGCACCGGCTCGGTCCCGCGGCCGATCATCCGACGATATCCCGCCACCCGGGACCGCCGGTATCCTGCGGTCGTCATCCTATCTTCGCGGGCTGGCACTGCTCGTGGCGTTGACTGCAGCAGCAGAGGGTGTGCTGGACTACGTGTTCAAAGCTCGCGCTTCGGCAGCAGCGCCGAGCGGCGAGGAACTGCTCCGCCTGTTCGGCGCCTTTTATACGGTCACCGCGCTCTTCGGCATCTTCATTCAGGTAACCTCGCTCAGAGCATTGCTCAGCCGGCTGGGAATCGCGCGCAGCGCGGCTCTCCTTCCGGCTGGCGTATCGGCCGGCGCCGTCGGCGCGCTCCTGATTCCGGGGCTGGCGCCCGTGATGCTGGCCCGCGGAGCCGAGGTGGTGCTGCGCAGCTCCCTGTTCCGCGCCGCATACGAGCTGCTGTTCACACCGGTTGCGCCCCGAGAGAAGCGCGCGACCAAGCTCCTCCTCGACGTTGGCTTCGCCCGCGTGGGCGACATCGCCGGCGCCACCCTCATTCAGCTGGCGCTGGTCGTCACTGGCGCCGCCGCCGGACAGATTCTGCTGGGCCTGACGGTGGCGCTCTCGGCGGGTGCGCTGGGAGTGGCTCGGCGGCTGCACCGGGGCTACGTCGCCGCTCTCGAAGGGAGCCTGCAACGCCGGGCGGCGGAGTTGCCCGATCCGGTGCAGGATGACGCCGCCGCCTTGCTCCAGACGGTGGGAGGCTTCGATCTTAGCGGGATACGGCCCAGGCCGGCCCACACCGGCTCACCGATCGCATCGCCCAGAGAACGCCCGCCATCTCCCATCGACTCTCTGTCTTCCCCCCTAGAGAGCGCGGTGGAGGCCCGCGACCCGGAAGAGATTCGCCGGGCCCTGACCCGGCAACCACTCACTCCGGATCTCATAGAGCCGGCAATAGAGCTTCTGGCCTGGGATATGGTAGCGCCTGACGCGATCCGGGCGCTCCGCGCAGCAGGCCCTTCCCAGATGACGGTTCTCCTGGGCCACTTGCTCGATTCGGAAGAGGACTTCGCCATCCGCCGGCGGCTGGTAAGCGTCATTGCCGAATTTCGGACGCCCGAAGCGTTCAACGGCTTGTTCGAGGCCATGAGAGACCGGCGATTCGAGGTGCGATTCCGGGCCGCTCGGGCGCTGAGCCACATGTCAGGAGAGATTCGCGGACTCCAGGTCGATGGGGAGCAGGTGCTGGGGGTGGTGCTGCGAGAGATGGCGGTGGAACGCGGCCTGTGGGAGAGCCGGCAGCTCATCGACCTCCTGGATGACCAGTCGTCTCCCATGGAAACGGAAGTCTTGCGAGACCGTGCCAGTCGGAGTCTCGAGCACCTGTTCACCCTGCTCTCGCTCGTTCTTCCCCGGGACACCCTCCGCCTCGCCTTCCATGGGCTGCACACCGACGATCCGCATCTCCGCGGAACGGCGCTGGAGTACCTGGAGACGGTGCTGCCGGAAACGGTATGGGGAAAGCTGCGTCTCTTCCTGGACCGAGGAGAGGAATACGTTCCCCGGCGCGGCAGAGACTCAGGCCACGCGCTTGACACCCTGCTGGCCTCCCGGGAGTCGATCATGCTGGCGCTGGGAGAAGCACGGCGGCGCTGGCAAATACAAATAAAGGAGGGTTGACTTTCGGAGTTTGTTCGGGTAGCGTGTGCTCTCCAACCATGGGAGCAGCGCAATGCCCAGCCCCGACCTGGATCGAAAGCTCCAACTCCTGATGTCGCTCGCGGCCGATGACCGGGAGGGCCTGCCCCCCCGTCTCAGGCACACAAAAGACGTGGGCGCGCTGCGCCCGCTCAATCTCCGGACCCTGAGACCCCGCGCCGGAAACCAGACTACCCTGCTCCGCATCCTGATGACCAACGCCTGCAGCTACAACTGCCATTACTGTCCCATGCGGCGGGATCGGCCCATGCCGCGCACGTTGCTCAAGCCCGACGAGCTGGTGCGCATCTTTCTCGGTGCCCACCAGAGAGGATGGTGTCAGGGGCTGTTCATCACCACCGGAATCCCCGGACGGCCGGTCAAGGTGATGGACGATCTCATCCAGGTGCTCGAGCTGCTCCGCGAGCGGCATCGCTTTGCGGGATACATCCATGCAAAGCTGGTGCCCGGTGGTGACGAGTCACAGATCGGCCGGCTGACTTCGCTGGCCAGCAGGGTCTCGCTCAACTTCGAGGCGCCCTGCGGAGCGAGCCTCGAACGGATCGCGCCGGACAAGAGTTTCTCCACCACCATGCACGACTTTCAACGGGTACGAGAGTTGGTGCTCGAGGAGCGAGAGGCCCAGGCACACGGGAGGCCGCGAGACCCGCTGCACCCCGGCGGAACGGCGGGCATGACCATGCAATTCGTGGTCGGCGCCACGCCCGACACCGACCGGGCCCTGCTCGGCGCCGTCGCCGAGCTGAGAGCCGGCGGCGGGGTTCACCACCCGCACTTCAGCGCCTTCCGTCCGATCAGCGACACGCCCCTGGAGAGCATGCCGGCCACGCCCGCACTGAGGGAGCACCGGCTGTATCAGGCAAGCTTCCTGATGCAGAGCTATGGCTTCACCGCAGATGAGATCGTTGTTGGAGAGAGCGGCAATCTGCCACTTGCAGTAGACCCGAAGTGTGCCTGGGCGCTGGGGCACCCCGAGCATTTCCCGGTGGAAGTCCGCACTGCCTCTTACGAGGAGCTGGTCCGGGTCCCTGGAATCGGCCCGCTCGCCGCGCGGCGGATCGTGGCACGGCGATGCGGGACCGTGCTCAGGAGCCTGGCCGATCTTCGGCAGCTCGGCGTCCTGACGACCCGTGCCGGTGGCTTTCTTACTCTGGGCGGGCGGCGGCTCCAAACCAAGCGCTGGACCGAGCAGTTGGGATTTTGGGCACCGGAGGAGGAGGCTGGAACCTACCACGTAGTCTACCAGGTGAGTCCAGGAACGTTCCGGTAGGCTAGCGCACGAAGGCCCTCGCTGTCGCCAGCTCGGGACGCTTCCCGTCTCCCTTGCTCATCAGCTGGAGATACGCCTGGTAGGCCTTCGTTGCGGTGGCTCGGTCGCCCGCCAGCTCGGCGGCCCGGCCCAGCCCGAACAGGCTTCGGGCCCTGCCGGGCTCCCGCTCGAGAGTGAGCCGGTAGGCCTCGCGGGCCTCCTGGTAGCGCCGCGCGGCCAGGAGCATGTCGGCCTGAAGCTCCCGCGCCGGCAACAGCTCGGCGGGGGTAACCGGATGCTTGTCGGTCACGTCCTCGCTGTCGGCGGCCGTCCGCGCCAGGGCCAGTGCGGCTGCCGTGTCGCCCTGGGCCAGTCGCAACCATGCGGCGGCGGCATCGCGCTTGATGGCTGCCACCCTCGGCCAGTACGGCTCCTCCCGCCGTTCCAGCTCACCGGCAATCGCGTCCAGGGCCGCCACCTCCAGACGAGCGGCCCCGACCCGGCCGCTCCGGGCCGCACCGATCGCCCGGGTGAAGCGGCTCAATGCTGCCGTCACCCCGAGGTCCGGCTGGACCGTAAGCGGGAACTCGGCGGCGGCCGCCCAGTTGCCGGTCTCCAGGGGCACGCGCGCCGCCATCGCCGTTCGGTTGTAGTCGCCGACCAGAGTGTTCTGGGAAGGCGGGATGTGCAGCTCGCGGCCGGTAGCCACCGTGGCCCTGGCCGAGGAATCCTGACCCCGCTGGAGATATCCGTAAACCGCATAGTCGAGGGCGTGCAGCTCATGGGAGGTGCCGCCGGCCTGGCCGGTGGCCCGGGCGTGGGCGATGCCGGCCATGAACGACTTCCAGTTCGATGCTACGGTCTCGTCCCACAATCCCAGCCGCACGAATATGTGCGAGGGCATGTGCTGCGCGTGCGGCGCCGCCGGAGCGATCTGGGCGTAGCGGCGGGCGGCATCCAGGGCCAATGCGGCCAGCTTGGGCGAGTCGCTCGAGTGAATGATGTAGTGCGCCAGCCCGGGATGGTTGGGGTAGCGCACGAACAGCGGGTTGAGAATGGCCGCGGCCAGCTTCTGCCGGGCGAAGGTAGTATCGGTGCGGGGCGCCGTGGCAACTACCGACAGCGAGTAATAGATGGCAATCTCGGTGTCGTTGGGGAAATCCCGCCGGAGACGCGTCATGGTGTCTGCGTAGGCCCGGAGCCGGGCGGCATTGGACGTAGCCGCCGCGTCGCGATAGAGCGCCGCGGCGGCGGCGATGAACCCCTGCTCCCGCCGGCTCGGGGCAGGCAGCGCCGCCGCCCGCTCGGCCGCCTCGGCACCCCGGCGGAGTGCGGCGCCGCCGGGTCCTCCGGCAAACGGGTTGCCCCACGCGTTCAGCGCGAGGCCCCAGTGTGCCATCGCGCACTTGGGATCGGCCTCGAGCACGGCCCCGAAGGCGCGGTCGCCTTCCTCCCACCAGAACGAATGGAGCACGGCCATCGCATGCTCGAAGCGGCGCCTGGCCTCCGCACTGCATGACACCTGAAAGCTGACGCGGCCGAGTCCTTCGATCTTGCGGCTGTGCTGATCGGCATCCTGCGCCTGGGCAAAACGGCCGGTACCGAGGGTGGCGACCGTGGCGAGAATTGCCACAGCTTGCAGGCGCGAGGAGATCGCAGGTCTCATGGGGCTTCCCATTGTATGTGTAGTATATGACCCGTGGAGTAAGGTCAGATCGGCGGAGTTTTCCCGCTCACTCCAACCTCAGCTCGACCCGCTCCTCGGCTCCCGGCCGCAGGTGCGGGTTGCGGGCCAATAGGCGCCCGCAGGTGTTCCAGCGCAGAATTGCGTCATCGTTCCCGGGAGGTCGCTGGGATGCCGCCTTCTCGTACCAGCTCATTGCCTCCCGGAGCCATTCATACGCCATCTCTCCCGATCTGGGCGCGCCGGACCGCAGCTGCGCCTTGGCGCACCGCTCGCAGATGATCCCTCCGTAGTAGGCACGCTTGTACTCGTCATCCAGCCGCGGCAACACATCCCGCGCTCGACGCACGCCCTCGGTCGGCGCCTCCCCGAACTGGTCGGTGATAGCCAGCAGCAGGGTCATCAACGCCTGCTGGTTCTCGGGGCTCACCGCCAGCACGTCGAGGCAGATGCTTTCGGCGGAGGATGGATCGTTGATGACCCGGTACCGTTCCGCCTTCAGCAGCGCCCGGGGGACGCCTTCCTCGGAGATGGGTTTTGGGCTGAACATGGTTTGGGAGTCTAGGGTCTAAGACCCTCGACTCTCGACCTCCTGCTAAAAATCTTCACCAACTTCCCTAACGGATCGAAGAACTCATCCACCACCCGCTCCTTGAGCGGAATGATCGCGTTGTCGGTGATGGTAATGTTCTCGGGACACACCTGGGTGCAGCACTTCGTGATGTTGCAATAGGCGATCCCGTGGGCCCGCCGCAGCTCCTCGACCCGGTCCTCCACATCGAGGGGATGCATTTCCAGAGCAGCCACATGCACCAGGAAGCGCGGACCGATGAACTCCTCGTGGAGATGATGGTCGCGCAATACGTGGCAGACGTCCTGGCACAGGAAGCACTCGATGCACTTGCGGAACTCCTGGACCCGATCCACGTCCGATTGCGCCATGCGCCAGGTGCCATCCGGGGCGTCGGGCGTCCGCGGCTTAAACGGCTTGATCTTCTTCTTCACCTGGAAATTCCAGGAGACGTCGGTGACGAGGTCTTTGATCGGCGGAAACGCCCGCATGGGCTCCACGCTGACCGGCTTATCGAGGGGAAGCTCACTGAGCCGGGTCATGCACATGAGCTTCGGCGTCCCGTTGACCTCCGCCGAGCAGGAGCCGCACTTACCGGCCTTGCAGTTCCAGCGCACGGCCAGGTCGTTCGCCTGCTCCGCCTGGATCTGATGGATCGCATCGAGCACGACCATCCCGGGTGAAACGCTCGTGGTGTAGTCCACCAGCTTCCCGCCCTCGCGGCCTCCACGCCAGAGCCGGAACGTTGCCCGTCCGACGGGCTCGGGCTTGACCTCAGGCGGTTTCTCCTCCTCCGCGGCCCCGGTCTCGGCCAGGTCGGGCTTCAGAATGTCAGCTACCATTGTACTCCGATCGCGTCGTGAGCCACTTTTCCCCTGACGCTACGCTACCTCTAACTGAATCAGCCAGCGATCCTGCGAGCGGTCACCTCTGATCCTCTATAATCCTTCTGAGCTCAGCCGGCATCTCAGGCACGGGCTCGCGGGAAAGCCGCATCTCGCCGTCATCTCCCCTCCGGATGACCACGTTGAACGTGTCCCCGGCCGGGTTCTTCTCGGGGTAGTCGTCGCGGAAGTGCCCGCCGCGGCTTTCCCTTCGCTCGATCGCCGCCCGGGTGATCGCCTCGGACACGGTGAGGAGGTTGGCCAGGTCGAGCGCGGTATGCCACCCTGGATTGTACTCGCGGTTTCCGCTGACCCCGACCTGCTGGGCCTGCTGCCTCAGCCGTCCGATCCCCTCCAGCGCGCGTTCCATCTCGAGCTCCGTGCGCACGATGCCCACCAGGGTCTGCATCAGGGCCTGGAGCTCCTGCTGGACCTGATACGGTCCGTTACCGTTGCCACTCGCGCCCTGCTCGAAAGGGGCAAGAGCACAGCGAATCGCATCGTCGACCTCGGCGCCGTCAATGGCCCCGACGCGGTGCTCGCCGGCAAACACCGCGGCGAACTCCCCCGCCCGCCTGCCGAAGACGAGAAGGTCCGAGAGCGAGTTGCCGCCCAGCCGGTTGGCGCCGTGTAATCCGGCCGCGCACTCCCCGGCGGCGTAGAGTCCGGGCAGGGTGGAGCTCTGGGTGTCGCCGTCCACCCGGATGCCGCCCATGATGTAGTGGGTGGTCGGGCCGACCTCCATCGGTGTCGTCGTAATGTCGATATCGGCGAGCTGCTTGAACTGGTGGTACATGCTCGGCAGCTTCTTGACGATGTGCTTCCGGGCGTCCGGCATCTTCCGCCTGATCCAGGAGATGTCGAGAAAGACCCCGCCGTGCGGGCTGCCGCGGCCCTCGCGCACCTCGCGCAGGATGCAGCGGGCGACGTGGTCGCGGGTCAGCAGCTCGGGAGGACGCCGGGCCTGCTTGTCGCCCTGGGTGTAACGCCAGCCCTCCTCCTCGCTGTCGGCGGTCTGGCTCCGATAGTTGTCCGGGATGTCGTCGAACATGAAACGCCTGCCCTCCCGGTTCACCAGGACCCCGCCCTCACCCCGGACTCCTTCGGTCACCAGGATGCCACGCACGCTGGGTGGCCAGACCATACCGGTGGGATGGAATTGGACGAACTCCATGTCCTGGAGCGCGGCGCCGGCCTGGTAGGCGAGCGCGTGGCCGTCTCCGGTGTACTCCCAACTGTTACTGGTGATCGAGTACGCCCGGCCGATGCCGCCGGTGGCGAGCACGATGGCCGGGCAGCGGAACAGACGAAACCGCCCCCGTTCGCGATCGTAGCCGAGCGCGCCCGCCACCCGCCCGGCGTCGGTGAAGATACGGAGGACGGTGCACTCCATGTGCACATCGATCCCCTGGTGGATGCTGTGGTCTTGGAGGGTCCGGATCATCTCGAGCCCGGTGCGATCGCCGACGTGGGCGAGACGGGGATACTTGTGCCCCCCGAAGTTCCGCTGGAGGATGCGCCCGTCAGGGGTGCGGTCGAAGAGCGCGCCCCACGCCTCCAGCTCCCGGACCCGGTCCGGCGCTTCCCTCGCGTGCAACTCGGCCATACGCCAGTTGTTCACGTACTGACCCCCGCGCATGGTGTCGGCAAAGTGCACCTGCCAGCCGTCGCGGTCGTCCACATTCGCCAAGGCGGCGGCGACACCCCCCTCGGCCATGACGGTATGCGCCTTCCCGAGCAGCGACTTGCACACCAGGCCGACCGAGGCTCCCGCCGCGGAGGCGGCGATTGCCGCCCGGAGCCCCGCCCCGCCGGCGCCAACGACGAGGACGTCGTGATCGAAGGCTTGGTATTCAGGCATGGGAGTCAGGAGTCGGGAGTCGGGAGTCGGGAGTGACCGGTCCGGCGCCGGGAATCAGGAGTGGGGAGTGCAAGGCTATTGGATCGTAAACAGATGTCTGCTGGCTAGTCCCCGATCCACTGGTGGCTCCCGACTCCGTCATAGAATTCTCCAGTCCACCCACACCCCCATCGAACAAAGACGAACATAAAGATCCGCGAACGCCACGGAGAACAGGCTGGTCCACGCCCATCGCATGTGGGCGCGGTTGAGGCGGCTGGAGCAGTCGTAGAGTCGCCGGCGTACCGGCGCGCCGGCCAGCCGGTCGAGATACCCGCCTACCACATGGCGCAGGGAATGGCAGCCCAGTGTGTACCCGCCGAGGAGGATCACGTTGGCTGCGAGCACGAGAGTCCCCAATCCGATGCCGAACGTCCTTTGGCCCGTTACCGGGTCGGTGAACCACAGGGCCTGGTATACGTCGTAGGTGAGCACCACCAGAAAGAGAAGCGCGATGTACAGGAAATACCGGTGGATGTTCTGAACGATGAGCGGAAAGCCAGCCTCCCCGCAATACTCCTTCCGCGGTTCGCCGACGCTACATGCCGGCGGGTCGGCCCAGAACGACTTGTAGTACGCGCCGCGGTAGTAGTAGCAGGTCACACGGAAGAGCCCGGGAAAAGGGAGGATGAGGAGGGCCGGCGAGAACACCAGCCAGCTCGGCCACCATGCGGGCTTGGGCCCGAGCCAGGCGTGGGGCGAGCTCCCGAACAGCTCGGGGGAGTAGAACGGAGAGAGATAGGGCCCGTGGGTGTAATACGTCCCCTGAAAAGCGGCCCAGGTCGCATATACGATGAAGCCAGAGAGGAGGAGCAGGACGATCGCCGGCTGCAGCCACCACCGGTCGGAGCGCATCGTTTCGCCGAAGCGGCGACGGACTACCGGAAGCTGCACCTGCGTCATTTCGGATACTCTCCGAGTGGACGGGATGGGTTGACGCATCAAAACGGCGGGCAGTGAGGCCGGCGGAGGCGCGAGCCAGCAGGGATATTCGCCCAACCTCTCTTCCGCTGCAACCCTCCAGGGGCGTTCACCCACCCAATGTCCATTCAGCCGCTGTGACAGCGATCTAGCTCGGCCCCGGACGACCCCACCGTCCACTCGCCGCCGGCACGTTCGGGTTGCGTAACGGAGGAATCTTGGTGCTGAAATGCACGCCGGTGATGCGATCGGTATTATCGTCTCGCATCCGGTACGAGGGTGGGAAATCGCCCGACTGCTCGAGCCACTCCTGTAACACTCCCAGAAGCTTACGCAGCTCCTCGGCGTACCGCGGCTCATCCGCGACGTTGCGAAGCTCCCAGGGGTCGTCAGCCAGGTCGTAGAGCTCGACCCTCGCCCGGGGCGCCTCGAACAGACGCTGCTGCGCGGCCGTGAGCCGCCCCGCCCTGGCGCCGGCACGAAGGGCGTGGAAAGACGGGCTCGAGCCGATGTCCGCGGCAGTACACAGAGGTAGCGCCGTATACGCGTCGGTACGGATCAACTTGAACCGGGCCGTGCGTACCGACCGCTGGTGCTCGTCGCAATCGTGCCAGTTGCGCTCGCTGAAGACGTAGGGCCGGCCGGGATACGACTCGGGCCGCTCGAGCAGGACCCGAAGGCTCCGGCCCTGCATGGCAGGAGGAGGTGCGGAGCCGGCCAGCTCCAGGATAGTCGGGGCCAGATCGATGGTGCTCACCAGCCCGCGGCTATAAACCGAACCGGGTGCGATGACTCCGGACCAGGAGAGGATGAGCGGCGTCCTGGTGCCGGAATCGTAGAGCGTCCCCTTCTCGCGGGGAAACGGCGCCCCGTTGTCACTAAGGAATACCACGAGAGTATTCTCGCGCAGCTTTCTTCGCTCGAGCTCGGCCAGCATGCGGCCGATCTCCTGGTCCATCCGGCCGACCTCGTCGTAGTAGTCAGCCAGATCCTGGCGCGTCGCCGGACTGTCTACCAGGTGCGGCGGCACCACTACGCGAGAGGGCTGGTGCCGGGCCGGCGCCTCCAGATATGGGCGATGGGGGTCATGGAACCCTACCCAGAGAAAAAATGGCCGGGTGCCGGCCGAATCCAGGAACGCCGGCAAGGCAGGCGACAGCTCGCGAGAGTACCACTGGAACTGCCGCTCGGCGTTGGGGCCGTAGTGCGTCTTGGCCAGATGCCCCGTGAAGTAGCCCTGAGCCTGGAGGTAGGACGGCAGGATGCGCTCCGAGTCCGGTAGCGGCGTGTGCAGGTCCTCGGTCAGGGTCGCGTGTGCGTACTTGCCGGTGAGCAGGCTGATGCGGGAGGGGCTGCACTGCGGAGTGGTGCCGTACGCCCCTTCCACCCTCAGCCCCGAGCGGGCCAGGTGACCGATGTTAGGGGTGCGAATCCACGGGTTGCCGTAGGGACCGGTATCGCGCCAGCCGAGGTCGTCGGCCACGAGCACCAGGATATTGGGCCGAGCTTTGAGCGGTGCCTGGGCAGCCATCGAGGCAGGCGGGGCTGCAATGGCCGCGATCAACAGCGCCAGGAGTCCCACCTAGACCTTTGCCCGGCGCAGCAGTTGTGCGTTCAGCGCGACGATTACCGTACTAAGCGACATGAGCACCGCACCTATTGCCGGTGAGAGCAGAATTCCCTCGTGCGCCAGGACCCCTGCCGCCAGCGGTATCGCCACCACGTTGTAGCCGGCAGCACACCAGAGGTTCTGGATCATCTTACGGTAGCTGACCCGGCTCAGACGAATGATTCTCGCCACGTCCCGGGGATCGTTGCGTACCAGGACGATGTCGCCGGCCTCCACGGCCACGTTAGTGCCAGCGCCAATCGCGATGCCCACGTCGGCCGTTGCCAGGGCGGGTGCGTCGTTCACACCATCACCTACCATGGCTACCCGCTTTCCGGCCCGCTGAAGCTCCTCGATCTTTGCGGCTTTCTGATCGGGCATCACCTCGGCGAAGACCTCATCGATGCCAAGCTCCCGTCCCACGGCTTCGGCAACAGCTCGGGCATCGCCGGTGAGCATCAGCACCTCCAGGCCTTCTTCGTGAAGCGCCTGGACTGCCTCACGTGACTCGGGACGGATCACATCGCCGACTATGAAAACTGCCAGCGCGCGGGCGACACCACCGGCATCGTCCTCCACCAGATAAATGGCTGTCTGACCTTGGCGGGCCGCCTGCTCCGCGGCCGAGCTGAGGACAGATGGCACCCGGACCGACCTGGTGCGAAGCAGCATCGGCCCACCCACGAGCAGTTCACGTCCATCCAGGCGGGCCTGCACTCCTATGCCGGGAAGAGCCTGGAAGCTCTCGACTCGAGGAATCTCCAGCCCCCTCTCGCCGGCGCTCCGCACGATCCCCTGTGCGATGGTGTGCTCTGAATCCCGCTCGACCGCGGCAGCCAGGCGCAGAGCCTCCGTTTCGTCGAGACTCTCGGCAGCGGAGATGCGCACTACCCCGAATTCTCCCTTGGTGAGAGTCCCCGTCTTGTCGAACACTACTGAGGTCAGCTTGCGCGACTCCTCCAGCCCGCGGCGATCGCGCACCAGGAGCCCGCTTCGCGCTCCCAGGGTGGTGGAAATGGCGATAACCAGCGGAATCGCGAGACCGAGGGCGTGGGGGCAGGCGATCACCAGGGTGGTGACGAGCCGCTCTACTGCGAATGCGGCGTCGGCGCCCACCCCGATCCACCCGGCAAGGGTGAGGGCTCCCGCGCTGAGAGCGGTAATGGTAAGCCAGTAGGCGGCGCGATCGGCCAGCGCCTGGGCCCGCGAGCGTGAGCTCTGCGCCTGCTCGACCAGCCGCATGATCCCGGCCAGTGCCGTCCGCTCGCCGGTGCCGGTGACACGCACCCGAAGCGAGCCCGATCCGTTTACCGTACCGGCGATCACGCGGTCTCCCGGCTTCTTACTCAACGGCTGAGATTCGCCCGTTATCATGGACTCGTTAACGTCGCTCAGGCCATCGATCACCTCACCATCGGCCGGAACGCCGGCGCCGGGCCGGATCAGGACGACGTCTCCTTCGCGGAGCTGGTCGATGGGGACCTCCTCGGTCTCGTCCCCCTTTAGCCTTACGGCCGTGTTGGGAAGTAGCTTGGCGAGCTCCCCCAGGGCGCCCTGCGCCTGAGAGATGGATCGCATCTCGATCCAATGGCCGAGAAGCATGACCGTCACCAGGGTGGCCAGCTCCTCCCATAGGGGCATGCCGGGATAGCCAAGCGTGACCGCCGCGCTGAAGACAAACGCGACGGTAATGGCCAGGGCGATGAGCGTCATCATTCCCGGCAGCCGGTCGCGCAGCTCGCGCACAGCGCCCTGGATGAACACCCAGCCGCCATAGAAGAACACGGCCGTACCCAGCACGGCGGGTATCCAGCGGGCTCCCGGCAGGCGGGGAGGGGTATAGCCGAGTGCCTGGGGCAGCATGTGACCCCAGATCAAGGTCGGGATGGTGAGCAGAAGCGAGATCCAGAACTTGTCCCGAAACATTGCAACGCTATGCCCGGCGTGCTTGTCGTGGCCGCCGGGCTGGGCAGGCTCTACACCAGTGTGCCCTTCGGGGTGATGATGTTCTTTCATGAGGGGACTGGCTCAGTGGGCCTCGTGCCGCTCTCTACGTTGCCGAGGCGGAGCTACGTCCCGGCCGATGGTCGCCTCGATTGCGCGGACGAGCCCGGTTGCGCGTCCACCCATCAGCTCCACCCCGCCCATGTGCTCCGCCATCATCCGCCACTCGTCCAGCGACATCACATCCCGGAACGGGTCCTGCAACTTGTCGAGCTGGCGCTCGATCATCTCTCCCTTGCTGCCATGGGGGACTGTATCCGCGGTAAGGATGTCCGAGATGATGTCGTGCATCATGTGCAGGTTGTCGAAGATCACGGCCGCGCGCGGATGCGCGGCGCTGAAGTTGGGAGCGACCGCCGCGGTCATCGGCATTATCTTCGGCATCCGGCTGGGCGGATCCTCGAGCATCGACCAGAATCGCGCCACGGTTGCCTGCACGCCGGCCTTCCGTTGCACCCGAGTTTGCCCCTCAATGAAGGGCTCGTAGAGGCCGACCTGGAGCCAGTGGTAGGCCCAGATCAGTCCGTTGAACTTGGGATTGGTCTTTCGAAAGGCCTGGCTGAAATACTGCTCGTCCATGAGAGCCATGGACTTGGGTTTGTCAGTGAAGGCGTACTTCCGGTTGCTCAGGTAGTAGTCGGTGAGCCGCTCGATCAGGCTGTCGCGCTGGGCGGAGGTCAAGCGGTCATCGGCATAGGCGTCGTAGATCTGCCGGTGCAGGATGTGAGCCCAATCGAACATCATCTTCGCTCGCCAGGCGAGCTTCGCGTAGGAAGGCATGATCGCTTCTTCGGCCACCGCGAAACGGGGTGGGCGGATCAGGAGATCGGTTGTGAGATAGCGATACTCCTTTTGCAGGTCGGCGGCCGCTTTCCCCCGCCTGGTGTACAGGCGCTCATAGAGGACGGCGTGCCCGTAATCAAAGGCGTTGAAGAGGCGGGCAGCCTCGGGGTAGTTCGCCAGAAACTCCCAGTTGAACCGTCCGGGATAGTAGAACTGCTCGTTGCGCTGAGCCTGGGCCGTGGCGCTGCTGGCTCCAAGGCCCAACAGGAGAGCCGTCACGGCCAGCGCCGGCGCGACAGGAGAGCTGAACGACATGGTGACCGTCTCCCAAGATTAACGCGGCCCCGCGGGCATGAGTCCCCGGAGCGCGAAAGCATGTGATAGACCGATGGTGACTGCGATGTTGGGACCGGTGTCCGACCGAAGCCGGCGCGTCATTCCGGCATCGAGCACGAGTATCGGGGTCCATTGCCACCGCCCGCCCACGGAGGCGTTCACCGAGGTCGGCGCGTCTCTCACGGATTGCGATGCTGCAATCTCACCGATGAGCAGGATGCTCGATCGGAAAAGGGTTCGGTCGAGCGCCAGACTGGCGCTCCACCGACTGAGCGGCTCGGCTACACTGAGATCGTCCTCCGAGCCGAATCCCCGGCCGGCGTTGAGGTGGGCGCGCATCCGTCCCCAGCTGCGGGTGGCGATCGCCTTTAAGGCGAGGCGGCTTGCGTCGCCGGCCAGCGAGCCGGCCGGAAAGCTCGCATCCAGCCGGAGAGACATCGCCGGAAGCCACTGGCTCTCGGTATTGAAGTTGTAGAGCCCGAATAGCCGGAGGCCCGCGAGTCCCCAGTCGGTCCCGTTGCCCTCGTCCCGGGCGGCTAAGGGAAGCTTGAGCCCGACCTGCGCGTTGCGCGCGAGTCCATAGGCCACTTCGGGGACGATCGTGTGGAGCTCGGTACCGCCTGCCTCGGCTTCAAAGCGGTAAGGCCCCAGGAGCTCGAACGCGTAGCGCTCCACGGGGTAGGCATCCTCGGTGACCACCGGCCGGTCGTCGTCGAGATTCCGGTAGTCGATCTGCGCCGATGCGGGGCCGAGGAACGACACGCTGAGCCCGGCCGCCGCCGCGGCCGTACGGGGAATGAACATGATCCGGTTCTCCTGGTAGTAATTGCTCCCGGCGTCCCTGGCTGCCGGGTTACGATTGCCCTAGTAGATCGGCTGAGGCGGCGGAGTTGGTGGCTGGTGCGCCGTGGAGTAGAGATGCACCCGTACTCGACGCAGAGTGGCTCGATGGGTGGCTGTTTGACTGACTGCAGGGAGGGTGGCCGAAATGACTGGGTTCGATGAGGTGGTACAGGGCGCGACTCGCGCACACTCGGTCGCTGGGCAGTGCGGGCAATCGTGTGTGGTGGCGCTCTCCGTTGATGTCGAGTGAGTCGGCTCCGGCATCTGATGACTGTTGGCAGAGTGCGCCTCTTGATGCACCGCTGAGCGGTCGTGCTGAGCGCAGTGGGGCCGCTGCATTGCCGCGGGCCCAATGCTGGGCATGCTCAGGATGCCGAGAGCGAGCATCACAGCACGAGTCATGCGGCGCATTGGTAAGGCGATAGAAGTACGCATCCTACATCTCATAGGGCAGCATAGCCACTCGGGTGCTGCCACACAACCAGGAGACTTGCACCCCACGAGAGGTCGGGATCCACGGGCGGAGTGCTGTGAGGTCGGTCACCGCCAAGGCAGTAAGCTCTCGGCCAGCGCGTGGAACCGGTCCCTCAGATTGGCTGAGAGCGACTCGATCGGCGGCTGCCGCACCAGGTGCAGCGGTCCCCGCTTCCGGACGATCTCGGCCTCGGTCCTACCATCCTCGTGGCGGCGAAAGCGCAAAGTGGCGGTGGTCCCGCCGAGGCGTAATCCCTGGATAGTGACCTCGGGCAGCCACGGCGGCAGCATGGGGTCCACCGCCAGGATGTGTAGTGGTGCCACCGGTTGTAGTCCGAGGATAGTCTGAAGGAGCAGCGGCATGGCGCTCTGATTCCACGCCTGTGCCAGCGTCGCCTGCGGGTAAGCCCCCGGGTGGGGGAACCGGGACCGGGGATAACCACCAACGCACTCGGGCACCCGCCAGTGATCGTACAACATGGCCAGATCGACCATTGCCTCGAAGAGATCGAGCACCCTGGCATCCAGTCCGTAGCGCCGGAGCCCGAACCCGATGGTGCCGTTCTCCACCATCCACACGCTACCGAGATGATAGCTGATGGGATTGTAAGAGGGATGATCGCTCGAAAGGGTGCGGATGCCCCAACCGCTGAACATGTCGGGGGCGAAGAGCCGCCCGACCACAGGCCGCACGTGCTCGTCGGCGATGATCCCCGACGCCAGGCAGTGACCGACGTTCGAGCTGATGCTCCGCACCTGGCGCTTCTCCGGATCCAGGGCCAGCGCGAAGAACCGTTCCTCGGCGAGCCACCAGTCCCGGTTGAAGCGCGTCTTGAGGTCCATTGCCGAGCGCCAGTAGGCTCGGCCGTCCTCCATGCGGCCTAGAGCACCGCAGAGCACTGCAAAGAGCTGCTGCGCCGCAAACCAATAACCCTGCACCTCACAGGTGGCAATCGGCGGGGCCACTTGCCGGCCGTCGTCATAGACGATTGCGTTCCCGCTGTCCTTCCACCCCTGGTTTCTCGGCCCCTCTTCCGCATGGGTGCAGTACTCCAGGTAGCCGTCGCCGTCCCGGTCGCCGTACTGTCGGGCCCAGTCGAGAATGCGTCGTGCCGCATCCCAGTGCTGCCGGACTAGAGCCTCTTCACCCGTCCAGGCATAGAGCTGCGCCAACGAGATGACGAACATGAAAGGGCTCGCGAAGTCGCCGTAATACCGCTCGAACGGGTTGATCCCTAATCGCGCCAGCGGCCCGCGTCGCACCGAGTGCACGACCCGGCCAGGCTCCTCGTCGCGTTCGGGCGCGACCACGGTACCCTGAAGTCGGCCAAGGCGGGTGAGCGTTGCCTGGAGAAGCTCGCCTCGATCGAGCACCGTCGCCTGCCAGCATGCCGTCAGTGAATCCCGTCCGAAGAGGGCGGGATAGGCCGGCATGCCGGCCGCGGGAGCGAGCCAGCCGTCCGGCTGACCCTCGAGCAGCGCAAACGAACCTAGATCGCTCATCGCCTGATTCACCATGTACCCGAAGGGGACCTCGCCGAAACTCCGTACCCGTGCGACGCGCGAGCGCCAGCGCGCTATTCGTTCGGCCCGGGCCGCGATCCCGCCCGGCCCTGGGAGGTCACGGTCATCGTATGCGGTCACGCGGAGTACCAGCCGTCTGCCCTCGCCATACTCGAGTTTCAGCGAGGTGATTATGCGGCCGGGTTCTGTCCGCCAGTCGGCTCCCTCCGCGTCAATGGTGGTTTGCAGGGGCAAGATCTCGTGGGTGTAGCGAAACCGCAGGCCGGCGGGATGCGGGAGCCGCTCGACCGACGCGTCCTGCCGGCGTGAACCAGCCTGGGCCTCGAGGAGATCGGCGTAATCGGCGTCCAGGTACCACGCGATCTCGAGGTCCGCGCGTTGGGCCCACCGGTTGGTAATGCCGAGCTCGATCTCCAGAGTGTGAAAGCCGACCCGGTATCGCGCCAGCAGGTCGATGGCGCGGCGCGGCAAGCCATGGTCGTCGCGCGGAACCTCTTCGCCGGAGACGCCGGTCCCTCCGCCGCCGCCACCCGAGAGCTCGGGATGAGCATAGCTGAAGGCCAGCTCGTCTTGCCGACCGCTGCCCGCCGCACAGAGCCACGGCCTTAGTCCATTCACCTCCAGGTGAAGGCGGCTCAGGTAGCGAGTCTCGCGAAAGTAGAAGCCGGTGAGAACCGGCAGAGCGCTGCCACCACAGACGCCACGGTAGTCCGTCACCATCAGCGCCGGACCGTACCAGGCATACCGGTCCCCGGAACGGACATCGACGTGACGCACGAACGCTTCCGCCCCGATCGAGTTTCCCACAGGCCTCACCATCCGGTCGAGCTCGAAAGCTGGCATTCTCTCAGCGCGCCACAAGTGAGTCCGATCACCATGGGCCGGCTACTCGAGGTGTAGAATCAGACCTGGAGTACTCGAGATGCTAAACGCTGGGAGCAGGAGCATGTCTGAGCCTCGGGTAACCGTCGTGACCGGTGGATCGGCCGGACTGGGGCGTGCCATCGCCCGGGCATTCGGGAAACGGGGGGCCGCCGTCGCGCTGCTCGCCAGGGGAGAGGACGCCCTGGCCGCCACGCAACAGGAGATCCGCGATTTCGGCGGACGGGCGCTCGCTATGCCGACCGATGTTGCCGACGCGGCGGCGGTCGAGGCCGCTGCCGTCAGGGTTGAACGCGAGCTCGGGCCGATCGACGTCTGGATCAACAACGCCATGGTGAGCGTGTTCTCGCCGGTCAAGAAGATGCTGCCGGAGGAATACCAGCGGGTTACCCAGGTCACCTACCTCGGCTACGTCCACGGCACCCTGGCCGCTCTTCATCACATGTTGCCACGAGACCACGGCACTATAGTCCAGGTCAGCTCGGCGCTTGCCTTCCGGGGCGTTCCCCTTCAGTCCGCCTACTGCGCGGCGAAGCACGCCATCAAGGGTTTCAGCGAGTCGCTGCGGACCGAGCTTCTGCACGATGGCAGCAACGTTCGCGTCACGGTGGTCCATATGCCCGCGCTGAATACGCCGCAATTCAGCTGGGTCAAGAGCCGCCTGCCCCACCGACCCCAACCGGTACCGCCCATCTTCCAGCCCGAAGTCGGGGCCCAGGCGGTGGTCTACGCCGCCCTTCATCCAGGAAGACGCGATCTCAAGGTGGGCATCTCCACTCTGAAGGCGATATGGGGGAATCGGATCGCCCCGGGATTACTGGACCGGTATCTCGCCAGAACCGGCTATGAGTCGCAGCAGACCGACCGGCCTGAGTCCGCCGACCGCCCTTACAATCTGTGGACGCCGGTCCAGGGTGACTACGGAGCGCGCGGCGACTTCAACGCACGCGCGCGGTCGTGGAGTCCGCAGCTCTGGCTCGAGGAGCACCGAGGGTTGGCTCTACTGGCTGCCGCGGTGGCGGGGGCCGCGGGGGCCGCGGCATTGAAGGCTCGAGGACGAGGTTGGTCGACGATTTAGAACTAGCGCCTGGCCGGTGCAGAGCCTGAGGCATGCGCAGGCTCGGAGATCCGCTCCACCAACAGCTAATTGAGGATCTCGCTCGGACACTCCGTCTGTGATAGGGGATCACACACAGAACCGCGAAGCTCTAGCACGCTACTCGGTCGGAGGTGGGCCGCCGCCATTACCACCACCCCCGCTGCCCCCGCTTCTGGCGGCCACCCCAACCGTCGCGCCGACGACCGCTACTGCACCCGCCAAGAGCAGGGTCCGGCCGATCGCGAGACGCCGTTGCCGCAGGCCCGAAATCACACCTCGCGGGATGCTGACCATCTCCCCCTTCCAGAACTCTTCTTCCCCGTTGCGCTTACGGATTACCAATGCGGCGAGCAAGAGATCGGTGCCAGCGGACTGGACAACCCGACCGTCGATTCCGGTTGCGTTGGGCCCCACAAACCGGGCAAGGGTATCGGTGCCCGCAGGGGTGAGTTCGACGCTGATGCGCGCTCCCGGGGCCGGATCGGTCGTCGCCAGCGGGGTGTACTTGTAGCAACCAGCGAGACCGGCCATCGTGGCCACGCACCCGACGACGCGGGCAAGACTGAAGTTAGATCGCATATCCTTAACGCTCTGGCTCCTGATGGCGCATTTACGTCAGCCGGGAAACGGCCGGTACGAGCCCAGTCACGGGACTCGCACCGGCCGCAGGTTAGACTTTGCCTTCAACTCAAACAACGTCAGGCTGTGGGGCAGGGACTCGGGTCGTTATCGTTGCGCCCGGCGTTCGGCTCGACACCGGGAGGCGGAATATTCGGATTGGCGTTCCGTTCGGTAATGCCATACAGCAGCCGGGAGTACACTTCGGTCGCGCCACTAGCCGGGACGAGCACCGGCGCGCAGGTCCGCTTCCAGGTGGCCCAAGCCTCGACGTTCTGAAACAGGACGATGTACTGTTCCTGGCCGATCTCCTGAATGAGTGCGGCGCCGCTCGCCGCACTGGCAGCCAGGCCGCCTTTCGCGCGCACGTTGTTGAGGTGGAGCCGCGCGTTACCCTCGTCCCCGAGCCTGGCGTACGACTCCGCGAGCAGGAGCTCATTCTCGTCATAGGTGATGAGCGGCTGCCGAAAGTCGGGGGCAAGGCGTGCCGCAGAAAAGTCCGACATGGTGCACGGATCGAACGACTCGCCGGGGTCGGCTCCGCCGTATGGAAACGGGTCGGACGCGAGTGGGCATGGCGCCGGTATCGGGGCGAAATAAGCGGCGAGGCGGGTATCGCCACGCGCCCGCATCAGCTCTACCAGCGATCCGCCCGGAGCAATATCACCCGCCCGCTGGATCTGGGTGAACTGATACCAGATGTTGCTTTCGGGCTCGCCTGTGCCGTGGAAGGTGAGATAGTCACCAGCTCCCGTCGGATCGATGATCCCGTTAGCCGCCGCCGCTAGCGCCGCCGTGTACCGCGGTGCCCCCTCCAGCTCGGCCAGATGCAGGTGGTAGCGCGCCTTCAGAGTGTAGGCCGCGCTGAGCCACTTGGTGAAGTCGCTGCCGTAGATGAGATCGGCCACGCCAGGACCGACGTTGGTTGGCCCGGTAGCGGACAGGTACACGACCGCGGTGTCGAGCTTCGCTTGAATCCCGGCGTAGATCGCCAGCTGGTCGTCCAACCCGGGCGTAGGATTCTCGCCCAGGGCCTGGGAATAAGGCAGGTCGCCCCAGAGCCCGGCAGCGTTCCCCATGGTCATCGCCTCTAATACCATGCCGATCCCGGCGAACCCGGAGTCGCCCGCCTCGATCGACCGGGTCTGGATGTTTCGATGGTCTACCAGGCCGCCGGAGATGTAGAGGCTGCTGAACTCGGAGTCGAAGGCGTCCTCGCCGATCACGTAGAGACCGTAGCTCTGGTGCTGCCGGCTGGTCCCCCCGCACTGCTGCGTGATGACGCAGGAGATGCGCGCCAGGGCCCCCTCGTTCAGGATGATCTGCACCGACTGGGCTCCGACGAAAAGCTGGCCGACTGTGGCCTCGGAGGGTGCGTTGGGATCGTTGCTGAGGTCCTCCCCCTCGAGAAAGCCGCTGCAGCCCGCCAACGACCCCGCGAGCAGTAGCCCGCCGATGGGGGCAATCAAGAAACGTCGCATGTGAGCATTACCCCCAGTTAGCGGTTGAGCCCGACCGAGAAGACGAACGAGCGGGCCTGCGGATTGTTGAAGTAATCGTACCCCTGAACTTGGCCCTGGGCGCCGGACAGGTTGGTTTCCGGATCGGCCCCGGCATAGTCGGTCCAGGTAGCGAGGTTCCGACCCGCCACGCGAAGATCGATGCTGGTCATTCCCAGCAACCGAGTCAACGCATCGCCGGAGAGCGTGTACGAAACGGAAATCTCGCGAAGCTTCACAAAGCCGCCATCTACAACATCCTGTGAGGCGGGGCCGCCGAAGCTCCCGCCGAGGCCCTGGTACCAGGTCTGATTCAAGGTGAAGGGCAGGCCCGCACCGGGGCCCGCCACGCCCTGCTCGGTAATGTTGAGAAAGTAGTCGGTGCCGATGGTGCGCTGTTGGCCGCGGGCCTCCGTGTCCTGGTGAGTGCCGAAGAAATAGAGCGCGCCCCTGGTGCCGTTCCATACCTGGCCGCCGCTTCGGATGTCCAGCAATCCGCTGACCCGGAACTTCTGGAAGCGAAGCGAGGTGCGGATGCTGCCGGTCCAATCGGGCTCGGGGCTGCCGAGGATCCGAAGCTCAGGGTCGAAGATCGGCAGGCCCTCTCCGCCAACGTTGTCCAGGTACATCGCACCGGCCGGGGCGCCCCCGCACGCCGCATCCACGTCAGTGCCGTCGTCGAGAACGGTACCGTTGCCGCACCGGACGAAGTCGTTGCCCTGGAAGGAGCCGACCGCATGGCCCGGCTGGGCCACGCCCACGATCCCCGCGAAGGAGGGACCCAGGGTTACGAACTCTGCCCCCTCGATTGCCCTGACTCGGTTGTTGTTGGTGGCCCACTGGAGTCCGACCTCCCAACCGAAGTCGGGAGTTTCGATGGCACGCACGTTCAGTGCGGCCTCGAACCCCTTGTTCCTGATGCGCCCGGAGTTCTGAATCTGCTGGAAGAATCCCGAGCTGGGCGCAAGGGGCGTAACCAGGATGACGTCTTTCGAGAGCGAGCTATAGTAGGTGAGGCTGAGGTCGGCGCGGTCGTTGAAGAGACCCAGGTCTACCCCACCCTCAAACTCGATCGTACGCTCGGGCTTGAGGCTGTCCTGCGCCCGCGTCAGGGCCGACAGCAGGCCACCCTGGCCACCTAGTGTGGTGTTGATGGTCGGACCCCAGCCACCGTCTGCATTAGGGGAGGTCAGGAACGTCGACAGGATCTGATAGGCGCGCGGCTCGGTCCCGGTCTGGCCGTAGGCAAAACGTGCTTTACCGTAGCTGATGGGACCGAAACGGCGGGGCTCGGAGCTCCGGCCGGTGAAAGTCCAGGCGACGCTCGCTTTGGGGTACCAGTTACGCCGGGCACCCTCGCCGAAGGTCGACGAACCGTCGTTCCGCAGGGCCGCCGTCAGATACACCTGTTCCCACAGATCGGCCGTTGCCTGTGCGAAGTAGGACTCGTTGTGGACCAGGGTGTCGGCGTCAACCGGCTGTTCCTGAACTGCGGTGTTCTCCAAGTTAAAGGGCTGCGGCGCGATCAGGTCACTCCCAACTGTCCCCTGCGCCTCGAACCTCCGGCTGCTCAGATTCTGGCCCAGCGTGAAGCTTCCGCCCAGGTCCCGGTTGACCGTGTACCCTGCGGTTGCCGTGAGGTTATGGTAGATCTCCCGCTGCCTGAACGTGCCGGCGATGACCCGCCCCGCCGGCGCGGTGGAGGACGAGTTCGGCAGGCCTTCGAACCGCTCATCGGAGGAGAAGTCGGCGCCCAGGATGTAGCCCAGCCGCAGCCAACTCAGCGGGGTGTAATCCAAATTCACGTTACCGAAGGAGCGGTTCACGTCTCCCGTACTCGGCGACTCGAAGATGGTGAAAAATGGGTTGTCGTAGCCCCGGCCTACTTTCAGGTCATCGGGTTCGGGTTCGGGCAGCCGGTAGGAGCGGTGCAGCCCGGTTGCCGGATCGAGATAAGGGAGGTTGTTGAACTCAGGTGGGGTTCGGAGCGCGCCGAGCATCAAACCGCTCACATTCGACCCTTTCTGAAGAAACTTCCCACCGGTCTCCGCGTAGGCAAAGTTGCCTCCCACTCTCAGATTTTCGAACACCCGATGGGTGGCGTTGAGCCGGACCGAAGTCCGCTCGAAGATGTCGTTGCGGCCGGTGATGTAGCCGTTCTGGTCGAGGCGGCTGCCAGAGAGATAGAACTGGGTCCGGTCGGTGCCACCCGAAATGGTGAGGCTATTATCGAGGGAGGAGCCGCCGCTGAAGAGCTCGTTCGAGTGGTCGTAGGTGACCGTTCCAGGCGGGAGCGCGGCGCCCCAGCTTTGGCTGCCGCCAGCCACGGTGTCAACACCGTCGAAGAAACCTTGCCCGAACCGCCGTTGCAGCGGCACCTGATCGGTCACCCGATCGACCGAGAAGGTCGACCTGAGCGAGTAGCGTGTCTGGCCCGGCTGTCCCCTCTTGGTGGTGATGAGGACAACGCCCTGTCCCGCGCGGGCGCCGTAGATCGCCCCGGCCGCCGCGCCCTTGAGAATCTCCACATTCGCGATGTCTTCCGGATTCACGTCGGCCACCCGGTTGGGGGCGACCGTGCCGCCGAGCGAGCCGAAGTCGATATCGTCGAAGTTTGTGCTGGCCTGGGTGTAGTTGCTCATCGGCACGCCGTCAACGACGAAGAGCGGAGCTGATGAGCCGTTGACCGTCGTTACGCCGCGGATCTGAATGCTCGACGAGGCGCCCGGCTCGCCCGATTGCTGGGTCACGACGACGTTGGGCGCCTTGGCCGCGAGCGCCTGGACCACGTTCGGCTCGTTGCTCTGGGTGATGCTGGTCGAGTCGACGTGGTTGCGCACGTTGCCCAGCTTCTCTGCCTCCGTCAGCGTCCCCGCGCCGGTGACGACTATCTCACCCAGCTGCAGCGGGTTGGCCTCCAGCGTGAAGTTCTGGTCGATCGCGCCTTCGCTCAGGGTGATCTGTGCGGTCCGCGGCTTGTAGCCGATCGCGCGTGCCGTCAGCCCCACCACTTGATTTTGGACCCGTGCGGATGGGACGACGATCGAATACGCGCCGTCGGTCCCGGTCGTCGCACCGAGCCCAAGCGCCGGAAGAACGACGGTAGCTCCCGCTAGGCCAGTACCACCTGGATCGGTGACCTGGCCGGCGATTCTGGCCGGCTCCTGCGCCAGGACCATCCCGGGCAGGAGTGCCAGAGGAGCCACTCTGGTGCAGAGCCAACGAAATGTGACTGTCATGTCTCCTCCACAACGACTAACGGTGACAACACCGCGTGGACTACACGCTAGAACGCCCGAGCCAGGCCGCTATGGTCGCAGCGGGTATGGATTCGCACAGCGAGGCTGGCAGGATTCGGCGGCCTGAAGAAACTTGCGGGAGGGATGCGTAAATGAAGCTCGGTGAGCCAACCGATGCGCCGACACGGTTCGGCCCCGAGCTGGGCGAGCGGCTACCAGGAACCAGCCAGATCATAACTGACCGACGCAGTCAGCCGAGCCTGTTCCACAGCATAGAGGCTCGGTCTCAACCAAGGCGACCCTGGGACCCAGGGCGGCCACCCTGGCACCCGAGAGGGTGGCCCAATATGAGGATTCTGTTACAAAGTTGTCAAGAATTCGCTGTTGCGGACGCCGCGGATGGGTGGCTCCTATTGCACGCCGAACGTCAGCGTGGCCCACTTGGACTCGTAGTCGATCGAGGAGTCGCCGACTGCCGGCCGCATATGAATGAACTTCACGTACCATGCGCCGCGCGAGCCGATGAGAACCCGAGCCACCCCCGCGCTGTCGGTGCGGACCGACCCCGGTTCCGCGGGCCCGCCCGCCGTCACCAGCTGGTTAGCCACCGGCTCACCGTCGACGACGGCTCGAATGCGAAGCATCCGTCCCGGCCTGAGAGCGTATGGGTTGTCCAGGGGGATCAGCTCGGCCGGATATCCGAATGCCGTCTGGTAGCCGTTGGTGCGCCGGTGGCCCACCTGCACCAGCGCCTTGACGTGCTTGGAGTAGCGTTCGCGGGCCGGTCGGTCCAGCTCCTTGGCTTTGCGCCGAGCCGCGAGCACATCCGGCAACCCGTCTTCAATCAGATATGCGTTGAAGTCCTTCGCCTCGAGCTTGAGCTCTCGCGGGCGCAGTGACGCGCCGATGACGTACGTGCCGCTCTCGCCGGTGGTCGCCGTCAGGACGCTGGTGTCGCCCCGAGCTACCCAGGTCCCCATGTCGAGTCGCCTCACGCCGTCAGGCGTAACCAGGACGAGGTCGCGGAGCCGGTCGTTGACCACGGCACCCTCGCTTGCACTGAACGTGCCGTTGAGCACTCGCACCACCAGGCGGGCTCCGGGGGCCACGAAGTAGCTGTCGAGCTTCAGGAACAGGTCGTGCGCCGCCAGCGTGCCCGCGGTCGCCAGCAGCAGCACCGATACCAATAGCGGCCGTTTCATTCCGCCTCCGGGCGCGCTTGGGCTGACGCTCAAACGCCTAGATCGAGCTACCCAGACCCAGGCTCCGCAAGGTCTGCTCATCCAGAGCGTCTCCCTGACAGCACCGAACCAGCCGACCATCAACCACTACCGAGGGCACCCTGGTCACTCCGTACTCGCGAACCTTGACCAACGCATCTCCGGTACTCATGTCATAGACGTGCACTGCGGAGCGGCTGCCGGCCAACTCTCGAATGAGCCGCACGGCATTGTCGCACAGAATGCAACCCGCGCTGAACACCTCAATAGTGTGCTCTGCCACGACTCGATTTAGAACTAGCGCCCGGACCGGGCAGAGCCTGAGGCATGCGCAGGCTCGGAGATCCGCTCCACCACTCTCCCGACCTCGCTGTCGCTGGCGGCACGGTCATTGAGGGCCAGGTCCGCCTGGGCGATCATCCCGACGCAGCACCCCCGGTCATCCACTACCGGGACTCTCCGAACCTGCTCCTCGGCCATGACCTTCTCTACGGCTTCCACCTCGTCGTCGGGGCCGCAGCACTTCGGGTCCCGCGACATGGCTTCCCTGACGGGTGTCTCCGGCCCCTTGCCCTCGGCCGTGCAACGGCAGGCGATGTCACGGTCGGTCACGACGCCTACCAGCCGGTTGCTCTCCTTGTCCTCGACCACTGGAATGCACCCACAGTCGTGCTCCTTCATCAGCCGTGCCGCATCGCGAACTGTCTCGTCCGGCGTACAGCAGGCAGGCTGCGCCGTCATCAGCTCTCGCGCTTTCATATCATCCTCCGCCGGCTTGGTGATGTGCTCCCGGTTCCGAGCTCGGGAGCCTTACGCAGCCTGATCTCACGCCGGCGGAACGTCGGTGACGCAGCGCACATGCCGGGCTCCTCCCAGGGGTGGTGGCTATGCCCGGGCCTCGCCTGGATCTCGAGCCCGCGCCCGGGTGACGAGCAGGTAGATAAAGACCCCATCTAGGCCGAGCATCACGATCCAGGTCAGTCCCAGGTGGACCATCGCGCCCATCATCATGCCGCCCATTCCGCCCATCATCCCGCCGTGACGGTAGATCATGGCGCTGCTCCCGCCCATCATGCCGACCATACTGAGCATTCCGACCAGCGAAATGATCGTCCAGAGCACGGCGAGCGAGCTCAGAATCCAGAGCGTAATGCGAAGTCCTTTGGTCACGGCAACCCCCTTTCCACCCTCACTCAACGAAGTGCGTTGGGATCCTCCACTCCCGCTACTTCCTCATCATCTTCTCATGCATAGCCATCAGCCGAAGCACCCGGTCCGCATGGCCTCGCATCCGGGCCGACAGCGTCTGCCCCTTCAGGTTGGGCAGCTCGGCCAAATCCTGCTTCACCGAATCGGTGAGCGCATTCCACTCCGGGCTACCGGACATCTTCATGCCGCGCATGTCGCCGCCCATCCGGTCCATCATCTGCGACATCATCCCCTGGTGCGTCGCCATCATTGACTGCATCTGCTGGGGCGACCTCCGCATCATCGAGTCCATGTGAGCACGCATGTTGGTCATCATCCGCATTCCCTGCATCGGCATTTCGCCCATCTTCATCCCACCGGAGTCCATGTGGCCCGCCATCCCGCCGGTGTCCCGGCTCCGCTCGGTCCGATCACCACCCCCGGTGCACCCCGCGAGCGCCAACGCACCGACCAGCAGCGCCCGGTGTGACGCATTCATCTCAAGTCCTCCCTTGCTCGTGAAAGATTTCGCACTCCAGTCATCCAATCACTTCAGCTTTGAACTTCAAGCCCGCGTTGGCGCCAGATGAAGTACACGGCCGGAATCACGACCAGCGTGAGAATGGTCGACGTGATCATCCCGCCCACCATCGGCGCAGCGATCCGCTGCATCACCTCCGCGCCGGTGCCGTGGCTCCAGAGCGCCGGCAGTAGTCCCAGCATGATGGCCGCCACTGTCATGAGCTTGGGCCGAAGACGGTTCACGGCTCCATACTCGATCGCCCCCACCAGATCCGCTCGGGTCGGTCGCCGACCGTCGCGAGTGATGTCGTCCCACGCGTGATCCAGATAGAGCAGCATCACCACTCCGGTTTCGGCCGCTACGCCTGCCAGCGCGATGAACCCGACCGCCACGGCGATCGAAAGATCGTAGTCCAACAGCCACATGGTCCAGACTCCGCCCACGAGCGCAAACGGCAGCGTGAGCATCACGATGAGCATCTCCGCGACCGTCCCGAAGGTGAGATAGAGCAGCAGCGCGATCACCGCGAGCGTGAGCGGGACCACCACCTGCAGCCGTGCCTTCACCCGCTGGAGTGCCTCATACTGTCCGCTCCACTCCAGCCGATATCCGGCCGGGATGTTCACCTCGCCGGCCACCACCTGCTTGGCCTCCGCCACGTAGCTCCCAACATCTCTCCCCCGCACCTCGATTGATACGAGATCGTTCAGATAGCCGTTCTCGCTCCTGATCATCGCCGGACCGGAGGCGAACTCGATATCGGCCACCTGCGCCAGGGGCACCTGAATGCCCTTCTGGCCGCTCACCAGGAGCTGACCTATCGCCTGGGGCGAGTCTCGGAAGTCCCGGGCATAGCGGACCTGCACCGGGAACCGCTCCCGGCCCTCGACCGTGGTGCTGATCAGGTCGCCGCCCAGGGCCATCGCGAGCACCTCCTGGACGTCGCCGGTGGTGAGCCCGTACCGGGCCAGCGCCTCGGCGTCGGGCCGGATGTCGAGATAGCGGCCGCCGAACGACCGCTCCGCGTAGATGCTGGCTGTCCCCCTCAGCGATGACAGCGCGCCCTCGATGTCGTGGCCGATACGCTGGATGATCTCCAGGTCCGGGCCGAAGATTTTGATCCCCAGCGTGGTCCGGATTCCGGTCGAGAGCATGTCGGTACGGTTCTTGATCGGCATGGTCCAGGTGTTCACCGCGCCCATCATCCGGAGCTTCCGATCCATCTCGGCGATCAGCCCATCCTGAGTGATCCCCTCGCGCCACTCCGACTGCGGCTTCAGGTTCACGATGGTCTCGACCATCGAGATCGGCGCCCAATCGGTCGCGGTATTCGCCCGGCCGGCCTTGCCCCAGACCGACTCCACCTCGGGGAACGTCATCAGGATGCTGTCCTCGACCTGGAGCAGCCGCCGCTGCTGGGTGAGCGAGACACTCGGCAATGTGTTGGGCATATACATGAGGCTCCCCTCATTCAATGGCGGCATGAACTCGCTGCCTAGCGCACCGAACGGAAGGAGCGTGATTGCCAGAAGCACCGCTGCGCCCCCCACCACGAGCCAGCGCGTCCGCAGCGCCCAGCGCAGTACCGGCCGGTAGAGCGCGCCCGCCCACCGGTTGATCGGATTCGATTCCTCGGGCCGGATCTTCCCCTTGACGAGGAATCCCATGAGGACCGGCACCAGCGTTACCGACAGGAGGGCGGCACTCGCCATGGCAAAGGTCTTGGTGAGGGCGAGCGGCCGGAAGAGCCGACCCTCCTGGTCCTCCAGGGTGAAGACCGGGAGGAAGGAGAGGGTGATGATGAGCAGCGACATGAACAGCGCAGGCCCTACTTCCTTCGATGCCTCAGTCACCATCTGCCAGTGTTCCTTGGCGGTACGGCGGTACGGCGGTATGGCGAGTGGAGATCCGCTGTGAAGGCCACTCTCCGCCCTCTCCGCCCTCTCCGTCTTCTCCGCCCTTTCAACATGCTTGTGCAGGTTCTCGATCATCACGATTGCCGCATCGATCATCGCGCCGATGGCGATGGCGATGCCGCCGAGCGACATGATGTTGGCGTTGATCCCCATCCAGCGGGTAACGGCGAGTGCCGCGATGATGCCGAGCGGGAGCGTGGCGATCGCCACCAGCGCGCTCCGGGCGTGGAGGAGGAAGACCAGGCACACCAGGGCGACGATGATCGACTCCTCGACCAGGGTCCGTTTGAGGGTGTCGATCGAGCGGTGGATCAGATCGGAGCGGTCGTAGGTGGTGACCACCCCGACTCCGGGCGGCAGCGAGGGCGCGATCTCGGCCAGCTTGGCCTTGACCCGGTTGGTCACGTCGAGCGCATTGGCCCCAAACCGCATGACCACCACGCCACCTACCGCCTCGCCCCGGCCGTTCCGCTCGGCGATTCCGATCCGGAGGTCGGGGCCAATCGTGACCTGGGCCACGTCGGCCACCCGGACGGGACGGCCCTGGGAGCCGACGCCGACCGCCACTTTGGCGATGTCCTCCACACCGCGGAAGTAGCCCCGCCCGCGGATGGCGTAATCACTCCCCGCGACTTCGATGGTGCGGGCGCCCACGTCCTGGTTGGCACCCCGTACGGCATCGGCTATCTGCCGGGCCGTAACCCCGAAGGCCCGGAGTCGGACCGGGTCGAGCAGCACCTGGTATTGCCGAACGAACCCGCCGATGGTTGCCACTTCGGCCACGCCGGACAGCCCCTGGAGCGCATAGCGGATCTGGAAGTCCTGGATGGTGCGGAGCTGGGCGAGCGAGTAGCCGGGCCCCTCCAGCGCGTACTGGTACACCCAGCCCACGCCCGTGGCGTCGGGACCGAGCTCGGTCTTGGCGCCGGCGGGGAGTTGCGCTTGTACCGAACCCAGCCGCTCCAGCACCCGGGAGCGCGCCCAGTAGAGGTCGGTCCCCTCCTGGAAGATGACGTAGACAAAGGAGGTGCTGAACATGGACTGCCCGCGCACCACCTTCGCGCGGGGCACGCCCAGCATTGCGGTGACGAGGGGGTAGGTGACCTGGTCCTCCACCACTTGGGGCGCCTGGCCGGAGTACTCGCTGTAGACGATCACCTGGACGTCCGAGAGATCTGGGATGGCGTCCACCGGCGTCGTCCGCAGGTAGAGGACGCCGCCGACCAGGATCGCGAGCGCAGCTATCGCCACGAGCCCACGCCGCGCCACTGACCATTCGATCAGCTTGGCAATCATCGCTTCCCCTCCTCGCCCATCTTCATCCCCTCCATCTTTCCGTCCTCTCCGTCCTCTCCGTCCTCTCCGTCTTCTCCGTCTTCTCCGCCCTTCATCTGCCCCGCCGCCATCCCACCCATATCGAGCCCCATCCCCATCTGGAGCATCAGTCCCTGCATGGCCGCGGCGAGGTTGGTCTCCGAGTCGAGCAGGTAGGTGGCCGAGGCCACCACTTCGTCCCCTGGTTTGAGGCCGCTCACGATCTCCACCAGGGAGTCGCTTCGAGCTCCGGTTTCGACTTCTCTTGGCACGAACCGGCCGTCGCCCCGGTTCACGAAGGCGAGCTGCCGGGTGCCGGTCGGGAGGACCGCTGTCAGCGGCACGGCGAGTCGCTTGGTCCCGGCCGGGGCGAGGCGGGCCGTCACGTACATCCCGGGCCGCAGCCTGCCGTCCCGGTTCCTGACCTCCACTCTGGCCGTGAGGGTGCGGGTCGTCGTGTCCAGGCTGGGATGGATGAAGGTCACCCGCCCCTGGTACGTTTGGCCCGGCAATGCGTCCACCGTGAGCTCGACCGGCATGCCGACAGCGAGCATTCGGGCATCGCTCTCGAAGATGGCGAGGTCCGCCCAGAGCACACTGCGGTCGGCTACGAGGAAGAGGTTGTCTCCGGCCTGCACCGCCTGGCCCTCGATGACCTTCTTCTCGGCGATCTCGCCGCTGATCGGGGCTCGCAGCAATAGGGTGCGCTGCGCCTTCCCGGTGCGGTCCAGGAGCTCGATCTGGTCTTCCGGGATGTTCCAGAGGGTGAGCCGGCGGCGCGCCGCCGCGACGAGCGAGCTGTCTCCCAGCCGCTTGGCGGAGAGGTACTCCTCCTGCGCGCTCAGGAGCTCGGGAGCATACAGAGCCAGGAGCGCCTCGCCCCTGCGCACCGGTTTGCCCTCGTAGTCCGCATACAGCTGCTCCACCCAGCCCATCACCCGGGCGTTGACGTACTGCCGCCGGGGTTCCGCGTAGGTGAGGGTGCCTACGGCGCGGGTTCCTGCGGCAATCGGGCGCATCGCCGCACGGGCAAAGGTGATGCCGAGCCGAGCCGCGGCGGGACGGTTCACCGGAACGCCAGCGGTGTCGGGCCCGGCCGTACCCTCCATATCGGACATGCCCGGCATCCCCTTCATGCCCTGCATGCCATCCGTCGAATCCTTAGGGCCGTCCTCCGTGCCGCATCCAGCTGCAGTGATCGACAGAGTGAGCGCTGCCATAGTCCAGAGCCGCCTCATCGAGTGGCCTCCGGGTCTAGAAGTTGTTCCAGCATCACGAGGTGGGTGAGATGTTCCGCTGCCACCCGCGCCGCGTCGAGTTCGGCGCGGTAGAGTGCATCCTCGGACGCGAGCACGGTCAGAAACTCGACATTGCCGACCCGGTAGACCCGCAGGCTCGCGTCGACGGTGGCCTGTGCGGCCGGGACCACCTGGTCGGTCAGCAGCCGGAGCCGGGTAGCCCCAGCGTGGATCCGGGCTCGAACCGTCCGGATCTCCTCGGCGAGATTGGCCTGCTCTTCCGCCAGTGCCGCCCTGGCAGCATCCGCATCGGCCCTTGCCGCATCTGCCAGCCGCAGCTGCTTCCGCCCGGCGTACAGCGGGATACGGATGCCGACAAACGCCGAGAAGAAGTCGGCCCCCAGGGGCCGCGCGCCGTATTGAGTCATGAACGTGAAATCCGGACGGGCGCCGAGCTGCTCGACCCGCACCGTCTGCTCGGCTGCTTCGATCTCGGCTCGACGCGCCGCCAGGCGGGGATGTTCGGGCAGGGAATCCGGTCCGAGCGAGTCCGCCGGGCCATCGCCCGCAGTGGCGCCCTGGAGATGGACAGCGGATGGCACCAGCTCGGGTCGGATCGGCTCGATAGCAAGGGAGTCCAGCCCCCTGATATTCCGCAGCGCCTTGAGCCGTGCCCGCAGTTCAGCCTCTTGCGCCGTGAGGTCAGCGCCCTCGGTGTCCAGGCGTGCCAGTGCCACGCGCGCCTGAAGCGGATCGCTCTGGGGCGCCGTGGTCGTGGCGTATCGGGCCGTCGAGATCTCCACGCCGGCAGACAGAAGTTCCCACTGCCGCTCGAGGGTCGCCCGCGCGGTGACGACGTAGCGCAGGTGGTAGTAGAGCTCCGCCGTGCGCACTACGACATCGCGGCGCCGAGCCGCCGCTTCGGCCTGGCTGCCGTGGGCCTGGGCACGGGCCGCGGCGGTCCGCGCGCCAAGTGTTCCAGGCCACGGGAACTGCTGTGACAGCTCCACGTTCACCTGGGTCATCTCGTGCTCACGAAAGGCGAAACGTGGCAGGGTCAGATTCATCATGCCGGCGGCGAGCATCGGATCGGGCAACGCGCCGGCGGGGCGCACCCGGAACGCTGCGGCACGAGCCTTTGCCCGGCTCGCCACCAGCGCAGGATTGGCTGCCACCGCCTCGGCGGTCAGCCGCGCGAGCACGGTGTCGGACTGGGAACTGAGCCCGGTGACGGCAGTAATGACCGCCCAGATCAAATGGGTACCCACGAAAATCTCTCCCCGGAATCGAGTGCCTGTTTGACCGGGCGCGGTAGATGCTGATACCGGCGACCGGCTACAGAGATACGCGTAGCCGGCCAGGCGCTAGAGCGCTCGGCCGATCACGCGAGTTTAGCTGTGGTCAGGCTCTAGGAGGGTGAAACGGAGGGGTGGAGGAGGTGCCGGGAGGTATGGTGGATGCAGTGGTACCAGCTTCTGCATGAAGCGACAGGACCGATTCGAGCCCGCCACCGAGACTTGGTATGGCAAGGGGAGTCGGGGCACAGAGCGTGGCGAGCTCGCAGCTCTGAGCCGGCGAGTCGGTCTGAGCGAGGGTTCTGTAGGGCACCGCCCCGTGCTCCGGCATTTCGCAATCCTGCTGGCTACCTCGCCCGGACAGGCCCAGACAAGCCGCAGTCCCGACGATGGGCTGAAGCTGGAACAACAGCAGCAGGGCTGCGAAAAGGGCCTTCATGGGCCGAACACTACTCCTGGCGGGTGGCGTTGGCAACTTCCTTACAGAGCGCATATCTGGCACAATCCGGGCCACGTCTAGGGCGGCGGGTCTGGGATAAAACCTTGGGCCGGGCTTGACCTTCTACCTAGGTATAGGCTTCAGATTACCGGGGTGCGAGGAGAGAACCGATGATGCGGATTGGTGAGGTGGCCACGCGGGCTGGCGTGAACATCCAGACCCTGCGGTACTACGAGCGGCGCGGCCTGCTGCCGGAGCCCGAGCGCGGAGGGTCCGGTTACCGGTTCTACGATCCCGAGACCGTCAGGCTCGTCCGGTTCATCAAACGGGCACAGGAGCTGGGGTTTACGCTTCGAGAGATCGGCGAGCTGATCGAGCTCAGGCGGAGCCGGCGGCGCGGAGTTGAAGTGCGTACGCTGGCCGAAGCGAAGATGGAAGATATCGAACGGAGAATGCGCCAGCTCAGTGCTATGCGGAATGCCCTCGGCCAGCTGGTTGAAGCCTGCGAGTGTGAGGCTGGCGCACTCACCTGTCCTATCATTGAAGCATTGGATGACTCTTCAGAGTGGATCACCCACGCTAGCGCTTCGGGGGAAGACTAAAGGTGCCCACTACCGGCCATGTCCGGCTCACATCCCTCTTTCCGGGGTTGGGGCTCGCACTCTTGTCGAAGTTCACCTGCTCGGCTTGTCTCGGGGCCTATTCCGGCTTGCTGGCCTCGGTGGGAGTCGGCTTCGTTGCGACCGACTCGGGGCTCACGATATTGACAGTGGCTTTGCTGGGGCTCGGGCTCGCAGGCGTCGCCTGGTCTACTCGCCGCCACAATCATCCCGGTCCCTTTGCGCTCGTGGCTATCGGCTCCGGCCTGGTGCTCGTGTCCCGGCTCACCTCGCCCTCGACACTCGGTCTGCTCACCGGTGCTGTGCTCCTGCTTGGAGGCTCACTCTGGAATCTGTGGCTGGAGCGCAGGATCAAGAGGTGTAGTGCGACACTCCCAGCGGAGGTCAGGAAGGAAACCATCTCGTAAAGGAGGCAAAGTGGCAAAGCGTACGGTGGAAGTATTTACGGCTGGCTGCTCCGTTTGCGATGAGGCTTTAGAGATTGTGCGCGGCGCAGTTTGTGAAAGCTGCGATCTTCAAGTGCACGACATGCGGACCGAGCCGGCACAGACGAAGGCTCGGCAGTACGGCGTCAAGCGAATGCCGGCTGTCGTGGTGAACGGGCGGCTGGCTGACTGCTGCCGGCAGGGAGCCGTGGACCTGGGGGCGCTCCAGAGACTCGGTATCGGCCAGGGGTAACCGGCAAAAGCTACGGTGCACCAGAAAAGGAGCCGTGTGGCGGACTTCGACATCTTCGTGATCGGCGCGGGTGGCGCGGGTGTTGCCGCTGCCATTCAGAGCGCGGAGCTCGGCGCAACGGTGGCCATCGCCGAGACCGGCACCGTCGGTGGCACCTGTGTCAACGTCGGTTGCATCCCCAGCAAGAACTTGATACAGGCAGGCGAGTACTACCACACCGCCCGCCATGGGTTCCCCGGAATCGAGCCGTGCGACCCGGTGCTCGATTGGAAGGCCGTGCTTCAGCAGAAGAATGCGCTGGTGGAAGAGCTGCGGCAGACGAAATACCTCGATGTGCTTCGGTCGTACCCCGACATGGAGCTGCTCGAAGCCCCGGCGCAATTGCTGGGCGATGGCGGCGTTCAAGCAGGCACGGTCAAGTACCGGGCGCGGAAGATCATCGTTGCCACCGGCGCCGCCCCGGCAATGCCGCCGATCTCCGGGTTGGCGGACGTCAACGCGCTCACGAGCACCACGGCAATGGAGCTTGGCGAGCTCCCCGCGTCCCTGCTGGTCCTTGGTGGAAGCTCGGTCGGACTCGAGCTCGGACAGGCGTTCGCCCGCTTCGGTACGAAGGTAACCATCGTCGAGCTTGAGAAACGGCTGCTCCCGAACGACGACGAGACGGTTGCCGAGGTGTTACGGGCGCACCTCGAGGCGGAAGGCCTGAAGATCCACACCGGGATGCAGACCGTCGGCATCGAGCGTGGCGGGGACCAGGTCGTCCTGCAGGTGGAGAATGGAAGCCTCAAGGGAGAGCTGCGTGCACAGCACCTGCTCTTGGCTGTGGGGCGACGGCCCAACACCGCAGGTCTAGGCCTGGACTTGGCCGGCGTCGAGCTCACGCAGAAGGGATTCATCAAGGTCGATGCCTTCCTCCGGACCACCAGCCCCGATGTCTTCGCCGCCGGTGACGTGACCGGTGGCCCGGCCTTTGTCTATGTGGCGGCGCAGGGCGGACGCATCGCGGCGCATAACGCGCTCAAGGCCGAAGCGACGCCCCTCGATCTCACGGTCGTTCCCAGCGTCACCTTTACCTCCCCCCAGGTCGGTTCGGTCGGTCTCACCGAGGCCCAAGCCAGAGCAGCCGGACACCAGGTGGAGGTCAGTGTGCTCGAGATGAAGCACGCGCCCCGCGCCCTGGTGAGTCACGATACCAGGGGTATGGTCAAGATCGTGGCCGAGGCAGGAAGCGGGAAACTGCTCGGGGTACACTCCGTGGCTCCCCACGCCGGTGAGTTCATGGGTGAGGCGGCGCTGGCGCTTCGCTTCGGGCTCACAGCGCGCGACCTCGTCGGCACCCTGCATCCCTATCTCACCTGGATCGAGACCGTGAGACTCGCGGCTCAGGGCTTTTCGATGGATGTGAGCAAGCTGAGCTGCTGCGCCTGATCCTACGGAGTACAGAACCCGACTACCCGGAGACAACGACCCACAGTCCCCATCCGGCAAGCACGACTCCGATGATCCGACCGAGCAGCCTGCCGCTGGGTAGCGCCTTCTCCACGAGCACGAGCGCCGCGATCGCTACGACCCACAGGAGGTTCATCACGCCTACCACGAAGAGCAGCGCCATCAGCGCCCAGCAACAGCCGACGCAGTAGCTGCCGTGGCGAAATCCCATGAGCAGCGCGCCGGAAGTCCCCTCACGCCACTCGGTCGAAAAGAATCCGAGGGGGGAACGGCACTGCGACAGGCACGCTCCCTTGGCCGGCAGCCACTGGTAGACCCCCGCCAGAATCAGGAGCCCCCCGCCGAGCAGCGGGCTCACGCTCGCCATGGCGGGTGAGAGCAGCGCTGCCGAGTGGAGGAAGGACTGGGCGAGGGCCGCGAGAACCGCGTATGCCGCCCACGCGAGGAGATAGCCCAGGGTAAAGACCGAGACGGGCGTTGACCGCACTCCCTGAGCTCGGCGCCTGCGGGAGACGCCGGCAAAGAGCAGAATCACCGGTGCCACCGACGGGGTCATCATGGCCACCATCATGACGATCCACATGACGGCCAGCCCAGCCGTTTCCCCGACGCTCCAGGGTTGGGCTCCGCCCATGCCCATGGCGGCGTGCGCCGGCATCGTGGCGGTCAGGCGGGCGAGATAACCCCAGGCCAGCCCCGCGAGTGTAAGCAGACCGGCGGCCACGAGGAGCCGGTCCCGCTGGAGGGTGGCCTCGAGGAAACCGGGTCGCGCAGGCTCGGCGCTCATGTCCGAAGAAGTACTACTGATTGGTCCAGTTCCCCACCGCGTAGGCGGAGTAGTGGCCGGGGTGCTCGAACGCGATCTTGCCGTGCTGGATGCGCATTGCCGATGTGGTACAGATGCTCCCGTCGTTCCAGAGGAAACCGCCCTTGGGATAGACGATGTGGATCTCTTTTTCGTTGCCCGACACCACGTCCTTGATCGGCGTCTGGCGCATCTCGACCACACCTGGAATCCGAAATGCGGAGCGGTTGCCGTTTACGGTCATCTCGATGGGTTTGGTGATCGGCCCGTCGAAGGAGCCGACGGTCCCCGCGAGAGCCTCCCAGGGCATCCCGCCGGCCTGTCCGGTGACGATGGTGGCGATGGCGCTGACCTGCTCCGGACTGGCCTTGTCGTCCACAAAGAGCACCAAGTCACCGCTGCCCTCGTGAATCGGTCCGGGATACTTGGCCCCTACGACGAATCGTACCCCCTCCAGCGAAACACTTCCGTACTTTCCCTCCATCACCTCGAACCCGAGCATCAACTCGCAGGGCCCCTTGTCGGTCATTCCGCTGAACTGGCAGTTACAGCCGTGACTGCAGTTACAGCACTCGATGTGGTGCACCTGCACCCGGTACGGCACTCGCTTCTGGGTGGTCGCCGCGGGTGAGGCTGTGGCATGGGTCATGGATACCTCCTGGTGGGCACCGGATCGGCGAGCCAGGGTGGCCGCCTACAGGCAATATGCGGGGCGCCTGCGGCACCCGAACAGCTCCTGAACGAACTCCTCGGCGACGTCGCGCGCGCCCACGATCGAGCAGTATTAACATTGGGCGGGGAAACGCGCAACGACAACTGCGGCTGGCGGGTCTGAGCTTCTGCCGAGCAGCACAGGCTGCGCGGAGGGCGTACAGCGCGGTCGGCTATGTCGGGGTTGCTCGGACTCTAGGGCTACGGGCCCACTCGGCGCGCTTCCGCTCCCTGCGCCAGCACCCGTTCGGTGAAGTCCAGGCGCTCCTGCGTTTCGCTCAGCTCCTGCCGCAGCTTGCTCACCTCGGCTTCGAGCGCTTCGAGTGCTTCGAGCACTTCGAGCGGAGACTGGAGCTCGCTCCCGCGGCGACCCTGCCGCAGGCGCTGAGCCCACAACCCGAACGCCAGCGCGAGCGCCGCGTGAATCCCGGCATGCCACGGCTCGGCTGATCCAGCTGCGAAGCCGACTCCAACCAGGTTGATGACGCTCAGCACGACTGCGATCGGGTACCAAATCGCGGACTTGAAGCTCATGGCGAGATCCTGTCGGCCCTGCCGGACTAGTATGAGACTGCAACCGATGCCATCCTCACGCCGCCTGGGCACTCTCAGGCGGGTTACCCAGCGATACGGTAGCAACTCCGCATAAGTTGCGGGCCTGTAGGGGAGTTGCGCTAGCGGCCCAGTCGACCGGGAGACCTCGGGAAAAACATCGGGCCCCGCTGTGATGGCGAGGCCCGGTGTTCAGTGGTCCAAGTTGTTGCAGGATATCGAGTGCGCCGCGTAGGAATCGAACCTACAACCTAGTGATTAAGAGATAAAGCCCGAGGACGGTCACCGAGTGACAAGCAATGTCTACCAGTGACATAGGCTTCGGGCGCGGTGACAGGGAGGGTCAGGGAGTAACGCCGAAGGGACATCAGTGTCCCCACGAGCACCTAGGCACCGGCCTTTCGGAGACCCGTAGTCAGGGCGACCAGATCGAAAAGGCTACTGCCAGCCGCTCCATCCAAGGCCCGAGCCCCCTTCATCATTTGGGCTACGACATCAGCGAGCTGGTGGACGAGAACGCCGTTCTCTCCGAACAACTGCAACTCGATTGGGTGCCTGACTACATGGACCACTAGTTCCCGGGTCCACTTGCCGGGGCAGAGCTTCTGGCGGATCGCCTCTTTCTGTGGGTGGGCATACTTTTTTTCGACCCACTCCTTTACTCCTTGCCTCACCTCCTTTTCATCCCGCTTCCGGGCGTTGTTCGAGCCCCTCCCCGTAGCTGCGCGCACCGCCTTCGGGACGGGCGAGATGTAACTGACCGGCCGGTAGGAGCATTGGACCTCGACCTGGCGGCGCTCGATCGCACCCTTTGGTCCCGGCCGGACAGCGAGGAAATCCATCTCTTGGACCCCGCACCTGACACCCCGGATAGTGAAGAACCCCTGGCAGTTGAGCCATTCTGCCACGAGTTCCTCAGCAAGCAGAGCCATTCGTTAGGCCGCCGGGAGCCGATAGAGCTTCCGGTCCTCAACTTCTGCCATCCCGGTCTGTGTAATGACATACCTACCGCCGTCGTTGTGCACGAAGACTTTCTCGTGCTCCAAGCGATTCAAGGTCCGCCGAAGGTTGGCCCGCATGTTTGGCCGGACCCAGCTATCCAGCTCGTTGTACGTGGCGCCGTCCTTCCCGCGATGGTAGAGGAGCAGGAGCACCACGTCACTGACACCAAGTCCCGGGTTCAGCACCTTCAAGAAGGCTCCGAACGTCTCGACGGCGGGTGCACGACGGGTGACTAGGCTCTCGACCATTTTCTGCGCCTCGTCTGCCGACACATTGTGATATAGCCGCACAAACTCGGCCAACACCCAGTCAAGCACCGTCGCAACGAGTATGGCATCCTGGAGGTTCGGGTCGATCCCGTCGCCGAGGTGGGCAGCATCCCGGTTATTGCGAACGTCATAGATGACGCGAAGGGCACGAGGGATGTGAAGACGGATGGAGTCTGGTTCCTGTCCCCTTGGAATTTGCTCCAACGCTTTGATCAAGGCATCGGTCCTGATGGTCGTCCCGAGCCTGGTGACCGGGTGCTTGGCCGCTTGTTGAAGCAGGCGGAAGGCCGCTTCACAGAATCGGCCACCCTCTACCGCGCTGAGTCGCAAGCCACCGGCGTAGTAATTTTCCTTCGCCTCGACGTAAGCTTCCAGCAGCTCATCTACGATTCGGGCATCCAGCAATGTGGCGAGACCGGTGCGAACCCTCGCCAACACCGTGGCATCGCTCACTTAGACTTCGCGCCCCGGACCGCTCGCCTTTTCCGACGACGCGTCGGCTTACCGTGCTCCTCCATCACTTTATCAACTCTTGCTTGATCCGGCAGCGCCTCAACGAGCGCTTCCCCACGGGAGGTGATAGCCTTCATCCCCTTGCCTACCGAGGTCAACAGGTCGGCCTTAACGGCATTCTCAACGTGCACGGATGCGCTGGTGAAACGGGGCTGACGTGCCTCCGTGTTCAGTGCCGTCAGGTCTACAGTCTTGTACTGAGGCGTGCCTTTGTTGTGGGTCAGGTAATACGCCAGGCACGCAATGCGGTCAATGTGCCGCTTCGGCCGCTTCTGGTCCATGAACTGTTTTGGTGTCATACTACTCGTCGGAGCCAAGGTGCCTGCTCCGTGGCTGCTGCTGCCCGTCCGTTTTCCGCCATTGCCCGGACCACCAGGTATTTCCGGCGCTTTCACTCCAAGACGATCAGCGACAAACCGCAACGCTTGTTCTCTCTCATCCGGGGTCTTCAGCTTTTGCAGGGAGAGAAAAGCAGCATTCGTCGCGGCAAAAACCGGGTCGAGCGTAGTACCAGAATCGTGCGCCATTATGCGCTCCATGTGATTGCAGGCCCGCAATATCACTGGTAGCGGCGATTGCTGTCAAGCAATGTGGCACAGAAATGGAGGGCATTGCTTCTGGGGTGAGCTAGAATGCGATAGGCTGGCTGGGCATATCAAACCAACGTGACCGGAGAGCCACTGGATCTAGAGCACCGCGATCCCTGGCCCCTGCCAGGAGAAGTCGGCCATCCCGTCGGTGGCGAGCGCCTGGATGAGCGCGTCGAAGTAGTCGGGACTCCTGGCCCTTCCCCAGCTTCGGCCCGATGGTGCTCTTGGACTCCAGCTGGATCTTCCGGTCGCCGGTGATGGTCCACTCGATGGCGCACAGCTCCCGGAGTAGCTGATCGCGGTCGGCGGGCGGGAGCGCCAGGCCAACGGGACGGCCCGGTGACTCACCGGCCCGGCGGCGCTGGTCCCAGGCGTGGCCTGCCTCAAGGAGCGTGCGCAGCTCCCAAGCGGCCTCGGCGCGGCGGTTGAAGAACCGGCCGGCCCTGGGACCGAGGGCCTTCTCCCCGCCGTTGAAGCCGACCACCGGGTAGCGGCGGTTCTTCAGCGTGTCGTGCGGCCCACCGCCGACGCCAACCACGTCGAACACCAGCCGCGCTCGGCGGGCGTGGTCTTGGTAGCGGAGAGGATCGCCGACCGGCGTCCCGACCAACGCCTGCCCTAGCTCGCTCCCCAAGAGGCGGTTTTCGAGAGCGTAGTTCGGCTGGACCTTCGGCCGGATGCCGTAGCGGCCGCAGACCTCCGTGATCCGCCGCTCGGTCTCCGTCAGGTCGCAGCCCTGCCACGCGACGAACTCCCGGACGACTGGCCCCTGCACGACGGCGACGACGGTCTTGTTCGTGCCGTGCCGCGCCACGTCGATGCCGAGTGACAGCTTGCTCTGCGGCAACCAGGCGGTAAACAGGCCCGCCTCCCAGAACGCGCAGGCCGTGTCGACCCACGCGGGCATGATCAGCCCTTGGAGCACGTCCCGCGCGAAAGCGCCGAGCACGGCCGTGATGTAGAAGGGCGAGTCCACTCCGTGGTCGGCCGCCATGCCGTCCACCCATTCCCGCGACGGGCCGCCGGGGATGACCTCGGTGCCGGTGACGACGTTCGGGTGGTCGAGCGCCGACAGCTGGACGTGCGGCCAGAGGCGGGTCGCCTTCCAGAACGGCCCCTGCGGCCCGGCGTCGGTGTTGCCCGAGGCGATGATCTTGTGGTCGGCGCCGGTGGCCATCCGCTCGGCCACGTCCCAGGTCCACGGTTCGAGCCCCTGCGCCTCTTGGAGGAACACGGCGAGCATCGGGGCGTGGTACCCTCGGGCGCGGTGCGGGTCACCGGCGGCGATGCACAGGAGCGCAGCGTAATGGTGATCGGGCCGCTTGATGCCCATCGTGTACACCTCGCCGGGGAGATTCGCGCCGTGCCAGAGGGTTTTGATGTTGAGCATCAGCTGGTTTTTTAGCTGATCTTCCTTTGGCGAGAGGGCGAGCACGCGCGTGTGGCGGACGTACACGAGCCACAGGATGGCGATGGCGTCCAGGAACGTCTTGCCCGTCGAGTTGGCACCGAAGTGGACGAACCGCCGGTGCTCGGCGATCCCGCGCAGCGCCTCCTCTTGCCTCACCCAGAGGGTGACGCCGAGGAAGTCCTTGGCAAAGCCAACGATGTCGTCTCGCCACCGCGACAGGTCGGTGATTCCCCGACCGGCGGCGCGCGCCTCCACCAGCTCGCCTAGCTCGGCGCTGATGTCCCGCAGGAGCTCATCCGACACGGCGCTGCTCAGACTTCTTGAGGGTTGCCAGCTGCTGCTTGATCTCGCGGATCTGGCGGGCGTAGTCCTCGGCGCGAACCCACGCGGAGATTGCCTTGACCGCCGCCTCGGCGTGATGGCGGTCGAGGGCACCCGTCAGGGCGTTCTCGGCGATCCACGCGAGGTAGCTCTTGGCTTCCTCGATGTTCGTCGGCTGCGCGGGCGGCGTCAGTGCCGTCACTTGGTTGGCGTGCCTGGGCGGTAGACGGGCGCCTGACCCGGAGCGGCGTTCGGGTCCACGGGGCGTGGCTCGTTGCGCTCGCGTGTCCAGCCAGGAGTCATCGGCGGCGCCGATGGCGAGAACGGCGACGGCGCGGGGCCGCTCGGCGGAAACTTGGGTGTCATAGGGTGCTCCTTGTTGGGGTTATCTGTGGAACGGCTTGGCCTTCAGCCGCTCGGCTTCGATGTATTTCGCGCGGGCTTCGGGATCGGCCAGCGGGCTGGCGTCGGGCGCGTTCGCGGCTTGCTGCGCGGCGAAGTGTCGCTCCGTGTCATCGAGTGGCACCAGTAACACGGCTCCCTTGACCATCGCCTGGGCCTTGGCCTTCGGGTAGCCGCCCTGGCGCAGCTGTTCACGCTCGAGGACGACCACGTAGCCGCCATCAGCGAGCCGTTTGGTGTAGTCAGCTTCGCTCTCATCCGCGTGGCGTGGCAGGACGGCGGCGAAGCGCGGGTCCAACGGGTTGCGCTCGTACTCGCCGGGTACGTAGCCGGGAACCTTTGATTCTTCTGTCATACGCCTAGCTCCATTCGCAGTTGGCGGGCCTCACTACGGAGCAGCCGAGGGGCTAGCTCGGTATAGGCGCGCAGAAAGTCCCTAGTGATGCGCCGAAGGTCGGCGCGAGTCTCCCCGTAGGTCAGCGCAACGGCCAGGGCACCGACCGGGCTCTGGAGCCCGTGCGCGGCCTCGATGGCGAGGTTGCGAACATCCACGGGGTCGCAGGTCACGGCTGCTGCGTCTCGGCGAAGGACAACGCAACCGCAGCCACGTCCACGGGTGAGGTGCCGCCACTCTGGTAGGTGATGCCGGCGTTTCTGTAGTCCAATTGGACTCCAGCCGCGAGCATCCGGACTTCGACATAGCGAGCCAATGATCTGACCTCAGCCTTGATGTCTGGGTTGCCCATGGCGTTTAGCTCGGCGGTGAAAGCAGCGAGCTGTTCGAGCAGGGCGTCGAGGGATGCGGCGACCTGCGGGGCCAGTGCCTGCGCGGCCTTGGCGTGCGTCTGGATTCGAGCGATTTCAGCCGCTCGCTTCCGCTCTGCGATGGCCTTCTTGAGGTAGTCGGCCCGCTCTTTGAGTGGGGCGATTTCGTCAGTGTACTTCTCGACCTCCGCCTTGAACTTCCGAGCGGCGAGCACGTGCTCGGTGATGTCCGCCCCGCTGGCGCTGCGCTGCTTCACCTCGGCATTGCTGAGGTCGTCACGCGCGGCTTCTTGTGCGGCGAACAACGTGTAGAGTCTTGGCTGGAGCGCGGTCAGCTCGGCTTCGAGTTCGCCGATGGACGGCGCGGTAGTCTTGGTCGCCATTAGTACGGGTCCTCATGGGTGGACCGGCTGGCCGGTTCCACTCGGTTATTGGTAGTTCCGCCCTGACGACGCGTGCTCTGGAGGGAACACGCGTCGGCAAGTTGCGCGAAGTGGTTGTCACGAGATCCGGTCGCTCCAACCGATTCGATATTACCTATCGGTACAGTAGAACTCGGTCACTGAGTGACCCGGCGAAGCAAGGCGGCGAGAAAGCGGCGGACGTTCTTCGTGCGGTGGTTAGGTCGCTCGGTAAAGAAGCACGCCTCGGCCGCGTCCACCGCGCTGGCCCAGGTGTAGCGGCGCGTTGGGGACTTGTGCTCGTCGATGACCTGTCCTTCCAGCCGAGCGGCTAGGTCGAGCGATACCCAGACCTTTGCGCGAAGCACCAGGGCGGAGTCAGCAGTCCAAGCGTGTGAGGGGAGGCCGCTCCGGATGGCGCCGTACTCCAGCCAGGCGTGGTCCTCTGGTCGAAGCGCGTCGCGGAGTTCTTCATGGTCGATTTTCATTTAGCCCGCCTCGGCAGGTAGCGGTTCACGATCTCCTCCCGGTCGGTGAGCCAGTCGCGGACGTGCCCGGCGATGAACACCAGAACCTCGTCGCGCTTCCGGGCGGGCATGCCCTTCTCAGCTACCAGCCGATAGATGGTCCGTGGTGAGCAGCCGAGGGCGGCGGCCAGCTCGTCGGCCGCGAGCCGGGTCTCGGGATGGCAGGACCAGAGCCGGTCGCGGTCGAACGTGAGAGAGGCCGTCGCGGTCACCGTCACCGTATGAGTTACGGTCGCGGCGGGTGCGGTGGTCCGGTTCAGCGCCTCGGTCAGCGCGGCGATCAGTACCTCGGCCGGGTTAGGTCCGGCGGTCTGGCGGTCAGTCACAGGTCCTCCAAGCAGGTGGTAGGCGGCGCTGGTGCCACGCTACGGGATTCTTCGGTAGAGCCTCGGGGTATCTCAGGCCGCTTCCCTTCCGAAACAGTCTGAGCGTGTTCTCGTCACTCGGCCTTCTTAGAGCAACGGCTGAGTAGTCAATAGCTCCAGCCGCCGGTCTGGCGGCGACGAAACGACTTAGCGTAGCCCTCGCTCCGCTGAGAGACACCCGGCCTCGGACCAGTGTCTTTCGCTTGCGCGTACGCGCATGGAGCACTCGTTGAGGGCCGGGCGGCCACGGGGCGAGGCTGGGCTCCCTGAGTTCATGGGTACCAGCAAAGGGGCCACTGTTCCTCCACTGTTACCCGCGCTGTTACCCGCCTAAGTGAATACCGTATTGTCATAAAGACCCCCGGGTAACTGGATAACAGGAAAAAAGGGGTCAACGCATTTTCGTTGCTCTAGATGAATGCTCACTCTGAGCACTGTTACTGTTACTGTTGAGCACCTGGACCTCTTTTTTCCTTTTATACCAAGCGCTTAACCGAGTAGCAGCGCGGGTAACAGCCCGCTTCATAAGCCGCACAACTCGTTGCGGCGCCGGGTAACATCACGCGAACAGCGCGTTCTTACACGATGGACAGTTTCGGCTCCGGGTGAGCGAAGGGCTCCGTTTGTTCGCCTTCGAGGAACTTCGCATCGAAGTACCAGAAGCGGACCTTCGCCCCGCAGACGCTGCGCTGCTTCTCGTCATAGCCGCAGCCCAGCTCGCGAAGCTGCTGATGCAGCGGCGCGGCGCTCTTGCCGACCCACCACTTGCGGCTTTCGAGGAATGCCACGAGGCTCTGACTCAGGAAGTAGATCCGGTCTGTCCCCGGGTCTCGGAAGGGCAGCCCTCGCAGCGTGTCCTGCCAGCCATCGGTCTTGTAGTGGAGCAGGAGGTACAGCTTCACGAGCGCGGCAAGACGGCCCGCCTCTCCCGCGTCCTCGGGTGCGGCCTCGACCGTCACGTCCTCGAGCAGCGACTTGAGGATTGCCGGCCACGCCGACTTGACGGCTGACGGCAGAGTCTTGTTTAGCGCGTCGATCACCAGCCGCTCGACCGAGGGCGGGCTTTGCAGCAGCCGGGTGTCCTCGACCCGAATCCGCGCATCATCCACGTGCAGCTCCCAGGTCGGCGGGTCGGAGTCGATCTTGACGAGCTTCTTGAACTCCGGTCCTCCCGCATGGGCCAGGCGCTGCTTGAACTTGCAGGCGCGAGGGGTGGGGCACTTCCGGCCCGCCCCGAGACACTTGATGCTGTAGTCCTTCTTCTTGACGCCACGCACGATGGCCTTGATCTCCTTCTCGTCCAGCGCCGCCGTTAAGCACCGCTCGTTGTAGCCTTCGAGCTGGTCCTGCCAGTCGTCCCGGCCGAGGTCCTTCGCGTAAGCCCCGACGTTGAACACCATGTCGTTCCGGTATCCCTCTGGCACGCCGCGCGCGTGAAGGTCGCGCATGCAGGTCGGCCCGCTGGCGAAGTCGTCCCCCCAGACCGCGGTAGGGTCCGCCAGCTCGGGCCACGGTAGCAGCCGCGCCGCTTCCGCTCGGTCGAGGAAGGCCGCGAAGGTGAGCGCCTTGCCATCGGCGCCGACTGCGTACCGCGCTGTCGCGTCGCCGCCGAAGTAGGGGAGGGCGATCCAGTTGCCGACATCATCCTCGTTCGGCGTCCCGTCCGGTTTCGGTGGCTTCTGGTCTGCGCGAAGCAGCTGCGTCTGCTTGGGAAAGATCTCGGGGTTACCCGGAATCTTGAGCGCGCGCACCGCGGCCCGCAGCTCGGCGATCAGCTGCTCGGCCGGGATGGGCTCTTGGAGGAAGCGGTAGAGGTGCGCCCCACCGCGCGTCGAGCGGCACACGACCAGCGGGAGCTTGAGCTCGTCGCACCGGGCCTGGAGGCGGCCGCACCCTACGTCGCCGAGCGAGTGGTCGTCCACGTCGCCAGCCCCGAAGTAGCACGCGCCAGCATCCAGGATGGGAACGATGCCGAGCGCGGGCTCCTCGCCGGTGAGATGGCGAGTCCACGCCGCGTCGGGCGCGATGGTGTGCACGACCCACGGCTTCTTCTTGCCACCGCTCGCCGCCGAGGGTGACATCATCTGGCCGTGCGCCCGGTCGAGCCCTCGAAAGAGCTGGCGGAACCGCTGTACGGCGTCGGACAAAGGCGGTAAATTGGACATACTTCTCCTTGCTTGGTTCTACGCCCGTCGGGATTGGCCCCTCGACGGGCGCGTTGTTGTCAGCCTCGGAGCATCGCGCTCGACCGGACTTCTCTCGCGCCATCGGCTATTGCGGTCGCGACACCAATCAACGCGTCGGCGACGATGGTCGCGGCGAGCAGCTGCGCCTCCACCGGCGAGATGTCGGTAAGCCCCGCCGCCTTGAACTCATCCACCTTGGTCTGTAGATCCTTGGGACTCAGCATTGTTCCGTCTCCTTGGGTGGCACTGTTCAAACTCGTGAACATCCCCGGTCAGTCGGCACCTAATCCGCACCCGAAACGGTTTGGTCGGGGCGACCTTCACTGGTATGGGCGCCTCGTCGCGGTCAACTTGCGGCGGCATCGCTTGGTTTCTGCCGGGGTTTCTGCCGCCGTCCTTCCTCGCGCCACTTTCGCCAGAACTCCCGCCGCTCACGGCTCACAGCCTCGCGCCGCGCTGGCGTCCATGCCCGCTTGAGTCCCTCAGACGTTCGCTTGCGAACGGCGGGTGACTCCCAGGCCCGTTTGTTGGCCTCGCTGATCTTCTGTCGCGTCTCTTCCGGCATCTCGGCCATCGTGGTCCTGCCTCCATAGAAAAGGCGCCAGCCTCTTCCGAAGCCGTGCGCCTTTCTCGTTGGTACCCGCTCGGCCAGAGAGCCGAGTCGTCCTAATGATCTGTCAACCTATTCAATTGTATCGACGCATTCCAATGAGCCTCACGCCGTCTTCTGAGCGAGCTTCACAGCAGGCTGCGAAGCTACCCAGTCCGGGAAAATGAGCCGGTAGAGCCGGGGCAGGTCGGCCTCCAGGTGACTGTAGACCGCGTTCATGCCCGCTTGGCGGTGGCCGATCACCACGTCCACGGCTGCTTGATGCCCCGACCGCGCCAGCAGGTCTGTCTTGGCCGTGTGCCGCGTGTCGTGGAATACGAGCCCGGTACCGGCAGCTTCCTTGAAGTCGTCAGGCGCCCAGTCCGGCAAGCGCTGACCACCGGGCTCCAGGTGGTTCCGATCTCGTCCCGCCGGCCACGCCGGGAGTAGCCACCCCGACTTGCCGTGCTGGCGGTCGCGCTCTTCGAGGTAGGCACGGAGGACCGGCACGACCTCGGGCGGCACGACCGCCGGACGGATGCCCGCGCCGGTCTTGGGCCGCCAAGTGCCGAGCCGGTCCTTCGCGCAGCACTTACCCTGACACCGGATCGGCCGGACGTGGATAACGGTGTAGTCGTCGGTCAGCTCTACCGCTTCCCGTCGAAGGTGCGATAGCTCCTCTCGGCGAAAGCCGCACCGAGCGGCCAGCAGGACCGCCATCGGTGCCGCCGGGTCACGGGGCCGCAGCTCCGTCACCTTGGCAACGATGCTCTCGACCTGGGTCGGCGCGAGGTACACGCCAACGCGCTGGTCCCCTTCGCGGTTGCCGTTCTTCTCCCCCGCCTTCGCGACTCGGACGTGGTGCTTCGGTAGGACCGGCGACCAGTCACACCAGCGATAGTCCATTGCCAGCTTGAATAGCCGCTTTAGCAGCTGCACGAAGTACTGGCGGCTGCGGTCCTTCAGCTCGCCCTCCGGGAGATACTTCGCCTTCCACTTGTCCACGTCTTCGGGAGTCACCGCCGCGACGGCCGGGTTGCTGAGCTCGTCGACGAAGAACGGGGAGATGATCCTCGCAACGTGGCGCTTGTCCGCCCGCGCCGTTCGGACATCGCACCGAGCGTCCGGCCCGGTGACGTGCTCGCCGAACAGATGCACTAGGTCGCTCATCCTTTTGCTGACGGGCGTCGCCTCGACCGCTCTGGGTTGAGGTGGGTGGTCGAACTCCTCCGCGAGCTTCACCGCCTGACGCTGGGTGTGCGTCCAATCCGTCGCCGGGAACGTCTTGGTCGGCGCTCCGTTGCCGCCGTGCCGGTACACGAACCGCCAATGCGGCTCGCCGTCGATCAGTCGGTACGGCTCGGCCATGCCCCGGCTGTTCCGCTTCACATGGAGGGAGAGCTTGGTCCCGTCCCGCCGCCGGACCGACTGTGGAGGCGGCGCCTTGTACAGCTTGGCTTTGGTTTTCATCTGCGCCTCACTTGACGGTGACCCAGCTCTGCACGACGCGGAGCAGGTGGTTGTAATCGCCCTTCGTTGCCTCGTCAACAAAGGCACTGACCTCGGCGTTGCTCACCCGGCCTTTGCGGAGCGCTCGGTTCACCAAGCCGAGAATGTTGAAAGCATTTCCATCCTCGCCAGCGAGCGCGACCTCGGTTCTGGGGTACTTGGGGGTGCTCATCCTGTCCTCCGGGTTAAGGTGCTAACCTCAAGCAATGGAAGCGGTTAGCTATACCTTACCTTCGCACATGGCCGGAGGACAGAGCCGCCTTCTAAGACTCGCCCCGGTCCCGGCCTGTTCCGCCCCGTCCCTGGACCAGTGAGGCCGTCTGAGCGTGTCCGGCGCATTCTGGGAGTGCCGCCGGGCCTGGGTAGCCCGGCGGATGGAGTCAGGCGGCGGGAGACCTCCGGACCGGATGCTCGGCAAGCATCTTGGCAATTCGACTAATAGAGGCCCGCGCTTCTTGGATCGCTTCGTCCCGGCCACGGGCGAAAGTGCGGGCCCAGATTCTCTGCAAAAAATCCAATGGGCACGCCTCCACAGTATCTGCGGTCACTAACTCCACGGCAGCATTGTCATAAATGCAGGGCTGCTTTTCGGTGGGACTGGCACCGGCCATGAAGTTTGCGAGCCCAATGCTGGGCTCAGTTGCTAGAGGGCACGCCGCACTGTGGGTGAAGGGCGCAATGAAAAGCAGCTCCTCTTGGTCGAGGCGCGGTACTCGGAACACGACATAGCACTGCGTAGACATCTTTGGACTCCTTTGAACTAGTACGGACTACACTTACAGGGATGAACCGCCGGACCGAGTGGACCGGCGGGCCGGATGCACCGCCATTTTAGGCGGCTGATTCCTCCTCATCCTCCTTGTAGTCATCCATCGCACCCTCGGTAGATGCCTCCGGCCAGCGCAGTGCTTTCTCGGCCTCCGCTACCGCCGTGGTGAATGAACCGGTCACCGTCAACACATCGACGGTGTACGGGCCTTTCAGCCCCCGCTCGGGATCGGTGATGAACTCCCCGTCAGGCCGCAGCGCGATGACGGGCTCCAGGTAGGATTCGTCCCGGCCCGCCGGGCGGCGCTTGATCCAGATCGCGCCGGTTGGCATACGGTAGACATCGTACCAGAACCGAGCAGGCAGTCCCCTGGCTGTTTCCATGCCGTGCTCGTAGGCACCCTGAAAGTCGGCGAACCAAGCGCCGATCTCGGGGCGCCAGCCCATTGCAATCCGGTCTAGTAGTTCGGCAACGCGCTCCGGGGAGCACGGGAAGGCGTTCACCCCAACGCCATCCGGCGCGAACTCCAGGACCGGCTCATAGTCGAAAACCTCTGCCCCCACATGCACTGTCCGAAACAACGTCGCCTCGCTGTCGATAACAGCGACGCCGTACTTGCCGGTCTTGATGACTGGCTCCAACTCTGCGCCCTGCATATAGCCTCCTACAGTTGGTTTGATGATTGACATCCGCGCGGATAATCCCCTCGCGCGTGAGGGGGTCCTAAGCCGTCAATTGTCAAAGAGCGGCCCGCTGCTTCCCTTTCCTTCCCGGAAACAGTACCTTATCCATATCCAGCCCCGGACGTGGATAATGCCTAAGCGCACGCCAGAGCAGTTGAGAGATGAGCTAGCCAAGGAACTGCGGGTTCCGGTTATCCCAGATGATGTCTGGGCTCATGCCGACCGGTTCGGTAACTACGTGACTGACGCCGTGGAGTTCGGGCGGGTGTCCGATCTCAAGCATCTCAAGGACTGCCTGCGGTCTCTACTGGCAGTGCAGCAAGGTCGGCGGCCACGCCGACGCCATATTTCCGTTCCTCACTGGCTGGATTCGTTGCCACCCGGCGCTGTGTCCGCGTATGATGATGATCATGGTAGGGCGGTCATTGTAGCCCATCCGCGCGTGCCTGCCCGTGATGTCATGCGGGCATACAGGGGCGTGCAACGACTTCTCTTGATGCGGTACGTGAGTCGGCCTGGGCAGGGCCACGGTAAGGGACAAGAGGAGAGATGGAGCACCCTGACTGAGGGGCGGAACCGGCAGGTCAGTGAAAAGACGATTGCGCGGTTTCGCTGGATTGGGGCGCGACGGCAGAAGTTCCCCGATGAAAAGTGGCGGGTCACGATGGCTGAATGGAACCGCCGCTGCGGTCGATGGCGGAAGCCCGACTGGCGCTACAAGCCAGACGCCGTGACGAACTTCATCCGCGATTACCGACGAGCGCAGCGTTACCTGGAACTCGCCCCGCTCGAATGGGCTGACTAGCAGGCTGCGGCCAGCGCTGGGGTTTAGACGGTCACGGCGCCCCTCCCGATTGCGTATTGCCTACTTCCCCTCGTAGCCTTCCGTACCGGCAACATAGAGACGGAAGGACACAAGTGAACTTCAAAGCGGAGTTCGAGGCGAAGCTAGCCTCGATGAAGCCAAACTACATCATCCGTGGCATCGTCACGGCGGATAACCGCATCTACCCGCTCGGGAGCGACACCAAGGTCCTGAGCAGCGTGTTCGAGCTGATCGCCCGACCACTGGTGTACGCCATCGCCGAGGAACACGGGCTGAGGGTCCACGAGGCGAAAATCCAGAATGCCTATCCCGACTTCACGCTGATGAAGAACGAGCGGGACACGAAGAAGATCGCCGTTGATGTCAAAACGACCTACCGAGACGCGGCTTCGGGATGGCGCGTGAACTTTACGCTCGGCGGCTACACCAGCTTCATCCGCAACGAGACGAAGAACATCGAGTTTCCGTTTTCACAGTACGCCGAGCACTGGGTTATAGGCTTCATCTATGGACGCGTCCGGCACGACCAGCCTCCGGCCCACGTTTACGCCCTCAAGGACGTGGCAAGCATCCCAGCGCCGTACACCGAAGTTGACGTGTTCGTTCAGGAGAAGTGGCGGATCGCCGGCGACTGCGCAGGGAGCGGCAATACAACGAACATCGGCAGCATCAACGGTACGCTGGAGGATTTTCGGGAGGGTCGTGGCTGCTTCGAGAGTGAGGCTGAGTTCCTAGAGTACTGGCGGGGGTATGGCCGGACCAAGGCAGACCGCAGCGGTGTCTACTCCAACATCAGTCAGTTTCGTGGCACGAAGCGGCGCAGGTGACTATAGCCCCAGGTGTAACGGGTCTGCGCGCGGCGCAGGTTGCGGGTCGTCCGCAACGTAGCCGGGAGAGATGACGAGGGCCTCCATCATCGCGTTCCGCAGGTCCTCGGACGATCCTACGTGGTAGAAGTGCTCAAACGTGGCGATGTGATAATCAGCGAAGTGCTTAACCAGGTGCAGGTTCGACCGGTACCTGTTTTCCTTCCACATTGAGTAGGCAAAGCCGGCTGGTAGCTCTTTGACTCGGCTTGCCAGGGCATCTGCCTCCTCGTCCGTCCAGTTGTTGTAGTAATCGGTATGACGGCCCGTGTATGGCGGGTCCAGATAGACAAAGTCGCCCTCGGCCACATCATTGAGAGTGGATCGCCAATCGGCCGTGACGAAGGTCCAGTCCTTGTCTTTCATCTGCTTGGCGATCCACACTACCTGGTTGCAAATCTTGGTGATCAGGCCAGGACGGAAGCGGTCCAGCTTACGGCAGAACGGCACGTTGAAGCCTCCGCGCCGGTTGAACCGCATCACGCCGTTAAAACAGGACCGGTTGAGAAAGATGAGGTCGAGCGGTGAGTGGTCGGCGTTGAACCGGGTCCGCACTTCATAGTAGTGATCCTCTCCTTTCTGGCGGAGAGCAGCGCCCTCCCGCTTGAGGTGAGCCTCGACGGAATGCGGGGTGACCTCCCGGCGTTGCACGGCCTGGTATAGCCTGATCAGGTGTTCGTTGGAATCAGCGGCGATGGCGCGCTCGGGGACGGCGTTAAACAGAACGGCTCCCGAACCGACGAAGGGCTCGACCCAGCGGCCTGCACCGTCCCAGGCGATGCGAGAAAGAATGAAGGGCACCAGCCTGGTCTTGATGCCTTGGGACTTTATGAGCGGAGCCTTAGCGGACCGGATGGCTTTCGGATACGTCAACAAGCGCGTCCTTTTCAGGGCTGGATCAAACCTAACATTCTGATGAGGTCGGTCCATCACCGATTTTACGCGGCGAAGGACATCCTGAAGGACATCGGCCCCGAATCTCGATGACCGGGGCCGATGGAAAGTAGCGCCTAAGTTGTTGCAGTCTATTGAGTGCGCCGCGTAGGAATCGAACCTACAACCTAGTGATTAAGAGTCACTTGCTCTGCCAATTGAGCTAGCGGCGCGAAAATCCGCCCGTGCAATTCAGTAGCCCCAAGGGGAGTCGAACCCCTCTCTGGACCTTGAAAGGGTCCCGTCCTAACCGATAGACGATGGGGCCGGCTACGGGCTATTCGCTGTTGGCTATTGGCTATTGGCCAAAGCACAAGAGCAATCGAGCTACCGGCTATCTGAAACCCGACTTCATGAGGCTTTCCATCTCAGCCCCGGAGCAACTCAGGTCGGGCTTTTAGCCATTGGCCGATAGCCCATAGCCAATAGCCCCTACAAATAGCGCTAACGGGATTCGAACCCGTGTTTGGGCCTTGAGAGGGCCCCGTCCTAGTCCCCTAGACGATAGCGCCGTTTCGAGCTAGGAGCTGGGAGTCGCTCCCCCCGACAGGCCCGGCAGGACTCGAACCTGCAACCCCCGGTTTTGGAGACCGGTGCTCTACCACTTGAGCTACGGACCTCTGTACAGGGCTCGGAGCTAGGCGCTGGGAGCCAGGCAGAGGCATAGCGCTACGCTTCTTGCTTTTGCGGCCGACTGCTGTTCCCGGCAGCTCCCCGCTCCTAGCTCCCAGCTTTCCGAGGGTGGCTGACGGGGATCGAACCCGCAACCTCCGGAGCCACAGTCCGGCGCTCTAACCGATTGAGCTACAACCACCGCGGGAAGCCTGCGCCCCGTTCGTGAGCCCGGGAAAATATCGCCCGGCGGGGGGCAGGGTCAAGGCCAAAAACGTCCGGCAAGCGCGTCGGTTTCCCTCGAAGCCGGCACCGGCGTGCCGTCAAGCTCGACCACCGGCACCACCCCGCGCACGGCATTGACCAGGAAGAGCGGCAGCCCCCGGACCTCCAGGAGATTCGAGCTGCGCTCCTGTACCTGGCCCGCCAGCTCAGCCACCCTGGCCCGGCCTACCCCCGGCAGCACCCCCAGCTCGAGGGCCGGCCCGCACACCTGGTCGCCCTCCCACCAGAGAATGCTCCAGATCGCCGTTTCGGCGACGAAACCTCCGGGCGTGAGCAGGATGGCATCGTCCACTCCGGCGGAGCGCGCCGCATCGAGCGCGCGATCGAACTGGGCCCGCTCGGTGGTCTTGTAAGGATATGAGTGATGCGCCACCCGCGAGACCATGAGCCTGGCCGGAGTGGCGGGCCCGACCAGCCGCTCGCTCACCTGCACGCCGCGCATCCCAACCTCGAGGCGATGTACCCGGTCTGCCCCTCCTCCAGGTAGAGGCAGCTCGGCGGGCAGAGGGATGCCCAGCGCCTTGCAGCTCACGGCCAGGCGCCTGAGATGGAGATACCAGAGCGGCGCCTCGCCGTTCCGGATCCGGATGGTTTCGATCAGCGCAATCGGAGCGTGGCGCGTCATTCAGGTTGCCTCCGTGGGCACCCGCCGCTCGGCCCAGCTCCGGGCCGTGGTCGCGCCCAGGATAACGGCGCCGCCCAGCAACGCCCATGCGCCTGGTACTTCGCCCTGCACCACCCAGGCCCAGATGGGATTGAGCACCGGCTCCACCAGCAGGATGAGCAACGCCTCCAGAGCCGGAACGTGGCCGATGGCACTGGTGACCAGCACGTAAGCCAAGGCAACCTGGAAGACCCCAAGGTAGAGAATCAGCGACCAGTCGGTGATCGAGTGCTGGCCCAGAGGCAGTGCGAGCGGAAGCGAGATCAGAAAGGCCATGAGATTGCCCGAGACCACGGCGGTCAGTGGTGAGCCGCGCCCCCCCTCCTTGGCACTGAGCCAGCGGAGACCGGCCACGGCCAGCGCCCAGAAGAAACCGCTGGCCAGCGCAAGGAGATTGCCCCGTACCGGGTCGGGAGCCGTCGCCAGCGGCCGTTCCACTCCCACGAAGAAGAGCGTCAGGCCGAAGCCCACCGCGAGCATGAACCCGATGTCCTGGCGGCGGACCGGTTCCTTGAGCAACCAGGGACCCAGAATGAGTAGGTACAGCGGCGCCGTGGATTGCAGGAAGATGGTGTTGGCCGCGGTCGTGAGGCGGTTGGCCAGCACGAACAGCGTGAGGCATCCGGCATAGGCGACCCCGACCAGCACGGTGGGCCAGAGCTTGCCCTGAGCTTGCCGAAGGAGCTCGCCTCGCCGGGCCGCGGACATCAGCAGCAGCAGCGCCAGGGCCGCAATGCCCGAGCGAAAGCTCGCGATCTGCCACCCGGTGAAGTCGGCAGCCTTGATGGCAGCCCCGCCGGTGGAGAAGAGCAGGGCGGCACCGACGAGCTGGAGCCGGGCTATGGATCGGGACAAGCCTCCGCCTCCTCCAACTCCTCTGCCACCTGCCCGTAGTTGAGCAGCGCCACCAGCAACACCCCGCCTATGGCGTTTCCGATCACCGATGGCACCACAAAGTTCCCCAGCATTGCACCCCATGCAGCCCCGCCTTCGGCCGCCAGGTAGAATGCCTCCACCGACCCCGCGATGGAGTGCCGGAAGCCGAGCGCGGAGATTGGCGCCGTGCAGAGCCAGATCAGGGTGATCTGCGCGCCGGTGTAGTGAGTGGCGGCCAGCAACCAGGTCAGGAGAGCGATCAGCCAGCCGGCGAAGACTCCCGCGTAAACGATATGCCCAAAACTCCCCGAGGTGGCCTCGCCGGCGAGCCGGGTGAGCTCGGGGCGCAGCGCCGCGTCCACTACCGGGGTGGTTGCCAGTACCCACCCGAAGATCACGGCGCCGATGAGGTTACCCACCAGGAGCAGGGTCCACATTCTGACGAGCTTTCGGAATGTCTCCCAGTTGCGGTGCTCGAGGAACGGGATCACCGGCACCAGCGTGTTCTCGGTGAAGAGCTCGCTCCTCGCCATGATCACGAAAATGAAGCCGATCGGATAGGCGGCCGCCGCCGCGGCATGTCGGTACGGCTCCGAGACCAGTTGAGAGGCAAACGCGCTGGCGAGAAAGCTGAAGCCGATGACCAACCCTGAGGCGAGGGCGGATAGGAACAGCGCACCCGCCGGACGCCGCATTTCCTTCTTGGCGGGCTGGAGGATGTTCTCGACGATCTCGACCGCGCTGAGCCTGGTGCCCGACTCGGGCTGGTTCTCGGACATCTAGTCCTCCTCACCCTGGCTGGAGCGGCGGAAGCGCGGGGCTTCGGGGTCCGACAGATCGAGCCACTGCCACGGAATCGGACGCAGGTGGTAACGTCTCGCCAAACCCAGGGCACGGAACGTCGGCAGCTGCTCGGCAAAGTGGAGCAGCCTGGCCACCAGACCCAGCTCGCCCAGGATGATCTCGGTGACCAGGTACTCCTCGCCATGCGGCTCCGTCCGAACGTCATCGATCCGGCCGATCGGCCGGCCGGTTGCGCTGCGCACCGTTCTCCCCAGCAGGTCCTCCAGGTGCACCTCTCGAGCGCCCATGGTCATGCCCCCGGAATGCGACCGATGATGTGATCGCGGACCCAGCGTTCCCATGGGATGGCCCGTTCCACCTCTACGTCCACCTTCACGTCTACCCCGATCTTCCGGACCTTGGACCAGGGAATGCGACAGGGGACGTCGTTTTTAGGACCCCAGCCCCGAGTGAGCCGCTCCACCCAGGACTCGATCCGAGGGTGGAGCCGGCGGGCGAGGAGGTGCCCACCGGTGAGAAGTGCCGCCACCCGCGGCGGCGCATCGTCTCGCAGCTCGAGCACCAGGCCGTCGACCTTGCCCATCTTCACACCGCTGCGATCCACCAGCTGCTGGTCCAGAATCTCGCGCCCGATATCCACTCACCCTCCCATCAGCTGAAGCGGGATGGCGACCAGCGCCAGGAGCGACGCCAGCAGACTGATTCCGATGACCGCTGCATTTCCGATCCAGCCGTTTCCCTGCTCGCCGATGTAGTCGGGATCGTTCATGAGAACGAGGAATGGAATCGTAACCACCGGGAGAATCAGGGAGGTCAATGCCATCGAGAAGAGCGTCAGCTTCAGCGGGTCGATACCGGTGACCATCAGCAACGTGGCTGCTGCGATGATCAAGGTGTACACCAGCGTGAAGCGAGCCGCGTGGCTTGGCCGGATGTTTTCACCCCAGTTCCATCCCAGCCCCTGGGCGAACGAGTAGGCCGTGGCCAGGGCCAGCTCGAGAGCTGCGCCGAGGCAGCAGATCCATAGTATGACCGCAAACAGCCAGAGGGCCCCACGGCCGAGTGGCTCGGTGAGCAGCAGCGCCAGCTGCTCGAACCGGTCCGGTTCAATGCCCAACGGGTGGAAGACCATTGCCGCCACTATCAGGACCGCAACCGCCAGCAACCCGCCGAAGCTCATGCCGACAATGGCTACGGCCCGGTTCACCCCGATATGGTCCTCGTCCCAATGATCCTCGATGGCGCCAGAGGAGTAGAAGTAGAAGAGGTATGGGCTGATCGCCGCCCCCAGTATGCTCACCGCGCTGAACCAGTAGTGAGCCGGCCGCTCGGCAGGCAGGCTCGGCAACAAACCGGCGGCCACGTCTCCTGCCGGCGGGCTCAACTTCAGCGCGGCGATGACGAACGCGACGGCGGTCAAACCCAGGAGAGCGATTCCGTGCTCGATGAGGCCGAAGGTTCCTTTCCAGAGAATCAGCCAGACCAGCGCTCCCGCCGGCAATACCCACCATTGAAAGCCCATCCCGGTGACCAGCTGAAGCGCCAGGCTCATGCCGCCGATTTCCGCGGCCAGCACCAGCAGGTTGATGACCGTGTCGCTCACCAGCGTCACCATGAAGATCCGGGGCCCGAAGCGCTCTCGCAGCGCGTCCTTGATCGTATGACTGCTGACCGCAGCGAACCGGCCCGACATCTCGACCAGAAAAATTACGCAGATGGTACCCAGCACGATCGACCAGATCAACTGGAATCGAAACGCGGCTCCCGCCTGAGCCGTGGTGGCGATGGCGCCGGCCTCGAGGAATCCGCCTATGCTGGTAAAGATGCCGAGCGCGATCTTGAGCAGTTTGCTCAAGGCGGCCTCGCCGCTTCGTCTTCTCCGCCCTCTCCGTCCTCTCCGCCGTCTCCGCCGTCTCCCGGCAGACTCACCTCGTCACCCACCACGTCCCGCACGTAAAGCATCTTGATCGGGACGATGACGGCGGCGAGCATGGGCACCGCCACCAGAAGACCCATGAACCCGAACACGATGGACAAGAGCCCCTGGGTGAAGATCGTGAGCACCGGCGGGAGCTCGAGCCCCTTCTGCATCAGCAGTGGATACAGAAGATTGGCCTCCACCTGCTGAATGGCGACGTACGCGAGAGCCACGTAGAGCGCCTTCTCGGGGCCGTCCAGAAAACCCATGGCGATGGCTGGAATCGAGGCCAGGATCGGACCCGCGATGGGGATGAACTCCAGGATCCCCGCGATGATGCCGAGCGCCAACGCGGCCTCGATCCCGATGAGAACGAGCACTACCGCCGTGAGCACACCGACGACCACCATGCCGACCAACTGGGTGAGCAACCACCGGCGGAGCATCATGGCCGTGCCGCTCAGCACCTCTCGCGCCCGGGGCCGGGCCTCGTGGGGGAAGAGGTGCATAAGTCCGTCTTGATACGTCTTCGCGTCGATGGCCACGAAGATGGCAATGAAGAGGATCAAGACCGTGCCCCCGAGCACGGCCAGCGTAGAGGAGAAAAACCCGAAGAGGTGCCGTCCCACGCCCCCGATCTGCTCCACCACCCCCTGCCCCAGCGAAACCGGAGCTCTGTCCCCATCCTCGCGGGCTTGCTCCCCGGGCTGCTGCTGGCCGCCTTGTCTCGGTTCACCGGCTGCGCCCGGCTCTCCCGCTCCTGGCTCTTGCGGCGACACCTGATTCAGCACCTCGGTGACGCCCTCCTGCCGCTCCCGGATCCACCCCTGGATCTTGCGGACGGCCTCGGGGAGCTGGGTCTTCAGCTCCTGGAGCTGGTTCGTGATGCTCGGTGCCGTCGCCGCGCCGATACCGACCAGAACCCCTACGAACGCCAGCATGATGAGTACTGCTCCCAACGGCCTCGGCACCCGGCGGTTCTCCAACCGGTCCACTCCGGCGGTGAGGGCGAGCCCGAATAAAACGCCGAGGAAGGTAAGCAGGACTATGGAACGTCCGACCCAGAGCAGCTGGAGCGCTATGTAGAAGCCGGCGATGATGGCGAGCGTGCGCAGAATGTCCCGCGTTTGCCAGCCCCGCCGGTCGCCTCCGGGAGAAGGACCTGACGGCTGCGCAGTTCGACCGCTGCGGGCACTCGCCATGGGGATTTCCTCCTTACCGAAGCAGGTGCGGGTCGAAGGCGGTCCGCGGCGCCGGCTCACGCAGCCAGGTCGCGGCCAGTGCCAGGGCGGCAACGAGGTAGGCCAGCGCTGCCGGCACCCACATGATTACACCCGCGAGCTGCTGGTCCTCGAGGGGGGTAAGTCCCCAGGGGGCCGTGGTTGCCTCGTAGAGGGGATACCAGAGGCGGTCGGCGAAGGTAAGGAGAGCGCCCAGCAGGCTGGTGTGCATGGCGGTGGTGAACAGATAGATCACTGCAGCGGGTCGGCCCAGGCGACCCTCCCGGCCGCGCAACAGCGCCCACCAGAAGAGCAGCGCCGTCCCCAGAAAGCTCACGTGCTGGAGAGTGTGAATCGCGTCGCTTCCGAGCGTGGCCTGATAGAGGGCGGGGGCATGCCAGAGCCAGATGGCAAGGGCGTGGACCACCCAGGCGACGGAAGGGAGGGTCAACAACTCCCAGGAGCGTTTCACCGGACCGGCCGATGATAGGCTGCCCGCGGTACGCCGCCATGACATCGGCAGCGCCCAGAGGAAGGGCACGATCGGACGCCCCAGCACCAGCAGAGGAGCCGCGACCGCCATGAGCAGCTCGTGCTGAACCATGTGCGCGGTGAAGAGCGCTTCACCGAGCCGGTGCAAGGGCGAGACCAGCCCGATAGCCAGAGTGAGCCAGCCCACGCCGAACCCGGCCGCCTCCCAGCCTCTGATTCCGCGACCCCGCCCTGCGCTCCGCCAGATGGCTCGCACTCCCCGCAGGTAGAGCCAACCCGACAGGACCAGCCCCGCAACCACCGCCGGCTCGAAGCTCCACGCGCTCCAGAGATCGTGAGGTGCGAGCGGGCTTCCATCGTGTGCCCAGGTCAGACGAGCAGGGATAGTCACTCCAGGCAACCTTTCGGCCCCTTCGCTTTGCTCAGGGCGACACCCGTTTTTGTTCCGCCATTCCTTTTCATTGGCATGGGCTCAGCACGAAGCTCGGCAGCCAGAGGGCCACGCTCACCAGGGTAAACGCCGCGCTCACCAGCAGACCGAGACCGGCAAGGAAGCCGGCCACTCCTGCACGCCCATCCTCTGAAGCTCCCCAGCGCTGCCACTGCCGCCAAGCAACGGCTCCGCCGGTGAGCGCCAGAAGGAGAGTAGCCAGATGGGTCAGGTGTACCGGGAGGAGGTTTCCGGTCCGGCAGGCCCGCGGAACCAGGAGGTATGCCACCTCGAGCCCGGCCAGTACGGCGGCTGGCACCAGCAGACTTCCGGCCCATAGGGGCAACACACTCCTTCGCTCACCAACGTGCCGTGCAAGATCGATTACCACTATCATCGCTCCTACAGGAACCGAGGCCCCAGGTAGACAATCAGGTAAATCGGTATCCACATGGCCACCAGGAAATACCAGTAAAAGGCCACATCGCTGGCATCGGAGAGATGCCGCTCCACGCGCCTGCTGCTCGACAAGAGCGCCACCATGACCCCGGTCTCCACTACATCCACCGCCAGGAGGGTGGTGTGAAATCCCACGATGGTCCAGACCGCCGAGCCGTAGGCGTTGGTGTCCCATCGCACGTTGAGCGCGAGGAATTCCTGCCACCGGACCGCCAGCGCCGCAACCTCGAATGCCAACGCCACCAGGAGCCATTGCCGCAGCTTCCCCCAGTCCACGCTGTGGGCCGCGCGATCGGCCAGGCCTATGGGGACCAGGCTGGCAAGCAGCAGCACCACCTGCACCGTCGGCCAGAAGATCCCCGGGCGTACGATGTGCTCGGGAGGCCAGTTCTGGAAGTTCTGAAGCAGGTAGAAATAGGCCACTACCGATATGAACAGCGTCACACCCTCGATCACCATGAAGCCGAGCGTCCCCCACCACGCCAGGCTCCGGGTGCCGAATGTCGTGGTCGGAAGCCGGGACACGTCCATGACCGATGGCACCGAGCTCACGCGGCCTCCTGCTGCACCTGCTCTTCGTACTCCTCACGGTCGGGCCAGGCCCAGGCGGTGCAGGTGATGGCCAGCAGCACGCTACCGAGAGGCAGCCCCCAGGGGGTGAAGATCAGAGTGATGAAGGTGACCCCCGTGGCGAGTGCCGTCAGCATTGGCCAGATGGAATCGCCCGGGTGACGGTGCCGCGAATCCGGGAGTGCGTCCAGGACCGTGGTGAGGAGTACCTCCCGCATGTCGTGCCTGAGGCCGACCACCACGGGGCTGTCGGGTGTCCGGCTCCACAATGGAGTGCGGCTCTGCACCACCGGGATGTGAAAGAAGTTGTAGCTCGGGGGAGGAGAGCTCGTGGCCCACTCGAGCGACTCGCTGTTCCAGGGATTGTCTCCGGCGAGATCGCCGCTGGTAAGGCTCCGGGCAACGTTTACCAGGAAAATGGCCACGCTGACTGCTATGGTCAGGGCACCCAGGCTCGCCAACAGGTTCAACTCACCCCAGCCCGTCTCGGCCAGGTAGGTGTACACCCGCCGGGGCATCCCATCGAGCCCGAGCCAGTGCATCGGGAAGAACGTCAGATTGACGCCGATGAAGAAGAGTGCGAAATGCCAGCGGCCCAGGGCCTCGCTCAGAACCCGGCCGGTCAGCTTGGGAAACCAGTAATAGATGGCTCCGAACAGCGGGGCGACGGCACCACCCAGCAGCACGTAGTGCAGGTGGGCGACGACGAAGAAGGTGTCGTGAACCTGCTGGTCATAGGATACCGAGGCGATCATCACCCCGCTGAAGCCACCGATGATGAAGAGCACGACGAAGCCCAGCACGAAGAGGAACGGCACCCCGAAGCGGGGCCGTCCGGACCAGATGGTCGCGATCCAGCAGAAGATCTGCACCCCGCTCGGAATGGCGATCATCATGCTGGCGGCGGTGAAGAAGGTCTGCCCGAGCTGCGGGATGCCGGTGGTGAACATGTGGTGGACCCAGAGTCCGAACCCCAGGAAACCGGTCATGATGAGCGCCAGCACCATCACCGGATATCCGAAGATCTCGCGCCGGGTGAAGGTGCTCACGATCTGAGACACCATACCGAGGGCGGGGATGAATATGATGTAGACCTCCGGGTGCCCGAAGAACCAGAACAGGTGCTGCCACAGGAGGGGGTCGCCGCCCTCCGCCGGGTTGAAGAAATGGGTGGCGATCAGCCGGTCCATGGCCAGGAAGATGCTGGCCGTAGCCACCCAGGGCATCGCGAAGAGGATCATGAAGGACGTTACCAGCTGAGCCCAGACGAACAGGGGCATCCGGCTCAGCGACATGCCGGGGGCGCGGCTCTTGAAGACGGTGGCGATGATCTCGACGGCACCCACGAGGGCCGCGATCTCGGTAAAGGTGACCGTCTGGGCGAACACATCGGCCCGCTTCCCGGGGGAGAACTCGGGCCCGGCCAGAGGCACGTAGCTGAACCAGCCGGTGTCTGGCCCGGTATTGGTAAGCAGGCCGGTGTAGAGCAGCAGGCCGCCGATCAGGTACACGTAGTACCCGTAGGCGTTGAGGCGCGGGTAGGCGATGGTGCGAGCCCCGACCATGAGCGGGACGAAGTAGATCCCCAGGGCCGTCATCACCGGCACGGCGAAGAGGAACATCATGGTGGTGCCGTGGGCCGAGAAGATCTGGTTGTACTGGTCGGGGCCCAGCAGGGTGTTCTCGGGCCGGGCGAGCTGCGCCCTCATCAGCGCCGCGTTTATTCCGCCGAGTACGAAGAACAGGAAGGCGGTGAAGAGATAGCGCTTGCCGATAGACTTGTGATCGGTGCTGGTGAGCCAACCCCATAGTCCGCCGGAGCCCCGCCAGGTCGCCTCCAGCTGCAAGCGAGGTCGATCATCCCCGCGCGCCGATCGCGCACCGGTATCGCCCGGCCGGCCGACGCTCACTCGAGGCTCTCCAGATAGGTGAGGAGTGCCTGAAGGTCCTCGGGGTCCAGCTGGTTGGGAGGCATCCGGACCCCCGGCTTGATCCGCTGGGGATCGACGATCCAGCCAGCCAGGTTCCCCCGATTGTTGGGCAGGCTTCCCGCCGCGATCGTTCGCCGGCTGGCCAGGTGGGTGAGGTCGGGCCCCACCCGGCTGCCGGCCGGCGTCCCCGCGATGGCGTGGCACATGACGCAAGGCGATGACAAAAACACTTCCTGGCCCCGCCGCGCCACCGAATCGGTTGGCGTGAGCGCGGTATCACGCTGCCGTTCCAGCCAGGTTGCGAACCGGTCGGGCGGTTCGGCAATGATGAGAAATCGCATCTTGGCGTGCTGGTGCCCGCAGAACTCGGCGCACTGGCCCTCGTAAACGCCCGCGGTGTCGGCCTGGAACCAGACGCTGTTCTCGTCGCCCGGGATCAGATCGCGTTTCACGCCCATGTTGGGCGGCCAGAGGCTGTGGATCACGTCGTCGGAGCGGAGCTCGAAGACCACCGGGCGGCCCACGGGAACGTGGATCTCGTTCGCTGTAGTCACCCAATTCTGCGGAATCGAATCGCGGTACTGGACCTCCCACCACCACTGGTGCCCCGTCACCCGGATCTGTATCGCCTCGTCGCCGGGACTCACGGTTATCGCACGGCCCACCGCCAGATCGGCGATCAGAAAGGCGAACAGGATGACGACGGTGAGTCCGGTCGCCGAGAGTACCGCTATTCCCATCGGCCGTTCCCTGGGGTTCGGGCGGCTTGCCTCCCCGGGGTCGCGCCGCCGAAATGCTGCCCAGAGCAGCGCCGAAACCACCAGGACGAATATCACGGCCGCGACAACGTACATGGCGTCGCCCAGCCGGAGGATCAGCGCCGCCTGGGGGCTGGATGGATCCAGGGCCGAGTGGCCCCCCTGCATCGGAGGGGTCGATTGGAACGCCATCAACGGCCTTCCCCCGAGGGGGGCACACCGGATCGGACCGGCCGCGCCTTTTTGGTAGCCTGCTCCTGGCTCCGCACCTGCATGCCGTCGCTACGCCCGGGGGCCACGTCCTTGCGAAGCAGCCCGCTCATCGACCGCACGTAGGCCACCAGCTGCCAGATCTGGTCGGGAACGATCTTGCCGCCGAATGCCGGCATGCCGTTGGGCCGGCCTTGAACGATGCTCTGAAAGATGTTCTCCGGTTCGCTCCCGTAGATCCATTGGTCGTCCATCAGCGCCGGACCTATGCCACCACCGCCGTGTGCGTGACACCCGACGCAGTTCATCTGACTGAAGAGCCACTTGCCCTGCGCCGTGCCGTAGGCGTTATCGTCGTAAGGGCTACGGATCGCCGCCGCAGGCAAGACCTCGAAGTTCCGTTCCTCGCGCTCGCAGGCAGGGAGGGTGAGCCCCACTACTAACGCGCCCGCCAGCATCGAGAGTTTCATGATCCTGACAGTGGCAGACTATCCCGCGGCACCCCGTACTCATCCAGCAGCTGCTCGACCGCAGTCCGCCGCCGCTCGATGATCCGGTCGAGCCTGGCTCGTAAGGCGGTATCGCCAGCCCGGACCCCCATGGATATGGCGAATGAGAGCGGCCGCTCTTCGGCATCGCGCGCCAGGCGCACCAGCTTCATCGGGGTAGACTCCCGGCTCGCGAAATAGCCCGCCAACGGACCCCACACCACCGCTATATCCACCTGGCCCCGAGCCACCGCATCCATGATGCGGGCAGGGGGGTTGGGTTGGCTGTAGTCACCAAACACAGTGTAGCCGACCAGGTTGCGGGCCAGGCCGCGGCGGGCCAGGGCGTTCATCGGCGGCGTGTTGGCGCCGTCACCGACCACCTGGACACCGATGCGAAGTCGCGGCAGCGCAGGATGGTCGAAGGAATCGATGCCGAGCTCTTTATCGGCGCGGCTCACGAAGACATAGCTGGAGCGGTAGTAGGGCCGGGTGGTGAGCACTGCCGGCAGATCGTGGGGCACGCCCATCACGACGTCACAGTGGCCGGCGTTCAGCGTGTTACGGAAGAACCCGCGCCGCTGTGCCCACCAGAAGTAGTCAACCCGGGTACGGGTCTCACGTGCCACCAGTTCGGCGAGCCGGTTCTCGAGACCCTCGCCTCGTGCGTTGGAGAACGGCAGGTTGTTGGGATCGGCACAGACACGCAGGCGGTCAGCGGGGCCGCTGGGCAGGCGGTCAGCGGGACTGCGGGGCAGCGGGGCAGCAACCGACCCGGTGAAGATCACTGTCAGCAGTACGACCAGGGTAACCGGAGCCGCCCTGCCCCGCCGCCCCCCTGCCCCGCTGCCCCGCCTACGGAAGCGCGAACACATACAGCATCCCACCCTTTGTGGTCGCCTGCGGTAAGTCCTTCATCGCATTCGCAAAGCCCAGGGCGGCGCTGGAGTCGCGCGAATCCAGGTTCCCCGCGACGATCGCGCCCGACCACCCCCCCACACCCGCGAGGATGGCCACGTACTGTTTTCCGTCGGGCCCGCGATAGGTGATCGGCTGGCCGATGATCCCGGACCCGGTCTTGAAGCGCCACAGCTCCTTTCCGCTACCCGCGTCAACCGCCTTGAACCACCCGTCCATGGTGCCGTAGAAGACCACGTCGGACGCCGTCACCAGTGCCCCACTCCAGACCGGAAAGCGCTCCCTGATCTTCCAGACCGGCCGCCCCGCGATCGGATCCCACGCGGTGAACTCGCCGCGGTGTCCGCCCGGGCCGGCGTACATTTTGACGTTGGCGCCGACGTACGGCGTGCCGGCGATGTAGTTGGCTGCGACGCTCTCGAAGTCCATACAGAGGTTCTGGTGAGGAATGAAGAGAAGCCGCAGCCTGGGCGACCAGGCGGCCGGTTGCCAATCCTTTCCCCCCGGCGCCGCGGGACAGATTTGTCGAACCACGACACCGTTGCGTGGCTCCTTGGCCGGATTGGGGATCAGGCGACCGCTCTTCAGATCCACCCCCTTGGCCGCCGTAATGAAGCTGAAGGGCCTGGCCGAAAGGACTTCGCCGGTCTCTCGGTCAATGACGTACATGTACCCGGTACGCCCGGGATGCAGCAGTACCTTACGGATCCGGCCCTGCCAGGGCAGGTCGACCAGTATGCTCTCGTTAATCCCGTCGTGGTCAAAGAGGTCGTGGGGACTGGTCTGATAAAACCACACCGCCTGGCCGTCGTCGGGGTCGCGGGCGAAGATCCCCGCAGTCCATTTATTGTCGCCCGGCCGAACGTCGGGATTCCACGGCCCGGGATTCGCCGTGCCGTAGTAGATCAGGTCGAGATCGGGATCGAACGAGAGAAAGCCCCAGACGGTGCCGCCGCCGATCTTCCAGGCATCTCCGGGCCAGGTCCTGACGCCCAGGTCCTTTCCCCGGTCCGAGCGGTAGAACGGCTTGAACCGCTCGCCGATCAGTACGTCCTCGTCCGGGCCGGTACTGTAGGCCCTCCAGACGACCTCACCGCTGCCGGCATCGAGCGCCGTGAGCCATCCTCGCACCCCGAATTCTCCCCCGCTGTTACCCACCAGCACCTTCCCCTTGACCACCAGGGGCGCCATGGTCATGCTCTCCCCTCTATTGATGTCACCCAGCCGGGTTCGCCAGAGCTCCTTTCCGCTGGCGGCATCCACTGCCACGGTGTGGTTATCCAGGGTGTTGTAGAAGAGCCGTCCGCCCGCGTAAGCCGCGCCCCGGTTTACCACGTCGCAACAGGCCACTCCCTGCGCTACCGAGACCGGCTTCGGCTCGTACTTCCATTTCATCGGTGCGCCAGGTTGGGTGAGATCCAGGGCGTAGAGCGGGTTGGGAAACGGGGTGACGATATACATCGTGTTGTCGGCCACGATGGGCGCCGCCTCGTGGCCCCGGGTAACCCCGGTGGAGAAGGTCCACGCCAACCGGAGCCGCCCCGCATTCGCCGCGGTGATCTGATCCAGTCCGCTGTAACGGGTCGAGGCGAAGTCTCGGCCCGACATGAGCCACTGACCATCATCAGGTGGTACGGAAAGCGTGGTATGGGACGGAGTCCGTGCCGGAAGGATGTCGGCCCGTGGAGTCTCGGCGGCCGAAACCGGCCGCTCGGGAGTGCCGGAGCAGGCGGCCGCGAGACAGAAGACGGCGATTACTGCAATCGGACGCCTGCCATGCAGCGATGTCACAGTACTGGCCTGCCGGTAGAGAGTGGTCAGACAACGGCCCGGGCCGCCGTACGGGCGCAATCATGGCGGCGCCCGCCTGCCGCTTGCTGTGACCCACGATACACTGGCACTATTTACTCCATGCGTACCATCATCGAGCCGTTCAGGATCAAGTCGGTCGAGCCGATCCGTATGACCACCCGGGGCGAGCGGGAAGAGAAGCTCCGAGCCGCCGGGTTCAACGTGTTTCTGCTCCGGGCCGACGATGTGCTCATCGACCTCCTCACCGACAGCGGCACCGCTGCCATGAGCTCGGAGCAGTGGGCCGCGGTAATGCGGGGCGACGAGTCCTACGCCGGCAGCCGCTCGTGGTATCGCTTCGAGGAGGCGGTCCATGACATCTTCGGCTTCAAGCACGTGCTCCCCACCCACCAGGGACGCGCCGCGGAGCGGATTCTCTTCTCCACGCTCTGCAAGCCGGGCGACGTGGTCCCCAACAACACCCACTTCGACACCACCCGCGCCAACATCGAGTTCACCGGCGCCGAGGCCCTCGACCTGGTCATCCCGGAAGGGCAGATACCGTCGGCGCGGCACCCCTTCAAGGGAAACATGGACCTAGACCGCCTGCGAGAGCTGGTGGCTCGAGTGGGTAGGGAGCGCATTCCGCTCTGCATGCTCACGGTGACCAACAACTCCGGCGGAGGGCAGCCGGTATCCATGGCCAACGTGCGAGCCGTGTCGACCATCTGCCGGGAGCATGGCATTCCGCTCTACATAGACGCGTGCCGCTTCGCGGAGAACGCCTATTTCATCAAGCTCAGGGAAGCCGGCTATGCCGATCGAAAGCCGATCGACATCGCGCGGGAGCTGTTCTCCTACGCCGACGGCTGTACCATGTCGGCCAAGAAGGACGGCATGGCCAACATCGGAGGCCTGCTCGCCACCAACGACGAGCTGCTGGCCTCGAAGGAGCGAGACCTATTGATCCTGACGGAGGGTTTCCCCACCTACGGCGGAATGGCGGGACGCGACCTCGATGCGATCGCGGTGGGACTACGGGAGGCTCTGGACGAAGACTACCTGCTGTACCGGATCACCTCGACCACATACCTCGGCGAGCACATCTCCAGGGCCGGCGTTCCCATAGTGCAGCCGCCCGGCGGTCACGCCATCTACCTCGACGCCGCCGCGTTCTTTCCGCAGATCCCTCCCCTGGAGCTTCCCGGGCAGGCGCTGGTGGCCGAGCTGTACCGGGAGGCCGGCATCCGCGCAGTGGAGATCGGCACGGTAATGTTCGGCCGCCGCGTGCCGGAGACCGGCGAGGAAACGCCGGCAGCCATGGAGCTGGTCCGCCTGGCGATCCCCCGCCGGGTCTACACCCAGAGTCATGTGGACTACGTGGTGGAAGCCATTCTCGAGATCTGGCAGCGGCGGTCCGAAGTAACCGGCTACCGGCTGGTCGAGCAGGCGCCTTTCCTGCGACACTTCACGGCGAGGTTCGAGGAGCTGGCGGGTAAGCGGGTAAGCGGGTAGGCGGTTCGAGATCCGGATGCAAGCGTCAGCCCAGCCGATCCTTCGCTTCGCTCAGCAACTGTCTTGGGTTGTCAAGCGAGTTCGGGGCGCCAGGGGGTCTGGTGCGCGAGCATCGCGTTGAGGATGGTGAGGAGCTTGCGCATGCCGGCGACGAGCGCCACCT